>NZ_JBWQOL010000002.1:0-802193 GCF_056591715.1 Maritimimonas sp. 2405UD52-3
CCCTGCTCCTCGAATTCCCAATCTAATAAATGCTACAATCAACACTTCACTAACGTGAAGCTAATTGACAATCAATAATTTAAGAGTAATAGGAAGTCTGATTCTCAAATTATTGATAAAGAATTTAGTATCTTTTCATTCTCAAAGCAGAACTACGTTTAACCCTTGAGTTGGCAGCAATTTGAAAAACAAAAAAGATATAAATGAATACCATCGACTTCCTATTCTTGACGGATTAGAATTGCTAAATGCAAAATCTTGTACATTTGATTTCCCATTTCACGCTCACGAATCTTTCAACATTTCTTTAATTTTAAAAAATACTTTTAATACAAAACTTAATTATAGAACTTTGCAAGCACCTGTTGGTGCAATTTGTATTACAAATTCCAAAGAAGTTCACGCCACGCCTTGCGACAGTTATGTAGGCAATTCATTTTTTACTTTCTATGTCTCACCAGACGTAATTAAAAAACTAAACAACAATCAAGATATGTTTTTTAAAGACAAAGTCATCTATGACCAGAATATATTTAATGAACTTTATTTTCTGTCACTTAATTTAAACAAAAACAATGTTCAGTTTGAAAGGAGACTAAAATCAGCCTTAACATCGTTGATTTCGAATTACTCAACTGTTAGAGAAATTAGCCACAAAACGAATCAACTTTTTCAAAGTTTTGTCAATAATACATCTTTTGATACTTTTTCATTAAGCAAAACAGCTTCGCAATTTGGAATGAGTAAATTCAAATTCATAAGACTGTTCAAGCAAGAAACAGGATTAACACCTAACAACTTTATTCTTCTAAAAAAAATTGAGCAAAGCAAAGAGATGTTGAAAAATGGAAATCCAATATTTGATGTTGCTATCGACTGTGGATTTTACGACAATTCTCATTTCTATAAAAACTTCAAGCGATTCATAGGAGTTAATCCGTTGGAATTCCAAAATGCTCTCTATGCCAATTAGTGCAATATTTTACAATAGAAACGAATTTTAAATTTTCATCTTTGCTTAAATTAAAACTAAGAAGATGAAAATTTATCTTTCAATAATATTTGTACTAATAACTGCTATTTCGTTCGCTCAAAACAAAGGGTATGCAATTGGAGGTTTAGAGAACAAACTCGATTCTTTAATTACAAAGACAATGGAATCCGAGCACATCCCAGGAGCATCATTTATTATTGTTAAGGATGGTAAAACATTATTAAAAAAGGGATATGGATTTACAACATTGGGAGAAAATTTGGCTTATGTGGATCCAGACTCAACCATATTTAGAATTGGGTCAATAACAAAAACTTTTACTGCACTTGCATTACTTCAACAAGTAGACCGTGGTAAAATCAAGTTAACAGACGATGTAAACAATCATCTGAAATTAGTTAAAGTTCCTAGTGCATTTTCAATTCCTATTACACCACATCATTTATTAACGCATAGCGCAGGATTTGATGAAATAGGTGGAAGGAGAGTGTTTGAAAAAAACAAACAAATACCTTTGTCAAAATTTTTAAATTCAAACCTTACTCGTATTCGAGAACCAGGCAAAATTTCAGCTTATAGCACCTATGGAATAGCTTTAGCTGGTTTGCTTGTAGAAGATTTAAGTGGACTTTCTCTAGAGAGCTATATGAGAAAGAACATATGGAATCCTTTAGGAATGACAAAAACCAGTATTGATTTACCAAAAAAAGACAGGGGAAGTCTATCATTAGGTTATGAAATGTATAACGGAATTAATCTTCCTCAGCCTTGGGAATGGTATCATACTTATCCTGCTTCGTCTATTAATAGTACCGTTTCTGATATGGGAAAATATCTGAAAATGCTTTTGAATAATGGCTCATTCAATAATCAAAGAGTATTATCTAAAGAAATTACTTTATCTATGCAACAACAACAACTATCTATACATCCAGAAGTTTTCGGTTTTGCATATGGTTTCTATGAAAAAAATCAATTTGGACTTAATGCATATAATCATGGTGGCGATATGTTGGGTTATAGTTCTTTCATAACTTTAGTACCCAAAATTAATTTAGGAATTTTTGTTGTTCATCATCACGAAAATACAAATTTGAGAGGTAAAGTTATATCTGAAGTTTTAAAGTACTTTGGTACTAAAATTATAATTGATGAAAATACCGACAGAATGAAAACAGATGTTTCCATATTTTCAGGAAAATACCAATGGATGAGCAATTGTAAAACTTGTCCAGGTAGTAACAAACGAAGAACTTATGAGCTTACAGAAAATGATGACCATACACTTTCTGGTTTTGGAAGAAAATTTTATCAAGTTGAACCTTTATTATTTAAAAGTTATGATGGTAAAAGGATTATGGGGTTTTTAAAAAACGAGAATGGAAAAATTCAATATATGTCATTAGGAAATGTAAACGCATTTGAGAAAGTGGAATAAAAACTGCTGGCAACAAAGAACTGATTTAAAAAACAAGCTTATTAGGCTAATTTTGAATATACAACTAATGATGGAAGAGAGGTCTTAATAAAGCAAATAATGCGCTATGAAAACAAAACACAAATCAATTGTATAGAATGGCATTATTATATTAATGGCGAATTTAATCCCTCCAAAATTTAGATATGAGAATGTTTTACCCTCAAGAGTTAGATTCCTATTTGGAAAGGAATGGTTTTAACATTATTCATAAATTTGGAGATTTTGAAGAAAAAATTTTTAATGATCATTCCGAAAAGCAAATTTTTGTTTGTCAAAAAACTGTTTAACTTATCATTTATAGTTAGCTTCTATTTACGGCTAAATGATATATTATGATATAAGTTAGGAAAACTTAAAAAAATCACTAGATCAAACCATATCTTTCACTCAGTTCAAAATACCAGCTTTGTAAGTTTCAATAGCCCGTTGCCGTGCTAATTTATGCTCAACAATTGGTTTAGGATACGTTAGTTCATCAAAATCATTTACCCATTTGCGGATATAAATTAAATCTTTATCAAACTTTTTTTGCTGAGATTCTGGATTGAACACTCTAAAATAAGGTGAAGCATCACAACCAGTGCCTGCAACCCATTGCCAATTACCATTGTTAGATGATAATTCATAGTCTAATAATTTTTCAGCAAAATAAGCCTCACCCCAACGCCAATCTATTAATAAATGCTTACATAAAAAACTAGCAGTAATCATTCGTACACGATTGTGCATATATCCCGTTTTATTTAGTTGGCGCATGCCTGCATCAACTATAGGGTATCCTGTTTTTCCTTCACACCATACTTTGAATTCATCTTCATTGTTTCGCCATTGAATTCCATTATATCTCGATCTAAAATTTTCTGTGACTACATTTGGAAAATGAAATAATATCTGCATAAAAAACTCACGCCAAATCAATTCACTCAAAAAGGTTTGGTTTCTTTTTCCACCTATTTGTGCTAACTGACGAATACTTACTGTACCAAACCTAAGATGTGGTGAAAGATAAGTTGTTTCATCTTTATAAGGAAAATCTCGATGTGATTCATAATGATCTACTCCCATCAAATCATAAGGCTGTACTTTTATAGTACTTTTTACAAATCCTATGGATTTCAGTAAAGGGAAATCATGCTTATATTTATAATATTGGGTTATTTCACAGCTATATTCAAAAAACTTCTCCATTTGATTGAATAGACTGAGCCATTTATTTTTATAAGGTGTAAAAACTGTATAAGGTTTACCATCATTTTTGACAACCTCAGATTCCTCAAATATTACTTGATCTTTACAAGCATAAGCTGCAACTCCGTTTGTATTTAGAAAATCAATAATTTCTTGATCTCTTTTTAGAGCATAAGGCTCATAGTCTTTGTTAAAAAATACTTTTTTAATCTTATAAGACTGCAGAAATTTTCTCCAAATCTCTAACGGCACTCCTTTTTCTATAAGAATACTACTTCCTTTTTCCAGAAGTTTATGATGCATGCTTTGCAGACAATCAAAAATAAAATTCACCCTTGGATCGTCGTTAGGTAATTTATCTAAAATATTATCGTCAAAAATGAAAACAGGAAGTACTTTTAAGCCAGATGTCAATGCTTTATGAAGTGCTACATTGTCAAACAAACGTAAATCACGTCTAAACCACATTACAGCAATTTCTTGACTAGACATTCTTGCGTTTCTTAAATTTTTCTATTAGAATTATACTTATAAATAACATACTAAAGGCATATCCAATGTCTTCAATAGGTATGGTACCTAAACGAATGCCAAGATTTTCGTCATTATTGTACCAAACTATCTCATCTTGAATAAAACTTCCTGTAAGAACACCATTAACAATAAAAAAAGGAATTAAAATCACTAGAAAATTAATATAGAAATGTTGCAATTCTTTTTCTTTACTGATCAAGCTATAAGTTAAAACTAACACCAGTAATAAGTAATTAAAAAAGGTATAATCCTTTTGAAAATTATAGATCATTACCAATGTTAGAACAAGTATGAGTACCATGGAAATAAGGTCAGTCAAATTTTTTGAAAGCTTTAAATTTGGAAAGAAATACTTTAGGGCATAATGTGTAAAAATACTTGCATAAGGAATACAGATAAAAAACAGCCATTCTTCTAATGGTAAGTTTAGAATATTTACGCCTAATAAATATGCATCGTTAAAACCCCATACTCCATTTCCGGTAAAAATCACATCCCAAACTATAAACAAAATACCTGTGATGAAAATGGCCAAAAACACTTCTCTCCACCATTGAATAAAGCGCATGCGTTTTTCAAAACTGTAGATCAATGGAATGCTAATAGAAGCTAGGTTGATCAGTAAATACAAATACATCTATACTTTGAAGTATTTAAACGGAACGAAGAGCATGCCAAAACATTCACCATCTTCCTTTCCCAGATGTTTATGATGTATTTTATGCGCTTTTCTTAACCCTATTAAATATTTATTCTTTGTACGCTTAAACCATTTAAATCGTTGATGTATTAATACGTCATGTACTAGGAAATAGGCCAATCCATAAAAAAAAATACCGAGTCCTATAAAAAATAAATAATTCAAACCTCCTTGCAACCCAAAATAAAAGAGTGAAATACTAGGAAGGGCAAAAATTACAAAGAAAGCATCATTCTTTTCAAACGTATGAGGATATCCAGGTTGATGATGATCTTCGTGCAAATACCAACCAAAACCATGCATTATATACTTATGTGTACACCAAGTGATGCATTCCATTATGGCAAAAGTTGAAATAGTGATTAGAATATACAGAACAATCATTTAAATCAAATTTAACTTATACTTCACATAACTACGTGCAAGTAAATTTAACTTCATAGGATCTGAGATACGCACTCTGGTTTCTATAATTTTTGTTGAGGGTACGTGTTTCAATTTTCTCAACAATCTTGTATAATATCTATACGCCATATAAACACCAAATTTGGCTTCAACAGGTAGCTTTAAAATACCATGTTTTAAAGCATAATCAAAATCATCTTGAATTTCTCTGATAATGGCATCTTTAGACTCAGCATCTAATGATTTTAAATTAACTCCAGGAAAATAAGAACGATTCAAAAACTCATAGTCATCTTTTAAATCGCGTAAAAAATTAACTTTTTGAAACGCTGAACCTAAACGCATAGCAGCTTTTTCTAATTCTTTGTATTGCTGTTCATCTCCATTTACAAACACTTTTAAACACATTAATCCTACAACGTCTGCTGAGCCATAAATGTACTCTTTATATTCCTCTTCTGTTGTATAGTTTGTTTTGTGTAGATCAAGCTTCATGCTGTTGAGAAAAGCCTGTACCAAATCATCTGTAATATTATATTTCTTAACGGTTAATTGAAAGGCATTTAAAATAGGGTTCAAACTAATACCATCTTCATAAGCTTTGTAATAATCAGCTTCAAATTTAGTAATTAGTTCCTCCTTATTGAACTCATGAAATGTATCTACTATTTCGTCTGCAAAACGCACAAAACCATAAATGCTATAAATTGCATTTCTAATTGTAGGTGACAACATCTTAACAGCCATAGAAAATGAAGTACTGTAAGACTTAGTTACCAATTTACTACAATCAATTGATACGCTATTAAACAACTTTTCCATAAGCTTTACTTATTATTGGATAATTTTTAAGAATTAAGTTGGCGGCAATCTTACCCGAAATTAATGATGGTGGTACGCCTGGTCCAGGAACAGTCAATTGACCAGTAAAAAATAGGTTTGTAACTTTTTTGCTCTTTATTTTTGGTCTTAAAAAAGCTGTTTGGGTTAAGATATTTGCTAAACCGTAGGCGTTTCCTTTATACGAATTGTAATCTTCAATAAAATCATTAACACAATATGAATCTTTAAAAACAATATCTTTTGTAACATCTTGTTTTGTTAGTTTCTCAAATCTTTTAATGATTTTATGAAAATACAAATCGCGTATTTTGGGAGTATCTTTGATACCTGGAGCTAACGGTATTAAGAATACACCTGCTTCCTTACCTTCAGGGGCAAAAGAATCATCAGTCATACTAGGAAAACTAGCATAAAACAGCGGATCATTAGGCCAAGAAGGAACATCATAGATAGCTTTAGCATGTACATCAAAATCAGTATCAAAAAATAAAGTATGATGCTCTACATTCTTTAACTTCTTATCAAAGCCAACATAAAAAAGTAATGATGAAGGCGCGAAAGTTTTCTTGCTCCAATATGATTCTGAGTATTGCCTAAATGATTTATCAAGAAGCGTTTCTGTATGATGATAATCAGCACCACTTAGCACAATATCGGCATCAAAAAAGCCGGCATTGGTTTCAACGCCTAAGGCTCTACCATTTGCTACTTTAATTTTTGTAACACTTTTATTTGTTTGAATTTCTACTCCTAAACTCTTAGCGAGTGAAGTCATTGCTTTAATGACTTCATACATTCCGCCTTTAGGATGCCATGTACCTAAACCAAAATCAGCATAATTCATAAAATTATAGAAAGAAGGTGTATTGCTTGGCTTGGCTCCTAGAAATAATACTGGAAACTCCAGTATTTGAATCAACTTTTCATTTTTAATCTTCTTTCGTACCCTTTTACGAATACTTGTAAAAAATTGATGTACCCTTTTTATCGTAATTGGGGTAATAAGTTCTGTAATTGAGTTGCCTGGTTTGTAGACTAGATCTTTAATAGCAACTTCATAATTAAATTTAGCGGAATTTATAAAGTCAATTAAATGCTTAGAACTTCCTGGTTCAACTTTTTCAAAAAGTTCAATAATATCTTCTAAATTATCAGGAATCGTAATCGTATCCTTCTCACCAAAATATACTGAATAGGCCGGGCTTAATTTTTCTAGTGTATAATAATCAGAAGGTCGTTTTTCAAAATCGGCAAAGAAACTTTCAAACACATCGGGCATCCAGTACCAGGTAGGCCCCATGTCAAATTTAAATCCATCTTTATGCAATACTCTTGCCCTACCCCCTAGTGAATTATTCTTTTCTAAAATTGTAACATCATACCCCGCTTTTGCCAAGTAGCAAGATGCTGCCAATGAAGAAAAACCTGAACCAATAATAACAACTTTGTTCACTAGATAACTTTTAGTAAATCTTGCAATGACGTAAAAGACCTAATGCCTTTTGGGAGCTCCTTTCCTTCAAACAAAAATGCTTTTCTACCTAAAAACCAGAAATTATTGTCTGTATCTTCTATGAGTTCTTTTTGAAGATTCTCTATATGTTCATCTATTTCATCATCTTTAGGTTCTACTGTAAAATATGAAATGAAGTGAATACTCCTGTAGAATTTTTTAAGGTCAGCTATATTATCAGTTGATATATTCTGCCCTAAATAAATGGAGTGATATCCTTTTAAAGTCAGTTCATAATGCAAGTACAATAAGCCTAATTCATGTATCTCATGTTGAGGTAAATACAACACATATACTTTATCAGTATCATGAATGATTGACTGGTTTTTCTCAATATTAGACTGTAATTTTTGAATAATCAAATTAGAAATAAAATGCTCATGAACCGGCTTTATAGACCTAGTTTGCCATAAATCACCAATATGTTCTAATAATGGTATAAATACATCTAAAAATACTTCTCTGAATGTTTTATGCCCTAAAAGCTTGGTATAAGATTCATTGAATAAATTGATGTCAAAATTTAACATAGCCACTTTAAATGAATTCAAAGCACCCTCTTTAACAGCATCTGTATTAACAAGTTCCTTTGCTTTTGAAACTAAAGTATCTTCAGAGAATTCAGCGATCTTAGATATTTTATAACCGTTGTTATAAAGGAGATTTATATTTAAGAGCTTTACAAAATTATCTGAATCGTAAAAACGAATATTAGTATCCGTTCTTTTAGGCTCTAAAAGCTTGTAACGCTTTTCCCAAATTCTAATGGTGTGCGATTTAATTCCTGTAAAATTTTCGAGATCTTTGATCGAAAATTTCGTTTTAATGGCATTGAGCATAATTATATTTTGTTTAATATAATTTAGAAATAGTTTAACAAAAATACATTTTTTTTACTACAATTCTTATTCATAGTCATAAATTTAACTTAAAATTGGGTTAAAATTAGTTTTGATAAAGTGTAACAAAACCTCATTTTTGTTTACCTATAAGTTGAAATCAACC
Source organism: Maritimimonas sp. 2405UD52-3 (assembly GCF_056591715.1). Lineage (NCBI taxonomy): Bacteria > Pseudomonadati > Bacteroidota > Flavobacteriia > Flavobacteriales > Flavobacteriaceae > Maritimimonas > Maritimimonas sp. 2405UD52-3. The sequence goes on from NZ_JBWQOL010000002.1 coordinate 8,663, forward strand.
AACTAGTGACAAAAGAACTTGAACATAGTTTTGTATCTGATCTTGAAAAGCATCAAAATATTGTACATAAGGTATGTAGATTATATACTAATAGTCAAGATGCACATAATGACCTTTTTCAGGAAATAACTATACAACTATGGCGTGCATATCCAAAGTTTAGAGGTGAGGCAAAATTTAGCACCTGGATGTATCGGGTTGCCATTAATACTGCCATCACCCTATATCGTAAGTCAAAGCGAAGTATAAAAACGCAAGATTTTGAGAGTGTATTGTTCAAAATTCAGTCAACAGAATATGATGATACTGAAGAAGAGCAACTACGACTCATGTATAAAGCCATTAAAAAGCTATCTGATATTGAAAAAGCGTTGATCTTTTTATATCTTGAAGATAAGAATTACCATGAAATATCAGAAACGATGGGTATTAGTGAGGTAAATGCACGCGTAAAAATGAACCGAGTAAAAACTAAGTTGAAAAAAATATTAAATCCGTAGTGTTATGGATCAATTAGATTTGTTAAAAAAAGACTGGAAGAAACAAGATAGTTCCCTCCCAAAATTATCATATGATGATTTATCAAAACTCATTCACAAAAAATCATCTTCTATAGTAAAATGGATATTTATTATAAGTTTACTTGAGTTTGTAATACCTCATGTGCTATTGTTATTTATGGATAGTGATAAGACAAATAGCTTAATGAATGATTTAAACCTAACGAGTTTTAATTTTATTGCTAGCTTTATTTTTTACTCAATTGTACTGGTCTTTATCTATCTTTTCTATAAAAATTATCGGTCAATTTCTGCGAACTCAAATCCCAAAGTATTGATGCAGAACATTTTAAAAACACGAAAAACAGTTAAATATTATATTTGGTTTGTTCTTTCAGTTATACCAGTAGTTGGTGGCGTTATTTTCTATAGAGCTCTTAATTCTGATGAATTCTTGCAAAGTATACCTGAAGGCACCAATATGATTATGGTCTGGACCGTGGCAATTTTCTTATTATTAATAATTATGGGTTTTTTCTGGTTGATCTACCAGTTGCTATATGGTATATTATTAAGACGATTAAAAGCTAATTATAAAGAATTGATCAATAATAATGGTAAACTATAAAATATCTAGACTTCCTTTCCCTTCTCTTGTAACTTCAATTTCATCAGATGACAAATCTATAATTGTTGAAGGCACATTGTCTCCATAACCACCATTAATGACTATGTCAACCTGGTCCTTCCATTTTTCGTAAATAAGTTCAGGATCAGTAGTATATTCTATAACATCATCTTCATCATAAATAGATGTAGAAACAATAGGATTGCCCAATGACCTTACAATTTCTCTAGCTATATTATTATCGGGCACCCTAATACCTACCGTTTTTTTATTCTTAAAAGCTTTTGGCAAACTGTTATTGCCCGGTAAGATAAAAGTGTAAGCACCAGGTAAAGCTCGTTTTAAAATTTTATACGTAGATGTATCTATTTGTTTGACATAATCCGAAAGGTGACTCAAGTCATTGCACACAAAAGAAAAATTGGCTTTTGCCAATTTAATATTTTTGATACGGGCAATTTTCTCTAATGCTCTGTTATTAGTAATATCGCAGCCCAATCCATAAACAGTATCTGTAGGATAAATGATCAAACCTCCTTTACGAAGTACAGCTACTACTTTGTCTAATTCTCGTTGATTAGGATTTTCGTTATATAACCTTATAAACTGCCCCATAGAGCAAATTTACAACTTAAAAACTTAAAGAAATTTATTCTTAACCATTAACGATCAAACGAAAACCTTCACCATGAATATTAATAATTTCTACTTCAGGATCTGGTTTTAAGTACTTTCTCAACTTTGCAATATAGACATCCATACTTCTAGAAGTGAAGTAATTATCATCTCTCCAAATTTTAGTAAGTGCTAATTCTCTAGGCATTAAATCATTGATATGCAAGGCTAACATTTTCAATAACTTATTTTCCTTTGGTGATAATTTCTTAGGCTCACCACCATCAAAAGAAAGATGCCTCAACTTTGTATTTAGATGAAATTTACCTATTTGAAATTCATGCTGTTCCTCTTCCGTATTTACATCTACCTCTTTACGTTGCAAAATAGCTTTGATTTTATACAACAATACTTCAGAATCAAAAGGTTTATTTAAATAGTCATCAGCACCTACTTCATACCCTTTCAACACATCTTCTTTCATGGTTTTGGCTGTTAGAAAAATGATGGGAATGTCTGCATTCGTAGCTCTAATATCTTTTGCCAAAGAAAAACCGTCTTTTCTTGGCATCATAACGTCTAAGATGCAGATATCGAAATCGTCATTTTTAAACATAATTAATCCTTCCAAGCCATCTTTGGCATGAGAAACAGAATAATCATTTAACATTAAATAATCCTTTAAGACTGTTCCAAAATTAGGATCGTCTTCAACTAATAATATTTTTTTATTTGTCATGTTTATAATTTATATCAATGGCAGTTTTACAGTAAAAGTGCTTCCTTTCCCCTTCTCGCTTTCTACATATACACTACCATGATGATGTTCAACAATTTTTTTCACATAGGAGAGGCCTAATCCGTGACCTTTTACATCATGTATATTTCCTTTTTGTTCTCGGTAAAATTTATCAAAAACATACTTCTGTACATTTTTACTCATTCCAATACCTTGGTCTTTTATTTTTATCAGGATATAATTTCCTGCATTTTCAGTGGTAATATCAATTTTAGGAGAATGTTGAGTATATTTTATCGCATTATCTAGCATATTTACAATCACATTTGTAAAATGAAATTTACTTGCCATAACCTCAACTTGACTCGCATTTAAATGTTTTTTTACATATCCTCCTTTATCATTAACTATAAGCTTTACATGCGTAATAGCTTCTTCAATAACCTCGTGAATATTGACAACCTGAGCTGATAAATCTAGTTGATTCTTTTCTAATTTAGATATTCTCAATACATTCTCAACTTGCCCATGCATTCTCTTATTCTCCTGACGAATCATATCTGTATATCTAAGCACTTTTTCTTTATCATCTATGATCTTTGGGTTCTTAATAGCATCTAACGCCAAATTAATAGTGGCAATAGGTGTTTTGAACTCATGAGTCATATTATTAATGAAGTCTGTTTTGATCTCAGATATTTGTTTCTGCCTGATCAATTGATACAAGGCACTTGCAAAGGCAGCAATGATAACAAGAATAAACACAGCTGCTAGAATCAAAATATTTGAAATGGTTGCCAATATGTATTTTTCTTTTTCAGGAAAACTAACATACAATTCGTACTCACTATTTCCTTCATTATCTAGGAATAAGGGCACTCCATAACTTTTATACTTCTCCTTTCTAAAACCATTTGATTTAACCTTAGTTGCCAATCCTTCCTGAAAAACCCCAAACTCAAAATTAGCTTCAACCCCTAAATCTCTCAGTTCATTATCAAGATTTATTCGTATTTCTTTTGTTGAAACCCTATCATAGATTGGCGTTCTTGGAGCAATATCTTTAAATACGTTATTAAACTGAGCTTTTTCTAAGTTTATTTGTCTGCCAACTTGATATATCCTTTCTTCTGGAGACAATTCTTCAAAATCATTTTTATTGAAAGAAACTTTTGTAATTTCCTTTTCTTTTTCGCTCAATAAAGTTGTAAAACTCAAGGTATCGCTATCAAATAAAGAAATAGACGGTTTATAATTACTTTCAAGAATACTTTGCCTAAACGTAAAAATTTCATTTCTTGCCGTATCTAATTGCTGAAAGAAGAAATCTTTTTTACCACTTTCCAAAGAACGTTTAGAACTGTCAATAACAGCACTATATTTATCGTAGTAGTCATTTAACTCTCTTTGCTGAATATTTTCAGACACCTTAGCGAGCGCAAATTTTACATCTGTCGTGAATTGTTTATCACGAATTTGTATAGAACTGTTAATCCAATAAATCTGTACCGCAATGATGCCTATTAAGGCAATACTCATTAATACAATTAAGAGTATAAATATTCTCCTACTCATTTAGAACAAATTTAATCCTTCTCAATATTTTAACTGATTCTTTAACTAATATTAACTAAACCAAAGTGCATTTAACACTTTTTTAAGATTTATTCATCTTAACAATTATTGTTTAGCCAGTAAGACGAGCTTTTTGTGAATTTGTTTCACCTTATTTTGTGTAGTCATTAAATCGTCATTTACAATAACAAAGTCTGATTGCGTTATTTTGAATTTATCAGGCAATTGATTTTGCATACGAGCTAATACTTGGTCTTCATTAACCCCATCTCGCTGCATGACTCTTTTAATTTTATCACTCTCAGAAGCTGTTACAGTAATAATATAATCAAACTTTTTAACATTGTCATTTTCAAAAATGATCGCATTTTCCTGAATTACATATGGAAACTTCTGCTTACCAATCCATCTTTTAAAACTATTTGAAACAGATGGATGTACTATAGCGCTAATAGCTTCTAACTTTGACTTGTCATTAAATACTATTTGGGCTAAGTAAGCACGATTTAATTGTGTTCCAATATAAGCCTTGTTCCCAAACTCTTTAATCAATTTTTGTTTGACTACTTTAGAACTTTGCATCAATCTCTTGGCATGATCATCAGCAACATATACTGGAACACCCAACTCTTTAAAGAAATTGGCTACGGTAGATTTACCACTACCAATGCCACCTGTTAATCCTACAACTATCATTTCTCTAGCAAGAACTCAATTTTATTAGGCACTATCTTTAAACTATTGGCCAGAGCAGGTTTATTTTTAATTTCTGGAATTAAAAAATCTATACCTTCTTCTTTCGTTCTTTGGTAATCACAAATAATCTCAAAATCATTTTCTGAAACTTTATTAAAGTCAGATAAACCTATTTGAAATTTTGCTTTTACCTTCTGTGGAATCAAACTCACTTTGTACCCACTTGGTGCATTTACAAGTTTGACAGTGACTTCAATGGTTCGCTCTGTAAATTTTTCTACCTTTCCAATAATATTAACCTCAGAAGCTGAAAAAGTCAACTTAGATTTATTATCAATTCCCTTGATTGCCAACTTTTTATTAATTGTATCATAAACATTAGTTAGCTTCGCATTTTTAGTTTCAATAAAAATAACTGAATCCACAAGTTTTTTGGGGCCTGAAACTGTTATATATTCAGGATTTATTTGCAATTTTCCCGAAAGATTATACCCTGATTTATATTGAATAGAAATATCTGGTTCTACTTTTACTTTTTTACTTACACTTCTTCCAAAGTCAAAATACAAGGTATCTGGATATATACCTAACACCTCAGATTTAGAAAATGACTTACCTATGTCTACCAAGACATCAGATGAAGTATAATAATAGGTAGATCCTCGCATTCGCTTTACCTCTTTTAAACTAACCGTAGCTCTATTCTTAGTGAATTTATGTCGTAGCAAACCAAAACCTACAGATTTAAGATTTACTTTGATTTTTGACAAAGGTTCATTTTGAAGCATCTTGTTTTCTGGAAGATCTACATAACTGAGTTTCACATCAACTGAGGATGTATATGTTCTAGAAAGCTTTATCAGCATCCAAAAAACAAAAGCAAGTATTAAAAATAGTAGAAATACCCGGAGTTTTTTATTATTCTTTAATGCTTGCCTGGCCTGATTCATAAGATACTTATTCAGTAATTAAAGATATAAAAAAAGTGAGTCTTGAAATCAAAACTCACTTTTATCTAGTAGTTAGAATTTGAACTATTTTTTGGCTACTTCTTTGTTATATTTTTTAGACAGCTCCATTGAAAGCGCAGAACGTTCAAATTTTATTTTTCCAGCCCCTGTTTCTATAACACAGGTATTATCGGTATTGTTTAATTCCACTATCTTACCATGGATGCCGCTTGTTGTAACTACTCTAGCTCCTTTTTTAATAGAAGATTGAAAGGTTTTTTCCTTTTTCTGACGTCTCATTTGTGGTCTTATCATAAATAAATAAAAGACCAAAATCATTAAGACGATCATAATATAATTAGACATACCCGCTCCTCCAGAAGCTTGTAAGAAAAAATTTAAAAACATGTGTATAGATTATGAGTTAGCTTCTTTTTCTTTTGCTTTAATCTCAGTTTTAATCACCACAGACTCTTTACCTTCTGCAGTATTGGTAGTTAAGGTAACCGTTTTAGTTACTTTATTAGATTTACCTGCTGAGTTAAATTTCACTTTGATTTTTCCTTCACCACCTACTGGTATAGGTTCTTTTGGCCATTCAGGTACTGTACAACCGCAAGTACTAGAAGCATTAGTAATAATAAGCTCAGATTTACCAGTGTTTTTAAATGAAAAGGTAGTCTCTACCACATCTCCTTGAGTTATTGTTCCAAAATCATGTACCTCTCTGTCAAAAGTTAAAGCTGCGGCTCCTTCATTTAACTTATAATCTCTGGCCTTAGCCATTTCTAAATTTTCCTTATTTATTTTGCCTGCTACATTTTCTTTACAAGAAATGAAAGAAACACAAGCAATTAATCCAATTGCAAAAAATACATTCTTCATTTTTATTATTTAATTTTTATGGGTTAAAATTAAAACATTTATAGTAATCCTCTACCTACTTTTTTTATTTTTCCAGAGTTCTGATATTCTTTTGACAGTTTATCCAAAACCCCATTTATAAAAAAACTACTCTTATTGGTAGAGTAATCCTTTGCTATTTCTATATACTCATTGATAGTTACCTTAACAGGAATGGATGGGAAATACAGAAATTCTGTCAAGGCCATTTTTATTAATATAAGATCTATTTCAGCAATCCGCTCAGCATCCCAATTAGGTGTCTTCGCATCAATATCTTCAGTAAATTGATGATGATGTAATGCTACTTTATTAAACAATTCTTTTACAAACACTTTATCATCATCATCACCATATAATGCATCTCCTTTAAATGCTTTTTTAGAGCTCATTCGTGAAAAGGTCTTCAAAATAGATGTATTCACGAGCGGTAAATCGTCCACCCAACTAAGATTTTCGCTCTCAAAATAATCAAACAACTTATCATTGGGCGCAACAACTTCCTTAAATATAAGACTCAAAAAATTGCGATCATCATTAAAAGATAATTCTTCAGAATTTACATATTCATTGTAAGCCTTACTCTCTTTGATGGCATCCCAAATAAGACGTACATATTCACTATCATTCTTCCAATTCTTAAGCTTATGATTTTCTAGATATTCCTTTAAAAATGAACTTTCCTTTAAAATTAGAAGCAACCTATTTTTAATAAACTTTTGATTGGGGTTAATGTCTTCCGAAGTAGGTAAAAACTTCTTTTTTCCTAATTCTAAATGCGACTCCGCAAGATCTCTAACTTCAACAAGTAAACTTAATAATAACACATAAAGATCATATATCTTATCAATACTATAATAAATAAACTTTTCCTCTCGTTTTAAGTCATCATTATTTGATTGTAGCAATGCATAAATAGATTGCATTACCTTAATTCTAATATGTCTTCTGTTTAACATTATTTAAAAGAGCGCCTTGATTAGTTTCTGAATAAAAAGAGTTTGATTTTATAAAACCGCTGCAAATATAATTTTAATAGCACTCGAAGCAAAATATTAAGAGATTAAAATAATGTTAACAGATTTTAAATTTTAGACTCTTATTTTTGCATCAATAAAACTTAGATACAACCAACTTATTGAAGGCGCTTAAATACTTAAACAAATACTTTTTTAAATATAGAAACCGATTAATTCTGGGTATTGTAACAACAATTGTAGCTAGAATTTTCTCATTATTCACTCCTAGACTCATTAATAAATCACTAACCTCAGTTGAACAATACACGAAGGGGGTGGTTACTGATATTAGTGTTGTAAAAAATGACTTATTAATAAATATTCTATTAATTATAGGTGCTGTACTACTGTCAGGCTTTTTTACTTTTATTATGCGTCAGACTATTATTGTTATGTCTCGTTATATAGAATTTGATTTAAAAAATGAGATCTATCAACAATATCAAAATCTTACACAAAGATTCTACAAACAAAACAGAACCGGTGATTTAATGAACCGTATCAGTGAAGATGTAGGTAAGGTACGTATGTATTTTGGCCCGGCTATTATGTATACTATCAATACAATTACGCTGTTTGTCATTGTAATTGCCAATATGCTTCGCATTGATATGACCTTGACCTTATATACGCTTTTACCATTACCCATTTTATCAGTATTAATTTATACGCTAAGTAGAGTTATAAATAAACGTAGCAGAGTTGTTCAGGAATCATTATCAAACTTAACTACCCAAGTACAAGAAGTATTTTCAGGTTTAAACGTTATCAAAGCTTATGGAATAGAAAAACTTTCATTTAGTAAGTTTGACGAATTAGCTGTAATTAGCAAAGAGAAAAACATTTCTTTATTTAAGGCTAATGCGCTCTTTTTTCCGTCCATGATCTTACTTATTGGACTAAGCAATGTGTTAGTGATTTATATAGGCGGTATGCGTTATATTAATGGAGATATCAATAGCTTTGGTGTTATTGCTGAATTCATTATCTATGTAAATATGCTTACCTGGCCCGTAGCTGTTGTTGGCTGGGTAACCTCTATTGTTCAGCAAGCTGAAGCATCTCAAAAACGCATCAATGAATTTCTAAATGAAGAACCTGAAGTAACAAATACCGCTGAAGGAAACTCTAGAATTGAGGGTGAAATAGCATTTAAGAATGTATCTTTTACTTATCAGGATACTGATATTACTGCCTTAAAAAATATCAGCTTTACACTTGAAAAAGGCAAGACACTTGCCATTTTAGGAAAAACCGGATCAGGAAAGTCAACTATCATTAGCCTGATTGCCCGATTGTATGATGCTAGTGAAGGCCAGGTATTAATTGACAACAAAGACATTAAAGAACTAAACTTACATGATCTAAGAAATAGCATTGGTTTTGTACCACAAGAAGCTTTCTTGTTTTCTGATAGCATAAAAAACAACATTAAGTTTGGTAAAAATGATGCTACTGATGCAGAGATCATTACTGCAGCAAATAATGCACATATTCATCATAATATTGATGAGTTCAATGAAAAATACGATACCGTTGTTGGTGAACGTGGCGTAACGCTTTCAGGTGGTCAAAAGCAGCGAATCTCAATTGCAAGAGCCATTATTTCTGACCCCCAAGTTCTTATTTTTGATGACTGCCTTTCTGCTGTAGATACAGAAACCGAAGAGATAATTCTTAATAACCTTGAAAAGGTGAGTAAGAATAAAACCACAATTATTGTGAGTCACAGAGTATCTTCAGCTAAAAATGCCGACCATATTATAGTGCTTGATAAAGGTGCAATTATACAGCAAGGCACTCATGAACAGCTTTCTAATCAAGATGGATATTATCAAGATATTTACAATCAACAACTTACGGAACAGACTGCCGAATAGCTTAAAAGAAATTTAAGAAAATATTGCGCACCTAATTTATTTTTTTAGATTTGTTCACTATTAACATGAAATAAGATTCATAAAGTTTTAGAAGATTATGAGCGATAAAGACTTTGCAGAACAGGAAGAGATCTTTTCACAGGTACTAAGAGCAGGTAGAAGAACTTATTTTTTTGATGTAAGATCAACCAAAGCCGGAGACTACTACTTAACCGTTACGGAAAGTAAAAAATTTACCCATGATGATGGTTCTTTTCATTACAAAAAGCATAAAATCTATTTGTATAAAGAAGATTTTAGTGAGTTTAATGAAATGTTAGCGAAGGCTACAGATTTTATTATTAATGAAAAAGGTACTGAAGTAATTTCTGAACGTCATCAGAAAGATTATCAAAAGCCAAGTGAAGTGACCGTAGATGGAACTTCTACTGATAGCTTTACTGATATTGACTTTGACGATATTTAAAAGATAATATTCTAACGAATAGAAAAAATCCCTAACGCTTAAAGTTGGGGATTTTTATTTTAAATGAAAATGCAAGAATAGAATGATACCAATTATCCAAATTATCATTGATTTTCTTTACAAAGTATTTGTAGAAATACTTTTTGAAGGAATTATTCTAGGCTTCTTTAAGTTTTTATTGAAAATCTATACCAGCATTACATCTATCTTTAAAAGAAAAAATAAGGACCTTTAAAATCGTTTTTTCTTGATCAATTTACCATTCTGATCATACGCTCTCCAAACACCATACTTTAAATCTCTTTTATACTTCCCTTTTAATTTTATCTCTCCATTGGTATAGTACTCATAATACCTACCATGCTTTAGTCCATCTTTTAACTCAACTTTAAGGTGAAGTTTCCCATTTGTATAGTTCTTGACATACGCTTTTGCATTTAGATCATTTGGATATAAAGTAGGAACATAAAACACGTCTTTTGTTTTTGGAACACCAATGATATTATCTTTTTTATTAAATGGTAAACCAGGACCAATAGGTCTTATATCTTTAAATTGTTCTTTATTTTTTACCAATTCAATATCCTGATAGTTTATAACTAATTTAGTTTTAAAAATATTTCCACTAGGTGAAAGATGAAATCCTATTTGAGGAAAGCAGATGATAAAATCTTTGTTTTTTAATAATTGTTGTTTTGTTTTTACATCAGCCAATTCATAGATATTTTCAAACAGTACTGGTGTATTCATATAGATAAAAACCGATGATTTAGAATCAAAATACCTTCTAAAATGCCTATAGTCTTCAGAATCACTTAGCGTATTTTTAGCTATATAATCATCTATAATACTCTTTAATGTGTTTGGTTGATTGCTAAAGACAATATAGTCTTCAATGATGGTAAAATACGGTTTGTCAAAAGCTTTAAAATAGTTCCCTAAAAAGAGTTTGAAAAATCCTTTAATTGATAAATAGTGAATCGCATGTTCTTTATAGACAACCTCTTTGAATTTAACAGGTGTTCTTCTTCGTATTTGCTCTAACACCTCACTTAACTTTACATTTGCATGCGCTTTATCATTTACTTTAATCACTACAGCTATATCATCCTTTTTACCCGTTATATTAGATTGCATTTGCAAAAAGGTTACCTCATCCCCTATCCAACTCAGCAATTGTTTTTCAACATTAATCTTTAACAGCTTTTCTATTTGTTCTTTATTTAACAGGTAATTTTCATACTCTTCCTGTTTTTCCTTTAGGTTTTCAATAAAATTTTTATAAAAATCATCGAAATTATTAAAACCATAATTTGCATAAAAGGCAGTTCTCTTAGGCACTATTTTAGAGATGGTTCTCTTAGACTCACCTGATTGTTGCAAAACCTTTAAATAACTGATATTATTCTGACTTATGTTTGAATAACCTTCTGCTGTTATGGTATTATTACTTTCTAAGTCAAAATGAAAACCTGAAAAAGAAAAATTAGTACTTAGCAATTGTACCCAATCATAGGATTTATTAGAGAAATAGTTAAAATATTCATCAAAAAAATTATGTTGTAGATAGAGTCTGAACATATCACTATAACCTGTTTTCTTTTTGACTTCAATAAAATCTAGATCACGACCAATTTTAGGCTCTTGAAACTGATCAATTGAAGCCTCTACCAAGGTATGAACATATGAAGCTACTAATTGATTCTTAATAAATGATAAATGAAGTGTTTCTCTACTTTTCTTATCGTATAACTCTATAATTTCATGACTTTTATAAGTACGTTTACTTAAAGAGTAATCCTCATTAAGCAAGGTATTCAAATAGGTCTTTAGCAACTGTAGTTTGGCTACCCTCTTAAGGTCAATAACATAAAAAAGTCCATAATCTTTTGGTTTGTACATATGAACTGAAAAGAACAAAGAGCGCGTATCAAAAAGCTCTATCAACCTTCTTTTTTTATGAAAAACGGTATCCATTTTATGAATACTCTCTGTCAAATCAAAAAAGTATTCATTTTTCTGAAGATGCTTCCACACATCACTTTCACGGATCTGATCCCAATTTTCTACAGGCTCTTGAGTTTCTACAACAAAAACTGCATCTTTAGGAATGAGATAAATAGATTGCAAATTAGAGCTCGGACCAAAATAAAAGTAATAGGCTGCATAACCTAAAATACCTATAAAAATAGCTAATAAAGCAAGTAGGATTTTCTTTGTCATCTAGTTAGAATCAACAAATATTCAACGAAGAATATAGAGGATTTAGTGTGTAACTAATTCTCCTTTTGTCCCATTAAAAAATGGTTGGAGTAAAATGGCTATAAACATAACTAAAGCACAACCAAAAAGGTTAAGCCATAAATAAGGCATCCAATCATAATACCAGCCAATAATCACAATTATTTGAGTTATAATAGCAGCAATAAAAACCGCTCGGCTTTTTACATATTTTATAAAGAAAGCTAGTAAGAAAATACCCAAAACATTTCCATAAAATATAGAACCAATAATATTCACCAGCTGAATTAAATTGTCAAAAAGGTTAGCTACACATGCTACTAATATTGCTATTACCCCCCATAAGAACGTAAACCATTTTGACGCTTTTAAAAAGTGAGTATCAGAGCGCTCACCTTTTACATTGCGCTTGTATAGATCAATAGCAGTTGTTGAACCCAAGGCATTTAACTCTGATGCTGTAGATGACATAGCTGCAGAGAGAATGACAGCAAGCAATAAACCAATAAGCCCTTTTGGTAAATTATTTAAAATAAAATGAATAAATACATAATCTTTATCATTAGTTTCAACTGTATTATCTGCTTTTTTGATAACCTCTTTAGCTTCTGCTCTTAACCCTCTATCTAATGATTGAAGCTCAACGATACGCGCTTTTTGAGATGCTGTAAATGAATTATTGGCTAATTCTAACTGCAATGTCTTTTTTTCTTGTTCTACTTTTAGGTGCGCATCCTCAATTTTTTTATAATCTTCTATATAAGCAGAGTTGTCAATAGCCTCTTTAGTTTCAGGATTAAAATTTAAAGGAGTTGTATTAAACTGATAAAATACAAACACCATAACCCCTACAAGTAAAATAAAAAATTGCATTGGTACTTTTAACAATCCGTTAAAAATCAATCCCCATTGCATTTCTTTTACAGACTTACCAGATAGATATCGCTGCACTTGGCTTTGGTCTGTACCAAAATAGGATAAAGCCAGAAAGCTACCTCCTATTATTCCACTCCAAAAAGTATATCTATTCTCAAAATCAAAAGAAAAATCAAGAATATTCATCTTACCAGAAGCACCTGCAATATCTAGTGCTTTTTTAAAGGTAATACCATCAGGTAGCTTACTTAGAATGATATAAAATGCAATAAACATTCCTGTAAAAATGACTGCCATTTGCTGTTTTTGCGTAACACTAACCGCTTTAGTTCCTCCTGAAACCGTATATAGAATGACTAGTGATCCTATAGCTATATTAAGCGTAATCAAATCCCAACCCAGAACAGCCGATAAAATGATGGCGGGTGCAAAAATGGTAATTCCTGCTGCCAATCCACGTTGAATCAAGAATAAGATTGCTGCCAAACTTCTTGTTTTTAGGTCAAAACGAGACTCTAAATACTCATAGGCTGTAAAGACTTTTAAACGATGGTAAATAGGAATAAAAACCATACAAATAATTACCATGGCAATAGGCACACCAAAATAGAACTGAACAAAACCCATTCCATCATGAAAGGCCTGCCCTGGTGTTGATAGAAAAGTAATTGCGCTAGCTTGTGTAGCCATTACAGAAAGGCCAATAGTCCACCATTTAGCTTGACTACCTCCTTTAATAAAATCTTTTACGTCTTTACTTCCGCTTGTTTTCCAAGCTCCATATAAAACTATAAATAATAAGGTACAAATAAGAACTATCCAGTCTAGTTGCTGCATACTATTAAGAAAAGGCTTGCATTAAAAAATAGAACAAAACAATATAAATAGCATTTAAAAATAACACTAGTGAATATATTGGTTGCCATTTATATTTTTGATTCTGATTCATCTGTTAGTTTTTGGTAGATATTTCGTAATCATTCTTACCAACGGAAAGCATATTGGTAAACAATCTATATGCTCCTGGAACTCCAGCAGGTAATTCCCTAAAGAAACTTAATCCTGTATAAATAAAATGACCTTTACCATACTCTGCAATTAATAAACTACCCTTTTTAGCAGTTTCTCCCTTATCATTCATAGATAGTAAGGGAGTAAAAGCTGCATCCCATTTATTAGGAAAGTAAAGTCCTCGTTCCTGTACCCAGTCTTTAAAATCATCTTCAGTAATCTTATTAGGGTAATTCAACAACTCATGTTGATCATCAAGTATTGATACTTCTGAATTTTCATCTGTCACTCTGTCTCTAGACAGCTCTAAATTATAGGGTGCTACTTTGTCAACTTTTGTTCTAAAATTCGTGTTGTATTGCACAATCATAGTACCTCCTTGGTCAACGTAGTTATGCAATATATCTTGATAATACTTTGACTTCTCATTTACATTATAAGCTCTTATTCCAAGAATAACAGCATCATATTTTGAAAGCTTTTCAGTGGTAATACTACCTTCTTCCAATTCATCAACCGTATACCCTATCTGGCGTAAACTTTCCGGAATCTGATCTCCTGCACCTTGAATATATGCTACCTTATCTCCTTTCTTTTTAATATCTAATCGAGCTATTTTTCCTTCTGAAGGTAGCAATACAGATTGTTTAGGTATATGATCATAATTGATCTCAATCAGTTCTTGGGTATATGATTTTCCATTAATAATAATTAAAGGCTTTACCTTTCCCATACTTTGGGTTACAGGAGGCTGTACATTAAAAACAACTTTTTTCTCTTGCCCTTTTTGCACCATTGAAAATGGAATGGAGGTAGGATTCGCTTTCCATCCATCTGGAAGTCTCAACTGAATTTCACCTTGAATATTCTTGCCATTCGCTTTTATTTTTACCGCTAATTCTTTAGGCTTATCGTCACTAAAAATAATAACTTTATCAACCACGCTTGAAGTCACTTTAGGAACAACCTGAAAAGGCTCGTACAATTCACCTTTATCTGGTTTGGAAAATCTTCTAATAAGAGGCTTCTCAAAATCAATAGAGACTCCGTCGATTAATAATAAAAATCTCATCATCAGAGGTTTCGTTTCCGGAGTACCGATAACGGAAGTATCATTTACGGTATACATCCCTAAATTACCTTCAGCCAACAACCAATAAGGTGCTGTTTTTTGTCGATTTGGCTTAATTATAAGTTGTTCTTTATTCGTATATTTTTGATTATTACCTAATTCTTTATCCAAATTAATAGAATTTCCGTTATAACTTATGCTTGTAAGTTTTACTTCAATAGGGCTTCTATTTAAAGCTTCTATATTAACAGTCACACTACCTCCTGGATTTGCATAACTTTCACTAGCTGAAGCTTCTAAATATAATCCCATACTCCAACTAATAATTTCTTTGATCTCTTTGGATTTAATTACGCACCAATGCGTATCATCTAACTTTTCAATAAGCTGATATGCTTTTAACAACTGTGGAATGTGTTTATAAGGGTTTTTAAAATCAAAGTTTTTTTCAACTTCATATAAGATAGCTCCTATTTCATTTCCTCCTTTCAATCTGCTCCATGAAGTATTAATACCTTCAAAAGCATTTGATTTATCTTTGGGTAAATCGCCTTTTACCAATTCTATGTATTCATCTTCTATACCACGATTAGTTAAACGACCAAAACCTTGGCATAAATGCTGGCTACTTGCCATAGCTGCAAGTTCATTATTTGATAATCCTTTTAAGGGGTAATAAACTCCTGTATCAAAATGGAGCATATTGCTTCTATCTGCCTTATCAAATTTTTCACGACTTCCATAAAACCACCAGCTGGTATTAAAAAACAATCGTTTAGGCTGCCATGGTTCACCAAAATGTGTTTTGAAATTTTTATCATTTGCCAGGTCAAAAGCCTCTGTGCTTAGCATAGCTGATGATGTATGGTGTCCATGGGTTTTTCCAGCGCTTTTATGATCAAAACGATTGATAATTATATCTGGTTTAAAATTTCTAATTACTGAGACCACGTCTTTTAAAACTTCATCTTTATTCCAAATAGTTAAAGTTTCATCAGGGTGCTTGGAATAGCCAAAGTCATTGGCTCTTGTAAAAAACTGTTCACCACCATCAACATCTCTAGCTGCTAATAACTCTTGTGTACGTATAACACCTAATAATTCTCTTAACTCTGGACCTATTAAGTTTTGGCCACCATCTCCTCTTGTCAAAGAGAGATAAGCTGTTCTAGCTTTTACATGATTTGAAAAATATGATATTAATCGGGTATTCTCATCATCAGGATGCGCAGCTACATACAAAACAGAGCCTAAAAAATTTAGCTTTTGAACCGCTTCATAAATTTCAGAAGAACTTGGTTTTTGAGGTTTTTGAGCTAAAATAGTAGTGAAAAAAATAAAAGAAAAAAGTAGTGTAAAGGCTTGTTTCATTAGTAATTTAAAGTGGTTTCTGAACAAAACTAAACATAAAAATGAGCTTTCATAATTAATTGTGAAAACCTTAACATTTTAATAGAAAATACCCTAATTTGAATACTATATTTTTTTTGTAGCTTCATATAAATAGATATATTTGTAATTCATTTTTCTAAACCTAATCTTTCGATGAAATTCATAGTTTCAAGTATTCAATTATTGAAGCAGCTTCAAATTCTAAGTGGTGTTATTAATAGCAATAATACATTGCCTATTTTAGACAATTTTCTGTTTGAATTAAGCCCTAATAAATTACAAATTTCGGCTTCAGATCTTGAAACAACCATGAGTACTTCAATTGAAGTAGAAGCCAATGAATCTGGCTCTATTGCAGTACCTGCAAGATTACTATTAGACACTTTAAAGACATTTCCTGAACAGCCTTTAACCTTTGTAGTTGAAGAAAACAATACGATTGAAATCAGCTCAAACAGTGGTAAATATGCGCTAGCTTATGCTGATGGCGATGAATTTCCAAAAGCAATTGAACTAGAATCACCTAGTTCAGCTAACATATCTGGAGATATATTGGCAACGGCCATTACCAAAACCATATTTGCATCAGGTAATGATGATTTAAGACCTGTAATGAGTGGTGTTTTCTTTCAGTTTTCACCTGAAAGTTTAACTTTCGTGGCTACGGATGCTCACAAACTGGTAAAATATGTGAGAACTGACGTAACAGCCAGTGAAGTTGCTGAGTTTATCATGCCCAAAAAGCCTTTAAATTTGTTAAAAGGTATTTTAGCAGCTTATGGAGATGATGTGTTAATTGAATACAATGAATCAAATGCTAAATTTAGTTTTGATTCAACTGTACTAATTTGCCGATTGATTGATGGTAAATACCCTAATTATGAAGCTGTAATTCCTAAGGAAAATCCTAATAAGCTTACGTTAGAAAGAGGTTCATTTTTAAATTCGGTAAGAAGAGTTTCTATTTTCTCTAGTAAAACTACACATCAGATTCGTTTAAAAATGGCCGGTACTGAGCTTAATATTTCTGCTGAAGACTTAGACTTTTCCAATAAAGCAGATGAACGTCTTCAATGTAATTATGAGGGTGACGATATGCAAATTGGTTTTAATTCTCGTTTTTTATTAGAAATGTTAAACAGCTTAAACTCTGATGAGGTTCTGTTAGAAATGTCTTTACCGAACAGAGCAGGTATTCTTACTCCTATTGACAGATTGGAAGATGGTGAACAAATCACTATGCTTGTTATGCCGGTAATGCTTAACGGATAACCTTTTTTAAGGTAATGCCATTCTTTTTTATTAACACTACTTTTTAACAATTTGTAATATATATTGATGCATGTCGTTATGTATATATTATGAACATTGGTTTTTTTGAATATATTTGCTTTCAAACCAGTGTTAATAAGTAATGGTTTTTTAGGTAAAAACTGTTAATTTAACTAGAAGTCAAAGTTTTGAAAAAATTCTTAAAATTATAGGTAGGAATTTTACTCCGATAGTTGTTATACTTATGCCAGTGGTATGTAAAATTGACTTTTCAAGAGTCAACATAACGTTTAACTTAAGGGTTTATATGATTAAGAAGTTGCTCCCCTTTATATTCTTTTCAATGGTATGCTGTCTTACCTTTGGACAGGCTGACTATTCTAATATAAAATTCAAAAGTAAAATCTACAAATACAAAGAGAGTCTTCCTAGAACGCAGGAATTAGGTGTAGAAAGAGACATTTTAACTAATATTGTTGACCTATTAGCTGGTGATTTCTATACGCAAAAGGAGAAAACAGATATGGTCAACAAATTATGGCTAGCTTTTACCAGACCCAAAACATTTGACTTTGTTTATAAAGATTTTGCTATCAAAACAAATAAGAGTTGGAGTTATACCAATAGCAGAGGAGAACTTGTCCTTGAGCCAAACCCCTACCTTACAGAGTGGACTATTAATGATAGTGAATACCCTTATTTTCAAATAGCATTGAACAAGATTTTAGATTATTATGGATTACTCACCTATGGTGATGATGCAGAAACCGTACAATCATCATTTAATGAGCTATTATTTACTAAAGATATAAAAATTCAAGAGCCCAAAGAAGATGACTGGGCTTATTCATATTTACAAAAATTAAACAATCAGCTATCAAAAAAAGGGTTAATTGCTTTGGTAACCAAAGGCCATTACGACATAATAGTTTGTAAGGTAAACAATAAAGATAAAGTTACAGAGTTATTTGAAAAGATAAAATGGGAGTTCGTAACCCCTTAAAGAAAATTAACCAGACCCTACAATAAAGTATTATTATTTGCTAATGCTATTTAAAATGAAGAAACTATACTTCTTTTTATTTATCTTCCTTGGGGTTTATTTTTGTGGGTTTTCACAAGAACCTATTCCTGATTATACCACTATAAAATTTAAAAGCTACGTAAAAGAGTATAAAAAAAAGAAACCTAGCTTTGAAGGTTTAGATGTTGATAGAGAAATGGTTGCTGAAATTGTAAAATTATTAGGACAATCATTTTACAAACAAGACCACCTAGAAGACATAACTGATAAGATATGGTTGGTATTCCGAGATCCTAAAAAATTTGATTTTATTTATAAGGATTATGCCGTAAGATCTATGCCAAATTGGGATAAACCCAATTTTCAAGGAAAACTAGTTCTAGAACCTAACCCAAATTTAAAAGCATGGACTAAGGCCTATTCTGAATTGGATTATTTTAAAATAGCTATGCACAGAATTTTAATGTATGAAGGTCTTATGGGTTATGGAGAAACAGCGAAAGACACAAAAAAGTCTGTTCAAAAAATGTTGTATACCAAAGGCTTCAAATTTAGACCTGTATATAGCAGAGATTGGACAGGATCTTACCTTGAAAGTCTAAAACCGCAGACATCAAAAATAGGTACAACTATGTTTCTCACAGATCATGAAAATTTTGAATTCATGATTTGTAGAGAAGCTGTAAAAGACAAATTACTAAAACTATTTGATAGGATGCAATGGAAGTTTGTAGAAATATAAACACCCAAGCCAATCTGTTTCAAGCAACTTTATTCTATCTAGAGTAAAGTTGTTTTTTTATGCTATTTTCACAAAGTGAATTTCTTAGCTCATATTTACTTATCAGGTGATGATGAAATGGTAACCATTGGTAATTTTATGGCTGATGGCATCCGTGGTAAGCAATACAAAAAATACTCTGAAAAAATCCAAAAAGGTATTCTACTACACAGAGCCATTGACACCTATACAGATGCTCATCCAACAGTACGAAAAAGCACAAAACGATTGCATGAAAGATATAGTCATTATTCAGGTATTATTGTAGATATTTTATATGATCATTTTTTAGCAAAAAACTGGAAAAATTATAGTTCAATTCCTTTAGCGAAATATGTTAATCAGTTTTATGATTCTTTAGAAGACAACTTCGAAATTTTACCGCTAAGAATACAAAAAATGATGCCATATATGATTGCTGACAATTGGCTCTTAAGTTATGCTTCTATTAAAGGCATTGCAAAGGTTCTAGATGGCATGAATAGAAGAACACAAAACAAATCAGGCATGAACAATGCCGTTTATGAACTCAACACTTTTTATCAAGAGTTTGAAGAGGAGTTTACTTCCTTTTTCCAAGAACTCATTGATTTCTCAAAACAAAAACTTATAGAATTATCATGAAAAAAATCAGCTTACTTTTCTTATTTCTTTGTTTAGCCATAGCGTGCAAACAAGCACCTGAATTAAAAGTAGAGAGCACGAAGTTAAGGGGATTAGTGGTTGACAGTGCTATGGTTGTTTCAGCCAGAGCCGAAGCGTCTAAAATTGGTGCTGATATTCTAAAAAAAGGAGGTAATGCTTTTGATGCCATGGCTGCAACAGAATTGGCATTAGCCGTTGCTTACCCCTACGCAGGTAATTTAGGCGGTGGTGGTTTTATGGTTTACAGAAAAAATAATGGCGAAATTGGTACAATTGATTACCGTGAGAAAGCCCCGCTGGCATCAAAAAAGGGTATGTTTCTAGATGCTAATGGCAATGTTATTGAAGGAAAAAGCACATTAGGAGCTATGGCTGTGGGAGTTCCCGGAAGTGTAGCAGGCGTATTTGCAGTCCATAAAAAATTAGGCACACTACCAATAGAAGAAATTATACAACCATCTATAGACTTGGCAAAAAGAGGGGTTGTGGTAACGAAAAAACAAGAATATCGTATTCAAAAATATCAAAAGTACTTTCCGAAAGCAAACAAAGATTCTATTCTATTCGATAATATGTGGAAAGCAAATGATACCATTAAATATCTGGCTTTGGCCGAAACCTTAACACGCATTTTGAAAAATGGAAGAGATGAGTTTTATAAAGGTAAAACTGCAAAAATTTTGGCAAAATTCATTCAGAATAATGGAGGAATTATTACAGAAGAAGATTTGGCTAAATATGAAGTTAAATGGAGAAATCCGATAACTTTTAAATACGATGACCTTAAAGTTATATCTATGTCACCTCCTTCCAGCGGAGGGGTATGTCTGGCTCAGATTCTAAAAATGATAGAGCCTTTTGATGTGGCTCAATACGGTCATAATTCTGCCAAAGCAATTCAAGTAATCACCGAAGCTGAACGTAGAGCTTATGCCGATAGAAGTTATTATTTGGGAGACCCAGACTTTGTAAATGTACCACAGAATGAGCTCATAAGTGATACATATCTCAAAGGACGAATGAGAGATTTCTCTTTTGACAGAGCCACTTTATCTAGTGATGTCTCACATGGCAATATTGAAATTGTTGAGAGTGATGAAACTACCCACTACTCAATTGTAGATCAATTTGGAAATGCCATTTCTGCTACTACCACACTTAATGGTGCTTACGGATCAAAGCTCTATTGCAGCGAACTAGGATTTTTCTTAAATAATGAAATGGATGATTTTAGTGCCAAGCCAGGTGTTCCGAATATGTTTGGACTTATAGGTGCTGAAGCAAATAGCATAGCCCCAGAAAAGCGTATGTTAAGTTCTATGACACCAACTATTGTTGAAAAAGATGGAAAATTATTAATGTCTGTAGGCACTCCGGGGGGTTCAACAATTATTACGTCTGTCTTGCAGACAATTTTAAATGTGCATGAATTTGAAATGACGATGCAAGAAGCTGTAAATGCACCTCGTTTTCATCATCAATGGCTGCCAGATGAAATTAGAATGGAACCAAAATCCTTTGATAAGAGCCTGATTAAACAACTTGAAGCTCTTGGTTATAAAATCAATGAAGAAGATTCTCCGGTTATTGGAAAAGTAGATGGTATTCTAATGCTACCTGATGGTAAATTAGAAGGTGGTGCTGATAGACGTGGAGATGATACGGCAATAGGTTTTTAAAAACATAGCATCTGTCATTTCGAGATGAACTCTTAAAGACAATTGAGAAATCTCATCATTTTAAATTTATCAACTTAAGTAGTCAAATAGTAAGTACTTAATAGTTCTTTATTATTTCCATTGTCTTTTTTAGTTTTTCAATCAAAGTATAAATTTCTTCCTCATTATAAGCCGCAAAACCCATTCGTATAGCATTGTGCCCTGAATTTGCCATGTCATATCGTTTCCAGTTACCTACTTCCAAATTAAATTCTTTAGCAACTCTAGAAACATCCTCCCAAGTGTATTTTTTCTTTAGTATAACCCAAACAGCCATTCCACCTTTAGGCACTTCAAAATCAAAGTATTCATCCAGTTCCTCTCGCAATAACTTACAGAAAACATCTCTCCTATTCTCGTAAATTCTAAGCACTTTTCTGATATGCCTATCTAAATCACCAGACTTTATAAACTCTGCAAATGTCAATTCTAATAAAGCATCTCCTTGTCTATCAATAATTCTTCTTAACCTAGCAGCTTCATCAACAAACGCCGTTGGAGCAATTAAATAACCAATTCTAAAAACAGGAGCCACTGTTTTACAGACAGAGCCAATATAAATCACATTTCCATTTATATCATGGCTGGCTAAGGGAAGAATAGGTGCATGATTATAATTAAAATCATAGTCGTAATCATCTTCAATAATTGCAAAATTGTATTGTTTTGCTAGATTTAAAAGGTGAATTCTACGTTCGGCTGAAAGTGTCACAGTAGTTGGGTGATGATGATGAGAAGTGACAAATACTGCCTTTATTTTTTGCGTTTTCAAAAGTTTTTCTATAGCATGCACATCCAAGCCATCTTCATCTACCGGTATACGTACTATTTTGGCTTTCCTTTTTTTAAATGTAATATCGGCTGCTATATAATTGGTTTGCCCAACAACAATTATATCTTTTTTCTCTAATAATAATTGTGCTGAAAGATAAGTACCCATTTGACTGCCTCTAGTAATCAATACTTGCTCTTTAATGATTTTTAAGCCTCTTGTTTTATTTAGATACTCTACCAATACCTCACGCAATTTCTCATTACCGTGTGTTGGACCATATGTTAAATGAGTGTAACTATTTTTCTTAGTAGTAATTCTTCTATAAATTCTTGCCAATTCATTAATCGGGGCCAATCTTTCATCACAAGTTCCATCATTTATTTTCATAAAACCCTCTTCTTTCAGATAGTGTTTACTATCCAGAACTTTATCTTTATAGAATGAAAATCCCAAACTAGGTTGGTTTCTTTTAATACTACCTTTTGTGAGATGATGCCCTTTAAGCTCAGGTAGATTGGTATGTACAAAGGTTCCTTTTTTAGGAAGACTTTCAATCCAGCCCTGTAGAAGTAACTCGTCATAACAAGCAACAATCGTTTTTCTATGTACATCTAATAAATCGGCTAAGGTTCTGCTACCTGGAAGCTTGGTTTTAGGTGGCAGTTTTCGTTCTTTGATGAGCTCTATGAATTGATTTGCCAATTGTAGATAAATGGCTTGATTTGCTCTTCTATTTACTTTTAGGCTTGTTTTATATGGAAACATCTGGACTACTAAAAATTTTTATTCTGGATGAAAATAACCGTCCATAAATGTATTACTTTTGAGTGACAAATACAGCATTTATGAAAAAATCAGAATTAAGTCCCAATGAGTTTAATGAATATTATGGTCTTTATATTCATAAATTAAACAATGATTCTAACCTTATTAGTAGTTATGAAAATGGAGAAAAAAACGCAGTTGATTTCTTTTCTTCTATTCCTAAAGAAAAACTTAATTACAAGTACCAACCTGAAAAGTGGAGCATCAAAGAAATACTACAGCATCTTATTGATACGGAGCGGATTTTTATGTACAGATGTTTGAGGATTTCACGTGGTGATTCGACTCCTTTAGCAGGATTTGATCAGAACATCTACATAGAACCATCTGGAGCCAGCCAAAAGAGTCTTGATACTTTGTTAAATGAATTTAAAATTAATAGAACGCATTCTATCTCCGTATTAAGAAGTTTATCGCATGACAACCTCAAGTCTATAGGCAATGCAAGTGGTTATGATCTATCTGCAAGAGCTGCTGCATTTATTATTCCTGGTCATGATATTTGGCATATGGAAATTATAAAAGAAAGGTATTTATAAAATGTTAGAAATACGTCCAAATTGCGAGCATTGTGGTAAAAATTTGCCGAATAACTCAGATGATGCTATGATTTGCTCTTTCGAATGCACTTATTGTACGGTATGTGCTTTAGAACTATTTGAAAATGTATGCCCAAGTTGTGGTGGTAATTTTATTCAGAGACCGGTGCGTCCTTCTAAAATGTTAGAAAAGTATTCTCCTTCAACAAAACGGGTATTTGAGCCTAAAGACCTTTTAAAAGCTAAAAAGTTATCAGATAAGTTTAAGAATATACATCCAAATAAAAGATGAATCAAGAATTTGAACAGTATCAACACAGAAAAATTGACTTTATAAAAACCATAGAGTCAAATGATTTTAATGTTAAGATATATACCATTACTAACAGAAATAATTTTGAGTCGGTTGAAACTTTAAATGCCAGTTTGGAGGCCTTACCTTTATGGTTAGAAAAAGCACAAAATTCAAGTATACCAACACATAGGCATGCTTTTTTAATGGTTCATGAAGCCCGAGAAGGTGTATTAATTTTATTGAGTTGGTGGACAGGCGAAAACATGGTAGAAACCAATATTTATTTTGCCAGTTTTAAGTTGCCTAATGAAATAATTCCTTCTATTTATAACCCTAAACAATTGGTTTGTATTTGGGAATTAGAAATTTTCTACCATGAGCGTAAAGCATGGATCAAGCATGTATTATCAAAAGCTGAAAACCCAGATTTTAAAGCATACCTACGAGATACTTACTCCAATTAAAGACGAACAATTGGATAAAAAATCAAAGAAATGAATTCAATCAGAATAGTTTACTTTTTGATCTTACTTTTGTTTTCATGCACTCATCAAAAAGAAGACAAAAGAATAATAAAAATTGATGAATTACTGACTTCATTACATGCCCAGAAGAGCTTTAATGGCAATGTGATTATTGCTGAGAAAGGTAAAATACTCTACGAGAAATCGTTTGGACTATCGAATATCCAAGCCAATAAACAGTTAAGCTCAGAGAGTATTTTTAATATTGCGTCAATTTCTAAGACTTTTACTGCTTTGGCTATTCTACAATTGAAAGAAAAAGGATTACTGCAACTAACAGATACTATTAAAAAGTATTTTCCAGATTTTCCTTATGAAGGCATAACAATTGAAAAATTGCTTACACATACTTCTGGACTATATCGCATTCAGAGTGAGCTCATTCGTGAAAAAATAGATCAAAAAGGATTAACTAATGAAGAAATTTTAGAAGTGTATAAAATAGTGAAGCCAAAGGCATATTTTCCTCCTGGCATGGGATATAAATATGCCAACACAAATTATATCCTGCTTGGCTTAATCGTTGAGAAAGTATCTAGAATTCAATATAACACATACATCAATAAAAACATTTTTCAAAAAGCTGGAATGACCGGTACTTTTTTAAAGGAATGGAGAATTCCTGAAAAACTACAGAACAACATAGTTTCATATTATAGAAAACCAAAGTGGCTTTCTTATAAAATGGAAAACATTAATACTCTAAAAGATGATCTAGCCGAAAAGCGAACGTTTGAAAATAATTATGGAGAAAGTGCCATATACACCACTGCAAGGGATTTGTTAAAATATCACAATGCTATGCAAAACGGCATTTTACTCAATTCTTCATCCATATCAGAAATGTATAACCCTTTTAAGTTCACCAATAATAAGGACTACACTGTAAATTCAAAGTCAAATTATCCTGATCATGCCGGACTATCATGGAGTATTGCAAAAGACAATACAAAAGGAAAAATTGTTTTTCATGCAGGAGGTTTCAGAGGTGGACGCAATTTTTTTATACGTAATGTATCCGAGGATCAGTGCATTATTATGTTGACCAATAATGACCTAACAGATAGTCATACGTTCACCGCACCCATGCGAATTTTAAACAATCAAGCGTATCAGATTGATAAAAAATCATTGCCTAAATTATTCTCAAATGAATACCTCGAAAATGGAATTGATTCAGCTCTTAAGAAGTATAACGAATTCAAAAATCACAAGAATTATGTTCAGTTTATAGATTGGGATTTTGAAGAGATAGGAGAGGAGTTGACGATTAAAAAAGATTTTCAATCCGCGATCGCACTGTATAAATTATACACTAAACAATATCCAAAAGATGAATTTTCATGGTCTTTATTGGGCGATGCACTTTATGCCAATGGTGATTTGATAAACGCCTTAGAAAATTATCGAAAATCTCTCTCAGTTAATCCAGAACATCAACATGCCAAAGAAATGATTGAACAATTAGAATAAAAACCAAATACAATATAGCATATGATATTCATTACAAGCAAAAGCTTATTCTCATTTATACATCATTATAATTACATTTAAATATGAAAGAATACCCACAGTCTAAATTAAACAGAGTTAAAAGAGGTCAAAACAGGGCCACTTATGATGTTTCAAAAATCAACCAAATTTTAGATGCTGGTTTTATTGGTTTTGTAAGTTATGTTTACCAGGGTAAAGCTATAAGTTTACCTATGGCCTATGGCAGATTAGATAATAAAATATTTCTACATGGGTCACAAGGAAATAGAATGCTTTTGTCATTGCTTGAAGCAAAAGAAATGAGTATGACAGTAATGCACCTTGACGCCTTAGTTTTAGCACGTTCAGGTTTACATCATTCGGTTAACTATCGTTCAGCTACACTTTTTGGCTCGGTAAAAAAAATAACTGATAAAAATAAAAAAGAAGCTGCCCTAAAATGCTTTATGGAACATATGCTTGAAGGACAATGGGATCATGTTAGACCTATGCATCCACATGAATTAGATAGAACTATGGTTGTAGAAATGACCATAGAAACTGCTTCAGCTAAAATTAGAGATGTTGGGGTGAATGATGAACCTGAAGATTATGAATTACCTATTTGGGCTGGTTTAGTACCTTTAAAACAAGTTGCAGAGTTTCCTGTGGCTGATCCCGATTTGCCAAAAGGTGTTAAACTCCCAGAGCACATATTGAATTATTATCAAGAACACAAAGTCTAATGCAAGATAAATTTTTTGTCAAAGAATTAGCTTTTGAGGATATTGAAAACGTTATTGATTACTTTCTGAATGCAGATAATGAATTTTTATTGGGTATGGGAGCCGATCCAAAAAAAATGCCCTCTAAAAAAGATTGGATGGTCTATATGACTAATGAATTTGAAAAAGAAAATCGACTAAAATTAATTTACTATGTTATTTGGCAATTAAATAATGAATCTATTGGCCATTGTAATATTAATGATATAAAGTTTGGATTAGAAGCATTTATGCACTTGCATATGTGGAAAAAATCAACTCGAAATAAAGGATTAGGCTTTGAGTTCGTTAAAAAAAGTATTCCTTACTTTTTTGATCATTTCCAACTAAAAAAATTATACTGTAGACCATATGCTTTGAATCCTGCTCCAAATAAGGCACTTCAAAAATCAGGTTTTGAATTCCTTAAAACATACGAAGTAATTCCTGGTAGGATTAGTTTTAAGCAAAAAGTAAATTTGTATAAGTTGAGCAAAGAAAAATTTGAACATCTTTATAAAAATTTCACCTATTAAATATATGAAAGTTTTTGATGTAGTTATACTTACCGATCGTCGTTATGTAACCCCAAAAGAAATAAATGATTACAATCGTAATGTGCTTCTTGAAGATAAATTAGTTCAAGATGCTTTAGAAGAACTAGAATTAAAAGTTGCACGACTATCGTGGGACGATGCTGAATTTGACTGGTCAACAACATCTTATGTTCTATTTAGATCCACCTGGGATTATTTTGATAGATTTAATGAATTCTCATCTTGGCTAAATAGAGTAGGAAAACAAACCAAAATGATCAATTCTGAAAATATCATCCGTTGGAATATTGACAAACGTTATTTTAAAGATTTAGAAGCCAAAGGTATATACTGTGCCCCAACGACCTTTATTGAAAAAGGAAATCAAAAATCGCTAGGGCAACTCCATGAAGAAAATGATTATACAGAAGCTGTGCTAAAACCGGTTTTTTCAGGAGGTGCTCGTCATACATATAAATTGAATCAGGAAAACATCTCGGCTTATGAAGATATATTTGCTGGGCTCACCTCCAATGAACCAATGATGTTACAACCTTTTCAAAACAAAATTGTAACAGAAGGTGAAAAATCTCTTATGCTTATGGGTGGTGAATATACGCATGCTGTTCTGAAAATTGCCAAACAAGGTGATTTTAGGGTGCAAGATGATTTTGGTGGATCTGTACATGAATATCATCCAACACAAGAAGAAATCTTATTTGCTCAGAAGGCAGTTAGAGCATGCAAAGAGCTTCCGTTATATGCAAGGGTTGACATTTTTAATGATAATGACAACAATATTGCGTTAGCTGAGTTAGAATTGATAGAGCCAGAATTATGGTTTAGAAATTATCCAAAAGCAGCACAAATGCTCTCCAAAGCCATAAAAAAATATATAAACAGCCAGAAGTAATGAGTTTAATTGAATGTATATGTCAATCCAAAATTAATACCAAACGATGAATATGGTGCCTCTGTAGAAGGTAAATCACCTTCTCCCCACTTAGCTTCATCCTGTAGTAACGGTAAAAATCGAGCTAATGACTCCTTTGTAGAATCAGGAGTAGCCGGTGAAGCAAGTAAACTCTCTATTCCTGCAACAACTTGATCTCTACTTACATTTTGACCACCAAAAGAAGCAGAGAATTCAGCCAACTCAGAGGTATCTCTGGTTACATTAATACCCATATATTCTAGTTCAGCGAACAAATTTAAATTATCCCCAATAGGAAATTTATAGCCGGCAGCTGCAATACCTCCAATAGGCAGCTTACCATGAAAATCTGTTGTAAAGTCCACATTAAGATCTGCTACAATCGTAGGATCCATAACACTAGGGTCAAATAGAAGTACGGGTAAATCATTAACAGCAACTTTACTAACCGCCTCAGTTCTTCCTCCAATTTTGGTTAACAGACCCGCTCGAACATAGATGTTTTCCGTAATATTATAAATACCAGATAAAGAAGCTCCAAATGCTCTACCTCTAGCAAAAATTTCTGTCTCTGGTAAAGTAGGCACACCAGACACCCTAGCAACGTCTTGATCTGAACCATGTAAATAGCCTAATCCTAATTCAATTGCCCAATTTTCATTAAACAAATAGCCTCCTCTAAGCTGAGCATGTATACCTTCTCCATAGCTTCCTTTTAAATCACTTTGTCCTGCAGCAGTAATTTCTGAGCCTAATGTTTTTTTACCTACTCCAATGGAATAACCACCGCTACCTGAAACATAAAATTGTGCATACGTAGAAAAACAAATCAAACTCAAAAACAGCGAAAGAAGAAACTTATTCATAAAACCAAATTTAATGTTAGTACTATAAATGTATGTAAAATTATTTAGTCAGTATGATATAACCCGAAAAATGATCTTATTTAACAGATTTGGAATACTATTTGACCAATAACTTACAAGTGTAAAATAATGAAAAACACATAGATCTATCATTGTAAATTTAACATTGATAAATACAGCCTAATTAGCTAGTTTTTCATACTTTCGCGCAGGAAAATCTGCAAATGTTTTTTGACTCTTTGTCTGATTTTTAACAACTTAATGAACATTATTCTATGCCAAGTTGGCATGCAAGTATATGGAAGAAAAAAAATTCGATGTTAATACCCTTGTAGGTTTTATATTATTAGGTGCCATTATGATGTGGTACTTGTATACCAATCAACCTACTCCTGAAGAAATAGCACAACAAAAGACAGAGCAAATTCAGGATTCTATTCAAAAAGCACAACAAGCTACTAAAGAGATTGACTCCTTAAAAGAGACTACAGTTGGAGAGGTAGTAAATGATTCTTTAGCATTATCAAATGCTCAAAATCAATTGGGTGCATTTGCCTTTAGTGCAACATTACCATCTGCAAAAGAACAAGAAACGACATTAGAGAATGACCTTGTACGAATAAAAGTTAATAATAAAGGTGGACAGATTTCTGAAGTAGAACTTAAGAACTATAAAACCTGGAAAAAAACGCCTTTGTATCTTATAAAGGATTCCAATGCTTCCTTCAATATTAATTTTGGAACGACAGACAATCGTACCTTAAATACAAAGGATTTATATTTCGAACCCTCTTTGACAACCAATGGTGAGAATCAGGTACTTTCAATGAAGTTGAAAGTAGATGGCAATCGCTTTCTTGAATATAGATATGAGTTAAAGCCCGATGACTATATGATGGATTTTGCCATTAGATCTCAAGGGTTAAATAATGTTATCAATACCTCGCAGGCATTGAATTTAGATTGGGAGTTAAAATCATATAGAAATGAGAAAAGTTATTATGCTGAAAATATGTACACCTGGTACTATTTTAGAGCTGATAATGATGTAGACTACCTTTCGACAGATGATGATGAAACAGAAGAAGATGTTGATTGGGTAGCTTATAAGCAACATTTTTTCACCTCCATTCTAAAAACAGATACGCCTTTTAGTACAGCAAAAATATCTTCAAAAGAACTCGTTGAAGATGAAGATATAGACACCATTTATGGTAGAAAATTTACCATGCAGGCTCCACTGGATATGAAAAGTGGTGAGCTGAACTACGCTATGAATATGTACTACGGACCTAGCGATTATGATACCTTAAAACAATATAAGGGTACTGATCTAGATGAGTCTGTAGATTTAGGCTGGGGTATTTTCGGCTTTATCAACCGCGTAGTTTTTGTGCCTGTATTCAATTTTTTAAGTGGATTTATCGGAAACTATGGATTACTAATCATCTTGATGACTATTGTAGTACGCATTTTAATGTCTCCTGTTGTTTATAAGTCATACTTATCAAGTGCTAGAATGAAAGTGCTGCGACCTGAAATGCAGGCTATTAATGACAAATATCCTGGTAAGGAGAATGCTATGAAACGTCAGCAGGAAACAATGGCATTGCAACGCAAAGCTGGTGTAAGTCCCTTGGCAGGGTGTATCCCGGCATTGATACAAATGCCTATTTTCTTTGCCCTATTCAAATTTTTTCCGTCTGCTATAGATTTACGTCAAAAAGGATTCTTATGGGCAAATGACCTATCATCATATGATACTATTGCCAAACTGCCTTTTAAAATTCCTTTTTATGGAGACCACATAAGTTTATTCCCTATTCTGGCTTCCATTGCTATCTTTTTCTATATGCGTATGACCCAAAGTCAACAGGCAAATATGACACCACCTGCACAAGAAGGTATGCCAGATATGGGCCAGATGATGAAAATGATGATGTATTTTTCACCATTATTAATGTTGGTTTTCTTTAATAATTATGCCAGTGGGTTAAGTTTATATTACTTTATTTCAAACTTGTTGACCATTGCCATTATGTTCGTTATCAAGAACTATGTAATTGATGAACAAAAAATTCATGCTCAGATAGAAGAAAACAAAGCACGCCCAGAAAAGAAGAAAAGTAAATTTAGACAACGGTTAGATGATGCTATGAAGCAAGCTCAAGCTCAACAAGCAGCTCAACAAAAATCTAAGAGGAAATAGGCTATCTCTACTTTATTATAAAACAATAAAAAAACGAAGTTAAGCTTCGGTTTTTTTATTGTTTTAAAGATCGTCAAAAATGATATGTTGATAAGCACCTATGTCTGGAGAAGCAATTCTATCAACATTCAAAATGTCTAATGGAACCGCTAGAGCACCATCTAAAGAAGCATTTCCTATAGCTCCTGACTCTTCACCAATAATAAAATTATTGGTGTCAATGTCTCTATAATCCGGTATTCCATTTCTAATGATATTTTCATACAATGATGTGTTCGTAAAATCATATAATGGATTACTCAATAGATCCTGACTGCTGGTATTGAACCTAAGTAAAGAATGAGATAGCTTAAAATTAAAGTCTGCTCCATCTAATCTATCTAAAACAAACTCTACATTTTGATTACCATCTATGATACAATTGGTAAAATTAGCTTCCTGCAAATCAACTAAATTAGCTACTTCATTTCCATTTTCAATAGTAATGAAAAAGTTATTAAGCAATAAAGTAGGTAACTGTCTAAAGTTGGAACTCCAATAATTAGCAAATGTACAATGAGTAAAATTGTAGATTCCACCTGCGGTGCAGGCCACACTTGATTGCCCATTATTACCTATTACTAAATTTTCGCCATTTATATTGGTAGCGCGTCCTAAGATACCATGATTAGATGTATTATAGATTTGAGTATTAGTAACGAATAGTGTAGGGTTAGAATTTACATTATTATCAACCAGTAATCCAACGATACCATTTTTTATAATAGCATAATCAATTTCATTATTTACACTACCGGATCGCAACCATATAGTTCCCCATTGACCAGGCACTTCTGAAAACTCAGGTTCTAAACGATCGCCTTCAAACAATACTTCATTTTCAAGTATTCCGTTAACCTTTAAGGATCCTCCTTCTTGAACCAAGATTCCAGAATCTGCATGAAAGTTTACCGTAGCACCCGCCTCTATAGTTAATGTTTTTCCTTGCGGGACAGCTACATAGCCATAAACTACATGTGGTTTATCACTTTGCCATGTAGTATCGTCATCTAACAAAAAACCACTAACAGAGAGTTCGTTTCCTTCTTCATCAAGCCCTAAAAATATTGTTTCTCTTACGGTTTGTGAGAGTTGCCTTGGAAACCAAAAATGGGCATCTTGTACCAGTGTAACGAGATCTACATCTTGAAGATTTGCACCCGCATCAAAAACTACCGAATCTGTATAAATGGGATTACTCACTTGTTCAAAATCTATGGTAGCTTCTACAAAGACAAAAATGCTATCTTTAGCAAGGATATCTATATTTTCAAATGATTTTCCTGAAACGCCATCTACATTAAGTCGGTAAAAAGAATCTTCTCCCCTACCTAACGTAATGGTAGGAATGGTAATAGCATCATTACCCCTATTATACACTTTAAAACTTCTTGTGCTTGATCCAATATTGGTGAAAACAGTATCTAAAAAAACGGTATCTCTAGAAAAAGTGAGGTTACCGCTACTGCCAATAGTGTCAAAATCCTTACGGCAAGAACCAATAGATATTAGTAATACAATAATACTAACGAATTGAAGAAATCTCATAAGAATTTAAATGTAAATTATTTTTTCTTCAATTTAATTTCAAAAACTTTATTCCAGTTTTTACCCGTAACAAATAGGCGATCATTATCAGCATCGTAAGCTATACCATTTAATACATTATCTGATCCTTTTTGGCCGGCTTTAGGTTGTAGACCTTTTAAATCTACAATTCCTTCAACTGTACCATTCCCTGGGTTTATAATTAAAATACTATTTTGTTGCCACTTATTGGCATAGACTTTTCCGTTAATATATTCAATCTCATTTAGCTTATCTACTTTTCTATCATGCGTGTAAGCCTCAACAAACGAATCTTCTTTCTGAGTATTGGGATCTAAAAACCATACACGCTCAGTTCCGTCTGTTTTAATAAGTTTGTCGGCTGAATGTGAAAGTCCCCATCCTTCTTTACTTTGAGCGTAAAAAAATTCTTTTTCTTCATCAAAAGAATCTAAGTCAAATACAAAACCCTTCTTACTTTGCCAAGTAAGCATAAAGATCTTATCATCATAAATAGTCATTCCTTCACCAAAATATTTTCTGTTTAAATCTTTCTTTTGAAGTACCTCACCGGTTTCCAGATTTACTTTTCTAAGAGAAGATTTCCCATATTGTCCAGTACTCTCATATAAAAAACCATTGTGAAACTCTAAACCTTGTGTAAATGCATTCTTGTCATGTGGAAATTCATTTATGATTTCAAAGTCATAAATCTCTGGGGCTTTAGAAGCCAGAAAATGAACCGTATTTATTAGTTGTTTTTGTGTATTATTAAAGAATACTGTAGCCGTAACAGCATGTTTACCTAAGCGCATATTAGATATATCTATACCTTCATTGGTGATTCTCTTACCATCCAAATAATACAAAACAGAATCTATTATCTTATTGTTTTTTTCAACAACATTTAGACTAAGCTTTTGATTGATCTGAATATTTTTTGGTGAAACAAGTGATAACTTATATCCATCACCACAAGCGGTAAAAAGAACTGCCGAAACCGCTAAAACCATGAGTGTTTTAAGATTCATACGTTTTTTTATTCAAAAAGTATTTTAATTGTTTGAATTTTCAAAAATAGTATTAAATTTGCACTCTCAAAACCGAGAGGTAGATTTTTAGTCATATAAAGACTATAATTTAACAATTAAAAAAAGTTTTACGATGAGAAAAGGAATTCATCCAGAAAATTACAGAATGGTAGCTTTTAAAGATATGTCTAATGATGATGTATTTTTAACAAAGTCTACTGCTGAAACAAAAGAAACGATTGAGGTTGAAGGTGTTGAATACCCATTGGTTAAGTTAGAAATTTCAAGAACATCTCATCCTTATTATACTGGTAAAGTGAAATTAGTTGATACCGCAGGCCGTATTGATAAGTTCAAGAACAAATACGCTAAGTTCAAAAAGTAATTTCAGTCTAAAGAACAATAAAAAACCTCGGAATTTTCATTCCGAGGTTTTTTTATTTAAATCTATTGTAAAAATTATATTTTCTTCATTTGTTGCTTCATCATCTGAATCTGCTCTTTCAGCACACCATGCTTATCTAATTTCTTAGCTTCGGCAATTAAATTAGTAGCTTCACGCTTTCTACGCTTGGTCATGGCTATACCAGCCAATTGTAATTTTGCCATTGCCAAATCATGATGCATAGATAATCCCAAACCAATAGCTCTTTTAAAATACTTTTCGGCCTGTGTTAAGTTGGTTTGCGAAAGCATAATACCTTGCAAAAAATTATAATAACCTTCCTGTTTTTTTATCAAAGCGGCGCTCGGGTTTTTAATATATGATAACCATTTAGATGCGCCTGCAAAATCCTGTCTTCGCATCTTCAAAAAAGCTAATAAGATAAATTCATTCTTAAAATAGAAGAACACAAAAATTCCAGCCAATAAAACCAGTGAAATTCCATTACCAATATTTCCTTCTACAAACTGATAAATTGCCCATGCAAATACCAGTACTGCTATAACTAACTTAATATTTTTATTAAACATTTATATCCTAAATTTTGAAGGCGCAATTTACAAAATGATTTTGGCTTAATGACAATTTACAAGGCTATTCATCTGTTGATAAAAAGTTCAGTCTAGAATATACTATCTTTATTCTTTAAACGTTTAAAATCTACGATTTTAACCCTCCCCTTTATGTTTAAGAGAATACTTAAATATCTTCTCATTCTTGTTTTTATTGGTGTATTGCTATTAGGTGCATTTATAGCCTCCGTTTATTATGGTGTTTTTGGTGAACTCTATACCGAAGAAGAACTAAAATCTTTCAAAAATCAAACGGCTACACTGGTCTTATCTGAAGAAGGTGTTATCATTGGAAAATTTTATGCCGAAAACAGAACCAATGTAAACTATGATAAGATACCTAAACACCTTATCAATGCATTAGTAGCTACAGAAGATGCACGCTATTTTGAACATAAAGGAGTAGATTCACGTAGCCTACTACGTGTACTATTCAAAACAATTTTGCTAAATCAAAAAAATGCGGGTGGCGGTAGTACTATAGATCAACAGCTTGCCAAAAATATGTATGGGCGTAAGAGTCATGGTTTCTTGACAATGCCTGTCAATAAAACCAAAGAGGTCTTTTTAGCAAGAAAGCTTGAAGATATTTATAGTAAAGAAGATATTTTAACACTATACCTTAATACTGTTCCTTTTGGGGAAAATGTGTTGGGCATTGAAGCTGCCTCCAGACGTTTTTTTAACAAACCTGTTGAAAAATTGAAAGTTGAAGAAGGCGCTGTTTTAATTGGAATGTTAAAAGCCAACACCTATTATAATCCAAGGTTATATCCAGAAAATGCCGTACAACGGAGAAATGTGGTGCTCGGTCAAATGGAAAAGTACCAATACCTGACAGCCACAGAAAAAGATTCGCTTCAGAATATAAAACTTACTCTTGATTATGCCAATTTAGAATCAGAAGGGCCTGCCAATTATTTCTTAGTGCAGGTAAAGGATGACGTTAATGAAATACTAGAAGCTTATAACAAAAAAAATGGTACTGATTATTCTATAGAAAATAGTGGACTTACTATAAAAACCACCCTAAACCTCAATCTACAGACCTATGCATTAAGAGCTTATAAAAGTCATTTGAGTGTGATGCAAGACCGGCTTAGAAAACAATATAGAAGTGGTACCAGTAGAACTGCCCTAAATAATTTAGTTACTAAAGAATTGAAGCGTTTAAAATTGACCAAAACGGCAAATGAAAAGAAAAATAGGGAGGTTTTCGGTTGGAACGGTTTTTATACCGATTCTATCTCTGTAAAAGATAGCTTGCGGCAGACCATGACTTTATTACATGCCGGATTTTTAGCTATGGACCCGAGGAATGGGGCTATAAAAACTTGGGTAGGTGGTATAGATTATAGAACGCAACCTTATGATCAGATATTTGCTCAACGTCAAATTGCTTCAACCTTTAAACCTATATTATATGCCACAGCTTTAGAAGCAGGTAAAGACCCTTGTGAGTATTTAGATAATGAACGATTAGTCTTGACTGATTTTGATAATTGGGAACCACAAAACTATAATAGGTCCATCGGCGGAAAATATACAATGGCCGCTTCTTTGGCAAAGTCAATGAACATTCCCACAGTAAATTTATTCTTAGAAACTCCGTATTCTAGTTTGAATAACGTTTGGAAAAAAATGGGTTTTTCTCAAGAACTGATAAACAAACCATCTATAGCCCTAGGTACTTCAACCGCTAGTATTTATGAATTAGCAATTGCCTATGCCGCTTTTGCAAATAGTGGTTATAAAGTAAAACCTCAAACTATTTTATCAATAAAAACATCGGATGGTGAGGTAATCTACTATAATAAATTACTGAGGAGTAATAACAAAGTACTTAGTGAGCAATCAGCAAACTCAATGAATGCAATATTACAGAAAGCTATTAATGAAGGTACAGGTGTGTCCTTAAGAAGCACTTATGGTATTTCATTGCCCCTAGCTGGAAAAACAGGAACATCACAAGATTATGCAGATGCCTGGTTTGCTTCTTACAATCCTAATTTAGTAATGGTAACACGTGTAGGTGCTTCCTCTCCACTAATTAAATTTAATACAGGTTCAAATGGGTCTGGTAGTAAGCTGGCTTTACCATTAGTTGCTAAGATGCTTCAGACTGTGCAGCGTACTAATTGGATCAAAAAAACTTATTTTACAAAATTTAATCCTGTTACTGAAATATTTCAAGACACCATTTACTGCCCTGATTATATAGAAGTAACCGGACTAGAAAAGTTTTTTGAAAATATTTTTAAAGGACAAAATACAACACTGGAAAAAGAACAACGTCGTGCTGAACGAAAAGCCAGAAGAAGACTAAAAAGAGAAGAGAGAAGGCAAAAAAGAGCGCAGAAAAAATCGAATTAACGTTTTTTTTGTGCCTCTGGGGGTAGGAATTTTACTAGCTAAATTGTTATATTGTTAAGGAAAATAATATCTTTGAATTAAATTACTATTTATTTTAAAGAAAAAGTTTAACAATTTTACTAGTAAAAAATGACTTGTTATGGTAAGAAAACTCCCCTATTTTTTAATTGCTTGCTGTTTTATCGCGCTATCCTTTTATAGTGAAAAGGATTCTGTAAAGTATTATAAATCAGCATTTGGTCAAGGCTATATTAGCATTGAAACTACAAAAGATGATAAAGGCAATACTGTTATCAATACTACTGTTGATGCTAACTTTGCCAATGAGGTATTAGATTTTAACTTAAGCACAACCTGTGATTCAGATAAAATGTTAGAAGCTACCGGAATGGTATTTGATGGTACTATTGATTCCAATATGGCTCCTGTTAATTTTTCAGGTGAGCGTGTAAAAACAAAGAACAAAGCTTCATTTTGGGCTTTTAAAGGTGACTTTAAACATAAAATGAGTCCTGATCCTGAAGTGAAAGAATTTATTCCTTCTAAGCATCATGCAATGATTAGAATGCCAGAAAGAACAATTCCATCATTTAATATTTTAGCAATTGTTCCTAATCTAAAATTTGAGAAAGAAGGTACTTTTAAGTTCAATTCATTAGATGAAACGAAGCTTTATGTGAAGAAAAACCAAACAGTTAACTATTTAGGTAAGCATAAAGAGTTCATTGATGGTGAAGAAAAAGAATTACACAAATTTGTACACCAAGGTAAAGGCATGAAAGATGCTTATTACTGGGTGGATGATAATAAAGAGTTAGTAAAAATACTATTTGACGGTAAATTTGCGTTTACCCTAAGTAGTAAAGAAGCAATATTCCAGAATAATGTTGCAGATGGTAGCGAAGATTAAGTTACCAAAATTTAGAGTTTAAGTTTGAGAATCCGTAGTGTAAAAGCTACGGGTTTTTTTATGTATTTAAACGCAAGCTTTAATGGATTTCATATTCATTTTTTTTCAAGGGTTGTTGGCAATCCTTTCTCTTATGACCATAGTTTGGCTTATAAGTATATTCATAAAAAATGTAAGTATTGTAGACTCCTTTTGGAGCATTGGCTTCATCATTGCAGCATTCGTTTATTTTATACAAACTAATGGTTTTGAACTTAGAAAACAACTAGTCTTATTCTTAGTAATCATATGGGGTCTACGATTGTCTATTTACATTACCTGGCGTAATTGGGGTAAAGGAGAAGATTATAGATATCAGCAGTTCCGTAAAGACTATGGAGTAAAACGTTATTGGTGGTTTAGTTTTTTTCAGGTCTTTGTATTGCAAGGTCTTTTATGTTGGCTTATTTCTGCTCCATTGTTAGCAGCTATGCATTATAAAACTGATACTTCATTAAATATTATAGATATAATAGCTATCATAGTTTGGCTAGTCGGTTTTATCTTTGAAGCGGGTGGTGATTATCAATTAGCTAAGTTTAAATCTAATCCCAACAATAAAGGGAAAGTTTTGCAAACCGGTTTTTGGAAATATACCAGACACCCTAATTATTTTGGCGATGCAACAGTTTGGTGGTCATTTGGTTTATTTGCTGTTGCAGCCGGAAGTTATATTCCATTATTTAGCTCGTTATTAATGACTGTACTAATACTCAAAATTTCAGGAGTTGCATTATTGGAACGAACCATTAAAGACAGAAAACCAGCCTATAAAGCATACATAGAAAGAACCAGTGCATTTTTCCCTTGGTTTCCAAAAAAACCAAAAAAATGAGTTGGATTCAAAACAATATATGGTTATTGTTATTTATAATTTGGGGACTTCCACTCACCTACTACAGAAGCAATTTTAGAAAAATTGTGTATGAAACTGACCACTGGAGTATTAATATAAAACCCCTATTTATTAAAGAGTTAAAAGGGTTGTTTGGCAATCTGTACCCAGAAAACAAAGAATATATTAAGGCAAGAAATTTTTATCGATTTTATTTACTTGTATACTTAACTCTATTCTTATTTTATTTAAATTTTTATTAGTGAAAACCAACCATAAAATAGTCACAGTTCTTTTTTTTAGTCTACTTGCCGCTTTACTCCTTTTAAGCAAGACGGATCGTAGCGTTTGTACTGTTTGTGGCGCTGAACGTTATACCACATATATCTTGAGTACAAAGGTTGAATTACTGAGTAAGAAAGAACATGATCCTTATGATTACTACAAGAAATGGCAAGCTCAATTTGGCAAGGAGCATACACCTCATCAATGGCTACTAATTAAGGAAAAGAATAAAGATATTATTAAGTGGATAGATAGCCTTTAGTTTATAGTTCCTGAAAATAAGTATCTTTAGAGTTCTTATACAATCAATCCCTTGGAAGCAGTCAATATCAACAACAAATTTTCGCTATTTACAGAACATTGGAGCCCTAAGATTATTGGGCAGCTAAACGGGCAAGATGTAAAACTTGCCAAATTAAAAGGAGAATTTGTATGGCATGACCATCAAGATGAAGACGAACTGTTTTATATCATTAAAGGTGAACTTCAACTTGAGTTTCGCGATAAAATCATAACACTTTCCGAAGGAGAAATGCTTATTATTCCAAAAGGTGTAGAACATAAACCTATTGCCAAAGAAGAAGTATGGGTATTGCTATTTGAACCTTCAAATATTAAACATACCGGCGACGTTCAACATAAGTATACCAAAGAATCATTTGATAAAATTTAGTAGTAAACAATGAAAAATAACATCAGAACTTTAACCGTTTTATTCTCTTTCTTACTTGTTATGGTTTCAATTCAAGGCCAAAATAGTGATACCACATCATTTAGCGAGGGGCCTTTTCCACAATTAATCATTCGCGGAGTAACACTTATTAATGGTAATGGTGCCCCACCGATCAGTCCTGTTGATATTGTAGTTGAAAATAATATTATAAAAGACATTAAAGTTGTTGGATATCCCGGAGTTAAAATTGATGAGAGTAAACGTCCAAAATTAAAATCTGGCGGAAAAGAATTGGATGCCACAGGTATGTATCTCTTACCAGGGTTTGTAGATATGCATGGGCATATTGGTGGCGTTCCTCAAGGAGCTGACTCTGATTATGTTTTTAAATTATGGATGGCACATGGCATTACCACTGTACGTGAACCCAGTGGCAGAGATATTGACTGGGCGCTTGATTTAAAAAAGAAAAGCGAGAGAAATGAAATTATAGCACCAAGAGTTATTGCATACACGGGTTTTGGGCAAGGCAGTAAAAAACCCATAAGTACTCCTGCAGAAGCACGCGAGTGGGTACGAAATAATGCAAAAAAAGGTGCAGACGGTATTAAATTTTTTGGTGCAGAACCTGAAATTATGAAAGCTGCATTAGATGAAAACAAAAAACTAGGTTTAGGATCAGCATGTCACCATGCACAAATGAGTGTAGCTCGTTGGAATGTATTGAATTCTGCCAGAGCAGGCTTAACCACCATGGAACACTGGTATGGATTGCCAGAAGCCCTATTTGATGATAAAACAGTACAACATTACCCTTTAGATTATAATTATAATAACGAGCAACATCGTTTTGAAGAAGCTGGTAAACTATGGCAACAAGCTGCAAAACCTTATTCTGAACACTGGAATAAGGTAATGAATGAATTACTAGAACTTGATTTTACTCTTGACCCAACTTTTAATATCTATGAAGCCAGTAGAGACCTACAAAGAGCAAGACGCGCAGAATGGCATGAAGAGTATACACTACCTTCTTTATGGAAGTTTTATCAACCTAGTAAAATTTCACATGGTTCTTATTGGCATTACTGGGGAACAGAACAGGAGATTGCCTGGAAAAAGAATTATAGTTTATGGATGACATTCATAAATGAATACAAAAACAGAGGCGGGCGAGTGACTGCAGGATCTGATTCAGGGTTTATTTTTCAATTGTATGGTTTCGCCTATATCAGAGAGTTGGAATTGTTACGAGAAGCTGGTTTTCATCCTTTAGAAGTAATTAGAGCAGCAACCTTAAATGGTGCTGAAGCATTAAAAATGGATAATAAAATTGGTTCTGTGCAAATAGGAAAACTTGCAGATTTTGTAATTGTAGAAGAAAACCCTTTGGTAAATCTAAAGGCATTATATGGTACAGGGGCTATAAAACTTACAGAAGACAATAAAGTGGTACGTGTTGGAGGCGTGAAGTATACCATTAAAGATGGTATTATTTATGATGCTAAAAAATTATTGAAAGATGTCAAAAGACAGGTTGATGAAGCCAAGAAAAAAGAAAATTTTAAAATCTTACAGCCCGGTATCAAAGACTAAAATAGTTTTGTCTCCTTGAGCGCAGTCTAAAGGGTGACAAAACATTTCAATTTGTTTCATAAAACAACACTAGTTTGTAATGATTTTTATTTAAGTCGTCTAAAACTGCAACTTAAAAGCTTAAATAATGATCAAAAAATATTTTCCTCTAGTCATTCGTATTATAGTAGCAGCTATTTTACTGCAGACACTCTATTTTAAATTTGGCGGGCACCCTGATAGTCTTTATATCTTTGAAAAAACAGGATTAGGTGATGCTGGAAGAATAGGTTCTGGTATTGCTGAGCTTATAGCCGCAATTCTAATACTAATCCCTAGGACTGCATGGGTAGGTGCCGCTTTAACGGTTGGTATTATATCTGGTGCTATTTTTATGCATTTAACCAAATTAGGTATAGAAATCAATGGTGATGGAGGTACTTTATTCGGCATGGCCGTTGTAGTTTTTGTGCTTTCACTCATTACATTACTAATTAATAGAAAAAGTATACCAATTATAGGTGAAAACCTGTAATTGGTTAATTTAACTTATATCAATACCGTTTTTCCATTATTTTTGAAAGTACTTGAAACCCCTTTATAAAAATGCTATGAATATATTAAAGGAAATTCAGGAGGAATTTTACCTCTCTACCTATAAAATTGATAACTTAGTTATTAAATACCTTATTAAACGCCTAGGTGTAAAAAGCAGTCAAACTATTGATGCCCTTGGTTTAAACGGTAAAAAAGCGTTTGAAAAAAGATTAGACCTATTGGTGCAGGTACGATCAATTTCAAAGACTAAAGAAAGAAAACTAGGTATTTACTCAAAATTATATCAAGCATTTGTACTCGGAAAACATCTAGAACCAGATGTTAGAGATTTTGCCTTTCTTGCTGATACCTATCCACAAAACAATAAGGATAAAGGTTCAAAGCTTATAGAAAACATATTAAGTGACTTCTTAATTGATGTTCAACAAATAGTTGAACGTTTATCTAAAATTCCAACGCTACGAATTGTAAGTGATAACAGAAAAAAGTTTGAGGAAGAAGTACAACTTTCTGTACTGTAAAAGTTCAAACGACATCTTATACTAAATTTAGTACTATTTTTGTGTTATGACGAAAGATACATTTCGCATAGCAGTGATGGCAGTGATTGTTAATGAGCAAAACCAAGTGCTTATTGGCTCATCACCGCGGGATGGTGGTTATAAATTCCCTCAAGGGGGATTAGATCCAGGTGAAAATGCCTTAGCAGGTGTAAAACGGGAACTCAGTGAAGAGTTAGGTCTTGATTTGCAAGATGATCATATAGATTATCTCTGTGAAGAAACCGTAGAATATGTATACCCACCTGAAGACCCCTATTATATTTATAAAGGTCAACGACTTTCTGTTGTAAAGATAACTTATAACGATGCTATGAAGTTAATACCTCAGGACGATGAGTTTGAAGAACTGCTGTGGATCAGACCTTCTGAACTCACTAATTTTGACATTGGCTTTAGAGGTAAAGCTTACTACAAAGCCTTACAATTGTGTAAGTTACTTTAGCATAGCAATCTGAAATTCAATATATTTAGGGTAAATAATCTGTCGTGAAGTTTGCCCTACCCCTTTTTATAATTTTAGACTTATTCCTATTTCATACTATCACAGCTCAAAATCAGAGAAAAATTGATAGTCTTTTTAACACTTATATAAAATCTGCACCAACAAAACTAAAAGTCTTTTTCTTACACGATGATTTTGACACTTCTTTATATAAGGATCCTGAAGAGGCAAAAATCTATGCACAAGAAATTCTAACTATCTCAAAAAATGCTAATTATAAGCTCGGAGTTGCCATTGGTCATAACCTTCTAGGAATTTATTATGATACTATGGAAAAAATGGATTCTGCAAGCTTCCATTATCAAAAATCGCATTATCAATATACTATTATTAAGAACTCTGACGGTATAGCAGCAACAATGCACAATATTGCCATCATAAAATTCACTGAAGGCAATTATAAGGAGGCTCTAGAATTAATTGATAAAAAAATCAAAATACAGCTCAATTCAAAAGACTTTGATCCAGCTGGTCTTGCTCAATCGCATAAGTTGAAAGGAACTGTATATTCTAGTAGAGGAGATTATAATTTGGCACTTAAAGAAACTCTAATTGCCCTCAGATCTTTTAACAATATGAATAATGAAATAGACAAAGCAGATGTCTTGAGGCAGCTAAGCACTATTGAATATTACCTAAAAAATCATGAAAAATCCATTGAGTATGCTCTAGAAGCGTTACCCATATACCGGTCAAAAAACGACTATATCTATGAAGCACTAGTACTTTCATATCTGGGAACTTCCTATTACGAATTAGAGAAATATGAGCAAGCATTAAAAGTGGTGACACAGAGTTTAAGGTTAATAGAGCAATCATCCAGTCCATCTGGCAAGGCAGATGCCTATAGACTTCTCGGAAAAGTACATATCAAAATGAATAACTTAAAAAAAGGATATAACTATTTACAAAAAAGCTTGATTCTTTTCGAAAAAACCGGATTATCCAACGAGATTTCATACGCATTGATAGATATTGCTAATGTATACAAAGAAACGAATAAACCTAAAGAAGCGTTATCCCAATTGAACAGAGGTATAGAACTTTCGAAAAATGCTGAAGATAAAAATCTTTTAAAATCAATTTTTGAGGCCAGAGCCGAAGTAAATGAAATTTTATTAAATAGCGAAGAAGCCTATAAAGACCTCAAAACAGCGACACTTTATAAGGATAGTATATTTAATTTAACAGCTTCAAATCAAATTGAAGAGCTTCGATCTATTTATGATACTGAAAATAAAGAAAATCAAATCACTATCTTAAAACAAAGAGAAAAAGTAGGTAGTT
Source organism: Maritimimonas sp. 2405UD52-3 (assembly GCF_056591715.1). NCBI lineage: Bacteria > Pseudomonadati > Bacteroidota > Flavobacteriia > Flavobacteriales > Flavobacteriaceae > Maritimimonas > Maritimimonas sp. 2405UD52-3. The sequence continues at coordinate 53,641 of NZ_JBWQOL010000002.1, forward strand.
TGCAACGACTTTTAATGGGAATAGTGTTATTATTATCTGTTTTTGGATTTTATGCTTTACGACTCAAAATAAAGAGGAACAAGCTCGAAAAAGAAAAAATAGATGCTGAACTTGCTTTTAAAAGAAAAGAATTGACCACCCACGCCCTGAATCTTGCTCGTAAAAATGAGACCCTTGAAAACCTAAAACAGAAAGCCGAAGAACTTAAAGAAAAAGAAGCCACTAAAAATGGCTATCAGCAACTCATAACAACCATTAACTTTGATTTAAAAGATGATAATAACTGGGAAAACTTTAGTAGATACTTTCAAGAAGTACATAAAGATTTTAATAGTAAAATAAAACAAAAATTTCCAGACGTTACTTCCAATGAGTTACGATTAATGTCATTATTAAAAATGAATTTATCCTCTAAAGAAATAGCCAATATTCTGAATATTTCACAAGAAGGTATTAAAAAAGCGCGCTATAGATTGCGCAAGAAACTCGGTATTTCAACAGAAGATTCTTTGCAAGATCTGGTTCTCAATCTTTAGTACGAATGAAAAGGATAGTTTTATTCATATCGATTAGCATTTTTTTCTTTTATCAGGAGGCATTATCTCAAATCGAAAAAAACCTTGATAGCTTACTTCAAGTCTACCAGCTACAAAAAGAGGATACATTAAAAATAAAAACTGCTAATGCACTTTTTGAAGTTTATTATTGGACGAATCCTAATAAGGGCTTACAATTAGCGAAGAGCACCTTAAAATTAGCTCAAGAACTTAAGTATGATAATGGTATTGCCACTTCAACTAAGAATTTGGGCAGATACTTTAGTAGAAGGCATAATTTAGATTCGGCGGAGCATTATTTAAACAAATCTCTAAAGTATTACAGTTCGTTGAATGATAGTCATCAAACAGGGCTTGTAAAATATTACCTTATTAATATTCTATTTAAAAAGGGAAATTATGAGAAAGCACACCTTGAAATTGACAAAAACCTAGAATACTACAGCACCGTAAAAAAAGATTCAGCTGTACTTCTTAGACTACATAAGCTAAAAGCTAATGTATATATGCGGCAGACCAAATACGATTTAGGTATTGAAAATGCATTTACTGCCGTTGAGATTGCCAAAAAAACCAACGATCAAAGAGAATTGCTTGGCTGCTATACAACTATAGGAAATCTGTATAACTATATTATAGATGACGAAAATTCTATAAAATATCAGAAAAAAGCCCTTGAAATCGGCAGGAAATTGAATGACAAAGCAGCTATAGCAAACAATTTAAGTAATTTAGGGAATAGTCACTATTTTATAAAAGAATACGACAAATCTTTAAGTTATCTATTTGAAAGCTTGAAGATTAAAGAGGAATTAGAAAATTATGGTGGTATCGCAATAACCACATTCATTATCGGGCGATTGTATGTTGAAACCAACAGAGTAAATGAAGGTATTGAATACTTAAATCGTTCTATTCATTATTCTAAAAACATTGCAAAGACTCCTTTATCTCAGGTTTGGGGATTAAACGGGCTAACGACTGCTTATATAAAGCTCAATAAACCTTTACAAGCAATAATGCTTTCTAACCAGGCTATTAAAATAGCAGACTCTATTGGAAATATTGATGATCTCTATGTTGCCTATCAAAATAAAACAAATGCTTACAAATTAACAGGAAACTACAAATTAGCTCTAGAAAATCACATTAAGTATAAACAAGTCTATGATTCTGTTTATAATTTAAAAAAGAGTAAGGAAATTCAAAGCTTAACAAAAGAATTTGAAACCAAAGAAAAAGAGCAAGAAATTATACTACAGGAAAATGAAATAGCTTTACTTGAGCAAAAAGATAAGGCTAATAAATTGCAAAAAATATTATTAGGAGGTGGACTACTACTAAGTATAGGTATTGTTGGTTTTGGTTTCTATGGCTTTCGCCAAAAAATAAAACGTAAACAAATAGAAAAAGAAAAAGTAGATCGTGAATTAGCATACAAAAAGAGAGAATTGACAACACATGCTCTACATTTGGCTAAAAAGAATGAAGTTTTAGAAGGGTTAAAGCAAAAAGCAGAAGAGCTTAAACAAAATGAGACTTCAAAGAATGGCTATCAACAACTTATCAGAACCATCAATTTTGACTTAAAAGACAATAACAATTGGGAGAATTTCAGTAAATACTTTCAAGAAGTTCATAAAGATTTCAATAAAAATATAAAACGTAAATTTCCAAATGTCACTTCTAATGAATTGCGATTAATGTCCTTATTAAAGATGAACCTATCCTCTAAAGAAATTGCCAATATTCTAAATATTTCACAAGAAGGCATTAAAAAAGCACGCTATAGATTGCGTAAAAAATTGAATATCTCTACTGAAGAGTCCTTACAGGACTTAATTTTAAGCATCTAAAAATAAGATACTTAAATAGGTGTCCACCCTTTGTCCACCCTCTAAATTTTTATCATCTGATTTCCTAAGATATGTTTGTGTAGTCATGTAATTGACAAACCGTTTTGTGGTGTCTTGCGCTTACTCGGGCTGCAGACCTTTAAGGCGCAAGTTCACACAAAACAAAGTTTAACCACAAAACAAAACATCATGAACATTTTTAAAAAAAATCTAACAGTGCTATTCATATTAGTATTGACGTTAGTCAACTACTCATGTAGTAGCGAAGATGAATCTCCAACCGTAACAATAGAATCGGTATTATCAACTTCTAAATTTGCCTATCAAAACGCTAACAATGGAGATTGGATTTCGATAACCGAAGAAGAATATAATTTATTAGCAACTTCACTAAGTGATGTTACAAAAATTGGAACCTCCGATGAGCAATATGATTATGACAACCCGATCCTTGTAGCCTCATCATCTAATAATGGAATCTCATTTGCTAATAATAACGGCGTAACCATACCAGCAAATAACTACTGCTTTGCTTTTAAATATTATGTAGCCGATGGGCCAACATCCAATACTACCAAAGTGAAAATTTCTAGTACAGATGCTACTACCGGCTATGCTACTTTGGGCTCGGCACTTCCAGAAGAAGATCCAGCAGTAGTAGGCAATCGCTATTTTGTACTTAGAGGAAACGATACATCAGTAAACGAAGTTAGTTACTTAGCTATTTACTCATTATTAAATGTTGGTTTTAAAAGAAATCCAGACGACACCAGCTATAGTTATACCTTCAGCGAAAGTGAAACTATAGATCAAATTGTGAATAATAAAAAAACGATTATTCTATATCAAGGATTAAGTACTTCAGAAAAACAATGGGATTAAGGTCTTATTATTAAAGTTTAACCGCAAGACAAAACATCATGAACATTTTTAAAAAAAATCTAACAGTGCTAGTGATATTGGCATTGACGTTAGTCAACTATTCATGCAGTAGCGAAGATGAGTCTACAACCGTAACAATAGAATCGGTATTATCAACTTCAAAGATTACCTATCAAAACGCTAACATTGGTGATTGGATTCAAATTACGCAATCAGAATACGACTTATTGGCAAATTCATTAAATAATGTGTCTAGAGTGGGTACAACAGAAGAGCAATATAATTTTGAACCGAGAACATTTCAACAAGGCGATATAACTCTTGCCAATAATAATGGTGTAAATATACCACCTGATAGTTACGTTTTTGCTTTTAAATATCACACAATACGCCCTGAAGCTCCATCAATTGTGATTAAACAATCTTCAACAAGTGTTACCGAAGGCTATAGAGATATTGGTAATCCAATTCCCGAACATGAAGGTGATGGCAACCTTTATTTTGTCATTAAAGGTAGTAACCTTAAAACTACATCTGAAGGATTTTTAGCAGTGTATATTGGAAAAGGAAATTCTACCGGTATGAGAACTGATATAGCCGAAAGTATGACTGCTCGAAATAATGGAAATAGTAACTCGTTATTCCGCGTGTCTAATGGTTCTCTTCATTTATACCAGGGATTAAGTACTAACGAAAAACAATGGGATTAAAACTTAAGCCATGAAAACACATATTAATTTATTTAGAAATATAGGTCTGTTATTTGCTCTAATAGGCTTTATAAACTGCTCATCTGATGATATAGAAATAAATGCTCCGGCAGGTAATAACGGAGTTATTTCAAGATTAAATGTAACTCCACAAGGCAATATAACCGAAACTGAAAACGGTTTTATAGTAGATGGTAGTCTTAACATTGCAACTACATCTTCAGGAGATGTTGTTTTTAACAATGCCAACTTAGATGTGCAGTTCAATGATGACGGCTCTTTAATGAGTGTTAGTGGCACCAGTGAAATTCCACCCTCATCAAATTATTTTGAATTCGCAAATCCGGTTCAGGCAGATGTTGGTTTTTTTACCGGCAAGTTCTTAAATGAAAATAGAAACTATGAAATTCAATTGGTTGATGAACGCAACTATTTTGTATTTGCAATCTCAGTGGGTTTTGAATTGAGTCTCGGGGCAAACGATAACCCAGATGCTCATAAACCCTTATCAATTGAAGCTCCCATAGGTGGTCATATTGCCTATATTTCTGATTACACTGATCCTATGTTTTTCTTTTCTTTAGGAGGTGATGCACTAGGAGGTAATGATGAAGAGAATGATGACAACGATAGTAATAACGACAACAACAATGATGGAGATAATAACAATAATGGGGATAATAATAACAATGGAGATAATAATGACTCTAGCTCTAAGTTAGCTAGTGTAAGTTTTGGAGCCTCATTCAATTCCAATTTTACATTTGAACCAACAAACCCAGTTTCAGGAGAAGTTATTAGTTTCGACTCCAGTCTTGTTTTTGGTGGTACTGTTTCTTTCTTTAAGGTATTATCTGCTACCGGAATGTACTATCAAAATCAGGAGTTTGATGTGAATGCTAATTTCAATGAGCCCATGGAATCTGATTTTGGCATCGGTTACCGCGCCGGTATCAACGGAAAGTTAGATCTAGACTTAGAAATAGCGTCCTTTATTTCCTTTGGTTTCCCTATAGGTTCAGGAAGTGCCGCTGTAGTAGCAGAAGCCAGCACCAATAATGGCATTATTGCAAAGGCTTTTATTAATGGTCTAGTTGACCCCGATCTTTCATGGTGGCCAGATTTTATTCCTATAACACCAAGTGGTAATTTAAACGCTTATGGCTTTGTAGAACAAACCGGCAATTTTGATATTGGCCTATCTGGTGAATTGAAATTGGACACCCCCACAGGTGAGCAATCCATAGGTGGTGCACTACGTGCTACACCTCAAGCATTCACCATGGAAGGACAAGTAACCATAAACGACAAAACTTGGCAAGCAAATACAACTTTTACAAAAGATGAAACAAAGGTTGTTGCCACGCCACCTGAAAGTTTTACTGATGGCATTGCCGAAACCGTAACTGGTCAAATTGATGCTGCAATTGAAACTACAGAACAAGCCATTTCTGACCTTGAAGCCGCCAATGAAGCCTATGAATTTGAGTTGAGCCTAAGAGGTTTAAGAGCAGCTCTTCCTGGTATCATAAATAATGCAAACTCTGAAATAGACAAAGCCGTTTCTAACGCTGTTGAAAGTGGTGAAGCTCAGGCAAATACAATTCTTAGAGACTATACTGCCGCTTTGTGTAGCACAAATATTTCCAGTAAAGTTAATGATATTGTAGCGCCTTATAGAAATGCATTAAATAGACTAAAAAACGCCGTGAATGATTCTAATGATAACACACAAACGCGAATTGAAATTGAAGCAGCTTTAAGGCAACTAGTAAGTTTAGCTAACATTAACAAAACGGTTTCCGTAAAGATTACGTACGGGAATAAAGCAGTTAATAACCCCAGTCCAATACCAGATATAAGTAAATGTAGTATTTGGTCAGCTAGTACAAACCGTAACGTTAAAGTAAATGCCACGGTTTTAAATAATGAACAAAAAGCACAGTTAACAGAAGCCGCAGATAATGTAAAGTTTATTTCAGAGACACATGGCATTCGATTTGATGCTCAAGTAATCGTTGATAGGTTACCAACTGTTGAAGAACTTGAAAATTTGAAAGATGGAGCCGAAGCTTGCATTTCTGAGCTTACAGATGGTTTAGAAAAATCTGGCTTTACATTTTACTATGATAGCAAGAAGTTTGTACCATTTATTATTGTTAACGGTGAAGAAAAAGAGGTTAGTGATTTCAATATATTCAGCGGTGATGAAATGGTTAATCAAGCACGTATAAAAACAAACAGTTGCAACCCCGATGATGCTCTTAAACAATTGCAACAAAAAGCCAAAAATAGGCGTTGATTGGTTAATTATTTGAATTTGTATGAAAAAGCAAGCCTTAGTGCTTGCTTTTTTTTAGTTATAAATCTTTTGTCACTACCTTTAAAGTATTAAGAACAGTATCTTTATATAACTAAAAATATCTCTTTCATGAAGACTTCTCTTGGTTTGTTAATATTTATTTTTTTACTCTCTTTTCAAGTAGTTTATAGTCAAAATAAAGTAAAAATTGATAGTATTCTTAAAATTATTAACGAGACAAAGAGCGATACCATCAAGGCAAAAAATTACCTAGAGCTTTCGAACCTTACAATGTATAATGATCAAACAAGAACTTATGAATATCTCAAAAAAGCAGAGCAGCTTTATATAAAGACCAATAATGGTAAAGGAATAGCTAAGCTATATGCGCAAAAAGCTAATTATTATTATCGCCTTGGAAAAATAGATTCTGCAAGATATTATCTAGATAATTCGGTAGAAAAATCACTTCAAATGAAGGATACGCTTCGTGCTGCAGTAATACGACACAACATCGGAATACTAGATCATTACCAAGGAAATAGCGGTAGTGCTACCGAAATAATGAAAATCAATATTCCAATATTTAAAAAATATAAAGACACTTTACATTTGGCAAACGCATATCTTATGAAAGGCAAAATTGCAATTTCAGACGGTTATTACAATATTGCTCTTGAAGAAACATATAATGCATTAAAAATACATAGAGAAATAGCTGAGTATTTTAGAATTGCAGAAGACTTATTACAAGTTGGGTTGATATATCAAGCAACCGATGAACATCAAAAAGCTATTGATGTTTTTAAAGAAAGTATCGATTTTTATGACAAATTGAAAAGTGAACAAAGTAAGGCGCAAGTTTTAAATTACATGGCAGACTCTCAAACAAAATTAAAAAATTATGTAAAAGCAGAAGAAAATTTAAAAAAATCATTGTTAATATCAAAAGAACTGGCATACAATGCGAATATAGCCAGGGTATATGAAAATTGGGGGAAAGTAAAGTACATACAAGGAAATTACACTCAATCTATCAAATATTTTCAAGATAGTTACAATATTTGGAAAACCATTGGCTCTCCTAATAATGAAGCAAATCTTTTATATTTTTTAGGCAGATCCTATGCTTCTAAAAAAGAATATCCTGAAGCTATTAAGCATCTAAATCAGAGCATAAATGTTCAAAGTAGTGCAAACTATCCGAAAATACTTAGTGCAGTTTTTTTAGAGAAATCAATTATACAAGAAAACCTTGGAAAATATAAAGAAGCATTAATGAACTTCAAACAAAATAAAATACTTAATGATTCTATTTTTAATATTGAAAGAACAAAGGCAACTCAAGAGCTAAAAACAATTTATGAAACTGAAAAAAAGGAGCAACAAATAACGCTTCAAGAAAAAGAAATCACGGTTTTAGAACAAAAAGCAGAAATAAGTAATTTACAAAAATTGCTCTTAACACTTGGCCTTGGCTTGTCTTTGTTAATTTTTGGGTTAGGTTATTATGCCTTGCGTCAAAAAATGAAACGTAACAAACTTGAAAAAGAAAAACTAGATACTGAGCTAGCTTTTAAAAAGAAAGAATTAACAACACATGCTTTGCATTTAGCAAAAAAGAATGAAGTGTTAGAAGGCTTAAAACAAAAAGCAGAAACATTAAAAAATTCTGAAAACAATCAAAATGGTTACCAACAATTGATAAGAACGATTAATTTTGATTTGAAAGATGATAATAACTGGGAGCGTTTTAGCACCTATTTTCAAGAAGTACATAAAGATTTTAACAGTATTGTAAAGCAAAAATTTCCCGAAGTTACTACTAAGGAATTACGCTTAATTGCTTTATTAAAAATGAACTTGTCATCAAAAGAGATTGCTAATATTTTAAATATTTCTATGCCTGGTGTTAAAAAAGCTCGTCAACGATTACGCAAAAAAATGAAGCTTTCCACCCACGAATCCTTAGAAGATACCATTTTAGCAATCTAGCCGAGTACTATAAACACTCACTTTCTCAAACTATTTTCAAGGAGTATACCGTTTGTCTCCCCTAAAAATTTCACAACATCTTATGTCTACAATATGTTTGTTATGTCAATGAATTGACAAACCGTTTTGTGGTGTCTTGCGCTTACTCGGGCTGCAGACCTTTAACGCGCAAGATCACGCAAAACCAAGTTTAACCACAAAACATAATGTCATGAGCTTTTCTAAAAAAAAATACGGTTTCATTAATTTGATAAAGAACATTTTCAATAATCTAGTGATCATGCTCGCATTCATTTTTGTAATCTATAGCTGTAGTAAAGATGATAGTATTGAAACACCACCTAATGAAATTACTGAACTTATTGTTAGTCAGGGTGCTTCAGAAGATGATTTTGAAAAATTCTCTGGTGAGATTGGTGTTATTATTAATGCCAGAAACATTGCTAAAAAAGGTTACAAACCAACACAGGCTGTAGTAAATATAAATGCCGAAAATGGAAACTACTCGCAGACCATTCCTTTAGAAGATGTTTCTTTTATGGGCCAAATAAAAATACCCGTTGAAGGTCTTAGTAAAGACGCTTTAAATGAACTTAGTTTAGGTGTACCTATGTCAGCAGCGATTAAAGACGAGAATGGAAGCACTATATTTAACCAAGACATCTCAGCAGTTGTGTTTAGATCCAATCCAGAACCTATAGTGTTTAATGTTTCAAATTTAGAAGAGACTCAGGAAAACTTAGCTCTAGATTTGCGCGAAAACAAATCCTATTATATTCAAAAAGTTACTAGCGATGGACTACCAACAAATATGGCGATGGGTGCAAGCACTGGTGTCCACAAAAACATGATTGTTAGTTCTTCACTTTCATTTAATGGCGCAGAAGAGGATCGTAAGTTTGTAATGAATTTTATACCCATTCCAGGTGAGTTTAACACCTTTGCCATAAAAACGCAAGCAGAAAATAAATTCATAAGCCTAAAAGGAGTTGCTATAAATGGGCAAGCATTTATAGTTCCATACTTATCTAATTACAGGTCTTTAAGCGATGTTAGTAATAGTGGGGGATTATACAAATTTGTAATAGAGAAGGAAGAAGAAGGTATTTATACTATCACACCTCAAGGCTTATTTCCTTTAAAAGAAAGGCCTGGACTTGGTTTAATAGCACCAGGTATTCCTGGTCCTTCAGCTGAAATTGATGTACGTTGGAGAATAATTTCTAATAGCCTAAACTGGAGTGTGGAAGACATTGGCATTGCATCTTTAACACCCATATTATCAGAGCCCAATACAGATTTTGGAGCCAATAGCACCTTAACCAATTGCTCAAATGGTGAAATTACTCAAACTGTTGGACTAGATCAGAGTATAGCTATTACAAATACTGTTGGTTGGGAAGAGCGATTTTCGTTAACCGGATCAACATCAACAAGTGTTACTGCAGGAATTAGTGCAGAATTTGAAGCTGGTTTTTTTGGAAATACAGCTACTTATACTGCATCTCTCAGTGCAACAGTTGAAGCTAGTGTAAGCATTACCGATGAAGCAACAGAGTTTGGAGAAACTCAAGAAACTCTTGAAGAAACCATCTTTTTTGAGCGTAGCATTACTGTACCATCAGGAAGTGCCACATTAGTATACGATGTTGCTCAAATATATGATGATGCCAAAGTGCAATTTGTAAAACGCTTAAGGCTAAGAGCTACAGAATCGGGCAATGCTTTGTCTGGCGAAGAACTTAAATCTCAACTACTGTTTAGCAAATTTAGTGGTGTTGTTCAACAAATAGGTAGTGACTTTATTGATATTACGATTAAAGGAACCACCACTTTAGGCAAAGTTTTACAAACACAAACGACAGCACAAGATGTTCCTTCAGCTTGTAATTAAATAAAATTTGAATTCGTATAAAAAAGCAAGCTCTTAGCTTGCTTTTTTATAATGTAACTATAGAAAACTCTTGTCTCAAAGGATCAAGATTTTCTTTTAAAGACTCGATTAACCCATTTCCATATTCAAGGTAATACTCAGAAAAATTACGCAGACGTTCTTCTAGACTTTGGCTGGGAAATAATTCGTCTTGTAATTTTTTAATTCTATCTGTTAATTCCTGGTGCTTTCTTTTTTCAGCTTTTAGTAAACGCTTTTCGAGGTTATCAAGTCCGTTGAGCTGTTTTTTCGTTTGCGCTTTTACAGCACCAATAAATGATTTGTCAGTTTGTAGCGCTATTTTTTCTAATTCAGAGAACTGATCTTTTAAAAATTGTTTTTGCTTGCTAAAGTCAATTTCAAGTTTAGAAACTTCTTTTATTTTCTTATTAATTAAGTCATTTTGTTTTAGGAAAATCTCCTCTTGAGAAATATTTAATTTATCTAATTGTTGTACTTGTTTTTCTGATTGCAACAACACTGAATCGCGCAATAATAAAATTGGAAATGGCACCTCAGCTGCATTAAAATATGATTTTAGCTCAAACCAGTAAGCTAATTCTCCACCTCCACCTATATAGCCTAAATTAGGCAAGATCACTTCCTGATATAAGGGTCTTAACAGTGCATTAGGGCTAAACCGTTCCGGCACCTCATAGAGGTGCTTTATTATCTCACTCTTGCTGAAAACAATATCAGTGTTATTTATACTATAAGTTTCACCTACTGAAATGATGCGCTCTCTTAAATCATCAGTTAAATAAAATAGATTTATTTCACGAGGGTTCACTTGAATCTTATAGTTCGGTTCAAGTTCAAACATCGTTTCTGAAACTTTTTGATGACTCGTTTTATTTAATAACTCATCCTCTACAAATGGTGCAAAGAGCCTTTTTAGTTCTTTGTCATCTCCATCAACAATTACCAGTCCAAATTCAGCAAATAATTCATTGGCAATATAGCGCGTAGCATCTGTTAAATTCGTATGCTCTAAGTACCCTTTTTTAAAGAGTTCTTTTAGGTAAGAAGCATTTTCTGTAATGGGTAGTGCTTTTGAAAATTCTTCAAAAATGTTATCCATTCGTTGTGTTGACAATCGTCCAACTGCTCCGTTACAATCTCTGTTCCATTGAATTTTCTTTCCTTTAAAATTGAAAAAATTAATTTCTTCAAAATCATGATCTTCAGAAGCCATCCAATAAATAGGCACAAAATGATTTTCGGGAAACTCTTTTTTTAATTTCTCTGATAGATTGATAGTAGAAATGATCTTATACAGAAAATAAAGAGGACCCGTAAATAGATTTAGTTGATGACCTGTGGTAATCGTAAATGTATTTTCATTTGCTAAAGCATCAATATTCTGTTTTGTCTTAACCGATGACTTTACGCTCTGATATTGTTTTTTTAAGGCCTTAACTAAGATAGTTCTCGACTCCGCTCGAACCGACAGGCGTTTTTCTTCTATCTGTCTTTTGAAGCCAGAGAGGTCAGGATAATTATTGTAGAAAGGTTTAATTGTTTCTTTTCTATCTAAATAGTCACAAATAGTTTTTGAAAAATAACCAGTTTGTTGAAAAGGTAAAGTGAATAGCTTTTTTTTACAGTCTTCGTCAACCATTTGTATATATTTGGCAAGCTAAAAATACTAAAATTAAGACATCAGCCGAACCTAGAGGAAACAACTAACAATATTTTAACTAAACTGGTATTGCTTGAAGGTCAAAATCGCCAGCACCCGTGATCTTGACATTTACAAATTGGCCAATTTGCACATAATGCTCTCTTGCATCTACAATCACATCATTATCAACATCGGGTGAATCAAATTCAGTACGACCAAAGAAATAATTCCCCTCTTTTCTATCGAAAATACACTTGTAAGTACTACCAATTTTTTCCTGATTCAGCTCCCATGAAATCTGACTTTGAATTTCCATAATCTCAGATACACGTTGTTTTTTCACTTCTTCCGGAACATCATCTTCTAAGTTTGCAGCATGTGTATTTTCTTCATGTGAATACGCAAAAGCTCCCAAACGGTCAAAACGTGTATCAATCACCCACCGTTTTAATTCTTCAAAAATGGCATCGGTTTCACCGGGATAACCAACAATTAAAGTGGTACGAATAGCCATATCAGGAACCGCTTCTCTAAATTGCGTTAAGAGTTTGTTTGTTTTTTCAAAAGTGGTACCCCTACGCATAGATTTTAAAATATCAGTATTGATATGTTGTAATGGAATGTCGAGATAATTGCAAACTTTTGGTTCATTTTTCATGACCTCCAATACGTCTAATGGAAATCCGGTTGGAAACGCATAATGTAAACGAATCCATTCAATACCATTTATCTTTACCAATTCTTTTAATAAGTCAGCGAGGGCACGCTTCTTATAGATATCTAGTCCATAATATGTTAAATCCTGTGCAATTAGAATTAATTCTTTAATCCCTTTTTCAGCAAGTTTTGTTGCTTCAGTAATTAATTCTTCAATAGGAGTAGATTTATGTTTACCGCGCATTAAAGGAATAGCACAAAACGAGCAGGGCCTGTCGCACCCTTCTGCAATTTTTAAATAAGCATAGTGCTTTGGTGTGGTAGTTAGTCGTTCACCCAATAATTCATGCTTATAATCAGCTTCCAAAACTTTTAATAAGTTTGGCAAATCATGTGTACCAAAGTATTGATCTACATCAGGTATTTCTTTTTCCAAATCAGGTTTATACCGTTCACTTAGACAACCCGTAACAAACACCTTATCCACCTCACCTTTTTCCTTTTTGTGTGCATAATGTAAAATAGTATTGACCGATTCTTCTTTTGCTTTACCTATAAATCCGCAAGTGTTGATAACTACAATATTACCATCATCTTGTGCATCTTCATGAACCACATCTTTACCATTAGCTTTGAGTTGTCCCATTAATACCTCAGAATCATAAATATTCTTTGAGCATCCTAAGGTAACAACGTTAATTTTATTTTGTTTGGTGGACTTGGTTCTCATAGGTATAAATTAAAAATGGATTCCTGCCTACGCAGGAATGACAAAATTATTTGAAAAAGGAATCTACAAATTCATGCTTGTTAAAAACCTGAAGGTCATCAATCCCCTCACCTACACCAATATATTTTACCGGAATTTGAAACTGATCTGAAATACCAATCACAACACCACCTTTGGCAGTACCATCTAGCTTAGTGACAGCTAGCGAAGTTACTTCTGTAGCTTTTGTAAATTGTTTGGCTTGTTCAAAAGCATTTTGCCCTGTAGAACCATCTAATACTAGCAAAACATCATGTGGTGCATCTGCAATGGTCTTTTGCATGACACGCTTAATCTTGGTTAACTCGTTCATTAAATTCACCTTATTATGTAAACGACCTGCTGTATCTATAATTACCACATCTGCATCTTGATTCACTGCAGATTGTACTGTATCAAAAGCCACTGAAGCTGGGTCAGACCCCATTTTTTGCTTTATAATAGGCACATCAACTCTATCTGCCCATACTTGTAACTGGTCAATAGCCGCAGCTCTAAAAGTATCACCTGCACCCAAGACAACTTTTAATCCTTGTTTTTTGAACTGAGATGCCAGTTTGCCAATGGTAGTTGTCTTCCCTACCCCATTAACACCAACCACCATAATAACATATGGTTTTTTATCTCTAGGAACAGTAAATTCAGTTTCTTCACCTATATTGGTCTCAGAAAGTAATCCTGCAATTTCTTCGCGCAGTATTTTATTTAACTCATCAGTACCTAAATATTTATCGCGTGCAACACGTGCTTCAATGCGTTCAATAATTTTTAAAGTTGTGGCAACACCTACATCTGAAGCCACCAATACTTCTTCCAGATTATCTAATACGTCATCATCTACCTTAGATTTACCTGCTACAGCCTTTGAAAGTTTTCCAAAAAACGAAGCATTACTTTTTTCTAATCCTTTGTCTAAAGTTTCCTTTTTGTCTTTTGAAAATATGTTTTTAAATAAACTCATATGTCATGTTTATTTGTTTAATTGTTTATCTGTTTAAATTTTGCGTTAGGGATTGAGGTATTTGTTGGAACTCTTTTGAAAAGCTGAACTATGTTTAGCTTGATAAAAAGTGACTACCGAAAGCCTGACCCCGAGTACTCAGGAAACGCCCTAAAACAAGGCAAAAATATAAAAAAGAAAAGCTACTTTCAACAGTATGAAAGTAGCTTCAATATTTTGATGTGCAAACGATTATTTGTTGAAAAACTCGTTTACCTTAGATGGATCCATAATTGACTCAACAAATGTATAAGCACCTGTTTTAGGAGACTTAACCATTTTTATAGCCTTTGTTAATCTTTTTGAGCCTGTCTGTAACGATGCTACTGCCTTCTTTGCCATGTCTAACTTATCTTATCTGAAATTTTTTGACAAAAATTTCTAATTATTTAATTTCTTTATGAACAGTCATTTTCTTCAAGATAGGATTGAATTTTTTTAATTCCATTCTATCTGGAGTATTCTTTTTATTCTTTGTAGTAATATATCTTGATGTACCTGGCATACCACTGTTTTTATGCTCAGTACATTCTAAGATTACCTGAATTCTATTACCTCTCTTTGCCATTTGATCTTATTTTTTTAAGAAACCTTTTTCTCTAGCTTCTTTAATTACAGCAGAAATACCTTTTTTATTAATATTCTTTAATGCAGAAGCAGATACTTTTAAGGTAATCCATTTATCTTCTTCAGGAAGATAAAAACGCTTCTTCATTAAATTGGCGTCAAATTTACGCTTCGTCTTATTCATGGCGTGAGAAACATTGTTTCCAACCATGGCTTTTTTTCCGGTTAACTCACAAACTCTTGACATTTCTTGACGGTTTAAATTGTTGTTTTGAAACGAGGTGCAAAAATAACAACTTTTAAAAGAACTCACAAACTATTTTACATTCTTTTTTAAGATGGTGTTTCTAAGCAATTCTAATGCCTTGACAGATGCTCTTTGAATAACACGTTCGCGTGGTTTTCCGAAATTAAAATCATAAACCTCAACCCTTTGCGGAGAAGCGATAGCAATATATACTGTACCCACTGACTCATCTGTTTTATCTTTAGTGGGGCCAGCATTGCCAGTAACCCCAATAGCGTAATCAGAATTGAAGTTTTTCTGTACTCCAAAAGCCATTGCTTTTGCTACTTCTGAACTGACTACGGAGTGCTCCTCAATGAGCTCTTTTGATACTTGTAAAAAATCTGTTTTTATACGTTCATGGTAACTGGTTACTGAACCTATAAAATAACGTGATGCTCCGGTAACTGCCGTAATCATTTTAGCAATATTTCCTCCAGTGCAACTTTCAGCAATCGCTAAGGTGTGATTATTCGTCACTAACAATTCACCAACCACTGCTTCTATAGCACCATCTTCTTCATAACCTACAAAAATATCCTTTACTTTTTCTACAAGCTCTAAACTCAATTTTTCAATCAATGCTTCAAGTTGTTCCTTATCTTCACTTTTACCAGATAATCGCAGTCGAACTTTTCCAAGATTTGGTAAGTAGGCCAACTTTACTTCTTTTGGTAAGTTATCCTCCCAATCTTCAATTCTATTTGCAATGGCACTTTCACCTAAACCATAGGTCAAAATTGTTTTATGAATGATATAAGGTGTATGGTATTTATCATGTAAAAAGGGAAGCACCTCATAACTTATAAGTGCTTTCATTTCATAAGGAACCCCGGGCAACGAAATAAATGTTTTTTCACCTTTTTCAAAGAGCATACCAGGTGCACTACCAAACCTATTCATTAATACCTTAGATTTTGATGGCACCAACGCTTGTTGTTTATTGATATCAGAAATAGGCGTTGAAATATATTTTTTGAAAAGGTATTCTATATTCTCAAGTACTTTCTGATCTTCCACCAATTTATCATTAAAATAATTACAAATTGTATGCTTTGTAATATCATCCTTAGTAGGGCCTAAACCACCTGTAAGGATAATGATATCTGCATTGGCTTCAGCTTCTGCCAATGCTTTTAAAATATGATTTTGATCATCTTGAACGGAAGTAATCTGATAAACTGAAACTCCAATTTTATTAAGTTCTTTACTTATAAAGGCTGAATTGGTATCTACAACCTGACCTATTAGGATTTCATCACCAATAGTTATAATTTCTGCTTGCAAAGTCTCTAATTTTTGTAGATGCAAATATAGTTAACCTTTTACAGTGCAGTAATAAAATTATATTTGCCAATCTAATTTGCTATCCCATGACAGAAGATAAAATCCTTGAGAAGATAAAAGTCATTACCTGTTTGTTCTTTATCATTGGTATTTTAATGTCTTCTAACCTATGGACACATTATAGAAATTTTCCTACTATACCATTATTAGGAGATTTTATCGAATTAGGCAATTCGTTAGACAAACTATTATACTACGCCTTACTTGCTTCACTGGTTTTCGTGATGTTATTAAAAAGTAGAATGTATATTATAGGGTTATTCATTATTCTAGCTATTTTTCTTACACTAGATCAAATGCGATGGCAACCTTGGGTTTATATTTATACTTTGGTTTTATTTTCCTTTTTATTTAAGAGTAAATCGAAATCAATACTCAATTATCTTCAAATACTGTTTATAGGTATCTATTTATGGAGTGGTATTCACAAACTAAATCCAAATTTTAACGAATTCATCGTGGAAGGTTTTGCACTGTATCTTTTTAAACTCAATGACTCTTCCTTAATTTCACTACTTAAATCTATAGGTTTTTTATTTCCTATTATTGAAATTATAGCAGGATCATTATTAATACTTCCAAAAACAAGAAAATTGGGAATTTTGATAGTTATTCTTATACATTTATTCATTATTGCCTATGTGAGCCCATTGGGCATGAATTATAACCACATCATTCTTCCTTGGAATATCTTTATGACCGTTGCTGTGGTTTTATTGTTTTATAAATCAAAACAACATATTAAACTTTTGGAAGCTAATTCTAGTAACTACTTAAATGTATTTATCATTTTTTTAATGTTACTTCCGGCATTAAACTTTTTTGGGTATTGGGATTCTTACTTGAGTTTCTCGCTTTATTCAGGAAAAATTGACAATTATTATATCTTTTCAGAAGGTAAATCGATAGATCAAGAAACGGATTTTGAATTATCAAATTATGTTATCTATCAAAGTGATCTATTGGATAAAGAAATTCTTTCATTAGATTATTGGGCATCGAATGAACTGGGAGTTCCAATGATTCCGGAAAAAAGAGTTTTCAAAAAAATAACAAAGCTTTTTTGCAAAGTCAAAAATAAGGAAGAGAAACGCTATTTTGTATCTACTAACCTACCATTATTTAAATTAATTGACAGAAATGAATTAAATACATCACCAACCTTACTTCAATTAATACCAGAGAAAAAAACAAATAAACTCTTGTTTTTAGAATTTATTACTCCAATTGAAGAAGATGATTTTGAGTACTATACCTGTAATGATTAACGCCTAGAGTAATTAGGTGCTTCTTTGGTGATCATTACATCATGTGGGTGACTTTCATGAATACCCGAAGCTGTAATCTTTACAAACTTACCTGAATCTTTTAGCGTTTGAATATCTTTTGCTCCACAATACCCCATACCTGCGCGTAAACCACCAACAAATTGATGAATACTTTCTACAAGCTCACCTTTATAAGGTACGCGCCCAACAATACCCTCTGGCACTAATTTTTTAATATCATCTTCTACATCCTGAAAATAACGATCTTTTGAGCCTTGTTTCATGGCTTCAACAGAGCCCATTCCTCTATATGATTTAAACTTACGCCCTTCATAAATAATCGTTTCTCCAGGTGATTCCTTTGTTCCTGCCAATAATGATCCTAACATTACACTATCTGCACCTGCAGCAATAGCTTTTGGAATATCTCCAGTATAACGAATACCACCATCAGCAATCACAGGCACACCACTTCCTTTGATAGCTTCAGCCACATCTAATACCGCCGAGAATTGTGGAAAACCAACACCTGCTACAACTCTAGTTGTACATATAGAGCCTGGTCCAATACCAACTTTTACACCATCCGCTCCAGCTTCAACTAAGTATTTGGCTGCTTCCGGAGTAGCAATATTCCCAACGACTACGTCTAACTCAGGAAATTTTTTCTTAACTTCTTTTAATACAGTAACAACTCCTTTGGTATGACCATGAGCTGTATCTATAATCACTGCATCTATACCAGCATTTACCAATGCTTCTACCCTATCAAGGGCATCGGCAGTTACACCAACAGCAGCAGCTACTCTAAGCCTGCCATATTTATCTTTGTTAGCTATGGGTTTCTGAGTGAGTTTGGTAATATCTCTGAATGTGATTAATCCGATTAATTTATTATTGCCATTTACCACAGGTAATTTTTCAATTTTATTTTTCTGAAGAATCACTTCAGCATCTGACAACGAAGTACCTTCAC
The DNA here is from genome assembly GCF_056591715.1 of Maritimimonas sp. 2405UD52-3. Lineage (NCBI taxonomy): Bacteria > Pseudomonadati > Bacteroidota > Flavobacteriia > Flavobacteriales > Flavobacteriaceae > Maritimimonas > Maritimimonas sp. 2405UD52-3. Next base: position 72,370 of record NZ_JBWQOL010000002.1, read on the forward strand.
CTGCTGTTACTAAATTTTCACTTGTCATTACTTCAGAAATGGCACGCTCATTATTCTTTTCAAAGCGAAGATCACGATTGGTGACAATACCTATAAGCACACCCGAATCATCCACCACTGGAATCCCTCCTATCTTATGCTCCGCCATATTGCGTTTTGCATCCAATACTTTAGCGGTAACTGGTAAAGTAACCGGATCTATGATCATACCAGACTCAGCTCTTTTTACCTTGCGCACCTCAGCTGCTTGTTGCTCTATACTCATGTTCTTATGTAGCACTCCAATACCACCTTCTCTAGCCATAGCAATCGCCATAGCAGATTCTGTAACTGTATCCATGGCAGCAGATACAATAGGAACATTTATAGAAATATTTCTGGTAAACTTAGTTTGAATATTGACTTCGCGAGGTAGTACTTCAGAATATGCAGGAACTAAAAGTACATCGTCATAAGTTAGGCCTTCGCCTACAAACTTTAATTGGTGGGATTTCATGATGCAATTAGAATTTAATTGCGAGCAAATATACTCTTTTTTAATCGAATAGAATTATGAAGATCAAAACTTAACATCCACAATCATCGCTACCACAATCATTTGCTTTTTTTGTTTTTCTAAAGAATTTGGAATAGAGAATCCATAGCGCTAATAGCACTGTAAGTATTACCAGTATGCTTTGTAACAATTCCATTATTTTAAAAACTGATAGGCTATCATAGCTGAAATATACGCAAAAACTGACATTGTTACCAATTGAAATGTAGGCCATTTCCAACTATTAGTTTCCCTTTTAACAATAGCCAATGTACTCATGCATTGCATGGCAAAGGCATAAAATAGTAATAAAGAAATACCTGAAGCCAAATTGTAAACGGGTTTCCCTGATTTTGCATGTACTTCTTTTTGCATTTTATTCTTAATAGGGATTTCCTCTTCTGAACCTACACTGTAAATGGTTGCTAGGGTGCCTACAAATACTTCGCGGGCGGCAAAAGAAGTAATCAAAGCGATGCCTATTTTCCAATCGTACCCCAAAGGTCTTATAACTGGTTCAATCCCTTTTCCTAAAATACCGATATATGAATTTTCTAACTTATAGGATGCAATTTTAGTTTCGAGTTCCTGTGGAGGTAATTCAGCATATTCCTTTTTAATTAGCTCCTCGGCATTTTTAAAAGAAGTACCTGGCCCAAAGGATGCTAGTACCCATAACAAAATAGAAATCGCAAAAATGATCTTACCGGCTTCAAAAACAAATGCCTTTGTTTTGTCTAACACATGAAACAACACATTTTTGAAAAGTGGTAATTTATAGTCAGGCATTTCAATAACGAAATATGACTTAGATTTTATTTTCAACACCCTATCCAAAACATATGCTGATGCAATAGCTGCAGCGAAACCTAAAAGATATAGTAGCATCAATGTTACTCCTTGTAGGTTTACCCAACCGCCTAATACCTTTTCATTAGGAATGACAAGACTGATAATAATAGCATATACAGGAATTCTTGCAGAACAGGTAGTAAATGGTGTTACTAAAATGGTAATTAAACGCTCTTTCCAGCTTTCAATATTTCTAGCAGCCATAATTGCCGGAATAGCACAGGCAGTACCTGAGATCAATGGCACCACACTCTTACCGCTCAAGCCATAGCGTTTCATAATCTTATCCATTAAAAAAACGACCCTGCTCATATACCCGGTTTCTTCAAGTATTGACAATACTAAAAACAGAAAGGCAATCTGTGGAATAAAGATTACTACTCCTCCAATACCCGGAATTACACCTTCTGCTAATAAGTTGGTAAACATTCCTTCTGGTAAATTTGCTTTTACCCACTCACTCAAAGAAGCAAAAGAAGCATCAATGAAATCCATTGGAGCTTCAGACCAATAAAATAATCCTTGAAATATGAGAAAGAGAATAGAAAAGAAAATAATATATCCTAATACAGGGTGAATGAGAATAGCATCTAGCTTTGATCTTAAGTCAGAAGCTTGCGTTCTATCTACCAAATATGACTTATTTAAAGCCTTCGTTAAAAATTGATACCGTTTTATCGTTTCTCTGTGCTTAGCACTGCTTTGTTTATTGTCTAGAATTCCATCTTTGTTTAAAAAACAAGGCTCTAATGACAAACTTTTATATGCTAAAATCTCATCCTTTAATTCTGTGATACCTTTATTCTGTTTGGAACTTATAAGAGCAATTTTGGTTTTGAGATCTTTTTCAAGGCTAGTTATGTTTATGGAAATCCCTTTTTTCTTCATTTGATCTTGCATATTAATAGCAAGAATGGTAGGCAAGCCCAGATCTTTGATTTGGGTGAATAGTAATAGATTACGCTTTAAATTTTCAGCATCTGCCACAACCACCACCACATCTGGATAATTCTCATTTGAATTATCAGAAAGTACTTGTACTGCTATTTCTTCATCTAAGGAACTGGCATTTAAACTATAGGCACCCGGTAAATCAATAATGGTGGCTTTTTCAGTTTTTGAAAGCTTACTTACACCAGTTTTCTTATCAACTGTAACACCAGGATAATTGCCAACTTTTTGATTTAAACCAGTTAATCTGTTAAATAATGAAGTTTTACCTGTATTTGGGTTGCCAATTAAAGCGACTTTCAGCTGCTCACTCATAGTCGTTCCACTTCAATTTTTTGGGCAATTTTTTTTCGAATGGCCAAATAGGTACCGTTTATATTTAAATATAAAGGGTCATTAAATGGAGCGTACTGAATTACTTCTACTGCGCTACCTACAATACAACCCATTTCAATGAGCTTTAGAGGTACCATTTTTCTGGTGATAGATTTTATAATAGCTTTTTCTCCTTTTTTTAAGTCAGCTATGGTAGCATTCATGAATCAACTGTACTTTTGGGGTTCCAAAAATACAGTATTATTTAGAATTAATCTAATTAAGATGGTGAATATTATTGTACTTTATCGTACTTACTTTGCCAGATAAATTCATTGAAGTTTTTACCGCTGGCAATGCCATAAAAAAGAATGTATCCAACAGCAAACTTAAAGTAAAACATAAATAACAATAAGCTGTATACTGGTGCGGTTTTATTATTAAAAATAAAATCTTGTGTTAAAAGTGTAAAAAGAACACAGCAAATCAGTGTGAAGAAGGTCAGATTTCCTACATTTTTTGTCGGCCATACTTTTAATTTCCGTAGCGGGTGCAAGTCCTTCCCCCATTTATGGATTAAATAATAGTAGCCATTACCCATTGGTGCACAAAGGATAGGGTCATCAGCTTTTTTAAGTATAAAAAGCTTTGAGGGTGCTATGATCTTAAACCCAGAAAGCTTTGTATTGTGCGCTCTTTCTAATTGGGAAATTTTAGAAATGGCTTCTTCTGGGTAATCACCTTTAAAAAATTGTGTACTTAAAAACCGTAGTCTGTAGTCAATACATATTTTTCTAATTTGATCAATATGAAAGATCTTATCGGTCTCAACTAAATCTATATTAAAATAGTTTTCTCGCTCATCTGAAAGAGACTTCAGCTTTTGCAATGTTTGAACTCGTGTATGATCTAGATCTATAAAAATCCGTTCTACCCAGCTTAAAATATCCTCATTCTTTAACTCCTTCTGTCTTTCTAGAAGTAATTTCTGTTCTAAGTTTACCGGAGTTAACATACTAGTTTTCTTTTGTATAAAAATACGACAAATGCTAAAGTGTGAAAAACAGAAAACAAAATTTTAACTATTTAGAATTACTCTACATAACATATTGATAATCATCTTTCAATAAAAAATTATTTTTATTTATTCTAAATAAGCTTTGTGAATTGAAAATTGCCACTTACATTTGCAAGCGAAATGGTTTATTATTTATAATTAGTCTAAATAAAATGAATAGCTTACTCAAATTAACATTCTTAATACTTTTTACAAAAGTAGCTTTCGCTCAGCAAATCACACCAAAAAATAAAAACACCTCTTTAGACTCCGTTCAAAACTTAGATGAAGTTATTCTAAAAGGCAATGTTATATTTGGCAATAAGTATATTGCTCAAAATAGAACCGGATCGGCTTTTTACATTGCTCCTAAAGAACTAAAAAAATATAATTTTACCGATGTTAATAGAGCCCTCAGAACAGTTCCCGGAGTAAACATTTATGAAGAAGATGGTTTCGGCTTAAGACCAAATATAAGTTTGCGGGGTACTTCCCCAGAACGTAGCGCTAAAATTACCGTGATGGAAGATGGAGTGTTAGCTGCTCCCGCACCCTATAGTGCATCATCAGCATATTATTTTCCTACTATTGCTCGAATGCAAGCCGTTGAAGTTCTCAAAGGCAGTAGTCAAGTGCAATTTGGACCATTCACAACCGGAGGAGCAATCAATATGATCTCTACACAAATTCCTGAGAAATTAAATGGAAATGTAAGAGCAAGTTATGGTAGTTTCAATTCTACTCAGCTTCATGCAACATTAGGAGGCGGAAACACAACTTTTGGGTACCTGATTGAGTACTTAAACTTCACATCTGATGGTTTTAAAGATTTACCATTAGACGGTGATACAGGTTTTAATAAAAATGACTTTTTAGCTAAATTTAGTGTTCGTATTTTTCCTAAAGCAAAAGTAAAACATGTTTTTGAAGGCAAATTTCAATATTCAGATGAGGAATCTAATGAGACCTATTTAGGATTAACCGATCAAGATTTTGCTTCAAATCCTTTTTCTAGGTATGCCGGTTCAAATAATGACCTTATGACCAATTTGCACCGTCAATTTATGTTGACATATACAGTAGATTTTTCAAAAAATTTTAGAATTACAACAACAGGATATAACAATTACTTTAAGCGTAATTGGTACAAAGCAGACTTTATTACATTCAATGGTAGTCGTCAATCCATAGGAAATATCTTTGGTAACCCAACTGGATTTGCTGATTATATAAGTTTTGCTCGAGGTGAAATTTCTTCTGATGGTGATGATTTTATGAATCTTAGAGCTAATAATAGAGCTTATACGGCAAGAGGAGTACAGACAAAATTTGATTACCATTGGTATGTGGGTGACTTTTTTCATGATATAGAAATTGGTCTTAGATATCACTATGATGAAGAAGACAGGTTTCAATGGATAGATGATTATGCTATTAACAACCAGCAATTATCTCTTGTAAATGCAGGTGAACCTGGTTCTAATGCCAACAGAATTAGTAGTGCAAAGGCTTTTGCTGCATCTGCTACTTATAAGTTAAAATACAAAAATTGGACCTTTACTCCTGGAGTTAGATATGAAAATATATCGTTAGAAAGAGAAAATTTCGGTGGGGATGACCCAACAAGATCTGGAAGCGATCTTGCAGTAAGAGAAAATAATGTTGATGTTATCATTCCTGGTATGGGAATGAGTTATAAAATTGGCAAAAACACCTTATTTTTTGGTGGTGTACACAAAGGATTTTCACCTCCAGGTAATCAACCAGATGAGAAACCTGAAGAAAGTATTAATTATGAATTAGGTACCAGATTTGGTTTTGGTAATTTAAAAGGTGAAATAGTAGGTTTTTATAATGATTATGAAAATCTTTTAGGCAGTGATCTTGCAGCTACTGGCGGAACTGGCTCTTTAGATCAATTTAATGCTGGAGAAGTACGAGTAAGCGGACTTGAATTATTGCTGAATTATGATCTTCTTTCAAAGAGTACTAAATTTAAACTGCCTATATCATTTGCATATACTTTTACTGATACAGAATTTAAAAATAGTTTTGGTAGTGATGAAGATTTATGGGGTGAAGTAAGTCAAGGTGATGAACTACCTTATATAACAAAACATCAATTTAATACAGGTATATCGCTTGAACACAAGAAGTTTGAATTAAACTTAAATGGAAGGTTTAACGGAAGATTTAGAACTCAAGCAGGGCAAGGTAGTATTCCTGATAATGAGTTAGTAGATGACAATTTTATTGTTGATTTCTCTGGAAAATACCACTTTACAGATAGCTTGAGTGTAACGGCTAATATTATTAATTTATTTGATGAAACATATGTAGCTTCAAGAGTCCCAGCTGGACTGAGGCCAGGACATCCTTTTGGTGCCTATGCTGGATTACAATTTGTCTTCTAAAAGATAGATAAAAAAAGATAAGAATGCCCTGCAATTTATTCAATTAAAATTGCAGGGTGTTTTTTATAAGTTTTTTAGATAAGCAATGACAGTTTTTCTAATGTCAATACCTAACTCATTCTCTTTTGGAGTATATACGGATAATACTCCCTCATTTTCAGGTTTTAAGAAAGGAATATCAAAGCCTTTTAGAAGATAATCTGTAAAAGCTATGGTATATGTTTTCTCAGGATCAATAGGTTTACCATTTATAAACCACTCATCGTTATTTCTCTCAATTAAGTAGTGCTGTAAATAGGCTCCTTTACCTGCACTTGATTTTCCATAATCCAAAACTTCTTTCAGTAAACTTCCTTTGAGGTCAACTTTTAAAATACCTCCACCAAAAGGTAGCACTCTAAATATATCTAGGCTGGTAATATTACCTTCTAACTGATCATCTATACGTATAGAACCTCCATTTATGATAGCCGTATCAACTTTATCTTCAAACCCATAAGCCATTGAACGTGCAATCAATTTTCCTAAATTAGTTTGTTCGCTTCTTATAGGTTTATCTCTACCATCTAATGGTTCTTTTGCTACATGAATTACCTCATAAGGATTCTTAATAATCTTTTTGATTTGTGTTTCCAAAATTTCATTCCACCTGCTAACAATTTTTTTCACTTTTTCGTCCTCATCTACTTGATCATTAATAGGTACTAATTCTGAAGTTAAACTGTATTGCCTTGTCTTTTTTTCATAATTAATTCTATGCACATAGACGGTTTTTGCATTGGCATCTGCTTTAGCTATCTTTGTAGTACCCACTTCTACCATCATATTATTATGTTCATGCCCACCCATAATCAAAGGTAGCTCAGGTAGCATCTCTGCAATTTTTTTGTCTTGTTCAATCTTTACGTGTGTCAATCCAAAAATAATGTCTGCTTTTCCTTTTAAGGTATTATAAGCTCGTTGCGCTTGCTCAAACATATCCGTATATTCAACATAGCTCGTTGGATTTGAAGGGAGTAATACACCAAAAAAACCAATTTTCACAGTAGTACCATCGGTATCAGTAGTTTCAATAATATGGGTATCTGTAGCAAATTCTTTAATTCCATTTTTTTCTTTGTAAAAAGGATAGGTAGTACCGCAAACTTTTTGACGTACATTGGCGGATGTCCATGCAAATTCAGATTCATTTAATCGTTGCTGAAGATCATGCTTGCTAAGATCAAATTCATGGTTACCAAAAGTTACAAGGTCAACTCCCATGGCATTCATCACCTCTACCATTTGCTTACCACGGATTCTCTTTCCTTCATACTTTACAGTTCCTAATAATGACGGATTCAAAAAATCACCTGCCATAAAGGTGAAGGTGTTTGGATTTTCTTGTTTTAATCGATTCCTTAGGTTCGCCACCCGTGCCATACCTCCTACTTTACCTCCTTCTAAGGGCGCTATTTCATAAACATCATTTAGCTGTAAAAAAGTAAAGCTGATCTTGCCATCATCAACTACTGCAGAAGTATCTGTTGTAGGTTGTGTTGTTCCACATCCTATTATATGTACAATTAAAAACGAAAGAAAGAATATCTTGAATGCTTTCATCTATTTAATACCGTATTTATCGAATAAATAAAGAATAGCCGTCATGCTGGCCGCACCCAATTCTAACTCCCGTTTATTGACCTTATCAAAAGTATCAGTCTCCGTATGATGATGATCAAAGTAACGTTGTGAGTCAGGACGCAATCCTAGTAATACATTATCCTCTTTTTTCAATGGTCCAATATCTGCACCTCCTCCACCTCTAGCGAAAATATGAATGTTATAAGGTTCAAATAATGATTTCCAACTTTTCACTTGTGCGTAGTTAGCATCATTACATGTAAAACCAAATCCTCTTGGGGTAAACCCTCCAGCATCAGATTCTAAAGCCACTAAATGTTTTTCATTATTTTGAGTAGCCAGCCTTGCATATTCTTTAGCTCCTGAAAGACCATGCTCTTCATTAGCAAATAATACCACACGAATGGTTCTCTTAGGTTTGATATTTAATTTTTTGAATAAACGAACCACTTCCATTGACTGTACCACTCCAGCACCATCATCATGTGAACCATCACCTACATCCCAAGAATCTAAATGACCACCTACCAAAATAATTTCATCAGGTTTTTCTGAACCTTTTATTTCTCCAATAACATTGTACGACTTTGTATCCGGCAAGGTTTTGCTATTCTGCTTAAAGAAAAATTTCAGGTTTAATTTCTCTTGTTCTTCAAGCAATTTGCTCAGAAGGTCAGCACCGTTTGTGCTAATTGCAGCTGTGGGTATTTTTTCATTTTCAGCATTTTCTCCATAGCTCATTGTACCTGTGTGCGGATGGTTATCAACCGTTAAGTTCATTGAGCGTACTATGGCCGCAATAGCACCTTGTTTTCCGGCTACTCGTGCCCCACTATAACGCTGATCTACACTTGCTCCATAAGCTCTAAAAGTAACTATTTTTTCTGGCGGCATAGGCCTATTGTAAAAAACAATCTTTCCTTTTACCTTATCACCTAATTCTTCTACTTCCTTTAAACTTTTTACTTCTATTACTTCTCCTATAATGCCTTGAGGTGGCGTAGCAATAGAACCCCCTAATGCAGTGATGGCTACATCAAATTTCCCGAAATTAGATTGAATATAGGCTTCTTCTTTTTCACCACGTACCCAATGCGGAACAGTTACCTCTTGTGTCCAAACTTTATCTAATCCTAATTTATCTAATTCAGCTTTTGCCCAAGCTACTGCTTTTTTATCACCTTCTGAACCTGCTAAACGATGACCAATATTTCTCGATAAATAACTCAACCATCTATAGCTTTGCCCTTTTGTAAGGGCTTCGGTGTATATGTTTCGTAATTGAATAGAATCAGCCTGATTCTGCTGACCTATAACGGTAATTGAAATCAATAAAATAAAAATACTAACTATTCTTTTCATATTTCGCTTTCTAATTGCGTTTTAAATGTCGCTAATTTCTCTCTTGTCTTTAACTCTAATTCAGGCTCTTTAATATCTTTGTATTGCTGTAAAGTTTCCAAAATAGTTTGGGCCACGATCAATCTTGCTGTTGGTTTATCATCAGCAGGAATAATATACCATGGTGCGTGCTCTTTAGAAGTTCTATTAAGTAAATCTTCATAACAGAATTGGTATTGATCCCATAGCTTTCGCTCTTTCATATCGCCTGAAGAAAACTTCCAGTTTTTTTCTTTTAGATTGATTCGTCGTAACAATCTATATGCCTGTTCTTCTTTTGAAATATTTAGGAAGAATTTGACAATAATAGTACCGTTTTCAGCCAAATATTGTTCAAAATTATTAATATGCTCCATACGCTTATGGTAAAAGGCATCATCTAGATCTTTAACACTCTTTACAGCCGGTATATTCTCGCCTAAAATATATTCAGGATGTACTCTGGTAACTAATACATTTTCATAATGTGTTCTATTAAAAACGGCTATCTTACCTCTATCAGGTAAAGCAATATAATGACGCCACATATAATCATGGCGTAATTCTCTTTCTGTAGGCACTTTAAAACTATGTACTACAACTCCTCGAGCATTCACATCTTTAAACACCTCCCGTATCAAACTATCCTTTCCTGCAGTATCCATTCCTTGTAAACATACTAACATACTGTATTTACCATGTGCATACATGGTATCTTGTAATTCACTTATATGCTTTCTTAGCTTTCTTAATTTTTTCTTAGCGGAGTCATCTACTTCTTTAGTAACGCTCTTTTTTAGCTTTACCTTTTCAGTAACCTTATAATTGTCTGTATTCATATCAAATTTAAGTGGAGGCTAAATATACTAATTCTCTATATAGTTTTTTAAAGTAGTAAGATTGAATTTATCTATTGCAATCTGTGCTATGTCAAGTAAAAAATTCTTTGTTTTATAGTATGGAACAAAAAGCAGTAATTATACTTGGGAGCTCAAGAAGTGACGGTGATTCAAAAAAAGTCATTGATTATTTGAATGTTAAAAATCAATTTGATGTTATTGATCTCAATGAATTTAATATAAGTTACTTTGACTATGAGCACAAAAATAAGAATGACGATTTCTTGCCACTGATAAAAAGAATTCTATCAAATTACGAAACCATCGTATTTGCAACACCAGTGTATTGGTATAGTATGAGCGGAATTATGAAAGTGTTTTTTGATAGAATTTCTGATCTGCTTACCATTGAAAAAACTTTAGGAAGAAAATTAAGAGGTAAGAATATGGCTATGGTGAGCATCAATAATGCAAATGATTTAGTTCAAGGTTTTAATATGCCGTTTTATTGAATCAGCCAATTACTTAGGGATGAACTATCTTGGTGATATGCATGCTTGGATTGAAAACGGCAAAATTTCAAATGAAGTTATGATGTTAATCGATAATTTTAGAAATATTATTAGGTAAAATTCTTAACAGATTTTAATATATTCGTTCGTAATGATTTATTGAAAAAATTTAGGTTTAAAAGAAAAAATACGACACAGAATGACCCATAAAACTTTACCAATTTCAAAATTATTTATTGTTTCAATTACACTATTATTTTTCTCAAATCTGGTTGAAGCACAACCTAGAATAGGAAAATCTATTGATGCATCTATAGGTTACGGACAGAGCTTTTCATACGATGACATAGATATTTATAGTTCAGGATTTTTCGCTCAGGGAGAATACGTATTTGGCATCACAAAGTGGTTTGGAGTACGACCCTATGCAGGATTGATCTTTACTTCTGGTAATGAGTCAAATCAAGGTTTTAAAACAAAAGCAAGTGCTTTTATGCTAGGTGGAAAGGCGCGTGTTTTGGCTCCCATACCTTGGGTAGCCCCTTATCTTGAAGGTGGCATAGGTGCTTCTATTGGATCGTTTGAAACAGTTACCCCTAGTGTTAATATAGATGATAGTGGTGTATTTTTTCATATTCCATTTAGTGTAGGGTTGGCCATAGGGCGCAATCATAATTTTGATATTGCTTTCACCTACTATTTCCATCCATCATTGGAACAGGTCACTGGAGCAGCAGCTGTTGGGTTTTCGTTTGCATTGAATTGAAGTCTAATCAACTAAAATGTATGGCAATAAAATTTGATCTAATATAAAGGATTACTTGCTAGCAAACAGCTTCACGTCATCTTCTGAGACTTCACTACCACCTAAAATGATTAGACGTTCAACTACATTGCGTAATTCACGAATGTTACCTGTCCAGTCATATTCTTGCAGTTTTTTAATGGCCTTATCAGAAAAAGATTTCACTGCAGTACCCTGCTCACTGGCTATCTTATCTGTAAAGAAACTCACCAATAAAGGTATATCTTCTCGTCTGTCATTTAATGCCGGTACCTGAATTAAAATAACTGCTAATCTGTGATACAAATCTTCTCTAAACCTACCTTCAGCTATTTCTTTCTTTAAATCTTTATTAGTAGCTGCTACCACACGCACATTTACCTTGATGTCTTTATCACTACCTACTCTACTAACCTTATTTTCTTGCAGCGCACGCAGTACCTTAGCCTGGGCAGAAAGACTCATATCACCAATTTCATCTAAGAAAATGGTACCTCCATTTGCTGCTTCAAACTTACCTGCTCTATCTTTATTTGCACCTGTAAAAGATCCCTTTACATGACCAAAAAGCTCGCTTTCTATAAGCTCAGAAGGTATTGCTGCACAATTTACCTCAACCATAGGTGCTTTGGCACGCTCACTCTTTTCATGTAACCAATGTGCTACCAATTCTTTACCTGTTCCATTAGGACCAGTAATCAAAACACGGGCATCTGTAGCTGCTACTTTTTCTATAATATCTTTTATATGAGTAATGGCATCACTATCACCCACCATTTCATAATTCTTACTAACTTTTTTCTTTAGTTGCTTATTTTCAACTACCAGATTCTTCTTATCTAAAGCATTACGAACAGCATTCAATAACCTGTTTAAATCTGGTGGTTTTGAAATATAGTCAAATGCACCCATACGCATGGTATTAACAGCAGTATCTAAATCACCATGGCCAGAGATCATTAGCATAGGAATTTCTGGCTTTATCTTCTGCGTTTTTTCTAGCACCTCAACACCATCCATCTTAGGCATTTTGATATCACATAATATCAAATCATAATCATTGTTCTTGATGAGTTCCATGCCGCTAAGACCATCTTCAGCTTCTTCTACTTCATAGCTGCTATTTTCTTCAGTAATTATTTTTCGTAGTACCCTGCGGATTGCCGCTTCATCTTCTATGATTAGAATTTTGCTCATTTTCTATTATTAAATCGTTTAAATATTGATCTGTTAATTGCGAAGTTACAATCTTTATACCAAATTATTTTCCAAGGACAATATCAATATTTCGTTATGAAAAAAAACGTTAGTAAATTAAAAGTTGAATTTCAACCCTGCTCTAAAGGTATAGGCATTAGAAAGATCAAAATCAAAAACCTTGTCATTTCTATTCTTAACTAAGCGCAGTGAATTTCGTAATGTATAGCCTCCTTTTAAAAACAAATTCATACGTTTACCAATATACTTGTCAAAACCAATTCCTGTTACCACACCAGACATTGAAATATGTTCAGCCATTTGATTGCCAACAGGCAAGTTTAAACTTAAATTAGAATAATATCCATCTAAGATTATGAAGGCTTCTACACTATTTTTTTTGTTGCTAAAGAAGTATTTCATTTTACTAATAGGGACCCCAAGCGTATATGTAAGATGGTTATTCACTTCTTTAAAATATGTAGCAAAAGGTAGTGGCAGTGGTAAACCTGTACGTTGGTTATACATAAGACCTAACGTCCATCTTGTTTTTTTAGGAGTTTCATTGGTTTTTATGAATAAAACACCTCCACTCCAGATAAGGTCATCTCCTGAAATTTTATCGTCTAGATTTGAAGCTACTGTTGGTGAAATTTGTGCTGTAAATCGCCACTTCTCACTCATCATAAAAGTATAACCTAAGGTATATTCTAATACATGAATTTCTTGTAAAGGATTTGTATCAAAATTATAATTTGATTGATCATCAAAGTCTAGTTTTACATTGCTATAGCGCAAACCATTTACGAGAATGTGATCTTTCTTTTTAAGCTTAACAGGGTAATTCAACCAAACCCGAGTACGGGAAAAATCAGGTGAACCAGATTTATTAAATACATGAGTGTAGTCTATACCGCCAAGGTCTTTTACTTGACCGAAAACGATAATACTAGTCAACGATAAGATAAAACCAAAAAGGATCTTTTTAAACAATGGTTATAGGGAGATTAACTATATCTCGCTTATAACGTCAAATTCTTCTTAATATTTTAACCATTTGGCTAATTCTTTATATGTAGGTTTCTTACCATACATTAAAATACCTACTCTATATATTTTAGCAGCAAAAAGTACCGTTAAGAAAAAGGTGCCGAATAACAACAGTAATGAAATTAACTGCTGCCAAATGGGTACACCAAACGGTATGCGCATTAACATCACTACGGGTGAAGTAAAAGGTATATATGAAAATACTTGTGACACTGTACCATGTGGATTTTCAATTACAGTAAAAAAGCCTACGTAAATAGCCAGCATTAATGGCATAATAATAGGCAACATGAATTGTTGCGTGTCTGTTTCATTATCTACTGCAGCTCCAATAGCTGCATACAGTGACGCATATAACAAATAGCCCCCTATAAAAAAGAAGATAAACATAATAACAAGATTGGTTAATGGTAAATTGACGATCTCCTGAACAATAGTTGCTACCTTATCCTGGGCTATTCCTTCGCCTCCAACTTGATTCATGACTTCCTGCTGTTGTGCCATTTGGTTTTGAGCTACATCAATACCAAAAACAGAAGACACAACTGTTAGTAGAACAAATCCGATAACAATCCATATCAAAAATTGTACAATTCCAGCCAAAGAAGTTCCAAATATCTTACCTAATAATAACTGCACAGGTTTTACCGAAGAAATTATTACTTCAATAATTCTACTGGTTTTTTCTTCTATAACACTACGCATAATCATATTACCATAAATAATGATGAACATAAATAGCAAATAGCCCGCAGCCCCACCAAAAATTAGCTTTAGTCCGCTGCCAATTTTAGACGTTTTTTCACCTTCAAAAGTTTCAAGATTGGCATCAATTTTAACTCTAAGATCATTAATCATATTAGGATCCAAACCTGACTCTCTATATTTAATATTTCTAGCCTTTTCCTCTATTTTATCTTCAATTTTATCCATAACTACAAGTGATGGCGAATCTTCAGAATAGAATTTTACCTTATCGGCAATAGCATCTATATTTCTCCCTTTAGGAATGTACAGCAGTCCATAATTACCTGCTTCTTGTACAATTTTTTTAGCATCTTCAAGGCTAAGCTCCTTAAGAATATCATACTTGGTATTCTCCGTATTTTGAAATTCGTTTTCAAATAACTTGCTTTCGTCTAATACAGAAATGGTTCGTACCTTATCATTATTTAGTTGTGTTAGGTACACGACCAAGGTAATAACACCAACCATAATTAAAGGACTCAAAAATGTCATGAGTATGAATGACTTATTCTTTACCTTATTTAAAAACTCTCTTTGGGTGATAAGTGATAAGTGATTCATATTAATTGTTTTGTACAGTTTGGATAAAAATGTCATTAGCGCTTGGGATGATCTCAACAAAGTGTGTCAGTTCCCCCAAAGTAGTAAGATGTGACGCCAAATCATTAGCAGTTCCACTTCCATTAATTTTGATGTTAAATTTGAGTTCATCATTAATGGTTTTAAAACTTGCTTTTGATAATTCAAACCTTTCTGCCAATTTATTGGTCACAGCATCTTTTTTATCTGCAATCAATCCTACTTCATAGGTATTTGATCTAAATTGACGCTTAATATCAACTAATTTTCCATCTAAAATTTTATTTGATTCATGAATCAAAGCTATATGTTCACACAGCTCTTCAACAGATTCCATTCTATGCGTAGAGAAAATCACAGTTGCTCCCTCATCTCTTAATTGTAAAATTTCATCTTTAATTATATTCGCATTTATAGGGTCAAACCCACTAAATGGTTCATCAAAGATTAAAAGCTTGGGTCTGTGCAGTACCGTAACAATAAATTGTATCTTTTGAGCCATTCCTTTAGACAGCTCCTGAATCTTTTTATTCCACCAATCGCCTATTTCAAACTTTTCAAACCAATATTTCAATTGTTTCTTGGCTTCGGTTTTACTAAGCCCCTTTAATTGTGCCAAATACAATGCCTGTTCACCTACCTTCATAGACTTGTACAAACCTCGCTCTTCAGGTAAGTATCCAATATCTTTAATATGTAAGGGTTTTAAATCTTCACCATCCAAAAGCACCTTACCCATATCAGGCATTGTAATTTGATTGATAATTCGTATTAAAGTAGTTTTACCAGCTCCATTAGGACCTAATAATCCGAAGATACTCCCTTTAGGTACCTCTATAGAAACTTCATTAAGAGCTCGGTAGTCACCAAAGTTTTTGACCACCTTATCAACAACGAGTAGATTATCCATTGAATTTGTTAAAATTTTTGCCAAACCTACATAATTTGACTTAGATAAAGGCTATTTGTTACATCCCATTTATGATAAATTTACTATGCACGCATAACTTTTTTCAATTTACTATGCGTGCATAGTATTTTTTATCTATATTTGTTTCCATGCAAAAAGAAACTACCATTGACCATGCACTACGAGCCACTTGGCAAGCCGTTGCCAAGATGTATAATGAGCAGGCAGCAAAGCACGGAAGTACAATGGCTACGGCCTTTGTACTATTAAATATAGACTATGAAAACGGAACACCATCAACAGCATTAGGGCCTCAAATGGGTATGGAACCAACAAGTCTTTCAAGAATTTTAAAGACTATGGAAGACAAAGGGGCCATCTTTAGAGAAAAGAATCCTGACGATGGAAGAAGTGTTTTAATAAAATTAACTGATTACGGAAAAGAAATGCGAGAAGTATCTAGAGAGCACGTTATCACTTTTAATGAAAAGGTACGTGAACACATTTCCAATGAAAAAATCAGACATTTTTTTGAAGTTACAGAGAAAATTAACCAATTAATTGCTGATCGTGATATCTATCATCAGGTAGATCGAAAAGCCATATAATCTTAAATATTTTTAGATCAAATATGAGTAAACGTAGAATTAAAAAAGTAGCGATTATCGGTTCCGGAATTATGGGGTCAGGTATTGCATGTCATTTTGCGAATATTGGCGTTGAAGTATTACTTCTTGATATAGTTCCAAGAGAACTTAACGATGCCGAAAAGGCAAAGGGCTTAACTTTAGATGATAAGGTGGTTCGTAATCGCCTAGTAAATGATGCACTTACCGCATCATTGAAATCAAAACCTTCACCTATTTATAATAAGAAATTCGCTGATAGAATTACCACTGGTAATCTTGATGATGATCTTCACAAGATAAAAGATGTTGATTGGGTTATGGAAGTTGTTGTAGAACGACTTGATATTAAGCAACAAGTGTTTGAAAAAATTGAGAAATATAGAACTCCAGGTACTATTGTATCTTCAAATACTTCTGGTATTCCAATCAAATTTATGAATGAAGGAAGAAGCGAGGATTTTCGTCAGCATTTTGCTGTGACACATTTCTTCAATCCTCCTCGCTACTTAAAGTTATTTGAAGTTGTTCCAGGACCAGATTGCAAACAAGAAATCACTGATTTCTTAATGGAATATGGCGACAAATTCTTAGGGAAAACATCTGTTTTAGCCAAGGATACACCAGCATTTATTGGTAATAGGATTGGTATTTTTGGAATTCAATCATTATTTCATCAAGTAAAAGAGATAGGATTAACTATTGAAGAAGTAGATAAATTAACCGGACCTGTGATAGGGCGACCGAAATCTGCTACATTTAGAACTGTTGATGTTGTTGGTTTAGATACTCTTGTACACGTTGCCAACGGTATTTATGACAACTGCCCTGATGACGAAGCCCATGAATTATTTAAACTTCCTGACTTCATCAATACTATGATGGAAAACAAATGGTTAGGGAACAAAACAAAACAAGGTTTTTATAAAAAGACAACAAACGCTGAAGGCAAGCGCGAGATATTAGCTTTGGATTTGAACACCTTGGAATACCGCCCAAGCAAAAAAGCAAAATTTGCAACGCTTGAGTTAACGAAGACAATAGATAAACCAATAGATAGGTTTAAAGTATTAGTTGGCGGAAAAGATAAAGCTGGTGAGTTCTATCGTAAGAATTTTGCCGCAATGTTTGCTTATGTTCAAAATAGAATTCCAGAAATTTCTTATGAACTCTACCGCATTGATGATGCTATGAAAGCAGGTTTTGGATGGGAAAATGGTCCTTTTGAAATTTGGGATTCCATAGGAATTGAAAAAGGTATTGAACTGATGAAAGCTGAAGGTAAAGAGCCAGCAGCTTGGGTAACAGAAATGCTAGGCAAAGGCGAAACTTCTTTCTACACTGTTAAAAACGGAGCAACATATTATTATGATATTCCCGCCAAGGCTCAAACCAAAAAACCTGGTCAAGATGCGTTTATCATATTAGACAATATCCGTAAATCAAATGAAGTATTCAAAAATTCAGGAGTCGTAATTGAAGATTTAGGTGACGGTATCTTAAACTGTGAATTCCAATCTAAAATGAACACCATAGGTGGGGATGTCTTGGCAGGGTTAAATAAAGCGGTTGATCTAGCAGAAAAAGATTTTGAAGGCTTAGTAGTTGGTAACCAGGCGGCAAACTTCTCTGTTGGTGCTAACATTGGTATGATCTTTATGATGGCTGCAGAGCAAGAATATGATGAGTTAAATATGGCAATCAAGTATTTTCAAGATACTATGATGCGTATGCGTTATTCTTCTATTCCTACTATTTCTGCACCACATGGTATGTGTTTAGGTGGTGGCTGCGAATTATCAATGCATGCAGATAAAGTTGTAGCCGCAGCTGAAACTTATATTGGATTAGTAGAATTTGGTGTAGGTGTAATTCCCGGCGGTGGAGGTTCTAAAGAGATGACTTTGCGTGCTCAAGATTTATTCCATAAAGGTGATGTTCAACTTAATGTATTGCAAGAACATTTCTTAACTATAGGGATGGCAAAAGTAGCCACCTCTGCTTATGAAGCATTTGATATGAATGTACTTCAAAAAGGTAAAGATGTTGTAGTGGTTAATAAAGATCGTCAGATTGCAGAAGCCAAAAAGCATGCTTTAATAATGGCTGAAGCTGGGTATTCTCAAAAGCCGAAACGCGAAGATATACTCGTGTTAGGTAAACAAGCACTTGGAACCTTTATGGTAGGTACCGACGCTATGAAAGCCTCAAAATATATTTCTGAACATGATCAAAAAATAGCAAATAAATTGGCATATGTAATGGCTGGTGGTGATTTATCAGAACCTACAAGAGTTTCTGAGCAGTATTTGCTAGATATAGAACGCGAAGCATTCTTAAGTTTATGTACAGAACGTAAAACTTTAGAACGCATTCAGCACATGTTGAAGACAGGTAAACCTTTAAGAAATTAAAAACATGAAAACAGCATATATAGTAAAAGGATATAGAACCGCCGTTGGTAAATCTAAAAGAGGTGGATTCAGATTTAAAAGAGCTGACGAATTAGCCGCAGAAACCATTCAGTATATGATGAGTAAGCTGCCTGGTTTTGACGTGAAACGTATTGATGATGTTATTGTTGGTAATGCCATGCCAGAAGGATCCCAAGGATTAAATATGGCGCGTATTATCTCTTTGATAGGGTTGAATACTGTTGACGTTCCCGGTGTAACGGTAAATCGTTTTTGTGCATCTGGATTAGAGACTATAGGAACAGCTGTTGCTAAAGTACAAGCAGGTATGGCTGATTGTATAATAGCGGGTGGCGCAGAAAGTATGAGTTCTGTGCCAATGACAGGATTCAAACCAGAATTGAATTACGATGATGTAGTGAAAACAGGTCACGAAGATTACTATTGGGGTATGGGTAATACAGCAGAAGCCGTAGCTCAAGAGTATAACGTATCTCGTGAAGATCAAGATGATTTTGCTTACAATTCTCATATGAAAGCCTTAAAAGCATTAGATGAAGATCGTTTTCAAGATCAAATTGCCCCAATTGAAGTTGAGGAGACTTACATAAATGGAGGTAAAAAGGCAACCAGAAAATTTACCGTAACTAAAGATGAAGGTCCGCGTCGTGGTACTAGCAAAGAGGCTTTAGCAAAATTACGACCTGTATTTGCTGCCAATGGCAGTGTAACAGCAGGTAATTCATCACAAACCAGTGATGGTGCTGCTTTTGTTATGGTCATGAGTGAAGAAATGGTAAAAGAGCTAAACCTTGAGCCAATTGCCAGATTGGTAAGCTATGCAGCAGCTGGTGTGCCTCCTAGAATTATGGGTATTGGCCCAATTGCTGCTGTTCCAAAAGCATTAAAACAAGCTGGGTTAGCACAGAAAGATATTGAGCTAATTGAATTAAATGAAGCGTTTGCTTCTCAGTCTTTGGCCGTAATTCGTGAATTAGATCTTAATAATGATATCATCAATGTAAATGGTGGTGCAATTGCTCTCGGTCACCCTCTTGGATGTACAGGAGCTAAGCTATCAGTGCAGCTTTTTGATGAAATGCGTAAACGTGATATGAAAGGTAAACATGGTATGGTAACCATGTGTGTAGGTACCGGTCAAGGTGCCGCTGGAATATTTGAATTCTTAAATTAAAAATTTAACCAATTATAAACTTATGGAAGTAATAGATAAAGAAATTTTACGGGGAGGTCAATTCCTAGTAAAAGAAACACAGTGTGAGGATGTATTTACTCCCGAGGATTTTTCTGAGGAGCAAAAGATGATGAAAGAGGCGGTTATTGAATTTAATGATCGCGAAATTATAGCTCATAAAGCACGCTTTGAAGCAAAAGATTATGCGTTAACCGAAGAAGTAATGCGCAAGGCAGGAGAACTCGGGTTCCTAGGAGTTGCTGTACCTGAAGCATATGGAGGTTTAGGAATGGGGTTTGTGTCTACCTGTTTAACATGTGATTATATTTCTAGTGGTACCGGTTCTTTTAGTACTGCCTTTGGTGCACATACAGGCATTGGTACAATGCCAATTACACTTTACGGAACAGAAGAACAGAAACAAAAGTATGTTCCTAAATTAGCTACTGGAGAGTGGTTTGGAGCTTACTGTTTAACTGAGCCTGGGGCTGGTTCTGATGCAAACTCTGGAAAAACAACTGCAGAGTTGACCGAAGATGGAAAATCTTATAAAATCAATGGGCAAAAAATGTGGATTTCTAATGCAGGTTTTTGTCGTTTAATGATTGTTTTTGCTAGGATTGAAGACGATAAAAACATTACAGGTTTTATAGTTGAATATGATAAAGACAATCCAAATGGGATTACACTGGGTGAAGAAGAACATAAATTAGGTATTCGTGCTTCTTCAACTCGTCAAGTATTTTTTAATGATACGGTAGTTCCTATTGAAAACATGTTGTCAACAAGAGGAAACGGCTTTAAAATAGCCATGAATGCTTTAAACGTAGGACGTATTAAATTAGCTGCTGCTTGTTTAGACTCACAGAGAAGAATATTGACTACTGCAGTTAATTATGCCAATGAACGTAAGCAATTTAAAACCCCTATAGCTGACTTTGGAGCTATTAAAACAAAGCTAGCACAAATGGCAATGAATGCTTATGTAGGCGAATCTGCCACCTATAGAGCTGCAAAAAATATTGAAGATAGAATTGCCATCCGTGAAGCTTCTGGAAATAGTCATCAAGAGGCAGAATTAAAAGGTGTTGAAGAATATGCTATTGAATGCTCTATATTAAAAGTTGCAGTTTCTGAAGATGTTCAAAATTGTGCTGATGAAGGAATACAAATTTTTGGCGGTATGGGATTCTCAGAAGAAACCCCAATGGAAGCAGCTTGGAGAGATGCGCGTATTGCACGAATTTATGAAGGAACCAATGAAATCAACAGGATGCTTTGTGTTGGTATGCTTGTTAAAAAAGCAATGCGTGGTCATGTAGACTTGTTAGGCCCAGCAACGAAAGTGCAGGAAGAATTAATGGGAATTCCTTCGTTCGATACTCCTGATTATTCTGAATTATTTTCTGAAGAAAAAGCCATGATTGCTAAACTTAAGAAAGTATTTTTAATGGTTGCAGGTGCTGCTGTTCAAAAGTTTGGACAAGATTTAGAGGAGCATCAACAATTACTAATAGCTGCTGCTGACATTTTAATTGAAATTTACATGGCTGAATCAGCAGTTTTGAGAACTGAGAAAAATGCGAAGCGTTTTGGAGAAGAATCTCAATCCGTGCAGATAGCAATGTCAAAATTATACTTATATAATGCTATAAATATAATAGAAGACAAAGGAAAAGAAAGTATTATTTCTTTTGCTGAAGGCGATGAACAGCGTATGATGTTAATGGGGCTTAAGCGTTTTACGAAATATGCTAATTATCCAGATATCGTTGATTTACGTAATGAAATTGCCGAAAAAGTTAAGGAAGAAAATAAATATTGTTTTTAACAGCTTAGTTGTTTTAAGCAAAGTTTAGTGGAAATTGAAAAGCCGTTTCATATGAAACGGCTTTTTGTTTTTTTTTGAGAAGTCCTTAATTAGTATCAGGGTCCAAATAATCAACAACGCCATCACCATCTTCATCATTTGTTTTGCTTTCATCTCGTGTTAGAGTTCCGTCACCATCATCATCATCATCTAAATAATTCTTCGTACCATCATTATCTGTATCATCATTCATAGGGTTTCCATCTCCATCTATGTCTTCATCTCTTGTTAGCACTCCATCATTATCATCATCTGCATCTAAATAATCAGGTGCATTATCGTTATCTGAATCGTCATCAATTCCTTCGCCATCACCATCAATATCTTCATTATTATTCACTACGCCATCGTTATCATCATCTGCCATTACAACTGCCCCTAATTCAATCTGAAATATAAGTGGTTCATTGGCTGGGATACCTATAGTACCTGCATTACCATATCCTAACCCTGAAGGAAATATTATAAGTCCTTTACCCGTATCTTTATATGAAATAGGCTCTCCCGAAACACTAGTATTGATACCACTTTTAATATGTTCTATACCATATCTCCAGCCTTGTCTTAGACCCTGAGTCGTTCCAGAAAACCATACATAATTGCTTCTTTCATCAAACTTAGTACTATCTAATAAAAAACCTCTGTATCTAACCAAGGTTGAATCTAATCTAGTAGGGTTTTCATTTACGCCTTCTGAAGTAATTAGGTAATACAGCTTGAAATTAAAATCCTGAATTTCAACGTTTTGCTCTACAAGGTCAGGATGTTCATATAATGAAACTTCATTGTCACTTGGTAATAAAGTGTCTATTACACCAAAAATTTCATTTTCTTGAGGTGGCACATAATAATGAGTTTGTAAATACTCTACTATTCTTTCATCATCAATTAAGGATTGCGCTGCAATATCAAAATTATCTGATGCATCATCGTCATTATTACAAGCAATAAAAATTACCGTAAGCAATACAAGAAAAAATGTTTTCAACTTCATAGTTCAAAAAATTTGGTTGGCAATTTACAATTTTATATTCGTTGCATTTAGATAATCTTTTGTTAAAAAGACTACCTAAATTCTATCTTACGCATGCGCAAGTTTTGCGGTGTTACCTCTAAATATTCATCATCTCTGATATACTCCATGCATTCCTCTAATGAAAATTTAATTTTCGGTGCAATCTTCAAACCTTCATCACTACCCGCTGCTCGTACATTGGTCAATTTCTTTCCTTTAATAAGGTTAACTCCCATATCTTCCTGTCGACTATTTTCACCAACTACTTGTCCTTTATAAATCTCTTCATTAGGATCAATAAAAAACTTACCTCTATCTTGTAGACGATCAATTGCGTATCCGGTTGCTTTTCCAGTTTCTGAACTTACAATTGCGCCGTTTACAACATCACTAAAATCTCCCTTAAAAGTATCATATCCGCGTAAGCGATGGTTAATAATAGCTTCACCTTGAGTAGCGGTTAACAATTTATTTCTGAGACCAATCAAGCCTCTTGATGGAATATCAAACTCTAAATGTTGTAGATCACCCTTGGGTTCCATAACCATCAAATCGCCTTTTCTCAGCGTCACTAAATTAATAGCTTTACTTGCCAACTCTTCAGGGACATCTATCACCAAAGTTTCATAGGGTTCACTTTTGACACCATTAACCTCCTTCAAAATTACTTGAGGTCTACCCACCTGCAATTCATACCCTTCTCTACGCATTGTTTCTATAAGTACAGATAAATGCAAAATACCACGACCAAACACATTAAACTTATCTTCAGAATCGGTATCTTCTACCTTCAATGCTAAGTTTTTTTCAGTTTCTTTATAAAGTCTGTCACGCAAGTGTCTTGAAGTAACAAATTTACCTTCTTTTCCAAAAAATGGAGAATTATTAATTGTAAACAGCATACTCATGGTAGGTTCATCCACTTTAATTCTTGGCAAAGCTTCCGGACTTTCCAAATCAGCTATAGTATCACCTATTTCAAAACCTTCAATACCTGTAATAGCGCAAATATCACCACTCCTTACTTTTGAAACTTTGGCTTTACCCATGCCTTCAAAAACATGCAGTTCCTTGATACGCACTTTCTTCACACTTCCATCTGCTTTACAAAGCATATAATCTTTATTTTCTTCGAGATTACCTCTAAAAACACGTCCAATAGCAATTCTACCAGTAAATGATGAAAAATCTAAGGATGTTATTTGCATTTGAGGAGCTCCTTCTCTATACGGTGCTTCTGGAATTGATGCAATTACAGCATCTAATAAGGGAATGATATTTTCCGTTGGCTGCAGCCAATCAGTACTCATCCAGCCATTTTTTGCCGATCCATAGATAGTCACAAAATCTAATTGCTCTTCAGTAGCATCCAATGCAAACATTAGATCGAAAACTTTTTCATGTACCAAATCTGGAGTACAATTATCTTTATCTACTTTATTTACAACAACAATTGGAGTCAAACCTAATCCAAGTGCTTTACCTAATACAAAACGCGTTTGAGGCATAGGTCCTTCAAAAGCATCAACCAGCAACAATACACCATCAGCCATTTTTAGTACTCGTTCAACCTCACCACCAAAATCAGCGTGGCCCGGCGTATCAATAACATTGATCTTAACATCTTTGTATGTTACAGATACATTCTTTGATAAAATTGTAATTCCGCGCTCTCGCTCCAAATCATTATTATCAAGTAATAAATCCGTTCGCTCTTTGCGCTCATCTAAAATCTTTGCCTGATCAATTATTTTGTCAACCAATGTAGTTTTACCATGATCAACGTGAGCTATAATAGCTATATTTCTAATGGATTGCATCTCTTTAATTTTGAAGCTGCGAAAGTACTCATAAGTATTCAATTAAAATTGAGCTTTTTTTGGAAAATTAAAACTTATTCCATTCATTGGTCTAATTTTTGTTAGATTTGATAAAAATAAAATTTACTTATTATGAATAGATTTGCATTGAGCTTATTAATTACTTTTTTTTGTGTTCTTGTTTTTACTACAACTCAAGCTCAACAATCGAAAAAAAAGGAATTAACCGGTTTGGTTACAGATTATGATAGTAAACCAATAAAAGGAGCCAGAATTTTTATTGATTCTTTAAAAACGAAAGTGAAAACGAATAAAGAGGGATTATACCAAATTATGTTGTCACCAAATAATAAGTTAGTGACTGTATTTTCTTCTAAACATGGACTTATTGATATTGAATATACCGGACAGGATAAAATAAACTTTATCTTTCCAGAAGAACCAGCAATTATTTCAAAGAAGGAATTTTCTCAATTAGGCTACGGCTCTTCTAATTATGATGAGAATAATACCGATTATTCAAGTTATACTGATATTTTTCAACTCTTAAGGTCGAAATTCCAAAATATAGAAGTAATTGGAGAAAATGTATTTGTCAAAGGAGGAGGCATATCAGTTAATGGAGGTAGAATGCATCCAATTTTTTTAGTAAATGGTTCTCAAGTTAATAATATAGTATCTATTTCGCCTACTGATATTAAGTATATTTCAGTAGAAAGGGGCAATACGAGCTTATATGGATCAAGAGGAGCAGGAGGAGTAATAAAGATTAAATTGAAATAATATTTTTTAACATAAAAAATGAAAGCTCATCTATATCTATTTAGATGAGTTTTTTTATTATAAAAGTGCTTTTAAATAAATGAAGTAGTTGTATTCAGTTTTTCTTTAAGAAGTCATAGAGGGTAGCAATAGATATTAAATTTCCCAAAAAATTAGAAGTTTATGATCAAGGAAGTTTCGAAAAAGTTATAAAAGAATGGGGTGAATTAACTGAAGGTAGTCAATCAGAATTATGGGTGCTTCGAGAGGATTTAAGTGGTAAAAATGCAAAAGATGCGGCCAGAAACTAAATAATATAGGAACCAAAGACTAGACTGGTAAGTACTAATTGTTTTTACCAGTCTTTTATATTTGACTGAATTTATAAATGTTAAAATAATTTAGTATCTTTAAAAACAACTAATTAACCCCTTTAGAACAAGATGCCCTCCTTTTATCTTGTATTTTCTTCGTGTATTATTTGGTCAAATATTGATCAGCGAACTCTAACTTCATTTAATCCAAAAGAAGTAACCAAAACATTTACTAATTATTCAAACAATTAATTAAACCAACTATTATGAAAAAAATTAAATTTCTAATGTCATTGACATTAGCACTTTTTTTTGCGGCAATAATTACTGCACAGGAGAAAAAAATCCAAGCCTACTGGGTGCATCAAGACAATGTAAAACTTGCCAAAACTCAAGACTATGAAGAAGCTGCAAAGGAGTTAACAGCACTCTTGAAAGAAAACAACATTCAAGATGAAAGTTGGCTGACATCAAGCACTTCAGATGGCAGGTATATGTATGTAACGCCTATTAGCAATATGGCTGAATTAGATAGACCTCTTTTTAAATCGTTAACAGATAAAATAGGTAAAGAAAATTTATATGCCATATTTGGTAAAATGGACAAATGCTATGATAGCCATACTAATTACATTATACACTTAGACAAAGAACTATCATATATGCCAGGTGGTATTACTTTAACTCCTGAAGGAGAAGATTTTAGAGAATTTCATTTTTTACATTTTACTCCCGGTAATGCCGCTGAGGTAAAGAAAGGAATGAAAGCCGTCAGAAATATGTTTGCCAACAAAGAGTCTAAAATTCATTACAGAGTTTATAGAACTGGTTTTGGATCACCAAGCGATTACTATATGGTTGCTGTGGCAGCAACAGACCCAATTCAAATGGCCCAAAGAGGAGCAGATAATGATAAATTATTAGGAGAAGAGGGTAACAAAACTTTTGGAGCACTGTTCAACCATCTTTCTAAATATGAAAAAGTAGAGGGAAGAATACGTCCTGACTTAGGATATACATCGACTAAATAATTTTAAAAGAACAGTTATTAATAAAACCTGACGAATGTCAGGTTTTGTTTTATATTTAAATTGAATATACAGCATCAAATGAAAAAATTCAATTCTCCTTTAGAAGCTTTTCTTCATTGGGAAGAACTAACACCTGATCACATTTTTTTAAATCAACCTATAGATGGAAAAAACATTTCATATACTTTTAAGGAAGTAGGAAGTGAGGCTCGAAAGATTGCAAATGCAATAAAAGACTTTAATTTACCTGATCATAGTCATATTGCATTATTATCTAAAAACTGTGCGCATTGGATAATGAGTGATTTAGCTATTATGATGGCAGGGTATGTTTCTATACCTATATACCCTACCTTAAATGCTGATTCAATTAATAAAGTGCTTATTCATAGTGAAGCTAAAGCCATAATCATTGGCAAACTTGACAATTTTAGCACACAAGAATCAGGTATTCCAGATATTCATAAGATCAGTGTTAGTTTATATGGTGAAGCTACAGGACAAATATGGGAAGAGCTAGTTCAAACAAAACAGGAAATCAAAGAAATCAAGTTACCAACTAGAGAGGATTTATACACCATCATTTACACCTCGGGTACAACAGGTAATCCAAAAGGCGTTATGCATACCTACGGAAACTTTATGGTAGCTACTTACAATGGAATTTCAGTATTTTCTATTCCTGATCATCCTATCTTGTTTTCTTATTTACCGTTGGCTCATGTTGCTGAACGTGTAATTACTGGGGCTATAGGTACAACTTTAGGTGCTGAGTTCTACTTTCCTGAATCATTAGAAACATTTGCATCTGATTTACAGAAAGCGCAACCTTATTTATTCTTTGCGGTACCTAGAATTTGGACAAAATTTCAAGAGAAAATACTTGAAGCGCTTCCACAAAAGCGGTTAAATCTTTTATTATCAATCCCTTTTGTAAAAACAATCATTAAAAATAAACTCAAACAAAAATTAGGTTTGAGCAATGCGCAAGTTATGGCCTCGGGTGCTGCTCCAATTGCCCCAAGTTTGTTGAAATGGTACAAAAAAATAGGAGTTGATATCTATCAAGGTTATGGCATGACTGAAGATTGTATTATTTCTCATGGCAACATACCAAATGCTAATAAAATAGGAACAGTAGGTAAAGCAATGCCTGAAGTAAAAATTAAATTTACACCTGATGGGGAAATCTGCATTAAAAATGAATGCTTAATGAAAGGATATTTTAAGGAACCAGAGATTACTGCTAGTGTTTTTGATGAAGATGGCTATTTTAAAACAGGGGATATTGGTGAATATGATCATGATGGTTATTTAACAATTACAGGCCGTGTTAAAGACCAGTTTAAAACTGATAAGGGCAAATATATATCACCCGCCTCTTTAGAGCTGAAAATGACAGAGAATACAGATATAGAACAAATATGTGTCGTAGGAGCTGGTATTCCTCAACCTATTGCATTGATTACCTTGTCAGAACTTGGAAGAGCAAAATCTAAAGATGATCTTTCTAAAGGATTAATTGCAACTGTAAATACTATAAATCCATTTTTTGAGAGACATGAAAAACTTGAAAAAGTGGTTATCATGAAAGAAGATTGGACCGTAGATAACGGACTGACAACCCCAACATTAAAGGTAAAGCGAAATGCTATTGAAAAAATTCATCAACCATATTATAAACAGTGGTTTGATATGGATGAAAAAGTAATTTTTGAATAGTTAATTTTCTAAATTATCGTGAAAAGAGCTCGGTAGTATTTCTGGAATTAGCTTAGCTGCAATAGGTAGTAAAATTAATCCACCAGGCAAAGCAAAAATTGCCAGAGCCGGTATTTTTTTAAAGAGGTCAATCAATAAATGTTTTAAACGATCTTTTTCTTGACTTTTTAACGTAGTTGTTGTATAACGTTGCAAAAGACTCATCAACTCTTTACTGTCTTTAAGCTCTCTAGCCAGAATTTTCTTGTTCTTTTCAAGAACTTCTTGTACTTCCTCTTTTGTAAACACTATAATTTTCTACGTTTTTTTTCTTTTTTTATGAGAGTTAACTCTCTACTAGTCTGACCAGCCACTGATGTATTTTCTTCTGCTCTACGGATTAAGTAAGGCATTACGTCTCTAACAGGTCCATAAGGTAAGTATTTTGCAACATTATATCCGTCATCTGCTAAATTATAACTTATATGATCACTCATACCATATAATTGGCCAAACCAAAGGCGTTGATCATTCTTTAAAATACCTTTTTCGGTTGCCATTTGCATCAATAAATAAGAACTCTCTTCGTTATGCGTTCCGGCAAATAATGCCAGGCGTTCGTTATCCATGAAAAATTTAATAGCTGCATTATAGTTTTTATCGGTCGCTTCTTTATCTTCACAAATTGGTGATGCATATCCTTTTTTTTGTGCTCTATCTCTTTCTTTTTCCATATAAGCACCACGAACTACTTTCATGCCAATGAAGTACTTTTTTTCTTTTGCTCGCTTGTATAATCTTTTTAGATAATCCATTCTATCATGACGATACATTTGTAACGTATTAAAAACAATAGCCTTTTGGGTATTATACTTTTCCATCATTTGTTCTATTAAATTATCTGCAGCATCCTGCATCCAGCTTTCTTCTGCATCAATCAATAATGGAACATCTTTTTCTTTTGCAGCAGCACAAACTTTGTCAAACCTGCCTACAACCCTTTGCCATTCTACTTGTTCTTGATCATTTAATTCCTGACCCTCTGTTAACTTTTGATACAATTCAAATCGTCCAAAACCTGTAGGTTTGAAAACCGCAAACGGAATGCTTTTTTTCTCATGAGCAAAATCTATAGACTGCATAGTCTTTTCAAAAGCTAAATTAAACTGATCTTCTTCTTCCTTACCTTCAACAGAATAATCAAGCACAGAGTGTACATTTTTAGTGAACATTTTCGCTATTACTGGAAGGCAATCTTCTTCATTTACACCACCACAAAAATGATCAAATACTGAGGCCCTTATTAAGTGTTCAACAGGCATATGAGCCTTCAAAGCAAAGTTTGTTATAGCCGTTCCTATTCTTACCAGCGGCTCACTTTGAATCATTTTAAATAGAAAATAAGCGCGATCAAGCTCTGTGTCAGATTTTAATGCAAAAGCCGTTTTAGTATCTTCAAAAGTTTTATCAAGCATTGTTATCAAATGTTTTTACAAAGATAGCCAAGACCACAATTTTTTCAATAAATTCGCTTGCTATTATTTAATTTAAATTTCACGTGAATTCTATACATTCAACAGACTACTATATTCATTTCAATGGCCTTGCTTATGATGAATTAGATACATATATTTCTGAAAAGAATCCTTCTAAACTTGTGGTTTTAGTTGACTCTAATACAAATAAACACTGTATTGATCACTTCATTTCAAACCTAGGAAAAAATTTCAAGATTGATGTTATTGAAATTAACGCTGGTGAAATACACAAGAATATAGCTACCTGTATTGAAGTATGGAATAAACTGACCGAATTGAAAGTAGACCGTCAAAGTTTACTCATTAACTTAGGTGGCGGGATGGTTACTGATCTAGGTGGTTTTGTGGCTTCTACCTACAAAAGAGGAATTCGTTTTATTAATATTCCTACCACACTTTTAAGTATGGTAGATGCTTCTGTTGGAAGTAAAACGGGAGTTGATTTAGGTACGTTAAAAAATTTAATAGGACTCTTTAGTAATCCTGAAATGGTAGTTATTGATACTACTTTCTTAAAAACAATGCCCGAAAGAGAATTCAAATCAGGTTTGGCTGAAATTATAAAATATGGCTTAACCTATGACACATCTGTATGGAATCATTTAAAAGAAAATAAAGAGCCATTTGGAGATCAATTAGATACATTCATATACAGATCTATAGAAATCAAAAATGAAATTGTTCTAAAAGATCTCAAAGAGTCTAGCCTAAGAAAAGTGTTAAACTTTGGACATACTTTTGGACATGCTGTTGAATCGTTCTTTTTGGATCATGAGAATAAACAGACTTTAACACATGGAGAAGCTATTGGTATTGGTATGATTGTAGAAGCCTATGCATCACATAAGTTGTTTGATTTTCCGATGAGTGAATTAACTTCCTTAAAGGAATTAGTTATTAACCTTTATGGAAAAACAGAAATTAATAGTGAAGATTATGTTACCATATTTGACTTAATGAAACACGATAAAAAAAGTATTGGCAATACGGTAAATTTTGTGTTACTGGAAGCTGTAGAAAAATTTAAATTAGATTGTCAAGTCAATGAAGATTTACTAATAAAAGGAATAAAATTTTACAATTCTTAGATACTAGCAACAACCTACTTTAACAGCTCTATACACTTCTTCATATTGGGGAAGAATTGATTCCAATGAAAATTGCTTAGAGAACTCAAAGGCTTTTCGTTTAAATTCAGCCAATCGCTCGTCATGTTCCAAAATAAAAATGGCTTTATTCGCCATATCCATGGTATCTCCAACATTACTAAGATAACCCGTTTCTCCATCTTTATTTACTTCAGGTAAACCACCAGTATTTGTAGATATTACAGGTGTTTTAGCCGCCATAGCTTCTAATGCAGCTAATCCAAAACTTTCTGTTTTAGACGGTAGCAAGAATAAGTCTGAAAAACACAAAATTTTATTTACTTCACTGCTATTACCTAAGAAAATAACCTTATCTGAAATTCCTAACTTGGCCACCTGCTTTTCGGCTGCATCACGTTCAGGACCATCACCAACCATTAGCAGCTTGGCCTTAATCTCTTGTTGTACTTTAAAAAATACATCAATCACATCAGGAATACATTTTACTGGTCTAAAATTACTTATGTGCGTTATAATTCTCTCATTAGAATCAGCCAAATTACCTCTAGCGCAATCTTCCTTATTTACCTCATAATTATCAACATCAATAAAATTATGGATGACTTCTATTTGCTTTCTGATATTAAAGAGGCGCAACGTATCTTCTTTTAAACTCTTTGAAACTACGGTAACTGCGTCTGAATTATTAATACTAAATTCTACTGCTGTTTTATAATTAGGATGGCTTCCTACCAAAGTAATATCTGTACCATGCAATGTGGTAACAAAAGGAATATCTATACCATCCTCCTTTAACATTTGCTTTGCCATGTATGCAGCGTAGGCATGTGGTATTGCATAATGCACATGCAGAATCTCAATACCGTGAAGTTTCACCATGGCCACCAACTTACTTGAAAGCGCTAACTCATAAGGTTGAAAATGAAATAAGGGATATTCTTCTACAAAAACCTCATGAAAATGAATATTCTTTGACAGCGCATTTAACCGAACTGGTTGGTTGTAAGTTATAAAGTGAACTTCATGGCCTTTATCTGCCAAAGCAATACCCAATTCTGTTGCTACTACTCCACTACCACCAAAGGTAGGGTAACAAACAATACCTATTTTCATATTAAAAATTTAACCGTTTTGTCGTTATACGCTTCAATTACTTTCTAGAATAATCGTAATTTCGTACCTCGTAAATTTAAACCATTTCATGGACTTCACTTCATTTTTAACACATCTTTCACAACTTAAAAATGCATCGTTAGGTGGTATGGAATCGCAATTTAAGATGGTGCCTGCCTTGCGGCTAAACTTTACTGAAGAGTCTATTGCTAAGCGAAATCCGAAGTATTCTGCGGTTTTGGCATTGTTTTATCCTAATCAATATAATGAAACTCACTTTTTGCTTACCCAAAGAGCTCAATATAATGGAACACATTCTGCTCAAATAAGTTTCCCTGGAGGAAAAATTGAACAACAAGATAAAGACCTACAAGAAACCGCTATTAGAGAAACATTTGAAGAAACTGGTGTTAACAAAAAAGATATTTCTATTTTTAGAGAAGTTACAAAAACATATATACCTCCCAGCAATTTTTGGGTAACCCCGTTTATTGGCACTGTTGATTACACCCCTACTTTTAAAGCTAGTGATGAAGTGCATCAGTTTATTGAAGTGCGCTTACATGACCTATTAGATGATGGTTCTTTAGCTTTGGAAAAAATGACGACCTCCTATATGAAAAATATAGATGTACCTTGTTTTAAATTAAATAATCATACCGTTTGGGGTGCAACAGCAATGATTCTGAGTGAAATTAAAGACTTGTTAAAACCAATGTGAACGCTCAAACTTTTTGTAAGTTTGTTTTACTAACGCTAGTACTCTATGAAGCTTTTTAAGCAAGACCCTTTTGGAAATGCTTTATTTATAAAGAAAAATTTGATTCGATTGCTCGGATTGATTTCCCACCAACGCTACCAAGGATTTAATAAACTAAATATTGAAGGCTCTGATATCTTACGAAATTTACCCGATAAAGGTGTATTATTTGTTTCAAATCATCAGACCTATTTTGCTGATGTTGCAGCTATGTTGCATGTTTTCAATGCATCCTTAAAAGGAAGGGATGATTCCATAAAGAATATAGGATATATCTGGCAACCAAAATTGAATATTTATTATGTTGCCGCCCTTGAGACCATGAAAGCCGGATTACTCCCTAAAATATTTGCGTACACTGGTTCTATATCTATAGAGCGGACATGGCGAAGTAAAGGTGAAGAAGTCAATCGTCAAGTTAAAATGTCAGATGTTTCAAGCATAAGCACTGCTCTAAACGATGGCTGGGTAATTACCTTCCCTCAAGGTACTACAACACCTTTTAAGCCTATAAGGCGTGGTACAGCACACATCATTAAACAAAATAAACCCATAGTAATTCCTATTGTTATAGACGGTTTTAGACGTGCTTATGATAAAAAAGGCCTTATGATCAAAAAACGAAATGTTCTGCAATCTATGGTTATAAAAGAGCCTTTAGACTTTGATTATGAGAATGAGTCTGTTGATGATATTGTTGAAAAACTTCAGTTTGCTATAGAGCAACATCCTTCTTTGTTGAAAGTACTTTCAGAAGAAGAATATGCAAAACAGGAGGCTGAACTTAACGAGCAGCGAAAGTTTTGGAATTTTAGTAACTACGATTAGTTTAACCAAGCATTCATCATCCAAACAGTTTTTTCTTGTTCACTAATAAAATCACTCATCATTGAATTGGTTCCTTCATCATTTGCTTCACCAGATTTATCTAAAATATTGCGTTCAATTTTAAGTAATTCTGATAGTGAATTTACTATTAAACTTACAGCTTCAACATCATTTGAAACATGTTTTCCAACTGGAACAACCGACCTTTCATTATAATCTATAAATGTATGCAAAGGAACACCTTCTAATGTTAGAATACGCTCAGCTATCATATCCACTTTTTCTTGAGCATCTGTATACAACTCTTCAAATTTAGTATGTAACTCAAAAAAAGATTTTCCTTTTATATTCCAATGTAAGCCTCTTAAACTTTGGTAATATGTTTGAAAATTAGCAAGTAGATGGTTCAGCTCATTTACTAAATCCTCAACTTTGTTTTTCTCTAATCCAATTAATGTAGTTTTCATGATATTCAACTTTAAATTCACACAAAATTCATGAAAAATAATCGCTAAACATTATAAGTATAATTGATAGTTTTAATATATTTATCATCAAAATTTATACTTAATGACCATTACTCAATTAAAATATGCTTTAGCAGTTGCCGAGCATAGAAACTTTACCACAGCTTCAGAAAAGTGTTTTGTTACACAGCCCACGCTGAGCATGCAAATACAAAAACTAGAAGAAGAATTAGATATTATCATTTTCAACCGAAAAAAGAAACCCATTCAACTAACTGCAATTGGTGAGAAGATCTTAGAACAAGCAAAGGTAATTGTAGATGAAAGTAATAGAATTAATGATATTGTAGATCAACAAAAAGGATTTATTGGTGGGGAATTTAAATTAGGAATCATTCCCACCATTACTCCTACCCTGCTACCCTTGTTTCTTAAAAACTTTATCAAGAAGTACCCAAAGGTGAATCTAAAAGTAGAAGAGCTAAATACCGAAGCAATCATTCAAAAATTAGCAGATGGTCATTTAGATGCAGCAATAGCAGCTACACCTTTGGAAAATGAGGCTATAAAAGAAAGAGTTATTTATTATGAGCCATTTGTAGGGTTTATGAGTGAAGATCACCGACTTTCACAAAAGGAAAAGTTGAGTATTGAAGATTTAGATATTAATGATATTTTATTATTAGAAGATGGTCATTGTTTTAAAGATAGTGTATTAAACATCTGTACCAATTTGAAAAGTAATGATACAGACTCTTTTAAACTTGAAAGTGGTAGTTTTAATACTCTATTGAAACTTTCAAAAGAAGGCCTAGGAATGACATTGCTGCCCTACTTACATACTTTAGACCTTGCTCAAGAAGACAAGAAATACCTGAAAGAATTTGTGAGCCCAGCCCCCGCAAGAGAAGTCGCATTAATCTATCACAAATCACAGTTAAAAATGCAAATGATAGAAGCTTTAAAAAATACTATTGATGGTATTATAAGAGGTGTTATTTCCTTTAATGATGTAAAAATTGTAAGTCCATTACAAAAAAATAAAGGAGCTTAAAAAAGCTCCTTTATTATTATTTAACAACAGCCAAACAAGCATTTAACTCAGGTTTGTTGGCAGTAAATTCTAAAAGCCAAATTCTTAACTCATCTATTTCGTGTGGTAATAATCTTGAAATGGCTTTCTCTAATTCTCTACAAAAAAGATCTACACTAAAACTCACTTTTTTCAACACAGTTTTAGTATACTCAAACATTGCTCTCGCCATAGAATTCAAAAGGGTTTAATTGGAATATACTTTAGAACGTAATAATTAATTTGATATTACAAAATTTAACATTTTTTAGTAAATCTTGTTAAGGCTCATAACAATTTATAATTTTTGAATCTTGGCTAATAAACCATTAGCCTTATCTTCTAACTCTTTACTAATTGTATTAAAATGACTTTTTTTGTCCTCAACGTCTTTTTTATGAATTTTTTCAATTAATGCATCAAACGTGTCAATTGTTTCATCTATTATTTTTTCAGCTTTATCTGTTTTTTTATCATCTTCCTGTAATATTTGCCACATATAACACTCTTCAATAATATCAGAAAGAACAGTATTGATATCTTTCTTTAAGTTTCTAACACTTGCCATAATTTATGATTGATTTTTGGACAAATTTATGCTTTTAATATACACAAATTTTTTAATTTTTTCTTAAAAATTATCCAATTCCTTTTGAAAAGCTTCCGCAAATAAGCCAACATGATATCCGTCAACCAAAGCATGATTTACAGCTATAGCTAAAGGCATCATCAAACGCCCACTATGATTTGAATATTTACCAAAAGCCAATTTAGGCACCGACTCTTTTTTAAGTCCAAAATGAGGTTCTTTATGACCAGAAAAATTAAACCATGGTAAAGCCGAACAGTAAATACAATCCTCAGTGTTTTGAGGAGGAAATAAATCAGTAGTGGTTAAAACGCGATTTTTTTCCTTTTGAAAATTGTCATTGAACACTTCGAAATTTTTATCAAAATGGATAAAAGTACAACCAAAAGTGTTATCCACTCTAGATATCGTTACAGATGCATGAATCACTTCATGAATAACAACCTTATGGTCTACAGTCCTGTATTTAAAATTCTCAACCTGATTGATTGCCTTCATACAAGCATATAAATAGGCCACAAAAAAAGATTGCTCTTTATCTTTTGAAAATTGAAACGCTTTTGTAACATCAAAACTAATGGTAACAGCAAAATAGGGATCATCAAACTGCATAAAATGCTCAAAATGCTGCTTGCGATTCCAGGTGCTAATATCTAATTCACGCATCAATTTAAAAGTTCAATAATATCTGTTAACTGTTGTATAGTTTTATAATCTTCTCCATTATCTTCAACAACTTCATGTGCCCATGTAGTATGAAAAGGAATATGAATAGCTTGTGCACCTATTTCAATAAGCGGTAAGATATCAGATTTTAATGAATTACCTATCATTAGAAATGAAGATGGATCTATATCTAAATGCGAAAGTAATTTCTTATAATTTTCAGGTTTCTTTTCGCTCAACACCTCTATATGATGAAAGTATTTTAACAATCCTGACTTTTCTAGTTTACGTTCTTGATCTAACAAATCACCTTTAGTAGCAAGAATCAATTTATAATTCCCATTTAATGCTTTTAATGTCTCTTCAACCCCTTCTAAC
The DNA here is from genome assembly GCF_056591715.1 of Maritimimonas sp. 2405UD52-3. Taxonomy (NCBI): domain Bacteria; kingdom Pseudomonadati; phylum Bacteroidota; class Flavobacteriia; order Flavobacteriales; family Flavobacteriaceae; genus Maritimimonas; species Maritimimonas sp. 2405UD52-3. The sequence goes on from NZ_JBWQOL010000002.1 coordinate 109,383, forward strand.
AATTCAATTGGCTTATTGATCATTTGTTTGCCAATGTTGATAATTTTCTCAACAACTTGAGGTTTTAAGGTGTAATTAGATAATTCCAGAGCAGATTCAACCATAGACAACACAAAACCTTTCACCCCATAACCATAAAGTTCGAGGTTATCCATTTCTTTTTTAAAAAGCTCTTGATCTATCTTATTTTCGGTTTCAAAATCTGCCAGCAATCTTGCAAACTCATGTTCTGCCTCTCTAAAATAAGTCTCATTAATCCATAATGTATCATCGGCATCAAAAGCAATAACTTTTACTCTACTATAATCAAAACTACTCATTAGTTTCTTGAATTTTTCTTCTTGAATAAGGCTTCTTCTAATAATGGAGAATCTTTATCTATATAAATCTCTAGCAATTCAGATTTATTTTTAGATCTAATAAAAAATTTCTTTAATGCGGCCGGTATCAAAACCGTTTCACCCACACCCAAACTTGTCTTTTCTCCATCACAAATGAATTCAACACTTCCTTTTACACACATATAAATGACAAACGAATCCTTATCAGAATGATCAATTGCAATTTTCTTCCCAATTATAGGTAAGAAATTCGTAGTGAAGTATTGACAATCTACAATATTAGAAATTGTATTGTTTTCTTTTTTATAGCTCGTTTTATAATTTGACAGTGCTTTGTAATTAATTGCATCTAGTGCCTCGTCAGTATGGAGTTCTCTGTACTTTCCATACTTGTCCTGTCTATCCCAATCATATACCCTATATGTAATATCACTAGTTTGTTGTATTTCAGCAAGCATTACACCAGCCCCTATAGCATGTACTCGCCCAGTAGGAATAAAATAAACATCGCCCTTTTTTACCTTATCTACATTTAAGATATCTAGTAATGATTTATTCTCTAAGTGTTTTAAGTACGTTAGTCGATCACTATCCTCTTTAAATCCAACAATTAGCTCTGCACCTTGATCTGCTTGCATTACATACCACATTTCCGTCTTACCAAATGAACTATGACGCTCTTTTGCTAAATCATCATGAGGGTGTAACTGAATACTCAAGGCTTCCTTTGCATCTATAAATTTAATAAGCAACGGAAAATTATAGCTGAATTTGGTAAACACTTTTTTGCCCAGCAAATCATCTCTATGAGTGACCATAAGATCTTGCAGTGAATATCCTTTTAAAGTTCCGTTGGCTACGACAGACATATTCCCTTTTATATCTGATATTTCCCAGCTTTCACCAATATTAACTTTATCAGAATCCTTATTCAGTTTTTCAACAAGTTTTCGGCCTCCCCAAATCTTTTCTTGAAGTATAGGCTCAAATTTAATAGGATACATTAAACTCAACTTTGCAACTCTTTTAGAATACTCAAAGATTCCTCAATGTGCTTTTCAGCACCAAATTGGTCTTCAAAAATATATTGTATAATTCCTTTTTTATCTATTACAAAAGTTACTCTACCAGGAAGCAGTCCTAATAAAGAACTTTTAATACCGAATAATTTTCTGATCTTTTTACCTTCATCAGAAAGTAATGTAAAGGGCAATCTATATTTTTCTGCAAAGCGTTTATGCGAACTTTCTCCGTCACCACTAACACCGATAACTTCAACACCTAAATCTGTAAAATCTTCATATTGATCTCTAAAGCTACAAACTTCTTTTGTACAGCCTGGTGTAAAATCTTTAGGATAAAAGAAAAGAACTATTGCTTTTTTGCCTAATAGATCCGAAATATTGAAATCAGTCCCATTTTGATCTTTTAAAATGAACGTGGGAGCCTTATCACCTATTTTTAAACTCATCTTTTAGTTACCATTATATGTTACAAAATTTCTTGGAGTTTCATAAAGTGTTATTGAAAGTTCATTTTCAGATTTTATCTGTGGGCGTATCTTGTTGTAGATAACCACCACAATATTCTCAGCTGTAGGATTCAATTCTTTAAATTCTGAAACTTCAATGTTTAAGTTCTTATGATCAAAAGCATCCTCAACTTCCTTTTTGATAATTTCTTTTAGATCCTTCATGTCCATCACAAAACCAGTTTGAGGATCTATCTCTCCAGTTACAGAAACTACCAATTCATAATTATGTCCGTGATAATTTGGGTTACTGCATTTACCAAAGACCGCAGCATTTTTTTCATCACTCCAATCTGAGCGATATAGCCTGTGAGCTGCATTAAAATGTGCTTTTCTATGTACGGTAACTTTCATTTAATTTACTTCAACTAAACGTTGATAATATTCGTCAAAAATAATCTTGAACCATTCAGTATATATTTCCGGACGATTAGACATATCATTCTTCACAGCTTCTAAGTTCATCCATTTAAAAGCTTCAACTTCTTCCTTATTAATCTCAGGATCTTGATCATATTCACCAATCATCACATGGTCTAATTCATGTTCCGTTAGACCATTATCAAAAGGCGCTTTATAAATAAACGAAAATACTTCTTTTAGGTCACAGGTGAAACCCATCTCTTCTTGTAAACGTCTTTTACCAGCCTCAATATTTGATTCTCCATCACGTTGATGACTACAACAAGTATTTGTCCAGAGTAAAGGTGAATGGTATTTATGCGCTGCTCGCTGTTGTAATAATAATTCTCCTTTTTCATTAAACACAAACACAGAAAAGGCACGATGAAGCAGTGCTTTTTCATGTGCCTCCAGCTTGGGCATTAATCCAAGCTTTTCATCCTGTTCATTTACTAATATTACTTGTTCTTCTCTCATAAAAAATCGTTGCAAAGGTACTAATTATAGTACTCATTTATTGAGTTCATTTAGAAAGAAAGCTTTTGCCATTCTTTTCATTTTTATACTAGAATTATCACTCTGTATATCATTCCAAGCTACATATACATGATTACCAAAAACTTCCAGTTGTGGAAATCCACTAGACCTTGATGCATCTATTTCAGTAACGGTTGTTTCTTTAAGTATTCCCTTTTTGTTATTGACCAAGGCCACTTTTAACTCAGCTCTAGGTTCAGTAGTTGATTCCATCCAACTGACCAGAACGTTCTCCTCATTTAAAAAAGCTACATCCACTCTACCAATTGGATTCCCATTATCAACTTGAAAGGGTTTATCAAAAGACTTGCCATTATTTCTAGAAAATGACACATTAACTTTTGGCATGCCATTAGCATTTGTGAACCAAGCTACAGTAAGATTGTTTTTATTTGCAGCAACTTTTGGACCATTAACCGGGCAGCCAGCAATCTTCCAGTTATCATTATTTACCGGTTTAGGAATTGTCCAGTCACCGTCTACCTGACGGGTAATATAAATATCTCTTATCTCACTATCCGATCTATCTCTATAAGCTATAACAGGCCCATTTTGGGTAATAGTAGCACTCGTTTGGCAACAGTCACAAGTTTTTGCATCTAATTCAACCTCGTTCATCTTACTGCCATCAACCTGAACTTCTGCAACGCGCAATGTCATTGCACCTCCATTGTGATCATGACCACCTGAAGTTTTCCTACCGTCTAACCAAGTAGCTAAAAAAGCAGTTTCCCCATAAGGTAATAAAGAAACAAAACCATGTTCCGTCTTTGTGGAATCAGAATGCAATTTAAAATCTTCTTTCCAATTTTGGTCATAACCTTTTAATCGCAGATCATAAGCAAACGTAGCCGTATCTGATTTTTGTAAAAAATGACTTAATAACAAACCATTATTTTCTACTATTGCCGGAAAGTCTGCCCAATTAATAAACCAGTTAGTACCACGAGTAATTTCAATTGGTTCTTGCCATTTGTTTTCTTTAAATTCCGTATACTTTAAGATAGTTACTGAATCCTTTTCTTTTTCCGTAAATGACATCAAAAAAGTATCTCCATCAGAAAACAAATAAGGTTGCATGGTAGTGTCTTTGATGGGTAATTCCACTTTAGACCAAAGTGTTGAATGATTTGAAATATTTGAACTTTTCTTACAACTTACAACAAAAATAATGAGTAAAAGTGCAAAAAAATAGTTTCTCATGAAGACTGATTCAAAAGCGAAAATACGAAGATTTTAGTAATGGTTATATTTGCCTCAAAACTTTCTTATGCGCGTTTTTTTAACCTATTTTTTTGCTATAATAGTGCTGATAGGGTGCTCTAAAAAGAATGAGTCGTCTAATGCTAACAAAAATAGCAAAGCTACATCTGAAAAGGTTTCTAAAAAGAAAAAATCAAAAAAGGCTACTGTTAAAAAAGAAGAAGTCAAAACTATTACTCGTAAAAATGCGGTAGAATTTTTGACTGCATATGGCAAGGGAAATAAAGAAACAATTGTACTTTTTGAAACGCGCTTAGGTAATATGAAAGTAAGACTGTATGAAGATACGCCAATTCATAGAGCCAGTTTTATTTTCTTGACAAAACAAGGTTATTTTAGTACCACTTGTGTTCATAGGGTTGTTGAAGATTTTGTAGTACAAGGTGGTAATTCTGAGCATCCTAAAACCAGAAAATTTAGGCGTGAGTTTGACCAATATACCATACCCGCTGAATTTAAAAAACATAGAACGCATAAATATGGAGCTATTGCTACTGCAAGAGATTGGGATGATAATCCTAAAAAACGCTCTACTCCCTTTGAGTTTTATTTTGTACAAGATAAAAATGGTAGTCACCATCTTGACGGAGAACATACCATTTTTGGTGAAATCATTGAAGGGTTTGATACCTTAGATAAAATTGCTAAAGTAAAAGTAGGTAATGATGAATGGCCTATTGAAGATGTATTCTTTAAAGTGACTGTGGTAAAATAGCATTCCACCATATTCTAAACCCAGAAATTAAATTGGAATTTGACTTTTGATTCTTGATAATTGTTTTTCCAAAATGATATCTTTGCGCACCTAAAATCTATGCATGTCTTTTTTAGAAGAAATACAACGCAGGCGTACCTTTGGTATTATTTCGCATCCTGATGCCGGTAAAACTACATTAACAGAAAAATTACTCTTATTTGGTGGTGCCATTCAAGAAGCTGGTGCGGTAAAAAATAATAAGATTAAAAAAGGAGCTACTTCTGACTTTATGGAAATTGAACGTCAACGTGGTATCTCTGTTGCCACTTCAGTATTAGCTTTTATCTACAGAGATAAAAAGATCAACATTCTTGATACACCAGGGCATAAGGATTTTGCAGAAGATACTTTTAGAACCTTAACTGCAGTTGATAGTGTCATCGTAGTTATTGACGTTGCCAAAGGTGTAGAGGAACAGACTGAAAAACTGGTTGAAGTTTGTAGGATGCGTAACATTCCAATGATTGTGTTCATTAATAAATTAGATCGTGAAGGTAAAGATGCATTTGATTTGTTGGATGAAGTGGAACAGAAACTGGGCTTAACGGTTACTCCTTTGAGTTTCCCTATAGGTATGGGTTTTGATTTTAAGGGTATCTATAATATCTGGGATAAAAAACTAAACCTTTTCTCTGATGATAATAAGCAAAAAGTATCAGAAGGCGTTGAATTTGATGATGTTTCTAATCCTGAACTAGATGGCCATATTGGCGAAGCGGCGGCCAGTCAATTACGAGAAGAATTAGAACTGGTTTACGAAGTGTATCCTAAATTTGATAGAGATGCATACTTAAATGGTTCACTTCAACCTGTTTTCTTTGGTTCTGCCTTAAACAACTTTGGAGTTAAAGAATTGTTAGACTGTTTTATAGATATTGCTCCACCTCCTCAAGCAAAAATGTCAGACACACGACTTGTTGAGGCTTCTGAAAATAAATTAACAGGCTTTGTATTTAAGATTCATGCCAATATGGATCCGAAACATCGTGATAGGCTTGCTTTTATAAAAATAGTATCTGGCACCTTTAAACGAAATGTACCTTACTTACATGTACGCCATAATAAGAAACTAAAATTCTCAAGCCCTAATGCCTTTTTTGCGGAAAAAAAGGAGATTGTAGATGAGTCTTTTCCTGGTGATATTGTGGGCTTACATGATACTGGTAACTTTAAAATTGGAGATACGCTTACTGAAGGTGAACAATTAAATTTTAAGGGAGTTCCAAGCTTTTCACCTGAACACTTCCGCTATGTTAATAATGCTGACCCAATGAAGGCAAAGCAATTATATAAAGGTTTAGATCAACTAATGGATGAAGGTGTTGCGCAGTTATTTACATTAGAATTGAATGGCAGAAAAGTTATTGGTACAGTAGGAGCATTGCAATATGAAGTGATTCAATACCGATTAGAGCATGAATATGGAGCTAAATGTTCTTACGAAAATCTGCATGTGCACAAAGCTTGTTGGGTAGAACCTGAAGATGAAAAAAATGAAGAATTTGTTGAATTTAAACGTGTTAAACAACGTTTTTTGGCAAAAGACAAACAACAGCAATTGGTTTTCTTGGCAGATTCAGGTTTTACTATACAAATGACCCAGCAGAAATACCCTAGTGTAAAATTGCATTTTACGAGTGAGTTTTCTTAAAAAGTAAGTAATTCTGACTTGAACTGATCTTTCGAATTTACTACCCTAATTTTAAATGAAGCAAAGAAAGAAATTATTTCTACTGCAGCATGCACAGATAAAGAATCTGTAATTACCCAAAGTGTATCAATTTTATCCTTCGTGTTTTCTAGAAAGTCTTGCAGTTGATTTCTAGCGTCAAGACTATAATCAGACATTTGAAGACAATCCCAAACAACCAATTTCTTCTCTGAATTCGTGCAGATTGATCTAGCAAATTTAGATATTACAGTATTTACATGTTTTGCTTTTAAAAAACCACTAAATCTTACATAAGCAAATTCCTTATTGTGAATTTTTCTCTTATACACGGTAGGATTTTGATTAAAGTTTAAAATTGAAGCATTTTTTATAATTGAAATCATAAACTATTTATTAGTTACTATACAATAAACCACTCATTCAAACTTGTTATTCAACTATTTTGACACAAAGTTTCGTTAAAAGTCACTTTTTAAATTACTTAACCTTTAATTTGGCCTTATTTTTGACGTCTAAAGAATAAATATTAAGAATGAATATAGATTTTCATTATTAGGTTATAAGAATAAAATATTTGGCAAAATTTGCTATTAACAAAAGAATCTCTATATTTAAAAATGCAAACATTTTTTTATGAGTAAAAAAGATCATACACAAATCATAAAAGAGGCCTTAGAGTTTGAAAATTCTAAACCTCGTATTACAAGTACATCAGAACGTGTTATAGTTTCAAGAACAGCTAAAGAGCATATTTTGGCTTTGAATGAAATCTATAAAGAAACGAAGGATGTTGAGATTATGGATATTATGAAACGTTTAACTGCCATGAAACAGAGGGCAGAGAAACGACTAAAGATGCATGTTTAAGTAAATAATTATTTAAACATTAAAATCCTCGATGCTTATTGCATCGAGGATTTTTTTTAGTTTAATTTTCTTTGAATAGCATTCATGTATTTTTTGAGTTCTTGACGTACTTTAGGGAATAAAAACAAAAGCCCTATCATATTTGGAAAAACCAATGCTAAGATCATAGCGTCAGAAAACTTTATGACAGCATCTAATGTAACTGCTGCCCCCAGAATGGTAAATACTAAAAATATGATTTTATAAGTTAAATCTGTCCATTTTCCTCGTCCAAATAAATACTTCCAAGCCTGTAATCCATAATAGGACCAAGAAAGTATGGTTGAAAAGGCAAATAACACAACGGCAATTGCCAACACATATGAAGAGCCGGGTATAGCATTATCAAAAGCCATTGATGTCAGATTCACACCTCCTACTCTAGAACCATCAGCCATTAATGCTTGATTATTAATTACATCTCCATATACAAAGGCACCGTCAACATTAAACATTATGATTACTATGGCGGTCATGGTACAGATAACAACAGTATCAATAAATGGTTCTAATAATCCTACTAGACCTTCTGATGCGGCGTACTTGGTATTTACTGCTGCGTGCGCTATGGCCGCTGATCCAGCCCCTGCTTCGTTTGAAAAAGCAGCTCTTCTAAAGCCCTGGATCATAACGCCTATAAACCCTCCTGTGATGGTAGCCCTTGGCGTAAAGGCTTCTTTAAAAATAAGACCAAAAGCATCATCTACGTAACTGATATTGGAAAGAATGATAAAGAGAGCAGCAGCCACATACAAAACGGCCATAAATGGAACTATTTTTTCTGTTACTTTCGCAATGCGTTTGATGCCTCCTATAATGACAATACCAACAAAAATGGCAAAAATGAAACCAATAATACTACCTGAAGCAGAACCCTCAATTCCAAATCTCTCTATAATTTGAGCAGCAGCCTGGTTGGTCTGGAATGCATTTCCACCACCAAAAGATGCACCCACGCAAAGCAATGCAAAAATACCCGCAAGAATTTTACCTAAAGTTGAAAAGCCATTATCTTTCAATCCTTTTGACAAATAATACATAGGCCCACCAAATACACTACCTTCTTTGTCTATGTCCCTATACTTTACTCCAAGCGTACATTCAACAAACTTTGAAGACATACCCAATAAACCGGCTAAGATCATCCAAAAAGTGGCTCCAGGTCCTCCTATAGAAATAGCTACAGCCACCATTGCTATATTGCCTAAACCAACAGTGCCAGAAACTGCTGTTGCCAATGCTTGAAAATGATTCACCTCACCATGGTGACTTTCATCTTTAATGGTATCAACCAAGTCTCCTTCAACTTCATAAACATTAGATGAAAATTCTGTGTCTAGCTTCTCAAGATCATCATATTTACCCCTTACCACTTGAATAGCTGTTGGAAAGTGTCTAAGGTTAATAAAACCAAAATAGATGGTAAAGAAAAGAGCACCTGAAAGTAATAAGATAAGTACTATTGGAATACCATACCCCATAATATTAATTTCGGTAAAAATGAGATTTTCCCACCATATAGCAATAGGCATAAAAGCATCATTAATTTGCTCATCAAGCCCTTTTGATTGGGCATTTAAATTAAATGAAGAGAAAAGTACACTACATAGAAATAGACGTTTCAATTTAAGATTCATATACGTTGCTTTATAATTTTTTTGCAATTTGAATCTTGATTTGCAAGAAAGTTGAAAAAGTCTGAAAGAAGTAAAAAATGTCAGTAATACACTTACTGACAAATTTTAAAAAAGAAGTTTTAAATTGAAATATTTTCGGGTGGTAATGCCAATCGTATTTTCCGTTCTCTTTTCTCTGACATCTCAAATAATGTATTCTTTAAAGGATTTAAATGGTGATCGCGGGTCCAATTTTCTTTACCAAAAATACCATCCAACAAAGCTGTAATTAATCTTTTAATTTCATTATGATCATTAATGTCATAGTTCTTAGAAATATCAAAGTTCTTTGGTTTTATTTCTAGCCATTTATTATTTTCCTTTTTACGCTGGGCAAACTTTAAAAACAGATCATAAAGAGCTGGGGTTAAAATCACTTTACGATCTTCATTACCAGGCAAACCCTTAAGTAAGACAAACTGTTCTAATTTATCCCTCTCATTTTTCCGCTTGTCAAACTTTACATAAAAATGTTGTGAGTCAGGTATTACATTTTCTGCCAGTTCTTTTACCCAGCTCAGAGCTAATGCGAAAAACAGCATGATTAAGGAAGTTTTAAATATTGACGAAAATAAAGTTAAGTTGATAGATGCATCAGTAAGTTTGTATAATTGTGCAACCAACGTTACAAGTACTGTAACCAAAGAAAGCCAAGCCAGTATCTTTAACCTTCTTTTGGCAAATGATTCCCATAAAACAAAACCTAAAAACCCTAAGGTTAAAAACGCATAATATACATCCAGCTCACTAATCAAACTCAATGTCTTTCCAGAGATCATCTTACTAATGGTAGGTAATAAAGAAAACATAAATGGCAACCCAATTATATATACCCAGTAATTCGATTTGATGATATGCTCAATTGATTTTGGCAGGTATCGAAACCATGGAAGTGCTAATAAAATAAATAGACTATTAAATAATGACAGAATACTGCGCCAACCATCTAAAAGAAAGGCATTATCTAATCCTTGCCTTACAAAATATACTTCCACTACTCCAGAAATACTCCAACATAAAACAGATAAGGCCAACCAAACTTGACCAAAATCGTTTTGTCGTTTACCAATATGCCACCAAATTGCCAGTAGTGCTATGAAGGCAAATAGGCACACCGAAAATTGCCACCATCCGTAAAAAGTTAATATTTCATTTGCAGCGTCCAAAAACAAGTAATTATGAATTCAAATATAACCAAAAACGGACAGGTCAATATTTAGAAATTACCCTATATTTACCGGCATGAACTCAAAAACAATCAGCAACGGGATCTTAAGAGCTCTGGGTATAATTTTAGGCATTGGCCTCCTTATTTACTTTCTCTATCAAGTACGTTCCGTTATTATTTATATAGTCATTGCAGCCGTACTATCACTTATTGCTAGGCCTATTATTCGGTTCTTAAAAAGAAAGTTGAAATTTCCCAATACAATAGCCGTGGTTACCACCATGATTTTATTTTTAGGAATGTTGTTCGGTTTGATCTCTATGTTTGTTCCTTTAATTATTAAACAAGGGCAGAATTTATCATTATTAGATATCAATCAATTAGAATATAGAATTGAAAATTTACTGAATCAAGCTAATGACTACTTTACTTCTAGAGGAATTGACGTATTTGAGCAACTAAAATCAATCGACCTCTTTTCTAATTTTAAAGCTATTCCTAATTTATTTAATACCATTATTGGGGCAATTGGGAGTATAAGCATAGGACTATTCTCTGTTTTATTTATTGCTTTCTTTTTTATGAAGGATAGTCATTTATTGCATAACGCCTTGATGGTTATCGTTCCTGATAAAACGGAAGACAGATTTGCAGCCTCAGTAGAAAAAATAGAAGATCTACTGTCAAGATATTTTATTGGCCTTGTAACTCAAATTACAATCCTTTTTGTATTGTATACTATTATTCTACTCATTTTTGGTGTTGACAATGCCATTGTCATTGCTTTCTTGTGTGCATTATTAAATCTTATTCCATATGTAGGGCCACTCATTGGCGGTGCTCTAATGCTAATTTTAACAATGACAAGTCATTTAGGTGAAGATTTTCAAACACAAATATTACCTACTACTATTTATGTAATGATAGGCTATGTAATTGCTCAACTGGTTGACAATTTCTTTAGTCAACCTTTCATTTTTTCACAGAGTGTAAAATCACATCCCCTTGAAATTTTTTTGGTCATCATTATTGGTGGGTTACTCTTTGGCGTAACAGGCATGATTGTAGCTGTGCCAACATATACAGCATTAAAAGTAATTTTGAAAGAATTTCTATCAGAGAATAAAATTGTAAAATCACTGACTAAAGACCTATAATATTATTTCGAGGATTCCGATAGCTATCGGGAGACGTGGTAATTTCTTTAAAAGATTACTTCATCCCTAATGGGATTCGTAATGACGTATCGTTTTATGAATCAAAAAATTCTGCATACAGAAGTTCAAGATTTTATTAGCGAGAATTTGACTTCTGATATTTCAAAACTTTTGTTTAAAGGAAGCCCTTTTAAGAATATTTCTGTTCAAGAGTTGGTAGTACAAATAGAAACTAAAAAGAAATGCAAGCATAAACTACCCACTTGGTTTCAGACTCAAAACATTTATTATCCAAATAAATTAAACATAGAGCAAAGTTCTTCTGAAATTGCTGCTAAGCATAAAGCCGCTTTAGTTACTGGTGATTCCCTAATTGACCTTACAGGTGGTTTTGGTGTGGATGCTTATTTTTTTGCTCAAAATTTTAAAGAAGTTACGTATTGTGAAATCAATGCAGAATTGTCAAAAATTGTAACCTATAATTTTGAACAATTGAAAGTAACTAATGTAAAAATGATTCAAGCGGATGGAGTAAAGTATTTAATAGAAGAACATAAAAAATATGACTGGATCTATATAGACCCTTCAAGAAGAAATGATATAAAAGGAAAGGTTTTTCTTCTAGATGATTGCCTACCTAATGTTCCAGAAAATTTAAATGTGCTTTTTAAGCATTCTGAAAATATTATGGTTAAGGTGTCTCCTATCCTTGATATTTCAAGTGCCATTGATGAGTTACAATTCGTAAAAGAAGTGAATGTAGTTGCTATAGAAAATGAAGTAAAAGAACTATTGTTTATTCTGAAAAAAGATTTTTTAGGTTCTACTCAAATAAAAGCCATCAACATCAAAAAGAATTCTGAAGAAGTATTTCAATATAATTACGACCGCAATGTTACAGCTTCTTTTTCTAAACCTTTAAGCTATTTATATGAACCCAATTCAGCAATCTTAAAGAGTGGACTTTTCAATGAAGTGTCTAAACAACTCTCACTTCCTAAATTGCATCCTAATAGTCATCTATATACATCAACAAAACTTATTGATTTTCCAGGAAGGCGTTTCAGCATTAAGCATCAAATAGCATATGATAAAAAATTATTAAAACAACTAATTCTAGAAGGCAAGGCCAATATTACGACAAGAAATTTCCCTGAAACAGTTCAACAAATCAGAAAAAAAACAAAGCTGAAAGATGGAGGCCACCATTACCTATTCTTTACGACCAGTCATGACAATAAGCTAATTATATTAATTTGCGAAAAGGTATAAAAAAACCTCAGCGCTATAGACGCCGAGGTGAGCATCATCATAAATGCCTTTTCTCCCTTACTACTATGAGTTCCCTTGCCGAACTATTATTATGACACATAAATTTCAATAAGGTCACAATACTTTTTCATAATTTACTTAAAATATTGATTATCAAATTTTTAAATTAGAAATCATTAATTAAAAAAATACTAACTTTACTTGATTAACAGACATCATGCAATCATCAGTTTACGAAGCCATAAAAACAAAAGCAACTACTTCAAACAAGATTGAAGATGATCTTGTTATAGAAGCCGCTTTGCAAATAAATATAAATGATGAGGCCTATACAGTTGTTATGAGAACCCCAGGAGATGACGAAGAATTGATAAGAGGTTTATTATTTGCAGAAGATATATACAAAGAGCATAACCTATTAAATCTTAAAACTATAGAAATTAAAGAAAACGGATTTGCGATAATGAATGCCCATATTACTGAAAAAGCATTGGGAAAAGGTTATTTAAATAAACGTACTTTGCTGTCTGTTTCATCATGTGGTATCTGTGGTAAAAAAGAATTAGATGACATATACCTTAAAGGGGATGATTTAAAGGTTAAATCAAAACTAAAATTGATAGCTATTAAAAAAATGTATGCTCAGATGAAGCAAGAGCAATTATTGTTTGAGTCAACAGGTGGTTCACATGCCACCGCAGCTTTTGATTTTAATGGTAATTTATTAAGTTTGAAAGAAGATATAGGCAGGCACAATGCTTTGGATAAAGTTATTGGTGATCTTTTAAATAAAAACCTATTGAAACAAGTAGCTTGTATTCTGGTTAGTGGTCGCGTTTCTTATGAAATTGTTTCTAAGGCATTTGTGGCAAAAATTCCTATTATTGCGGCAGTATCTGCTTGTTCATCGTTAGCTGTTGACTATGCAAAAGAATTTGGTATATGCTTAATTGGTTTTAATAGAGATGATAAAGCAACTGTGTATTCAAATCCTAATTATTTAGATTTGTAACATGAGTACTAAACGAACCGATGCACAACCTCCTGAGGAGCTAACGGGAATTGAGTTAACAGAAATTCCTGAAACTGCGGCCGGATTTAAAGCTATTAAATCTACCTTTAAGCATATTAATAAAGAGGTAGGGGTTGCAAAGGGCATTGGTTTATTAGCCAAAATGAATCAGAAAAATGGGTTCGATTGCCCAGGTTGTGCCTGGCCTGACCCAGATGAAAAAAGAGCCTTTTTGACTGAGTATTGCGAAAATGGTGCTAAGGCAATTGCCGAAGAGGCTACAAAAAATAGAGTGACACCAATGTTCTTTGCTACGCATAGCGTATCAGAACTGGCTAAGCTATCAGATTATGAAATAGGAAAAAAAGGACGCATAACGCATCCTGTGATATTAAATCAGGGCAGCGATCATTACGAAAAAATTTCCTGGCAATATGCCTTAAACCTTATAGGAAGGGAATTAAATGCACTAAATTCTCCCAACGAAGCTATTTTTTATACTTCAGGAAGAACTAGTAATGAAGCTGCCTTTTTATATCAGCTGTTTGTACGGCAATTTGGCACTAATAATTTACCTGACTGCTCAAACATGTGTCATGAGTCTAGTGGCTCAGCTTTATCAGAAACTTTAGGTATTGGTAAAGGCTCAGTTACCTTAGATGATTTCAATCATGCAGAAGTAGTTATAGTCATTGGTCAAAACCCAGGAACCAATCACCCAAGAATGCTAAATGCCTTACGGGATACCAAAAAAAATGGTGGCAAGATCATTACTATAAACCCATTGCCTGAAGTTGGTTTAATGGAATTTAGAGATCCTCAAAACCCACTTAAATGGTTTTCCGGTGATCAATTAACCGATATATTTTTACAAATTAAGATCAATGAAGATGTTGCCTTACTAAAGGCAATGATGATTTTACTTCTTGAAAAAGCAGGATCAAATCCTGAAGTTCTTGATCTTGAATTTATTCAAGAAAAAACATATGGTTACCAAGAATTATTGGCAGATTTAAAAAACTACAATGTTGATGAGTTAATTTCAAGAACAGGCATTGATAAGAAGTTTGTGTTAGAAGCTGTTGATCTCATTGCGCAAAACAAGAAGATCATTATCTGTTGGGCCATGGGGCTTACACAGCATAAGAATGCGGTTGACAATATTCGTGAAATTGTAAACTTACTATTACTTAAAGGAAGTATTGGAAAAAAAGGCGCAGGCACATGTCCGGTTCGTGGTCATTCAAATGTACAAGGTGATCGTACTGTTGGAATTTGGGAGAAACCTAAAGCTACTTTTCTAGATGCGCTAGAAAAAGAATTTTCATTTCAAGCTCCCAGAGAACATGGTTATGATGTAGTGCATTCTATTGAAGCTATGCATTCTGGAAAGGCAAAAGTCTTTATTGGTATGGGAGGCAATTTTATTTCTGCCACGCCAGATACTGAGTATACCGCTGAAGCCCTTAAGAATTGCAATCTCACTGTTCAGATTTCTACTAAATTAAATAGAAGCCATTTAATTCATGGTAAAACGGCATTGATATTGCCATGTCTTGGAAGATCAGAAAAGGATATGCAAGCGAGTGGAGAACAATTTGTGAGTGTTGAGAATTCCATGGGTGTGGTACATCAATCTCATGGGCATCTAAAACCACTATCAAAAGAATTATTAAGCGAACCGGCTATTGTGGCTGGTATGGCAAATGCTACTCTAAAAGATTCAGAAGTTAATTGGAGTGACCTAGCTAATAACTATGATTTGATTCGAGACAAAATAGAAGCTACCATTCCTGGATTTGAAAATTACAACGAACGCGTACTGCAAAAAGGTGGATTCTATTTACCCAACAATGTAAGAGAAGGCAACTTTTCACCTACAAAAACCGGAAAAGCCAATTTCACTATTAATGAGGTTTCCGATATTCAGCTCAAAAATGATCAGTTTGTTTTAATGACCATTAGAACTCACGACCAATACAATACAACCATTTATGGATTGAATGACCGCTACAGAGGAGTATTGAATGAGCGCAGAATAGTTTTTATGAATGAACAGGATATGCAGCAACAAAGTTTAAAAAAGTTAGATCAGGTTGACCTCATTTCTCACTTTCAAGGGGAACAACGCATAGCTAAAAAATTCTTAGTTATTCCTTATTCCATTCCTAAACAATGTGTTGCTACTTACTTTCCTGAAGCCAATGTATTAGTACCTATCAAAAGTGTAGCGCATACCAGTAATACACCTGCTTCTAAGACAGTAATTGTAAGTATTGAAAAACATTAAAAAAAAGCGGTTTCCCGCAGCTTATATATGGTTAGTGTTATTATATTAGAATGCATTAATTAATACGCCAAACATAAAAATAGGCGCGCATATCACTTCCATAATCATCTTCCAAGTTTATACGTACATAATTTCGTTTCTCTTTCTTTGTTTCAGTGACATTTTTTAACAAGATTTTTCTATTAACAGCTCCAAAGTAATCATCATTTTTCACGTCCTTTTCACTAAATTTAGCATATAAATTAATATAATCTTTACCGAGATCGGGTTTATACACCTCTACTTCAATGCCTTTTTTAATACCATAAAATTTGTTTTCGTCCACACCAACAAACTTGCTTTTACTTCTACTCCAGCTAACATTCTTTATACGCTTTTTGTTCTGGTATAAACTGGCACTCATACTTCCAAATATTTCTACACGTCCAGTCTCATTATCATTATTAACACAGTTAAAGCCATAAATTTCAATGCCAAATTTTTGATAGGCTTCGTAACACGTTCTAATAGGGTATTCTGATGATAGCACTAATCTTGCAATTGGTGTTCCTTTTTTAATATAACGGAGCTTATATGATAACGGTGCTCCTGGGGAATCCTTAGAATAGTTTCCTCCTTTAGAAATAAACGTATATACGTCCTGTGGTGAATTAATAGCTTGAGCTGCCCCACCACCATCACCTCCAACTATCAAAGCTTTAATAGTTGAGGATTCTAAAGTTTTCTTATGTTTTCCATCAATATCAATACCCCCAGAACTAAAAGAGGCATTAAAAGCAGCATTGATTTCTGTTTCACTCTTATCTGTCTCTATAGTATAAATCACCATGCGTCCGTAAGCAACAGAAGCCACATACACAGGACTTGTTGCACCTAAACTTTCAAAGTCTGGTAACGTGGTAAACAAATCACTAGGTAGACTCGGTGGATCCATATCTATGGTATAGTACTTCTGAATATATTTCAAAAGGAACTTGTTTTTTTTGGTGTTAGAATTAAAATCAAAAGCCGCACTAACTTTTTGCCCTGCCGATTTATAATTAGCACCAATGGCTACATTAATTTGCTCTTCAGAAAATACTTGCTTGATCTCAAAATTAACACTCGCCACAGTAGAACCAGTGACTTCTTGATCCAATAATGATTTAATACCTTCTCTTACAGTTGATAGTTTAGGATCTTCAATTTTTATAACCGGACTACCACTAATATTGGTTAAAGATGCAGATAATGTTATAGGTGCCCTATTAACAGATATGGGTTTGTACTCACCAGTAGTAACAGAAGCGCCATCTAATAATGCTCCGGGAAAAATTACGTCGGTTGTAGGATCAAGTGTGATCATTTCGTTAAAACCTGCTGAAGCTTTATAGGTTCTAACAACACACTCTTGTGCATCATTATCTGGATTGCGAACAGCTTTAGCGCTATCTATTTCTACTGGAGCACTAGTTTCTTCCGGTTGATTAAATAAGCTTAAAGCATCTATTTTAGTATTGAATGCAATGATAGAAGCTTTGTCTTTAACACAACTACTATTTATAACAAATACTAAGAGTAAAATGCTTTTACAAATACGTGTGTAGTGCTTTGAAAAAAAACTCCTCATGATTAATAGTTTTAGCATAATGTTTTTAAATATACGAAAAGTGTAGGCATATACTGTTGGTGTACTTTAAATATGAAGGTTAAATAAAAACCAGGTTTAAGTTCAAAAACAAACTTTTATAGCTATTAATAAAGTTAAAAAAGCCGCAGTCTCCTGCGGCTTAGTCTAGCGTTCGATCAGCGCTAGGGAATCCAAAAAAATTCATTCGGATTTCTTCATGTCTTCAATCTTAATCAAACATTAAACCCTTCCAACCCGACTTACCAATCGATCTTGTTTTCGAAATTAAGCCTTTACCAGGTTGCCAAACGCAGTATTTTTTACCCTTGAAAAAATAAATTTTCTTACTGGCCGTATGACCCAATACACCATCAATATCATTTATGAATTCTTTGGGTAACCCTTTCCAACCGTCTTCTCCTATAATTCTTGTATTTGAAATTAAACCTTTACCAGGTTGCCACACACAGTATTTATTTCCTTTGAAGAAATAAATTTTACCATTGGTAGGATGCCCTAAAACGGCACTTAAATCTTTTTGAAAATCAACCGGTAGCTCACCCCAACCATCAACACCTATGACGCCAACTTTAGTTACTTTTTTCTTAGCAGAATTCCAGACACAATACTGATTTCCTTTAAAGAAATAGATCTTATTTTTATTTGGATGGGTAAAGGCTGCATCGATGTTATTTTGAAAGTCTTTTGGCAATGATTTCCATCCATCATTCGCTAAATTTCTTCTACTCCTATTGGTTTTAATGGTTTCTACACCTGCTCCTGGCTTCCATTTTACATAATTTGATTCGTTAAAGAAATAAGCCGCTTTATTTGGATGCATAAGTACCGCATCTATTTTCTTTATGCTGCTTTTGTATCTCAGCCTGTTCCAGTTCTTCAAGAGTGCATGATAAACTCCATCATCCTCCATACGCAATAAAGTTTCACTATTCTTAAGTTGCGCCGTATTGGTGTAATTTAATGAACCTGCAAATACTAATTTTCTACGTTTTACCTCAGCTCCGTTCGGATAATAAGCATCAACCAACATGTATTTGCTGTGAATTTTCCTATCAGTACCTGTTCCTTTTGGTGAAGCTTTTAAATACTTATACTTTACATTTGAATTTTTGAGCAGTTCTTCCACCTTTAGATAGTTACTTTTCCATGTATTACCATTTTTCCCTTTCGCAGCTTCGGCTTTTCGGTTGAATGTTCTAACAAGGGCCATCACATTATTCTTTTTGTTTTTTGCGATGTCAACCAACTTCTGCGCTGTTCTTACATCTGTAAAGTTACCTATGGCAATACGGATATCAACCGGTCCCTTAGCTTGGTGCTCGAGTACATTGTTAAGAATTGATGGCATTAACCTACCCGACCTCGGAAAGTCATATGATTTTATTCGGCCAAATTTTTTATCATTATCATAAATTGGAAAGGACTCATTTTTAATCTTAGATTTTGTTTTTGCAATATCCTTTTTTAAACGATTAAATTTTTTCAAGTTATAATCATAGAAATTTTTATCGCCATAATAAATGATCATCTGATTGGCCTGACTATATTGTGTATGAACGATGTTGGCCGATGACTGAATCACCACGTAATTTAACTCTTTGCCATTAAGCTCCTTTAAGATATCACTATTGTTAAATCTAAGTTTACTGAATAAAAAAGTTTTATCGTGAAACTTTGGATTCGCCTTTGCTTTCTTTCCAGGAGCTTTAAATTTTGGATAGAAACTTTGAATTCCACCCGCATCAAACTTTGCTGAAAGATCACCAATAATTTTCTTGTCGATATAATCAATATCAAAAGCCACCGCAGCATTGGCTTTCTTTGCTTGCACATTATTCACTAATGATTCAATAAGCGCCACTGGCGTATTTTTTACCTTTGGGGCATTGTCTAAATGCCACATATATATGGCAATATTGACATCGGATTCTTGAGTAATTGCATTAAAACAATCATTATAGGCATCGTGAATAGTAGGGTCAATTCCACTGGCATTATTAAAAGGATTGCTAGTTACAACAAGCATCTTTAATGCATTTTCGGCTATTTCTGGTTTTGATGTCTCTTCTGTAGGTGATGGAACTTGTGGATATACGCCACAACCAATACAGTGTAGGAAAATCCCTAAACCATATAAATAGATCTTTTTGCTAATGTTAAATAGTATTTTCATTTCAATTGGTTTTTGGAGAAACTACTTAACGGATACGCTCAACAGAAAACCACACAAGCATATATATACCATCAAATTCGGCGAGTCCATATCCTATTGGATATGGGTTTCTAACATCAGTCCAATCAATAAACTGTTGTGCTGAAATAAAACCTGATTTATTACCCAAATAATCATCGTCATTACCATCAGGATCTCGATCGTACATTTGCACATAAAAGCCGAACTTGGCACCATTCTGCACTTCTTCTTCTGTAAGGGTAACCGTATACTCAGAACCTTCAGAGTTAATCAAGAATGCTTCTGTACCAACAGAATCAAAAAAATCGCGGTTTCTCTCCCATAAAATGGACTCTTCGCTTTTACCATCAACAGTAATAGTTGAACTGATTCGTCCGTAAAGCTCTAAAGCATCTCCTTCAGTGTCGGGAAATTCACGTACCGTAATAGAATCTGCTTTTATAATAAATGATTCTGTCTGTACTTCTGGCACACTGTCATCACTACTGCAAGCAGTGATTAATAAGAAAAGTGAAAAAATAAAAGAAGTGAATTTTAGTGTTTTCATAATAGTTTGTTTTTTTGGATTCAACACTGCAAACCTAACTATGAAACCTACCTATCACCTAATTTTGACACTAGACAAAGTATAGACAACTTTTAAAAACGCAAACTAGACAGATCTAAAAATGAATTCTATTTTTAATTTTAACTTACTGTTTTTGTGTGCGTTAAAACAAATACAACACGTGTAAATACCTGACAAGGTATAGACATTCACACTTTACTGAATATTTAAGACTAGACATTTGAAAGTATTTCGACCCAATTAATCACTACCTTCGTAAAATCAATATTAATAACAAATGAATCGTACAATTCTAATTTTTGTTCTTTATTTTTTAAGTAGTGTTCAACTTGTTTCTTCTCAAAATCAAAAAAAAGTTGATAGCCTCTTACAAGAATTAAAAAATTCTCCCATTGATTCTTCTAGAACTCCAATATTGGTAAATCTTTGGCGTGCTCATATTAACAGTGATGTAGATAAGGCTATGACGTATGCAGATTCATTGATTAGTTTAGGTCAATTCTTAAAAATAGATGCTGTTCTAGCCACCGGTTACCAACGTAAAGGTATCGCGTATTTCTATTTAAACGACTTCAAATCTTCAACTGAATATTATAAAAAAACACTTGCTTTGAGCATAAAACATAACAAAATACCTCCAGTTGCGGCGATGCAGTTGAATATAGGCATGAACTTTCAGGCGACCGGAAATATAGACAGTGCTCTGGTATATAATAGAAAAGCAAAAGACAACTTTGCGCTCGCGAATGACAGTGCTGGAGTTGGTGCTACTTATAAAACCTTATCTGGGCTAAGAACAGATCAAGGATATTATAAAATGGCTTTAGAAAATGCTATTAGTGCTGCCAATATATTCGAGAAAGTTGGTGACTCATTTAATATGAGTGATTCTAATATACTTATTGCAAATAATTATTTGAAAATAGGAGATACCACATTAGCAATAAAATATTATAAAGACGCACTTGAAGTATATAAAGTAAAAAACGACAAACACTTTCAGGTTCAAAGTATGAATTACTTAGCTGGCATTTATCTAAATAAATCTACAAATTCTGATAAAGCACAACACTTAATAGATGAATCAATTAAAATGAGTAAAGAACTAAAATCTCCATTCTATCTTATACAATCGTATCAAAATCAGGGTCGGTTATTTATGAGACAAAAAAAATACAAACAGGCCGATACATTTTTAAAAAAGGCGCTTTTTATATCTGATTCTATTAGTGACAAATTTAATATTCAAACCTCATCACTAGGATTAAGCAAAGTTCATTTAGCCACAAAGAATGTGTATAATGCTAGAAAAAATGCCAATAGGGCATTACAAATTAGCACTGAAACAAATAGTCTATCTGGAAAAAGGGAAGCTTACAAGCTACTTTCTGAAATTGCCAAACTAGATGGTAATAATAATATGGCCCTAAACTATTTTCAATTATTTAAAGAAAAGAATGATAGTATTTACAACATTGAAAATGGGCAGAGATTGTCAGAATTGCAAATAATTCATGAAACCGAAAAAAAAGAAGCCGCCCTGGTTTTACAAGAGGAAGAAATAAAGACCTTGAATGCGCAAGCGAAAAATGACAAATTAACTAAAACCCTTTACGCCGGGGGTACTGCCGCAGGATTGGCATTATCTGGTTTACTATTTTTTGGCTTTCGGCAGCGTATGAAAAAGAACAAAATAGCACGTGAAAAACAAGAAGAAATCTACAAACAAGAAATCGCCTTTAAACAAAAAGAATTGACCAGTCAAACACTGCATTTGGTTCAGAAAAATACATTTCTTCAAGAATTAAAAGAGAATCTGGAGAAACTGAAAAATTCACCAGACAAGTTTAAAATGGAGTTTCGAAGAATTGTAATGCTCCTTAAAAAAGAAAGCGCCACCGATAAAGACTGGGAGGTCTTTAAATCGTACTTTTCTGAAGTGCATGATAACTTTGATAACAAGTTAAAAGCCATCAATGATTCTATAACTGAAAAAGATTTGCGCTTGGCATCGTTTATTAAGATGAACTTATCTACTAAAGAAATCGCCGCTTTATTGAATGTGCTACCAGAAAGTGTTTTAACCTCGAAATATCGCTTAAAAAAGAAACTTGGTATCGACAAAAAGACCGATGTTTATCATTTCTTGACGAATATTTAGTCTACCCAGTCTCTTGGGTTTCTAAGCACCTCTACGAGCTTCGCCTCTTCACTGTCTGGTTCGGGTTGATGATTGTAGACCCATTGTACATGCGGTGGCAAGCTCATCAAAATACTTTCAATACGCCCGTTGGTTTTAAGGCCAAATAAAGTACCCTTATCGTGCACCAGATTAAACTCGACATAACGACCTCGTCTGATTTCTTGCCAGTTTCTATGGTCTTGGTTATATACCGTATCCTTTCGACGCTCCACGATGGGTAGGTAAGCTTCTAGAAAGCTATCCCCCACTTCTGTCACAAAATCATACCAGTTTTGCATGGTCATTTCGTCTGTCTTTTTGCAATAATCAAAGAACAAACCACCTATACCTCTGGCCTCTCCTCTATGTGAATTGTGAAAATATTCATCACATTTCTTTTTATAATCAGTATAAAAATTTGGATTGTGTAGATCGCATGCTCTTTTACACACTTTATGGAAATGCTCGGCATCTTCCTCAAATAAGTAATAGGGCGTTAAATCTTGTCCTCCCCCAAACCAAGAATCGACAATTTTTCCTTCTTTATCGTACATTTCAAAATAACGCCAGTTAGCGTGCACTGTAGGTACAAACGGATTCTTTGGATGAATTACTAAACTCAATCCACAGGCAAAAAAATCTACATCATCTACCTTAAAGTAGGACTGCATTGTTTTTGGCAAAGGTCCGTGTACAGCAGAAATATTGACACCACCTTTTTCAAACACATTACCATTTTGAATAACTCTGGTTCTACCTCCACCACCTTCAGGGCGTTTCCATACATCTTCTTGAAACTTCGCTTTCCCATCAATTTCTTCTAATCTAGAGGTAATAGCATCTTGTAATTGTTGTATGTAGCTGTAAAATGTATCTTTCATTTTTTATCTTTTAGATGTTGGCTGTTAGCTTTGGTTTTTCTGGAATTTTATAAAGCTCATAGAGTTCCATATCTAAAGCATCTTCACCTGGCGGCGCAAAGCTTTTTAGTAATGTTTTTTTCCAAAGAAAACCATTTTTTTCAGCAACTTTGGTACTACTCAAATTATCTTTATTGACAATGATTTGTAATACTTCTAATCCCAAATTATCAGAGGCATATTTTGACAGCTCTTTTACGGCTTCACTTATGATTCCTTGATTTTCATATTGATATCCGATACAGTAGGCAAACTCACCTTGCTTTTTTTGCCAATTTAACTCCTTTATATAAACCAATCCAACCACACTTTTCGATTCTTTTTCTTTTAGAGTAAATAGAAATTCTTCCTTGTTATTAAATTCAGCTACTTTTTTTTTAACAAATATTTTTGATAAGGTAGGCGTTAAGTTTTGTTCCAATGTTTTTGGAAAATAGCGCTTGAATCTATCTTCATTGGATACCATAAAATTACAAAGATTCCATGTGTCATTCAGGGAAATCTCTTCAATTTTATATCTATCTAATAACTGTATCATTCTTCTTTTATATACACTAATTCAATAGGGTGATTCTCAATTTCTTTAATTGAATTGATCTTTTGAGCGTTATCCATTTTATCTTTAACTTTATCAGAGATTTGATCCAATGAAGTAAAGCTAGATGCTATAAACAAATTCCTCCCTATCTTATTATTATGTAAATCCATTTGTTCATCTAAAGGCTCATTGGGTGAAAGCTGTTCATGCTTGTCTGTGATTAATTTTGCCCAAGCCATAATTCGTCTTCTGTCCTTACTCCACTTATGACATTCATAACAAATGACGGCATTCCAATACGCATGCCTGTAAGCATTCGCTCTTCCCTTTCTTCCATGCGTTTCAGGAAATTCTTTTTTAGCCTTTAAAAAACTATGTGAAGTTGCTTTTAGTGTAGGGTACACATAAATAGGATATTTAATAGACAACAAAAATAACTGCCATAACTGTCCATACTTAAAACGCTTGATAATTTGCCAAACAGTCATTAATTATCTTGTTTATGAATTTCATTTACTGCAATTTTGGTAGCAGCAACCACCGAAAAGGGTAGCACAATAATAACACCAATAACGGGAATCAATAATAATAACATAAATATGATACCATTACCTATGGCTAACCCTTTGCGTTTCTTGACAAAAGAGATACTTTCTTTATAAGTAAAATGACGTTCTAGGGTATAGTCTATATTTCCAAAACCAGCATAGTATGCCTGCACCAAGAACAAGATAGCCGCCGATAAAACTCCAATAATCGGAATCAAGCCTAGTAATAAAATGGGAATAGTTAGGAGAAGTTCCCTGGTTAAATTCCTTAGATTAATTCGAATACCTCGCCATAACTGCTCATTAAAAGAAGTAATTCTGAATTCATGTTGTTCATCTGCAATTAAATGCTTTTCAATCTTTTCTGAAACCGGACTCATAAATGGTGCACTCAGGGCCATTACGATATGCCTGTACAAAAGGAGTCCAATAGCCACAATGGCTAAACCTCCTAAGACATTCCCAATAGTTGTAAATGTATCTTTGCCCCATTCCCAAATCCATATTCGTGAAATAAAGGCTCCTATATTATCAGAAAAACTATAAGTAATTAGACCTACGGTGACCGCCGTCAAAATGCTGATCAATATAGGAATAGCAAAATATCTCCAAAGCTTTAGCTTTGAAATCAATCTTAATGAATTAGGATACGCCTTAAGCCCCGTTATTATGTCTGGAATCATTGCTGATATGACTTAAAAACTCTAAAAATGTTACGCCTTGTATTCTTTTACAGCATCTATAAATGCTTTTGCATTTTCAACGGGAATGTTAGGTAAAATACCATGTCCCAGGTTTACAATGTACTTGTCCTTACCAAATTCGTCAATCATTTGATGCACCATTTTCTTAATAACGGAAGGTGGGGATAATAATCGCGAAGGGTCAAAATTACCTTGCAACGTCTTATTATGGCCTGTTAAATATCGTGCATTTCTTGCAGAGCATGTCCAATCTATTCCCAAAGCTGAGGCATTAGATTTTGACATTTCATTTAGTGCAAACCAACACCCTTTTCCAAAAGCAATGACAGGAGCATCATCTTTTAGTGCCTCAATGATCTGGTTAATATATTGCCATGAAAACTCCTGATAATCGGTCGGTGACAACATACCACCCCATGAGTCAAAAATTTGAACAGCATTTACACCAGCTTTTACTTTGGCTTTTAAATAGGCAATTGTTGTATCCGTAATTTTCTGCAGTAATTGATGTGCAGCAATAGGATTTGTAAAACAAAAAGCTTTGGCTTTATCAAAATTTTTAGACCCTTGTCCTTGTACCACATAACATAAAATAGTCCATGGTGAACCTGCGAAACCTATTAATGGAATTTCATTATTCAGTTTTTCTTTTGTAGCCTTTATGGCTTCCATTACATAACCTAATTCTTCATGCACATCAGGAATGATGACCTTATCAACTCCTTTTTGATCACGCACTGGATTTGGTAAATAAGGTCCAAAATTTGGTTTCATCTCGACCTCTATATTCATAGCCTGTGGAATCACCAAAATATCTGAAAAAAGAATAGCAGCATCCATACCATATCTTCGTATAGGCTGAACTGTAATCTCCGAGGCTAACTCAGGGGTTCTACACCGTGTAAAGAAATCATACTTTTTACGTATCTCCATGAACTCTGGTAAGTAACGTCCTGCTTGACGCATCATCCATACAGGTGGCCGGTCTACCGTTTCGCCTTTTAAGGCTCTTAAGAATAAATCGTTTTTTATCATATTCATTTCCCTAGAAAGCGGGAATCATTTAGTTCATATTTTATCTGTCATTGCGATCCACCAAAGGCGGAGAAGCAATCTGTTTAAAAGAGTGAGATTACCACGTCGCTTCACTCCTCGTAATGACATCACATTTTTGATACTGCTTCCATTCCTTTATCAATAGCATGCGTGGTTTTTTGAATATCCTTTTCGCTTAATGCGGATGACAAGAACCATGCTTCAAATTGTGATGGTGGTAAAAACATTCCATTTCTGATCATTTTCCAAAAGAATGTAGCAAACTTCTTGGTGTCTGATTGCTGTGCCTCTTCAAAATTGGTTACCTGGCCGCCTTTAAAAAACGGATTTAGCATGGAGCCAAATCGATTTATGATTACATCAACATTATACTGTTTTGCTTTCTCTTCTAAGATCACCTGCAGTATAGAACCATATTCCTCAAATTGGCTATAGGGATCTTGTTTCTTTAACTCTTTTAATGTAGCGATACCCGAAGCCATGGCTATTGGATTACCACTAAGTGTTCCCGCCTGATACATGCCCCCAAGCGGTGCTACATTTTCCATAATCTCGTTTCTTGCTCCGTACGCGCCTACAGGGAATCCACCGCCAATCACTTTACCCAAACAGGTAATATCAGCTTCTACACCTAACAACTCTTGAGCACCACCAAATTTTGACCTAAAGCCTGTCATGACTTCATCAGCAATCAATACGGCACCATTTTCATTTGCCAACGCTTTGAGTTCTTGCAAGAATCCATCTTTAGGAATTACAACCCCCATATTTCCACCAACAGGTTCTATAATAACTCCTGCTATGTCATTGTGTTTTTTGAAGTGTGACTTTACACTTTCAATATCATTATAATTGGCAATCAATGTATTCTCAACAGCTCCTTCTGGCACTCCTTTACTTCCTGGCAAACTCAATGTTGCCAGCCCTGAACCGGCTGCCACTAGCAAAGCATCTTGATGGCCATGATAGCATCCTGAAAACTTTATGATCTTATCCTTTCCTGTAAAAGCACGTGCCAAACGAATAGCACTCAATACAGCTTCTGTTCCTGAATTAACAAAACGCACCTTATCCATTCCAGGAAAGGCATCGCAAATAATTTTTGCAAGCTTTATTTCATTTTCAGTTGATGCGCCAAAAGAATAACCGTTTTTCAATGCTTTGGTAACTGCCTTTTGTACTTTCTTATGACGATGTCCTAAAATCATAGGGCCATATGACAGCACATAGTCCACATATTTATTACCGTCTACATCAATAATTTTACTCCCTTTTGCTTTTTTTATAAATAAAGGATTCCCTCCTACTGAGGCAAAAGCACGTACTGGTGAGTTCACTGCACCAACAAGGTTTTCAAGTCCTTTTTTATAAAGTTTTTGTGAGTTTTTGAAATTCATTTTTTTAGCTTTAGGCTCTTGGCTTTTAGCAATTGGCTAATCTCTAAAAGCTAACACTTACTTATTTAACAACTTTGCTGCTTCCTTCGCAAAATAGGTAATGACAATATCGGCACCTGCCCGTTTCATAGACAACAAACTTTCTAACATTACTTTTTCACCATCTATCCAACCATTTTCCGCAGCTGCTTTTACCATTGCATATTCACCACTTACATTATAACAAGCTATTGGTCTATCAAAATTATTTTTTAAATCCCTTATAATATCTAAGTAGGATAACGCCGGTTTTACCATTAAAATATCAGCACCTTCATCGTCATCAAATGTAGCCTCTCGCAAAGCTTCATCTCTATTCGACGGATCCATTTGATAGGTTCTCCTATCTCCAAAGCTTGGGGCAGAATCTGCAGCATCCCTAAAAGGGCCATAAAAGGCAGAGGCATATTTAACTGAATACCCCATTATAGGTAAATTAGGATATCCGGTAGTATCTAAACTCTCTCGGATCATAGCTATAGTACCATCCATCATACCAGAAGGTGCCACCATATCTACACCTGCTTTTGCATGCGAAATTACCTGCTTTGCAATGTTAACTAAAGTAGCATCATTATCTACATCATTCTCATGAATGATTCCACAATGACCATGAGAGGTATATTCGCAAAAGCAAACATCGGTTATTACGTATAAATTGGGGTAATTCTTCTTTATAAAACGTATTGCCTGTTGAATGACACCATTATCATTCCATGTTTCTGATCCTTCCTCATCTTTTTTTGTAGGAATGCCAAACAACAAAACAGCAGGAATGTTCAATTCAACAACTTCATCTAGTTCACTCGATATCTTATCTAATGAATAGCGCTTGATACCAGGCATAGATTCTATTTCTGTTTCAATATTCTCGCCTTCCTCTATAAACAAAGGATAGATAAAATCATCAACCGACAATTTTGTTTCTCGTGTGAGTCTACGAATGCTTTCTGTTTTTCGAAGTCTACGGGTTCTATACATAATATAAGTTTACCAACTCTATTACACTTTCTACTGTAGGTACTTTAGCAACTTCCACACTTTTAAAATGCTTCCTAGCTTCTTTTGCCGTGCTTTCACCAATGCAAAAAGCTATGTTATCTGTCGTATTCTTTTTAATATAACTCTCAACAGTTGATGGACTATAAAACAATACTCCCTTGATATGATCTTTTATATCTGACGGGCTATACATTGTTTTATATGCTTCTATTTCGTTAACCAAAATTCCATTTTCAGCCAATATTTTTGGTAAGGTATCTAAGCGCAAATCACTACAAAAATAAGTAACTTCTTTGCCTTTGATTTCTTCTATTAAAAATTCTGCCAATAGCTGCGCATTCTTT
This sequence comes from Maritimimonas sp. 2405UD52-3, assembly GCF_056591715.1. NCBI lineage: Bacteria > Pseudomonadati > Bacteroidota > Flavobacteriia > Flavobacteriales > Flavobacteriaceae > Maritimimonas > Maritimimonas sp. 2405UD52-3. The sequence goes on from NZ_JBWQOL010000002.1 coordinate 138,489, forward strand.
GCAGCATATTCAACCTTACCTATTCGTTGCTCAATTAGTTTCTTGGTACGTCTGCCCACACAATATATATTCTTGAACTGTAATTCATCAGAAGAAAAATTATTCAATAATGATTCAACACCATTTTTACTGGTGATAATGACATTTTCTAAAGATTGTTTTATTGCTTTGGGTGCAATCCTGTTATACCGAATCTTTATAAAGTCACTGCTTTCAATGGCTATATCATTATGAAATAGTTTCTCCTGTGCTTCTGAGAGTTTTTTGGTAGAAAATACAGATACCTTTTTAGGCAATACATTATCATCCTCAAGCATTAAACGCTTACCTCCTCTTGTAATTAAATCTTCTGCACATTGTTTCCCAATACTTCTCCAGCTTTTTAAATTAAAAGTATTGGTGCATTCAATCTTTTTAGTTCCATCTTTACTTAATAGAATGCCTTTAAAATGGACTTTACTTCCATTAATATATGCTAACGCTCCAATGGGTGCGGTACATCCTCCTTCAAGAGTTCTTAAAAAATCACGTTCTATTCTTGTGGTAATTTCACTTTCAATGTCATTCAATTTCTGAGAAGCTTCAACCGCAAATACATTTTCTTCTAAGGCTGCTATCATAATTGCCCCTTGGGCCGGGGCTGGAATCATCCAATCCAATTGAACAGCGTCTTTGGGTTTCTTCTTGATACGTTCTAACCCCGCGGAGGCGAAAATAGCTCCATTCCAATCATTGTTGGCTAATTTTTCAAGCCGCGTATTTACATTCCCTCTTAGATCTATAACGGAATGTGTAGGATATCTATTCAACCATTGTGCTCTACGACGAAGACTACCGGTAGCGACCACCGCTTCTTCTTGTGCTAAAAATTCTTCATTATTATTATAAACCAGTAGATCAGTAGTATTACCACGTTTTAAAACCGCTGTTTGTATAATGCCCTTGGGTAAAGCAGTAGGCACATCTTTCAACGAGTGAACCGCAATATCAATATCTTCATTTAGTAAGGCAATATCTAGATTCTTTGTGAAAATTCCAGTAATGCCTAATTCATAAAGTGGTTTATCTAAAACTAAATCACCTGTAGATTTTATTGGGACAATCTCTGTAGTATAACCTAAATATTCTAGTTGGTGCTGAACAGTTTTTGCCTGCCATAAAGCCAACTCACTGTCACGAGTGCCTATACGAATGGTTTTACTCATGAGTTTGCTTCCTCTAATTGAAACACCTTAGAAATCAGATCGATGCTTTCAGTTGAAGCATTATCTTCTTTAAGATGATTGGCGAAGTGTTTGGTTATTTTTTGAATGATTCTGTCTGAAACTATTTTAGCCTGTTCTTCGTCAAAATCATTTTGCTTTTTGCGCTGATAATCCAATTCCTGTAATTGAATTTCCTTCAGTTTTGATTTTAAAGCTTTAATGGTTGGTGCAAATTTTCTTGTTTCTAACCAAGAACTGAATTCCTGTTGAACCTCCTCAATAATCACTTGTGCTTTTGGCAATTCAAGTTTTCTTTTCTCTAAGGTTTGATCTGTAATTTGTGATAACTGATCTAAGTGAACTAAGCGAATATTCTCTAAATCACCCACCTCACTTGATACATTCTTAGGAATAGAAAGGTCTAAGATGAGCAACTCTTTGTTTTGAGTCAGATGATTCTTAGTAATGGTAGGCTTTTGAGCACCAGTAGCTACTATTAAAATATCAGCAACACTAATTTCATGTGATAACTCTTTGTAATCCTTTACGGTCAAATCAAATTTACCTGCAATTTGCTCAGCCTTATCTTTAGTACGATTGATAAGTGTAATATGTTTATTATCCGTGTGCTTTATAAGATTCTCACAGGTATTCCTACCAATCTTTCCTGTTCCAAAAAGGAGAATATTTCTAGTAGAAATATCTTGAACAGTATTCAAAATATATTGTACCGAAGCAAAAGAAACTGAGGTGGCTCCTGAAGAAATTCCGGTTTCATTTTTAATGCGTTTGCTTGCTTGAATTACAGCATTGATTAAACGCTCCAAAAACGCATTGATGAGATTGTACTTTTGCGATAACTTAAAGCTCTTTTTTAGCTGACTAATGATTTCAAAATCTCCAAGGATTTGACTATCTAATCCTGTACCGACATAAAAAAGGTGACTAATAGCATCTTTATTTTTGTGTACATAAGCTACCTGTTGGAATTCTTCAACGGTTCCAACAGTATTACCACATAATAATTGAATCAATTGAAAAGGATGCTCGGCAAAACCATAAATCTCTGTTCTATTACATGTAGAAATTATAACAACTTCCTCTAAACCAGCACTGGACGCCTGTTGAAGGATATCTTTTTTGGTCTGGAGATTTACTGAAAACTTACCTCGTATCTCAGCATTCGCTTTAATATAACTTAAACCAACACAGTAAAATGAGTTATGTTTTGAAATGTTATAACGCTTCATGTACTTCTAGATTCGCGAACAAAAATATCATTAGCAATGAAAAAAAAATAACGCTAGAAGAACTATAAATGTCGCTTTAGGTGTTTTGACCACTAAACAATGACAAATATCATAAAAAGCCGTAATTTTACAGTTAAATAAGGGCTTTAGAGTATATCTATATAGAATGATTCTAAATAAGAACCCTTTAAAAAGTGAATATTACAATGACAAAAAATGTCGCCGTAAGTACTTTTGAAGAAATAAATCTAGAAAACGGATTTCACCTATTACTGTTTCAAAATGTATCGAATAAAGTACAACGTTTTGAAAAAGATATAGATAGCACGTTCATTCAATTACATTTTTGTGTAAAAGGTCACACTAAGTTTTTATTCAATAATGGCAGTTATGTATTTGACGTTGCTGATAAGCATTCTATTTTGTTGTATAATCCACAGCAAAGACTGCCTATAAACTTAGAAATTCAACCCAATACGTCACTGGTATCTTTACTGGTTTCTATAAAAAAGTTTCATTCTTTATTTTCTAAAGAAGCAGGGTTCATCCATTTTTTACGAGAAGAAAATGCTGATAAAAAATATTATGATGACAGCATAATCAAACCAACAGTTTTAGTGGTATTACAGCAGATCATCAATTCTAATATAAATAGTTCTATCAGGGATTTATACATCAAAGGCAAAATTTATGAGCTTTTAAGTCTTCATTTCCAAAAAGATGAAGCTTCTGTTGGTGAATATTGCCCTTTTTTAGTGGATGAACAGAATGTGTTAAAAATCAGAAGTGCAAAAGACATCATAATAACTAGAATGACAGAACCACCTAGTTTACAAGAGTTAGCAAATGAAGTTGGTTTAACACTAAAAAAACTAAAAGAAGGCTTCAAACAAATTTATGGAGATACTGTATATAGTTTTCTGTTTGACTATAAAATGGAGCATGCCCGGCAATTATTAGAGAGTAATCAGTACAATGTAAATGAAGTAGGGCATAAAGTTGGGTATAGCACTGCCAGTCATTTTATAGCCGCTTTCAAAAAGAAATTTGGCACTACTCCTAAACGCTATGTAAGCTCATTGCAAAATAGTTAAATGAAACAGTTGCATCATAATGAAATACAAAACATGCAGCGAGACTTTCCTATTACTATAGTATGCGATGAACTAAGAACACCCGAAAATATAGGTATGTGTTTTCGTGTTGCTGAAAGTTTTGGTATTCAGAAAATATTTCTTCATGAAAACTCACCCTCAATAGAAAATAGGATTGTAAAAAGAACCGCTAGAAGTACTTTAAATAAAATTCTTCATGAAACCTATTCAGATTTTGAGGAATTAATTGATCAACTAAAAAAAGAAGGGAATACCGTAATTGGCATTGAAATAACTGACCAGAGCATAAAACTTCAAAATTTTGACTTTACCCCATACAAAAAAGTTGTTCTCTTGTTGGGTAGTGAGCGCAGAGGAATTCAAAATACTAGTTTGGCCGATACAAGTATTATGGTACCTATGTATGGTAATAATTCATCCATGAATGTCATCCATAGCCTATCAATAACACTTTATGAAATAACAAATCAATTTATTACTAGATAAAACTGGATGTAAAAATTTTTGTGATTTTGTAGTTAAAGCCATTGCTTAATTTCTATTCAAGAATCGTATTTTTGCAGCTGAATTATTTTTTATGAAAAAAGGAGTATTACTTGTTAATTTAGGATCACCAGACAGTACCAAGGTAAAAGATGTGCGTAAGTATTTGGATGAATTTTTGATGGATGAACGCGTCATTGATATCCCCTACTGGAAACGGTATTTACTTATTAAAGGTATCATTTTAAATACCCGTCCAAAAAAATCTGCCGCCGCCTATAAAAAAATTTGGTGGGATGAAGGTTCACCATTGATTGTTATTTCAGAACGATTTAAGGAGAAAGTGACTGAGAAATTGCATATTCCTGTAGCACTAGGAATGCGATATGGGTCAATGAGTATTAAAAAAGGAATTCAAGAACTAGTTGATCAAGGTGTTGAAGAGATATTGTTAGTGCCTCTATATCCTCATTATGCAATGAGCTCCTATGAGACGGTCGTTGAAAAAGCGAAACAGGTCAACAAAGATGATTTTCCAAATATAAAAATGGTAACACTACCCGTATTCTATAATAATAAAGAATACATTAGAGTGATGGCCGATAATCTTAAGAATCATCTTAACGGATTTGAGTACGACCATATACTTTTTTCATATCACGGTATTCCTGAACGGCATATTTATAAGTCAGACACTACACAATCACATTGTAAAATAGATGGAAGTTGCTGCGAGACTGCTTCAAAAGCACATAGAACTTGTTATAGACATCAATGTTTTGAAACAACTAAAGCTATAGCGCAAGAGTTAGAACTAAAAAAAGGTACCTATAGTGACTCATTTCAATCACGATTATTAAAAGATCCTTGGCTAAAACCTTATACAGATTTTGAATTGGAAAAATTCCCTAAAGAAGGAAAGAAAAAATTAGCGGTGATCACGCCAGCGTTTGTAGCAGATTGTCTAGAAACGCTTGAAGAAATCGCCATGGAAGGAAAAGAAGAATTTTTAGAAGCTGGTGGTCAAACTTATAAACATATACCTTGTTTAAACGATAATGATGATTGGGTAGCCGTCATGGTGGGTTGGATTGAGCAATGGCATGAAAAAACTATTCTGATTTAAATGGATTTTTTAAACCTAAAAGCACTACATATTATTTTTGTGATTACTTGGTTTGCAGGCTTATTTTATATTGTTAGGTTGTTTATTTATCATGCCGAAGCTGAAGAAAAACCAGAACCATATAAAGGTATTTTACAAACACAATATAAATTAATGAGTAAACGCTTATGGTTTATTATCACCTGGCCTTCAGCCATACTCACTAGCATTTTTGCTTTTTGGATGTTATATCAAAATCCAATCTATCTTGAAATGCCATGGATGCATGTCAAGTTAGGGTTTGTGGGGTTGCTTTATATCTATCATCTACTTTGCCACAAAATCTATGGTGAACTACAACAGGATATTGTAAAGTATTCTTCCAATAAACTCCGCATTTGGAATGAAGTTGCTACCATTATTCTCTTTGCTGTAGTCTTTTTAGTGACCTTAAAAAATGCTGTGAATTGGATTTACGGAGTTGTGGGACTTATATTGTTCTCCGTGATTTTAATGCTAGGAATCAAATTATACAAAAGACTTCGTGTCAAGAAAGTTTTGGAAAACGAGAAATAAAAATATCTAATTAATCTTTTCCTTTTCTTTGCAGCTTACAATTGACCAATGAAACAACCTAAAAAGAAATCAGCTGCATTAGGCTTTATTTTTATTACCATGTTGCTTGATGTCATAGGTTGGGGTATTATCATTCCGGTCATTCCAAAATTTATTGAAGAACTTACAGGAGGTACTATTAGTGACGCTGCAAAAATTGGAGGTTGGTTGACTTTTGCTTATGCTATAACACAGTTTGTATTTGCTCCTGTAGTAGGTAATTTAAGTGATAAGTTTGGCCGAAGACCTATCATTCTTATTTCACTTTTTGGTTTCTTTTTAGATTATCTATTACTAGCGTTTGCACCCAATATCACTTGGTTATTTATTGGTAGAATTATTGCAGGTATTACAGGAGCTAGTATCACCACTGCATCTGCCTATATTGCTGATATCAGCACGCCAGAAAACAGAGCTAAAAATTTCGGCTTGATTGGTGCTGCTTTTGGATTGGGCTTTATTATAGGTCCAGTAATCGGAGGGCTTCTAGGACAGTACGGGCCACGTGTACCGTTTTATGCCACTGCTATTTTGTGCCTGCTTAATTTCTTATATGGGTACTTTGTGTTACCAGAATCTCTTACTAAAGAAAATAGAAGAGGTTTTGATATCAAAAGGGCAAATCCCCTTGGCAGTCTTTTAAACTTAAAGAAGTATCCTACTCTTATTGGTTTAGTATTGGCCATTTTTATACTCTACACGGGCTCCCATGCCATACAAAGCAACTGGGCATACTTTACCATGTATCAATTTGATTGGGATGAAAAAATGGTAGGTATTTCATTGGGCGTTATTGGTGTACTGGTAGCTTTGGTACAAGGTGTTTTAATACGATGGGTAAACCCAAAATTAGGTAACGAAAAGAGTATTTATATAGGCATGGCTCTATATGCTATTGGCATGTTCTTATTTGCCTTCGCTACCCAAAGCTGGATGATGTTCTTATTTCTAATTCCATACTGCTTGGGGGGAATAGCTGGCCCTGCATTACAAGCCATTATATCACTGCAAGTTCCTTCAACGGAGCAAGGGGAAATACAAGGTACTCTAACCAGTCTTATGAGTGCATCTGCTATTGTAGGGCCACCACTCATGACTGGTATTTTCTATTATTTTACAAACAAAGATGCGCCCTTTATTTTTGGGGGCGCACCGTTTGTATTAGGAGGTATACTCATGATCATAAGTACCATATTGGCCTACAATTCTCTAAGAGTGAAGGCCAAACCTCATTCTTCTAATAACTAATCTTGTTTTTAAAGCTTTATTTCATTTCAAGGAATAACAGCAAAAAGGCTGTAATAGTTGGTAATGAAAGTAGCAATGCTGAAAAGTATAAAATTACTTCCAGGTTTTCTTTTTTTCTAGCTTCCCTTTTTTTACCAACCAAAAAATCTTGAAATGAATCTTTTCTGTTCATAACACTTTCCATGATTATATAGTTTTAAATTATCCACTGCAAACTTAAGACTAGATAAGAGTGCTAAAAACAACAAAATTAGCGAGTTTTTATGCTATTTTAACCCAACGATTAAAAGTGACTGAAAATGAGAGATTTAAATAGTTTTAAGCTTTCATACTATTCTCAAAAGGTATTCTATTTAATATACTACGGCCAAGAGTGACTTCATCGGCATATTCTAACTCATCACCCACAGCAATACCACGGGCAATCGTAGATACTTTTATATCGTACTTCTCTATTTGGCGATAGATATAGAAATTGGTCGTATCACCTTCCATAGTAGAACTTAATGCAAAGATGATTTCTTTAATCAAACCATTGGCAACTTTATCAACTAACGATTCTATACTTAAATTTTGAGGGCCGATACCTTCAATAGGTGATATTTTACCTCCAAGCACATGATACATACCTCTAAACTGCGCAGTACTCTCAATAGCCATTACATCGCGAATATCCTCAACAACGCAGATAATTTCTTCATTTCTATTCTTATTTGAACAAATCTCACAGATATCAACATCAGAGATATTATGGCAATTCTTACAAAGCTTGATCTCATTTCTAAATTGCTCTAGGGCTTGCGTCAAATAACTAGTTTGCTCTTTAGGTTGTTTGAGTAAATGCAGTACCAAGCGTAATGCCGTACGCTTACCAATTCCAGGTAATTGTGACACCTCATTCACAGCATTTTCGAGCAATTTTGAAGAAAAATCCATAGCTGCGAATTTACAACTTTGAAGGCGAAAAGAAAACCTGTTCAAAGTCTTTTCTCTTGGTTCTTTTGTCTAGTTACTAAATAAACTATATTAGCACAACTAACATCAAAAAAGACAATGCAACCCATTCATATTTTACTGCTCATAGCTGCCTACTTTGGCTTACTGATTCTTATCTCCTACTTTACTGGTAAAGACGATAGTAATGAAGTATTTTTTAAGGCCGAACGTAAGTCACCTTGGCACATAGTAGCTTTTGGCATGGTGGGTGCTTCGTTGTCAGGTGTTACCTTTATTTCCGTCCCCGGATGGGTAGGTGATACCCAATTTAACTACATGCAGATTGTTATGGGCTATGTAGTTGGTTACTTTATAGTGGCCTATGTTTTAATGCCTGTATATTACAGATTGAATGTTACTTCTATCTACCAGTATTTAGAACAACGTTTCGGCATTGTTAGCTATAAAACGGGGGCAGCTTTTTTCTTTATTTCCAGAGTATTGGGGGCCTCGTTTAGATTGTTTCTAGTAGCTTCAGTATTACAATATTTGATTTTTGATAGTTGGGGGGTTCCATTTGAAATCACGGTTGTGCTCTCAATTCTTCTAATCTGGATTTACACCTACCGAGGCGGTATCAAAACCATTGTATGGACAGATACGCTACAGACCTTATTTATGATCTTGGCCTGTGTAGCAGCTATTTATTTTATCAATCAAAAATTGGAGTGGTCTTTTGGAGAATTTTTAGCCTCAGAAGAACTGAAAGGATATAGTAAAACTTTCTTTTTTGATGATATTTTGGCGAAGAATCACTTTATTAAATCATTTATTGGTGGCATGTTTGTTACTATTTGTATGACGGGGTTAGATCAGGATATGATGCAGAAAAATCTAACCTGTAAAAACCTAAAAGATGCACAGAAAAACATGGTTTCATTTAGTTTGGTTTTAGGTTTAGTAACTTTTGTGTTCATGTTACTAGGCGCCTTGCTTTTTATTTATTCTAATAAATTTGGAATTTTAACACCAATAGTTGATGGACAAGTAAAGACCGACTTACTATTTCCGGAAGTGGCTTTAAATAGTGGATTAGGTTTAGGAATAGGCATTGTGTTTATTTTAGGATTAATAGCCGCTGCCTATAGTAGTGCAGATAGCGCTTTGACTTCTTTAACCACATCTTATTGTATTGATTTTTTAAATATTGAAAAGAAGCCTAAAGAACTACAAAAAGGCATCAGAAAACGAGTGCATATCTGGATGAGTGTTTTACTTGTTGTTGTTATTATCATATTCAAATATGTATTAGAAGACAATGTGATTAGTAGCTTGTTGCAAGTTGCATCATATACATATGGACCTCTTTTAGGTTTATTTGCTTTTGGTATTTTTACAAAACACCAAATAAAAGATCAATATGTATGGCTTATTGCTATACTTTCGGTAATTCTAAGTTATATTTTAAACAAGTATTCACAGCAATGGTTTGGCGGTTATATTTTCGGATTCGAATTGCTGGCTGTGAATGGATTGATTACTTTTATAGGATTATTATTAGTACGTAAAGGAAGGTTAGAAGTGACTGTTTAATGGAAAAGGATCTTAGTAATTACCGTCAGTCCTATGAAAAGGATGCTTTGCTTGAGCAAAACACGCCTGAAAACCCAATTGAGTTATTCAGAGATTGGTTTTTATTAGCCGATAAAGCAGAAAACGTGAGTGAAGCTAATGCCATGAATATTGCTACTATTGGCTTGGATGGCTATCCTAAAAACCGCATGGTTTTGCTCAAAAGATTCACTTATGAAGGTTTTATTTTTTATACCAATTATAATTCAGAAAAAGGAAAGGCTATCAGCAAAAATGAAAATGTCTGTTTATCCTTTTTTTGGCAGGCTTTAGAACGTCAGATCATTATTAAAGGAAAAGTAGAAAAACTAGCCGAAAATTTATCTGATGGTTATTTTGAATCGCGACCTGACGGTAGTAAGTTGGGTGCTTGGGCGTCTAATCAAAGTGAGATAGTATCTTCTAGAGAAGAGCTGGACAATACGTTAAAAGCTTACGAAGATAAATTCCATGAAAGCGAAATTCCTAGACCAAAGCATTGGGGTGGCTATTTGGTGAAACCTGTTTCTATAGAATTCTGGCAAGGTAGGCCTAATAGAATGCATGACAGAATTCGATATACGCTGTTAGCAAATTTTGACTGGAAAAAAGAACGATTAGCTCCTTAAATAATGTATATTTGATTGCATAAAAAGTTAATCTTGCTTCGCTAAATAATGAAAACACTTTACATTGTTCGCCACGCAAAATCTTCATGGGAATACCAAGGCGTAAAAGACATTGATAGACCACTAAAAAAACGAGGAATTAATGATGCCTACTTAATATCGGGTATATTACAGAAAAAGATAGAAACACCTGATGTGTTTATGTCTAGCTGTGCCAATAGAGCATTGCATACTGGTATGATCTTTAGTTATACGTTTAATTATCCGCTAGCAAATTTAAAGATAAGTAAAGCCCTTTACAGCTTTAGTGACGGATATCTTATTAAATCTGTAAAAGCCTTAGATGACGGATTTGATTCTGCAATTATTTTTAGTCATGATCATGGCATTAGTACCTTTGTTAACAAATTTGGCAATAAGTTTATTGGTCATGTCCCAACTTGTGGTGTAGTTGGAATAAAATTAGATATTAAACATTGGAAAAATCTGAAAAAAGGTGAAACCTTTATTGTCGAGTTCCCTAAACATCATAAACCACCTAAAAATAAATAGGTTTTGAATATACAAAAATATGCTGCAATTGATATCGGCTCCAATGCCATTCGATTATTAATTGCAAATATTATTACAGCAAAAAACAGAGAGCCTCAATTTAAAAAATCCTCACTTATAAGGGTGCCAATACGCCTAGGTGCAGATGCTTTTGTAAGTGGAATTATTAGTAAGGAGAATACAGAACGAATGATTAATGCTATGGCTGCATTCAAACTGCTAATGGATGTTCATGGTGTTGAAAAATACAAGGCTTGTGCTACCTCAGCTATGCGCGAAGCAGAAAATGGAAAAGATGTAGCTGAAAAAATCAACAAAAAAACTGGTATTGCCATTGAAATTATTGATGGAAAAAAAGAGGCAGCCATTATTTCTTCAACTGATCTTAATGAATTAATTGATAGTAAGAATTCCTATTTATATGTAGATGTTGGTGGTGGTAGTACTGAATTTACCATTTTTTCTAAAGGAAATATTACAGCTTCAAAGTCATTTAAAATGGGTACTGTGAGATTGATGAATAATACTAAAGAACAGAATAAAACCGTATTTGAGCAGGCTGAAATCTGGATCAAAAAAAATACCAAAGGGCTAAAAGGAATCTCATTAATTGGTTCTGGTGGAAATATCAATAAACTTTTTAAAATGTCAGGCAGAATGCCCGATAAACCTTTATCATTTATTTATTTGAAAGCGCACTATAAGTTTTTGAAAAATATGAGTTATGAAGAGCGTATAAGTGAGTTAAGTTTAAACCCTGACCGTGCTGATGTAATAATACCTGCCACAAAAATTTACTTGTCTGCCATGAAATGGAGTGGTGCCAAGAAAATATACGTACCAAAAATTGGACTTTCTGATGGTATTATTAAAAGCTTGTATTTAGGTATATTAAAATGAAGCCATTGCAAAAGTGAGTAGCAAAAATAGTTAACCACAACATTATGAATCTGTTACTCTTATCTTACAATGGCTTCCCCAAATTATTTTGTTCCTATAAAAGATAAGGCATCTTCTACAACACTATCATTCCATAGCATACGATAATGGCCAATCTTATTATATACTTTTAACTCAGCTTTTTCTGTATTGCTTTGTTTTATTTTTTCAGAATTCTTAATGGGTATGATCTTGTCAAACCTGTCATGTACTAAAAGTAGTTTTGAGTACGATATTTTCTTTAACTTCTCATCAACATTTACATTTTTTACATCCTCACTTAATAAGGTGGTTGCTTTACCAAGAACATAGGTAAACGATTTATCAGAAAGACCTATAAACTTCTTAAAATTGTGAAACACTTCAAATAAAGAATTAGGGGATGTTAGAAAAATGAACTTATCAACTTCATAATCTAGTTGAGACAATGTATACGTAGAAACTGCTGAGCCAAATGAATGTGAAACCACAGTAAAAGGTTCCTTAGGATCAACAAATTTTAGTACATCTTTAAAAGCTTCTTTACATTCAAATAAGTTGGTATAATTTGATTTTGTTTTAGCATGCGCGGGTAAATCAAAACTAATAATCCTATAGCCTTTTTCTGCAAGGTCAAATGCAAAACGTGACATACTACCGGCATTCGACTCCCAACCATGAACCAAAAACACTAAACTTCCTTTTACATCACCAAATTGATAACAGTGTATATCTTCTTTCAATGACGGAATCTTGAAATGTTTCGCTTTATTATAAAATTCTTCTTCCCTTTTTCTAACACTTTTCTTTCGTACTTTTTGAAATAATTTAAACGCCTGAAATCCGCTTAACCTAGGAGAAAAAAGTGAAGCTATCTTAAAATAAACACGCAATATTTGTAATTGAAAATTCATATTTATATATTTTATACCAATTGGTATATTTTGTAATAAAAAAATTTACTTCTTTAATTCCGTTTGAATCATATGATCTACATGATTCATCATATCCTTCAAAGACTGTTCATCTTTTGACATCATTGATGTGAATACCGCGCCTTGAATCAATGAATAAATTCGCACTCCATACTTCATAGCGTTAATGTCATCTTTGATCTCACCTTTAAAAATACCATCCTCAATGATGGAAGTAAGACTACCTTGCATTTTATCAATTACATGTTTTACTCTTACAAATAAAGCCGGATTGGTATGATTAGCGTCAACACCAACATTTACAATAGGACAACCTCCATACTCAACGAGTTTATGATAATAATTTCTGTGAAAATTTGTAATAGCAAAAAGCTTAGCTAATGGCGACTCTATAGTATGTATAATTTCCCTGATCTCATCTAACTGATATTGCACCGTATAGTTAAAGGCAGCTACAGCTAATTCCTCCTTATTCTTAAAATTTCCATAGATCGCCCCTTTTGTTAATCCTGTAGCTTCAGTAATATCTGAAAGGCTTGTACCTGTATACCCATTTCTATTAAAAATAGGAGCTGTTTTTTCTATAATAAATTGAGTGGTTTTCTCGGCTTTCGTGATAATCATATACCAAATATATAAAAAATATACCAAGTAGTATATTTTAGATTAAAAAAATTAACTTATATATTTCAATAAAATTCTAACTCCAACAAAAGCAATTAATAAAGCTGTCATTCTTTTAATAATAAATGGTGAAATTTTAGTTGCACTGAGCCTAGAGCCAATTTGACCTCCAAAGAACACGGTAATTAATAAGAGAAATGCAATATTGGGTTCAAAATAAAATTCAGGGTTTTGCATTTGTCCAATTAGTCCGGCCACAGAATTCATCAATATAAAAAAGCTAGCAGTAGCCGCAATTCGTTTGGGAGTATCCCAATTCATCAAGTGCAATACAGGTGCTAAAAAAATCCCTCCCCCTATTCCAACCATTCCAGATAAAAAACCAATACCAGCGCCAATGAATCCATCAAAGATTTTAGGCTTTGCGCCTCTACTTTCTTTGGCATCACTCACAAAATATCTCGACAACCACATCAGCACTGCTGCTACAATCAAAGTCATACCCAAAAGAATAAAAAAGAAAGTCTCGCTAATTTTAAGGTAACCTCCTAAAAATGCCATTGGTACGCTTAATATTACCAAAGGCACAACCTTCTTCCAATTATAATGTCCTTTTTTAGCAAAAATATAAGTACCACCTGAGACTACTACGATGTTGCATAACAATGCAATAGCTCTCAGTTCTACATAGGTCATACCTGTAAAAGCCAAAATAGCAAGGTAACTTGAACCTCCTCCAAAACCCACTGCAGAATATAAGATAGCCACTACAAAAAAGAGGCTTACGACTTCCCAATTATCAATAAGTACTTGTAAAAGACTAGAAAATTCTATCATAGAAAATGTAAGGCGTACTAAAATAGAAAATAAATTTTATCTTGCTTCAAATATCAATTCTGATGGACAAAGAACTGCAAAAAAAATACTGGAAACAAAACTTGAAATATCTCGCCTTGCTGCTTTCAATTTGGTTTTTAGTTTCCTATGTATTTGGAATTTTGCTAGTTGAACAATTAAATACTATCCGATTAGGTGGCTTTAAACTCGGATTTTGGTTTGCCCAGCAAGGTTCAATTTACGTTTTTGTGATACTCATCTTTGTGTATATCCATCTTATGAACAAACTTGATAAGAAGTACCAACTAGATAAATAGACTATGGATATTCAAACCTGGACGTGGGTCTTAGTAGGTATTACTTTTACATTATATATTGGAATCGCCATTTGGTCTCGTGCAAGTTCCACAGGTGAATTTTATGTGGCTGGAAAAGGCGTACACCCTATTGCAAATGGACTGGCCACGGCCGCCGATTGGATGTCTGCCGCATCGTTCATTTCTATGGCAGGAATCATTTCTTTTAGCGGCTATGATGGCTCTGTATATTTAATGGGGTGGACAGGTGGTTATGTATTGTTAGCACTTCTATTGGCTCCCTATCTGAGAAAATTTGGAAAGTTTACTGTACCCGATTTTATTGGAGATCGCTACTATTCTGATATTGCCCGCGTAGTAGCTGTACTCTGTGCATTATTGGTTTCTTTCACCTATGTAGCGGGGCAAATGCGAGGTGTTGGCTTAGTATTTTCACGGTTTTTAGAAGTAAATATTAATACCGGAGTTATCATCGGGATGTTTATTGTATTGTTTTATGCTGTTCTGGGTGGAATGAAAGGTATTACCTACACGCAGGTAGCTCAATACTGTGTATTGATCTTTGCTTTTATGGTACCTGCTATATTTATTTCTATTCAAATGACAGGAAACCCTATTCCTCAATTAGGATTTGGAGGTACAGACGCTAATGGAGTTTACCTGCTAGATAAACTCGATGGACTTCATCGGGAATTGGGTTTTCACGAATATACCAATGGTAGTAAATCAAAAATTGATGTCTTTTTTATTACTGCCGCTTTAATGGTCGGTACTGCTGGACTACCACATGTAATTGTTCGATTTTTTACTGTTAAAAAAGTTAGTGATGCTCGCAAATCGGCGGGATGGGCATTATTGTTTATAGCTATCTTATATACCACTGCTCCTGCAGTTGCTGTTTTTGCCAGAACAAATATGATTGAGACTGTAAATAATAAAACAAGAGAAGAATTACCTGAGTGGTTTAACAATTGGGAAACCACTGGTTTAATTCAATTTAACGATAAAAACAGTGATGGTAAAGTGCAATATGTAGCTGACGCTTCTAAAAACGAGTTAACAGTAGATAGAGATATTATGGTGCTGGCCAACCCAGAGATTGCTAAATTACCGAATTGGGTAATTGCTTTGGTAGCCGCAGGTGGTTTAGCTGCAGCTTTATCAACTGCAGCAGGTTTATTATTGGTAATTTCTTCTTCCATTTCTCATGACATTATCAAAAAAATAATCAATCCCAAGATTTCTGAAAAAGGCGAATTGATTGCTGCCCGTTTTTCAGCAGTGGTAGCTGTAGTCATTGCAGGTTACTTTGGCATCAATCCTCCTGATTTTGTTGCTGCAACAGTAGCCCTAGCTTTTGGGCTGGCCGCAGCTTCCTTTTTTCCTGCCATTGTATTGGGAATCTTCTATAAGCGCATGAATAAAGAGGGAGCTATTGCCGGTATGGTAGTAGGTATTCTTTTAATGTTATACTACATGCTTCGATTCAAATTTGATTGGTTTGGCGGTGGTGCGAAAGATGATTGGTGGTTAGGCGTTTCACCCGAAGGTTTTGGTACAGTTGCTATGGTCGTTAATTTTATCGTATCAATTGTTATATCCTCATTTACGCCAGCTCCACCAAAAGAAGTACAAGAAATTGTAGACACCATTAGAATACCTTCAGGCGCAGGAAATGCTATTGACCACTAGATAACTTTTAACGAATGACTTATGTTGTTCAGAGAAGCTCAAGCTTCTTTTAGCTTCATTTTTTGTGCAATGAAATCAGATGTTATATTTTTAAGCAATCAATTTGTAAAACAATGAGCAACTACCATATTAAACAATTAGAAGAATATTTTCAAGTATATAGAAAGTCTGTTCGTGATCCTGAGACCTTTTGGGCCGAAATTGCTGAAGAGCATTTTTTATGGCGAAAAAAATGGAAAAATGTTTTGAGTTGGGATTTCACAAAACCTGAAGTTAAATGGTTTGAAGGAGCTCAATTAAATATTACCGAAAATTGCATTGATAGGCACTTGACAACTAGAGCAAATAAAACGGCTATTCTATTTGAGTCAAATGATCCTAATGAAGATGCTCAGCATATTTCATATAAAGAATTACATGAGCGCGTGAATAAGTTTGCCAATGTTTTAAAATTAAAGGGTATTAAAAAAGGTGACCGAGTATGTATTTACTTACCAATGATTCCTGAATTGGCTATCTCAGTTTTGGCTTGTGCGAGAATTGGCGCCATTCATTCCGTTGTTTTTGCCGGATTTTCATCTACCGCGTTAGCAACACGTATTAATGATAGCTCTTGTAAAATGGTCATTACAAGTGATGGATCTTATAGAGGTGCTAAAACCATTGACCTTAAGGGTATTGTAAATGAAGCTTTACAGAGATGTGATTGTGTAGAATCCGTCTTGGTAGCCAAACGAATTCATAGTGATATTACTATGCAAGAAGGTCGTGATGAATGGTTACAGCCTTTACTAGATGAAGCCTCCTCAAAATGTGCTCCTGAGATTATGGATGCAGAAGATCCTTTATTCATTTTATACACATCTGGTTCAACCGGAAAACCAAAAGGCATGGTACATTCTACTGCCGGCTATATGGTCTATACTGCTTATACATTTAAAAATGTATTTCAATATAATGAAGAAGACGTGTATTGGTGTACCGCTGATATTGGGTGGATTACCGGTCATAGTTATATAGTATATGGACCACTAGCTAATGGTGCTACTACTGTTATGTTTGAAGGCGTACCAAGCTATCCTGACTTTGGACGCTTCTGGCAATTAGTTGAGAAACATAAGATCAATCAATTTTATACGGCACCAACGGCTATTCGTGCACTTGCCAAGCAAGGATTAGAGCATGTAGAATCATATGACCTCTCTTCAATAAAAGTCTTAGGAACCGTGGGTGAGCCTATTAATGAGGAAGCTTGGCATTGGTACAATGATAATATTGGTAAAAAGAAGAGCCCTATAGTAGATACATGGTGGCAAACTGAAACTGGAGGTATTATGATTTCCCCTATTCCATTTTCAACACCCACGAAGCCTACCTATGCCACGCTACCCATGCCAGGAATTCAACCTGCGTTAATGGATGAAAATGGAAATGAAGTGAAAGGAAATCAGGTGGATGGCCGATTATGTATAAAGTTTCCATGGCCCAGTATGGCGAGAACCATTTGGGGAAATCACCAACGTTATAAAGATACCTATTTCTCAGCTTTTGAAAACAACTATTTTACTGGTGACGGTGCTTTGCGAGATGATGTAGGCTACTATAGAATTACCGGACGTGTAGATGATGTAATTATTGTTTCAGGGCATAATCTGGGTACAGCTCCCATTGAAGATGCTATTAACGAACATCCTGCGGTTGCTGAATCTGCTATTGTTGGTTTTCCTCATGATGTAAAAGGAAGTGCCTTGTATGGCTATGTAACCCTAAAAGACACTGGAGAAAGTAGGGATCATAATAACGTGCGTAAGGAGATCAATCAGTTAATCACAGAACGTATTGGGCCTATCGCCAAGTTAGATAAGATTCAATTCACACAGGGTTTACCCAAAACGCGTAGCGGTAAGATAATGCGTAGAATTCTTAGAAGGATTGCCCATAAAGACACTAGTAATTTAGGAGACACGTCCACACTTTTAAATCCCGAAGTAGTTCAGAATATCATGGATAATGCTTTATAACAATCTTCCTTTATAAATTATTAACACCATCAATATTCTAATTCATTTATTATCAAAGCTTAACCATACTTTGACTATGTTAATTATTTAAAATATGTATGCATTTAACAGGAATTTAAGGAAGATGGTTGTTTCATTATAAAAGGATTAAATGATACAAACAACTACACCTACGTATGTGCTTTTTGGTAAAGAAGCTATTTCACTCTATAAGATTTCTATTAAGTTACTGATCAAATCTGGTGGTGTAAAATATACTACTGGTGCTTATACAGATGTATACTCTTTTGTTGCAGACCAAAATTGCTGGGATGACTTTGCTATAATTAACAAGAGAGATTATGCAAAACTTTCAAAACATTCAGGAGAAAATAAAAACGATTTTCAGTTCATACCATTTTTTGATACGTTGAGAAAAACGTTTTCTTTCTAAACATAATAATGAATCATGTTTATTAGCATTTTTTGCTTCAATCAGAAGAAAATTTCTTGTGCTAATCTGTAGGTGTTTGCGTGCGCTTCAATTATATCTTTGATGTCAGGTGAATAGCTACCACCCATAGAGGCTACTATAGGCGTGTTGAGTCTTTTAGCGATTTTAAGAACGATCTCATCCCGTTGTTTGCAACCATTTAAAGTCAATGCTAACTGACCTAATTTGTCACTAGCAATAACATCTACACCACTTTGAAAAAAGATAAAATCAGGAATAAAATCATTTAGAATCGTATCTAAACTTTGCCTTAATAAATAGAGATATTCTTGGTCTTGCATACCTTTATCTAGAGGTACATCTAAATCAGATTGCTCTTTATAAAATGGATAATTGTTTCTACCATGCATAGAGAAGGTAAATACATTAGGGTTGTTTTTAAAAATCTCCGCAGTACCGTTTCCCTGATGTACATCCAAATCAATAATTAATATTCTTTCCACAAGTTTTTGGCTTAATAAATAATTAGCGGCAACCGCATTGTCATTTAATAAACAGAAGCCTTCACCTCTATCGGTAAAAGCATGATGCGTACCTCCAGCAATGTTCATAGAGCATGCATATTGCATAGCATAGTTTGCACATTGTACGCTACCTCCTACTAAGGTTCGTTCTCTATCAATTAATTGTTGTGATTGCGGAAAGCCTATTCTTCGTATCTCTTGTTTTGATAAAGACAATTCTATTAGCTTTTTCCAATATTCATCAGTATGTGTCAACAAAACGGTATCTTTTGAAACCATTTCTGGGGTAAAAAAGTTATAGTTAGTTAATGTACCCTCCAACAACAATTGCTGCGGTAATAACGAATACTTTTCCATTGGAAATCGATGATTCTCTGGTAACGGATGGTGGTAAATGGGATGTAAGGCAACTTTAAGCATAACCTAATTTAGCTCTGCTACGTTGCACATACAAGAAAATAAAAAATGACACTAACCCAAAAACTGAAAACCCTATAAATAATGGTAAGACAGAATCCTTTACAAAACTACCTATATAATTAGCTATTGGCACTGCCATGACGGTAGAAACAAATCCATTAATAGCGGCTCCTATTCCTGCAATATGACCCAAAGGATTCATTGCCAAAGCACGAAGATTCCCAAATAAAAACCCAATGGCAAAAAATTGAAGTGCAAAAAAAACTAATAATATTTCAATACTCGGGTTCTTTCCTGACCAAAATAAAGCAATGTATGCTAAAGAAATAATTACATAAGCTACACAAGCAGTATAGGCAATCTTCCACATACCAAATCGCACTACCAATCTACTATTTAAAAAGGTAGATAAACCTACTGAAATTGCCAAACTCGCGAAAATATAGGGGAACAATTCAGCCATATCATATTGTTGCTCGAAGATCTGCTGCGAAGTACTCAAATAGACCATAAATGAGCCTGTGATGAATCCTGAAACAAAGGTAAAGGCAATCGCCTCCTTATACTTCATAAACTCTTTAAGACCATCTATAAATAGAGTTCCTGTAAAAGGGATTTTGTTTTGTAGTTTCAATGTTTCTGGTTGCCGTTTCCAAAACCAAAAAACAATGATTAACCCAAAAAGCATATTGATATAAAATATATATTTCCAGTGGTAAAAATTCAAAATAAACTGGCCTAATGCAGGCGCAATGACTGGTATCAAAATAAAAACCATCACCACAACAGAAACGATCTTCGCCATATAATCGCCGCTATATTTATCGCGTATAATTGTAATAGCCATGGTGCGTGGGGATGACAAGCCTACTCCTTGTAATACCCTGCCAAAAATCATCATTTCAAAACTCTTGGTAGTTACACATATAATACTTGCTATAATAAAAAGTACAAATCCAGCATATACAATAGGTTTTCTACCAAAACTATCAGATAGAGGACCAAATAGGAGCTGCCCAAAACCTAAACCTAAAAAGATCATAGTAATGAGCAATTGATTATCATTGGTTTGTAATACTCCTAATGAAGAACCTATTTCAGGTAAAGCAGGTAACAAGGCATCTATTGAAAGTGCAACAATAGACATAAGAGATGCCATTAGTGTAACGAATTCCAGTTCAAGTTTTGGTTGGTTAGATTGCATTGCGTAAATGTAGGTATATTGTGTCATTCCTGCGTAGACAGTAATCTTTTTATCAAATTTTGAATTATAATGGATTCCGCATCAATCCGAATAATTATCCGGACGGAATGACAAATAAAGATGATTTTGCATTGTTAAACATTTATTAAAATCTTCTTTACTAATAGATCGATTGGGTATCTTTAAGAACTATTAATTCACAGCAATGAAATTCAAACTAATAACTACAGTAACTCTTTTATTTTTCTTATTTACTTTTTTAAATTGTCAAAACTTGTCTTTTGAAGAATACAACCCCAAGTCCACCTTGGTAGTTCCAGGTGGAATTGTAAAAAAAGCCAAGTTCCCTTTCATTGATGTACATGGTCATCAATACCAAATGTCTGAACAAGACCTCGCTCCTGTTATAGCAGCCATGGATACCTTGAATATGAGTATCATGGTAAATCTAAGCGGAAGATCAGGAAATGATCTCAAAAAATCAGTTAAAAATATAGCTGACCACTACCCTAATCGATTTGTGGTTTTTGCTAATGTTAATTTTAATGGTGTTGGTGAACCCAAATGGGCAGCAAATGCAGTTGCTCAATTAGAAGAAGATGTAAAAAGTGGTGCTCGCGGGTTAAAAGTCTATAAGAGTTTAGGAATGCATAAAACTGATACTGATGGAAATCGGATTGCTGTTGATGATCCAAGACTTGACCCAATTTGGGCAAAATGTGGTGAATTGGGTATCCCTGTACTCATTCATACTGCCGACCCAAAATCGTTTTGGGATGATTTTGACGCTGATAATGAGCGCTGGTTAGAATTAAAAACCAAACCAAGAAGGAAACGCGGACCTAATAATCCCGCCCCATGGGAACAACTCATCAGAGAGCAACATAATATGTTTAAAAAACATCCAAATACCAAATTTATCAATGCACATATGGGTTGGTTTGCCAATGATTTAGAAAGATTGGGGCAGTTACTAGATGAAATACCAAATATGAATGTAGGTATAGGCGCTATTATTGCTGAATTGGGACGTCAACCTCGTTTTGCAAGGCAATTCTTTATCAAATACCAAGATAGAATTCTATTCGGAAAAGATAGCTGGAAACCAAAAGAGTTCCCAACCTATTTTAGAGTATTAGAAACCGCTGATGAGTACTTTCCGTATCATAAAAAATACCATGCTTTTTGGGCTATGTATGGATTGGACTTACCTGATGATGTGCTTAAAAAAGTGTATTATAAAAATGCCCTAAAACTAATCCCAGGATTGGATAAAAGCTTATTTCCTAATTAAATATTTAACTGTGAAGATTAGAACTGCAACCTTACTTTTCTTGATTACAACTTTTAGCTTGGCTCAGCAGGAACCGGATAGAAGTTATAGTCCTGTCATCAAAGACCCAATGTATTCGTCTGGAGAGGGCCCTGTGATTTTTATTGATGAAGGACATCATAATTTTCATACTAAAGATGGTAATTATTGGGCGTTTGCCAACTTATTAAAAAGGGATGGTTATGTTATTGATGGATTCTTAGGAGAATTCAATAAGAAGAAGTTATCAAAAGGGAAAATACTTGTCATTTCAAATGCATTGAACAAACTAAATATCGAAAAGTGGTATTTACCAAATCCGTCTGCATTTACCAAAGGAGAAATAGAAATAGTGAAGCAGTGGGTAAATGATGGAGGTAGTCTATTTTTAATTGCTGATCATATGCCCATGGCTGGAGCAGCTAAAGATCTAGCACAAGCATTTGGGTTTGAATTCACAAATGGGTTTGTTTTTAATACTAAATCCAATAGAGGTACTGCGCATTTTACCCGAGACAACAACACCCTTTCCAAAAATAATATTACTAATGGCAAAAATGCCAGTGAAACCATAAATAAAGTTGTTTCGTTTACAGGTCAAGGTTTTAAGATTCCAAAGGATGCTACTTCAGTATTAACCTTTGATAAAAATTATGTTAATGTTTTACCAGATACAGCATGGGTTTTTAAAGGTATTCCCAGAACACCTGTAAAAGGTTGGTCACAAGGAGCATATAAAAAATATGGAAAAGGCCGAGTTGTTGCATGGGGAGAGGCTGCCATGTTTACTGCGCAACTGGCTGGGCCTAATAAACGCAAATTTGGTATGAGTCTTGACATAGCCAAAGAAAATTATCAGTTACTGCTTAACATTATTCATTGGTTAGATGGTAAAATTGAATAAACATGAAACGTCTTGAACGTCTTACAGCATTATTATCTTTATTGCAATCGAGAAGATTTACAAGAATAGAAAACATTACGGATCGGTTTCATATAAGTGAACGAACCGCTTATAGAGATTTGAGGTCTCTTGATGAAGCGGGCATTCCTATTTCTTTTGAAAAGGAAAAAGGCTATTTCATACTAGATACTTTTTTTCTTCCACCACTATCCCTTAGCGTTGACGAAGCTAAGTCTTTCATCTTTACTGATCAATTGGCAAAAAAATATATAGATAAAAATATCTATAAACATTTTGAAAGTGCACTTGAAAAAATTAGAAACAAGCTTAAGAATCATCAATTAGAAAGTTTAGAGTACTTAGATTCTAATGTGAGGAGTTATGTAGATTCTAAATACATTAATAAATATTTGCAAATAGCAGAACAAGCTTGTAGCAATAAACATGTATTGTATATTATCTATAAAGACAATTTAGGCCGAGAAACTACAAGAGTCATAGAACCTATAGGTATTACATTTTACAGTCAAAGTTGGCACCTTATTGCATATTGCAGATTGAGGCAAGATTACAGAGATTTTGTTTTAAATAGAATTCATAAAATTAATCCCACAGGTAAAAAGATCACTGAAAAACGATTTGATTTAAATACATATATAAAAAAATTGCAAATGAGCGAAACTAACTGACAATAGGCTGTCAGTAACCTAGACTACATTTGTATTATGAAAACATATAAAAATTGTCAAAGTTGTGCCATGCCCTTAAAAAAGGACCCCAAAGGCGGCGCTAAAAATTTAGATGGTAGTTTAAATACTATGTACTGTAGTTTTTGTTTTGAAAACGGTGAATTCAAACAACCTGATATCACCCCCGAACAAATGCAAGATTTTGTGAAATGGAAAAATGAAAGAAATGGGCTTCACTGGATTTTTAGCTGGATTCTTTACTAGAAAAATACCCAAGCTCAAAAGATGGAAAAAATAAACATTCTTGACAGTATTTCTTCTGCTTTCGGCAGAAGAGATGAACAGCCAAACATTAAACTAGCCAAGCACATAGTAAAGCAGACTGACAAAAGTGCTGTAAAAGTTTTGATTGAAAATCTATTAAATAAGAATAAAGCAATTCAAAACGATTGTATTAAAGTACTCTATGAAATTGGTGCATTAGAACCTAAACTTATTTCACCTTACATTTCTAACTTTTTACAACTCTTACATCATAAAAATAACCGATTGCAATGGGGGTGCATGACAGCTTTGAATTATATTAGTAAAATTAAACCTAGTGATGTTTTTGACAGCAGATCAATAATATTAGAAGCTGCTGAACAAGGATCTGTCATAACACGTGATCAAATGATTAATATTTTAATCAATCTGGCAGCTATTAAAAAATACAAAGATGAAATGTTGGCACTGTTAGAAGAACAAATACTTACTAGCCCAATAAATCAATTACCTATGTATGCTGAAAGAATAGTAGCTGTTATAGATAAAAAACATGCTGAATTGTTCATCAATGCACTTGAACTACGCCTAGGTGACATAGAAAAAGAGAGTAAGCAAAAACGCATTAAAAAAGTAATTCTTAAATTAAGTACTTACTGATGCTGGTCTATTAAAATAGGATTCCCGTCAGGATCTGTGATCATAAAAGATGCCTTGCCAGTGTTTTTATCCATACCTATTGTCATTTGTGTATCAATTTTCCCACTAACGCGTTGATTATAAATTTTCCTGACATCCTTAGGATTAAGTGTAATTGTATTCTTTGGAAACATTCCTTGAAAAAGGCCAATCTTGGCAGCTCCATTTTTTAGAATTAACCATTTTTGATCAATATTACCATCAATGATAGAAAATCCTAAGCTTTCATAAAACTCTTTTGACATTTTAATGTCTTTTACAGCCAATGAAATAGAAAATTCACCTAAATCACCTAGAGGAAGGTGGCGGTGCCATGTATATGTTCTGTTTTTTTTCCAATTTCCAAAACCATCAACTAAAAAAGAACTTGATGTAAAGGCATCACTAGTTAAAGAAGAGCGATGACCGTGATTTGACTGCTTCCCATCTGGAGATGTAAAAACCTGAATCATTTCAAATTGACCTTCACCTTTTGGAGTTACAGGCCCAACACCTATAGTTCCATCCGGTGAATATTGCACTATCATTCCTTTATTCTTTTTAAAATCCCAGTACTGTCTAAATTCCCAAAAAGGACCTACCTTTTTACCTTTTACAAATCCATACAATTCACCTACTATAGATTTCTTGCCAATGGCCCATTTCCAATCCATACCATATGACTCCATATGTTCTTGGTCATTTTGATACTCTTTATTATTTGTTATCCAAGTCCCTAAGGACTGTTCCATATTTTCCTGAAACCATTCAGGGATTTCTTGAGCAACAACCTTATTTGTAATAAAAAGTAATAGTATTAGTAAAAATCGTATCATTTTTTTGCGTTTAAGTTATATCTCACATCTTCTGCCATTTGTTGCCAATTATCTAATAAATAGTCAGCATCTTTTTGAGCTTGTTCTTGTCCCATTCCTAAAAACAAACCTGCGACAAAGGCATTTTTAAATTCGTAACTAAAATCAAGTGTGATCTTCGTTTTATTTTGGGTGATCGAATCTAATTTCCATGTACCGGAAAGTGATTTGAAAGGTAGTGGATAATCTTCTTTTTGGGTGTTTACTTCAAATTTAAATTTCTTGCCTGATTCCCAAATAGTACAGGTTTCCTCCGAACTATTTCCATTAGGATCTGAACAAACACGTTTTAACCCCAACCCCTCTCCAGATATAATTTTCACATTATGAATTCCCTCCGCTGTTACTTTGTGATAGTTTTCAATATCAGAAATAATGCCCCAAACTTTATCCTTTGGAGCATAGATCATTCTTTCAGAAACAAAATGTTGTACTCCTTTCGCTTTAGGGTACTGAATGAATCCGTAAACAAGTGTTAGCCCAATTAGCGTAATTAATACAAGTGATATCCATTTCAAAATTTTCCGAATCATGCTATCAAGATTTTGACTCGAAATTAATTATTAAAGAAAGATATTTCTGCTATAAAGAGGCACACTTTATTAAATGAAACTCATTTAACCTTTTAGATTACATATTGCAGAGTAACAATTAATGTAGGCTTACTATCTTAGCAAAATTATTGTTATGGACAATCTAGGAACTTCATCATTTATACTCACTTTTTTATTAGGAGGTACCATTTTAATAGGGTCATTTGTTATCTTGATATTATTAAAAAATAAAGCCTTGAAAATATCAAGATATTTTTTGGCTGCAGTTCTATTCTTTCTCATGCTGCATCTTGACACCTTTTTACTTTTTACAACTCAATTTATCAGAAAATACCCTCATTTGCTTGGCGTAAGTTTTCCAACCTTATTCTTAATAGGCCCTGCATACTTTTTTTTCATTAAAAGCTTTAACAACCAAAAGTTCAGATTAAAAAAAATGGATCTTTTACATTTAATTCCTTTTTTAATCATGACAGGGTTTCAAGTTTACTTTTACATTAAACCATTATCATATAAGAAACAAGTAGTCGAATACTACTATACCCACATACCCGAAAAAAACTTATCTTTCTTAGATTGGTTTAATGCCAATCTTTACATGTTATTCTTATTTATGTATGCTGTTGTTTCACTTCGATATTTAAATAAAAATGATAAGCAAAATAGTACACTGCTAAAAAAAATCTCTAAAGTATTGATTACTCTATCCTTGGTTTATATGCTTTTACAAACCGGTTTTATCGTTCAAGGAAGTTCAGTAATTATATCTGAAATAGCATTGGCAAGTTTACTCGCAATAACCATATTACTATTAGGTTATTGGATTGTTGACATCAAATCATTACTTCCTAATATCTCTAAAAAATACAAAACATCACCTCTGGAAGAAAGTGAATTAAAAGCACTTCGAGAAAATTTAAATCATGCTGTTATTGATAAAAAACTATATCTAAATCCTAAATTAAAGATCAAAGACATAGCAATTTCTATGCAAACACCATCACATCATATCTCACAGGTTTTAAGTGAACATATGAATACTAATTTCTATGATTTCATCAATACCCTGAGAATTAAAGAAGTCAAAAAGATGCTATTGAGTGGAGCGTTAGAAAAACTATCTATTCACGCCATAGGTCTTGAATGTGGGTTTAGTAATAAAACTAGTTTTTACCGCGCTTTTAAAAAATATACAGGTATAACTCCAAGTGAATTTATTAAAGAAAAAGACCGATAGAAATCTATCGGCTTAAAACTTTTTTATTCAAAATAACTAAAGGTTTCTCCTTCTTTGATATTTAAGAGTGACTCATAAATCAGTCGAATCACATTTTCTACATCATCCTTGTGCACCGTTTCTACAGTGGTGTGCATATACCGTAATGGCAATGAAATCAAAGCTGAGGCCACACCGCTATTACTATAAGCAAAAGCATCAGTATCTGTACCAGTGCTTCTAGATAAAGCACTTCTTTGAAAAGGAATTTTCTTAGCTTCGGCTGTATCAGTAATCAGATCACGTAGCTTCTGTTGTACCGCTGGTGCATAGGCTATAACCGGGCCTTTACCTATTTCACAATGTCCTTGTTTCTTTTTATTGATCATAGGGGTGGTAGTATCATGCGTAACATCAGTTACAATGGCGGCATTGGGTTGAATGCGTTCCGCAATCATTTGCGCACCTCTCAATCCTATCTCCTCTTGTACAGCATTTACAATGTATAAACCAAAAGGGAGTTTCTTTTTATTTTCTTTTAACAAACGAGCTACTTCGGCAATCATAAATCCGCCCATACGATTGTCTAAAGCACGGCAAACAAAATTGGTCTTGTTTAGAATGTGAAATTCATCAGGGTAGGTAATAACACATCCTACATGTACTCCCAATTTTTCAACTTCATCTTTCTTTTTACATCCAACATCTATAAAAATATTATCTGGCTTTGGCGGTTCTTCTTTCGCTCTACTACGTGTGTGTATAGCTGGCCATCCAAAAACACCTTTTACAATGCCTTTTTTGGTGTGGATATTCACTACTTTACTTGGTGCAATCTGATGATCTGAACCTCCATTTCGCACTACGTAAATCAATCCATTATCTGAGATATAATTCACATACCATGAGATTTCATCTGCATGTCCTTCAATAACAACTTTATATTCAGCTTCGGGATTTATAACTCCAACAGCAGTTCCATAGGTATCTGTAATGAACTCATCTACATAAGGTTTTAAGTAATCCATCCAGAGTTTTTGCCCATCCCATTCATAGCCAGTAGGAGAAGCATTATTTAAATATTTTTCTAAAAAAGTAAGTGACTTTTTCGTAAGAATTGTCTTCTTTGCCATCGTTAAAATTTTGGTATACGAATGTACTAATTTATACCTAAATAAACGTTAATCTTTATTATGAGTCTAAGAAATATCCTACTTTTGGAATGGTTATTGAAACCTGTTTTTTAAAAATTAAAATGAAGAGAATTTTATTCATAATATTCCTTATTGCATCTCAATTTACTTTCACTCAAAAAGTAGAAAAGGATACTATTTTATTAGAGGAAATGGTTCTTATTGAAGGGGATTCTGTGACTATACCTTTGGATGAAGTTTTAGTGCTTAAAAAACTCAAATTCAAGACTACAAAAGAAAAGCGTTATTATTACTGGTACTGGAAGAAAGTTCACAAAGCATATCCCTATGCCAGACTAGCTGCTGAAAGGCTACTTCAATTAAACGAACAACTTTCAAAAATACGATCAAATCGTAAGCGAAAGAGGCATACTAAAAAGATGCAAAAATATATGGAAGAAGAGTTTACCGATGAACTCAAAAAAATGACGCGTACTGAAGGTAAAATATTAATTAAATTATTACATCGTCAAACTGGGTTAACTGCTTTTGATCTAGTAAAAGAGTATAGAAGTGGCTGGAAAGCATTTTGGTACAATAGTACCGCAAAGCTTTTCAAATTATCATTAAAAAGTGAATACCACCCTGAAAATGATCCATTAGATTTTCTGGTTGAAGATATACTACAACGTTCCTTCGCTTTGGGAAGATTAGAACCCCAGAAAGCACGATTAGCATTTGATTATTTTGAAGCAACAAACGCACACAAGGATATTGATGTTATTGCCGTGATCAATAACCGATAGTTAAAACTTTGTTAAAGCGGAAAACAATATTAAACCTTCCACTATTACTACTGTCTTAAGATCAAAATATATTAATTGTTAAAAATTTTAAACAAATGAAAAAAGTATTAAGCCTAGCGTTAATAGCATTATTTTCTATTAGTGCTTTTGCACAAGGATCTGAAGATCTTAGACATAAGCGTCCAAATTTTACAACAGATCAAATTACAGAGTTAAAGACCAAAAAAATGACCTTACTACTTGATCTTGACGCTAAGCAACAAGATGAAATCTTTGAGATTAACCAAAGGAAAGCGGTTGAACGCAAACAGAAAATGGAAGATCGTAAAGCTGCTAAAGAAAAAAGAAAAGAACTTTCTAGCGATGAACTTTTTCAACTAAAAAGTGAACGTTTAGATAAGCAAATTGCTCATAAAGCAGAAATGAAAAAGATCTTAACCAAAGAGCAATATGAAAAATGGGAAAAAGCGAGAAAGCATAAAGCGCATCAAATGAAAAAAAGAGCTGCTAAAAAGAAGATGCGCCAAAAAAGAAATCAAAGAAAAGAGTTAAAGAAGAAGGAGTAAATAAAAAGCGCGATTAATTCGCGCTTTTTATTTTATATATAGTTTCTGCCCAATATCTATTTCATTAGATTTTAAACCATTTAACCATTTTAACCGGTCAACAGTCAAATTATTACGCTTTGCTATTGAGTACAACGTATCTCCCTTTTTAACTACTATGAAGGCCCCATTTCTCTTTGGGTCTTGCCGGGTAACTTTTGTAACACTACCAGCATATTTCTTTTTATCGAAAAAATCATCGTATTTATATAACTCGTAATCTTCAATCAAGTTAATCAATTTTACAGGATACTTAGGATCTGTAGCATAACCTGCTTTTTTTAAACCTCTAGCCCATGCTTTGTAATTTTTCAATTTAAGATCAAATAGGGCTGCATAACGTTTACGCTCAAATAGGAATAGAGAATGATCTCTAAACGACTGTAATGGGTGCTCATATTTTCTAAAACATTCTTGTCGAGCATCGTCATCATGATAAATACGCTTGCCTCTCCAGCTTTTATGGCATTTAACACCAAAGTGATTATTTCCTTTTACTGTAAGTCTACTACGCCCACTATTAGATTCTAAAATACCTTGTGCCAAGGTAATACTCGCAGGAATTTTGTAACGAAGCATCTCTGCGATGGCTATATCATTATATTCCTCAATATAATCTTTTGTACTATTACTTAATCTTGGTTTTCGTTTTCTAAGATCATCAATTAGGTCATCTGCTTTATCAACTTTAACCACCTGAATATTCTTATTCTCAATACTATTGTCAGTTGGTTTTGTTGCCACTGTAGGTTTTGATGTTCTATGAGAGGAAGTTACTCTCTTTTTAGAGCCGCAACTGGCTAAAAAAGAAAGTAAAACAACATTTGCAATAAAAAAATAACGTTTCATTTACACTTGAATTAATGGCAAACTCTTTTGCCTTAATTTTTCATTCATTCCTTTTATACCCTGCAATCCCCCTGTATGGATCACAAGAATTTTGCTTTCTTTTTCGAAGTATTTTTTGTGTATCAAATCAACAAGACCGTATACCATTTTTCCTGTATAAACAGGATCAAGAGGTATACCAGTTTGTTCCCTGAACTGATTGATAAACGTAATGAGTTCACTATTTATTTTACCATACCCGCCAAAATGATAATCAGTAATCAACTTCCAATTGTTTTTTGACACAAATCGTTCAATTTCTTCGCTTAGAAAATCGCCCTTTAAAGCAGGGAATCCTATAACTGTTTGATGTGATTTGGATGAATTTATAATTCCAGAAATCGTTCCACCAGTTCCTACTGCAACGCATATATAGTCAAAATCTGTATCTCCTTCAGTTAAAATTTCTTCACAACCTTTAACAGCTAATACATTATTTCCACCTTCGGGTATCAAATAAAAATCTCCGAATTGTTTTTGTAGATTCTTTAAAAAATCTTTCTCATTTTTTTTACGATAGGTTTCTCTGGTGATAAAATCAAATTGCATACCACATTTTTGAGCATAACTTAATGTTGGATTATTACTAACCTTGTTTTTTATTTCTTCACCCCGAATAATTCCAATGGTTTTAAAACCATTTTCTTTTCCAGCTGCAGCCAAAGCAGCAATATGGTTGGAGTAAGCACCTCCAAAAGTTAATAGGGCCTGCTTTCTTACTTTTTTAGCCTCCTTAAGGTTGTACTTTAGCTTCCTATATTTATTTCCTGAAATAATTGGGTGTAGCAAATCCTCCCGTTTAATGGTAAAATTTATTCCTTGAAATACTATTGTTTGATTCCTACTATTCACAACCAGATAAACACAAATGTACTTAAATGCACATAGAGAAAAACGTAGCTAAAGAGTAAAAATCAACAATATTATTAACGCATAATTGCGTAATTTTATGAGCTCAATTCCGTAAAAAATGTATAATCAATTACCTGAACTAGAACCTGATGATTTTTACTTTAATGAGCAAGGATATAAAGTCTTTACAGAAAAATACCATCTAAAACGTGGATATTGTTGTCAAAGTGGTTGTAAACACTGTCCCTACGGATTTGATAAAAAAACCAACTCAATTAAAAAATAGTTCATGACCTTTCAACAGGAAATTTTACAAGGTATTCCTAATAAGTTGCCAACGCCTAAACCGTATGATACTTTTATCAATCACGCACCAAAACGTAAGGATATCTTATCTAAAACCGAAAAGCAACTAGCTACACAAAATGCTTTACGCTATTTTAATGAAAATCACCATGCGGTATTGGCTCAAGAATTTGCACAAGAGCTAAAAGATCATGGGCGCATTTATATGTATCGATTTCGCCCAGATTACAAACTGTATGCACGGCCAATAGATGAATACCCGGGTCAATCTTTACAAGCTAAAGCCATTATGCATATGATTCAAAATAATTTGGATGATGCTGTGGCGCAACACCCTCATGAATTGATTACCTACGGAGGTAATGGTGCTGTATTTCAAAATTGGGCGCAATATTTATTGACTATGCAGTATTTGGCGCAAATGACTGATGAACAAACCTTGGTAATGTATTCAGGTCATCCTATGGGTTTATTTCCTTCACATAAAGAAGCTCCAAGAGTGGTGGTAACCAATGGTATGATGATTCCTAACTATTCAAAACCCGATGATTGGGAAAAGTTTAATGCACTTGGGGTTACGCAATACGGACAAATGACTGCAGGGAGTTATAT
The DNA here is from genome assembly GCF_056591715.1 of Maritimimonas sp. 2405UD52-3. Classification (NCBI taxonomy): domain Bacteria; kingdom Pseudomonadati; phylum Bacteroidota; class Flavobacteriia; order Flavobacteriales; family Flavobacteriaceae; genus Maritimimonas; species Maritimimonas sp. 2405UD52-3. The sequence goes on from NZ_JBWQOL010000002.1 coordinate 170,857, forward strand.
GTATATTGGGCCGCAAGGTATTGTGCATGGTACTACCATTACGGTCTTAAATGCTGGTAGAAAAATAGCAAAGAAAGATGAAGGTTTGGCTGGAAAATTGTTTGTTACGGCCGGTTTAGGAGGCATGAGTGGTGCGCAACCCAAAGCAGGTAATATTTCAGGGTGCATTACCGTATGTGCTGAAGTAAACCCTAAAGCTGTAGAAACACGCCATTCACAAGGCTGGGTAGATGAAGTTACTTCTGATTTAGATGACTTAGTGAGTCGAGTTCAACAAGCAAAACAAGAAAAAGAAATTGTTTCAATAGCTTATTTAGGAAACATTGTTGATGTGTGGGAAAAATTTGACAAAAGCAATGTATATGTAGATCTAGGCTCTGATCAAACCTCTTTGCATAATCCTTGGGCGGGGGGATATTATCCTGTTGATATATCTTTTGAGGATGCCAATACCATGATGGCTGAAAATCCTCAACTGTTTAAAGAAAGCGTACAAAAAACATTGCGAAGACATGCAGCTGCGATTAATAAACACACCGCAAAGGGTACTTATTTCTTTGATTATGGCAATGCTTTTTTGCTGGAAGCTTCCCGTGCAGGTGCCAAAGTACATCTTGATGCCAATGGTAATTATTGCAGTAAGAGTGATGCAAAGTCGGGTGGTGAAGCATTCGCCTATTCGAGTTATGTACAAGATATCATGGGACCCATGTGCTTTGATTATGGCTTTGGTCCATTTAGATGGGTATGTGCTTCTGCAAAGCCTGAAGATTTGGCTAAAACAGATGCTATTGCTTGTGAGGTATTGGAAGAAATTATGCAGAACTCACCTAAAGAGATTCAACAACAAATGGCGGATAATATACGATGGATTAAAGGCGCACAAGAAAATAAATTAGTAGTGGGTTCACAAGCAAGAATTCTTTATGCCGATGCCGAAGGTCGGATAAAAATAGCGGAGGCTTTTAATAAAGCCATTGCTAATAGTGAAATTGGCCCTGTTGTTTTGGGGAGAGATCATCATGATGTTTCAGGCACAGACTCACCGTTCAGAGAAACTTCCAATATCTATGATGGTTCACAATTTACTGCAGATATGGCCATTCATAATGTGATTGGCGATAGTTTTAGGGGTGCTACCTGGGTATCTATTCACAATGGTGGTGGTGTTGGCTGGGGAGAGGTTATCAATGGTGGTTTCGGCATGGTTCTTGATGGTAGTTTAGAAGCTGATAAACGTCTGAAAGCCATGTTGTTTTGGGACGTAAATAACGGAATCGCAAGACGAAGTTGGGCACGAAATGATGAAGCTATTTTTGCTATCAAGCGCGCCATGGAAGTAGAGCCTAAATTACAGGTAACACTCCCCAATAAGGTTGACGATTCTTTAACACAAGATTTGTTTTAACATAATTATCTACCGAAAAATGAAAATATTAAAACTATTACCCTTGGTGATTTTATTTATTGCCACATCATGTGTCTCTGTACGCGTGACCTCAGATTACGATCAAAAAACCAACTTTAATGAATATAAGACCTTTGCTTTTTATAAAAAAGGTATTGATAAATTGGAGTTGTCTGATCTTGATAAACGCAGGATATTAAAGGCTATAGAAGGTCAATTAGAAGCGAAAGGAATGACAAAATCATCAAACCCTGATGTATTAGTAAATATCTTTACCAAATCACGTGAAAAAGTAAACGTATATAACAACAACTTCGGTTGGGGTGCCTGGGGTCCATGGGGATGGGGTCGCTGGGGCGGTCTTGGATGGGGCTGGGGAGCCTGGGGTCCATGGGGTATTGGTTTAGACTACGGACCTAATGTTTCACGATCAACAGAAGGCACTTTATTTATTGACTTGATAGATGCAGATAAAAAAGAATTGGCTTGGCAAGGAAAAGGAACTGGACGTTTAACGACTTCTGGTGATGTAGCCAAGAAAAAAGAACGCATTCAAGAGTTCGTGAGTGAGATCATGTCAACGTATCCTCCAGGTAGTGGCGGTAATTAATTGAAATTTATATTTTCTGTTTATATAAATCTGAAAATCCCCGAAAGGCAGTAATGCTTTTTGGGGATTTTCTTTTAATCTTGTAAATTTTCCCACTCTTCCATAAATGCTACAATTTTATCTTTTTTAGCCTGATACTTTGTAAAAAAATCAGGATCAGAAGTTAGTTGAGCATATTTATCCGAATCTAGAAGATCTTGATCCAATTTAGAAATTTCCTTTTCCAAATCAGCTATTTGGGTTTCTAGCTTACTTATTTTATTTAATCGCTTCTTTAAAGCTTTTTCTTCTTCATAACTTAACTTATTTGAAGAGGTTTCTTTATTATTGACCTTTTCAACTTTCGTTCTTTTTTCAGCTTCACGAAGACTTTCGTAATTATGCTGCTCTAAATAATAATCTATATCACCCAAATATTCTTTAATTCTTCCATCTTTGAATTCATAGACTGTACTTGCCAAGCCTTGTAAAAACTCGCGATCATGAGAAACTAAGATCAATGTACCTGCAAAATTCTTGAGTGCTTCTTTTAATACATTTTTGGAAGCAATATCCAAGTGATTGGTAGGTTCATCAAGCACCAGCACATTAAACGGTGTCAATAACATTTTACATAAGGCCAATCTGTTTCGCTCACCACCTGATAGTACTTTTACCTTTTTCTCTACATCATCACCACTAAATAAAAAAGATCCTAACATATCACGAACCTTAACACGATTGGTATCATTTGCAGCGTCTTCCATGGTTTGCAAGATGGTCTTACTACCGTCTAAATATTCGGCTTGGTTTTGTGCGAAATAGCCTATCTGCACATTGTGACCAAGTTTTAAATCACCTTCAAATGAAATTTCCCCAACAATCATCTTTGCCAGAGTTGTTTTTCCCTGTCCGTTTTGGCCAACAAATGCAATTTTACTATTACGTTCAATTAATAGATCAACATTACTCAGCACTTTCTTGTCACCATAGCTCTTGGCAACATTTTCGGCCTCTACAACCACTTTTCCGGGATTTACAGAAATAGGAAAACGAACATTCATAACTGAATTATCTTCTACATCAACTGCTATGCGTTCAACTTTATCCAATTTTTTAATTAGTGATTGAGCAAAGGCTGCTTTGCTAGCTTTATAACGGAATTTTTCAATCAGCTGCTCAGTATGTTTTATTTCCTTTTCCTGATTTTTCTGTGCCTGTAGTTGCTTTTCCATCAACTCCTTGCGTTGCACCAAATATTTAGAATAGGCATATTTATAATCGTAGATCTGTCCTAAGGAAATCTCAACAGTTCTGTTGGTTACATTATCTAAAAACATTTTATCGTGCGAAACCAACATGATAGCACCAGGATATGACTTTAAAAACTCCTCCAACCAAATAATGGATTCAATGTCTAAGTGGTTAGTCGGCTCATCAAGTAGTAGAATATCATTATTTTGAAGTAATAACTTGGCTAGTTCAATACGCATACGCCAGCCGCCTGAAAAAGTATCTGTTAGTTTATCAAAATCTTCACGCTTAAAACCTAAACCTTGCAGTATTTTCTCTGTATTTCCCTGATAATTATACCCTCCTAAAAGCTCATAGCGCTCTGTCAATTCATTTAAATCAATGATTAACTGATTGTACGACTCACTTTCATAATCTGTACGCTCGGATAACTGTCTGTTAATTTCATCAAGACTTGTTTCTATTTCTTTAATCTCGATAAAAGCCTCATAGGCTTCTTCTAACACAGTTCTTCCTTTTACAAAATCAATATCTTGCTTTAAAAAACCGATACGGATATTTTTCTCTAAAGCTAGCGTGCCTCCATCAATTTCCTGTTCTTTGGCAATGACTTTTAGTAATGTAGATTTTCCAGCTCCGTTTTTACCTACTAAGCCAACCCTATTACCTTTATCAAGTTTAAAAGTAATACCTGAAAAGAGGTCTTCACCTCCAAAAGAAACAGTTATGTTATGAGCGTTTAGCATAGTGTCTTTTTACTACTGGATTCCTGCATTCGATGGAATAACAAATCAATGGAAACTTCAATGCTATTGCATCGAAGAGTATTTTTTAAATTAACTTTGCAAAACTAAACTATTTTAGCAACCAATCATGTTTAAAAAAGGCACAAAACTATATAGTATTTTCAATAATAAATGTCCGCGTTGTCAAGAAGGAAATTTTTTTGAGGACAACAATCCATACAACTTGAAGAAAGTGATGAAAATGAACGAACATTGCCCAAACTGTGAATTAAAATATCAGATTGAACCTTCTTTTTTTTATGGTGCCATGTATGTTTCGTACGGTTTGACAGTTGCAATATCTATAGCTACTTTTCTGGCTTTGTATTCATTAGGTTTTAATCTTATCAAAATTTTCATTGGTATTATTATAGCTTTAGTGCTATTTACACCATTAACTCTTAGATTAGCAAGATTAATTTATATAAATATTTTCGTTAAGTATATTCGAGAGTAGGTTGTGAAAAAAGAGCTGTTACTTTTTAAATCTTGAAATATTTATTTCTGAAATAAGCTCTTTTTTATGCTCTAGATGATCAAATAATTCTTTAGCCATTGATGGTGATAGCATAACACCTCTAGTTCCTAGACCATTTAAAATTGCAAGTTGTTTATGCCTTTCATGTATACCAACTAATGGTCTTCTATCTTTTACTGTAGGGCGAACACCGGCAACATGATCTACTACGCTATAGTCAGTAGTTATAATCTTATCTAACTTTTTGAGTAATTCTTGCTTTCCTTCTGAGCTTGGTTCAGATGACTTATCATCCCTGTTAAATGTGGCACCAATTTTATAATGATCATCTCCTATTGGTAAAATAAAAACGGAAGATTTAATTATAGTATCTAATTTCAATTTAGGCGCGTGAATTGTAATAAGTTCACCTTTTATACCCGGCAGCGGCAACTCATTAAAGAAAGGGTTCTTTTTAAGCCCATATCCCTCACAAAAAACTATTCTACTTGTCTTTAGGTTGTTATAAACAACTTTCTTATCAATAAACTTTATTTCTTTGTAATTAAATGATTGATTTATAAGCAGCCCTTTATTTATGAGGTAGTTTCTATATTCTGAGATCAATTTTTTGGTAGTAATGATTCCTGTTTTATTTACTTTACCATAACCATATGAGGCATTAATTGCTTTATTTTCGTTCTGAATCACTTTAGAACTCATGAATGGCTTCAATAAGGGTTTGTCTGAAGCTGTAAACCAATTATTTTGTTCTTCAATGGAATTAAACAATCGGAGGATAGGAATTTTTGTATCGAAATGTGAGTTTAATTTTTTTTCTAAAGCAGCGTAAAAAGGGAAAGCTACTTCTAATTGTTGCTGAGCATTCCAGACAGGAGAAAATCGTTTTAAAATTACCGGATTATAGGTGCCGGCAGCCACCAATGATGACTGTTGAGATTCATCTTCAAAAACAATAAATGATTTTTGATTGTTTTCTAACATTTCGGCGAAAGCCATACCCGCCAGGCCCAAACCAACAATTAAATAATCTACTTGCATAGAGCAAATGTATACAATGATTCTAGCCTTTAAAGGATTAACATATAAAAAGATTAAATAAAAAACTCCTGCCTAAGAAGACAGGAGTTTAAAATTTTAAAATAATTAGGAAACTAGTAGTTCCACATATCTAATTCTTTGTTTCTAATATTGTCTTTTAGACGATCAGCTTCAAGAACCTGGAACAAAGCATTTCCTTTAATATACTCTGACACATCTCTATTGCCATAAATATTCTCTTCTCTATAAATGCTGGCTACAAATCGGCGTGCATTTAGCAAGTGGTCATATGATAATGGGTATGCTGAGTTTTGCTGATTGAACACTTTCATGTCATGAGTGATCTCTCTTACGCCTGGGTACCACACCCAGAACATTTCGATTAAATCATCCTCAGCGCCATCAGAACCAATAAAGTTAACATCTGGAGCTACCGGAGCAATACCTAACAAACGGTATTTTAACTCTCCTTGCCTTTTATCAAAGTACCATACGCCTTTGATTTTAAGACCTGCAATATCTCCTGCAGTAATATCTGTTCTGTCAATATATTCTTCTGTTAATTCAGAGCCTTCATTCAGTAATTCAATACCTGCATCACTGGTGTCAACTCTTGATAAACGACCTTGAATATCATTGAACGTCAACTTATTCTCAAAATATGAGTCGTCATACACATCTACAATCTCACCACTTTTTATTCCTCTTAATAAAGTATCATAAAGAGATCTTCTGCTAGAACTTATGTTAGAAGTGTCTACTGGATAGTAGAAAGGTAAATTGATCTTTTCATTTAAATCAACATACTCCCACACTACTTTTGACCATAAGATATCTCTATCATCTATATATCCATAAGGCAACGGTTTGTCATTATCAGCTGCCAACTGCTCAGCAGTTTTCACACCTATTTCCTCAGGAATTTTTGCATTTAATAAGTTGGCTTGAGCGCTGATACTGTTTGTTGCCAAAACTAGAGCACACACAGCAACTAAAAATTTCCATTTCATGATAAATACTTTATTAAGTTTACTAATACTATATTAATTCTTACTTTATCTGTACGTTTAATGGAGCCACTTTCTTTAAACGGTATCCATTACCACCTACTAACGATGTTTTAACATCAAATATTGTTACAACATCACCTTTTCTTGCCTTATTCAATGCTCTGATAGCAGCACCATTGAACTTACGACCTTTAACAATTACTGTTGGTGAACCAGGTACTTTTACGCTAAACCCAGATACATTCAACTTTAAATCGAATACAAAGTCAGGTAGTATTGCACCAATCGTAACTTTTTGCAAAGTAGTTTTAGGCATTTTGATCATACCATACTGACCTCTTGCAGATGCTGACGGCGCAGGAATATCTTTAATTCTAAAGTTCTGACTAGAAGTAACAGGTGTTCCATCTGGTAATGTAGCAGAAACATTAATTCTTACTTCTTTACCTTTACCAGGACTCATCATATATTTTCCTAAACCGCTTACTTTACGCAAGCCAGGTGCAGATGGTTTTACTCTATTATCTGGTACACCAGGAACAGAGATAGTAATTGGGTTTTGTACACCTCTATATACTACATTCATCTTATCAGCTGAAATTACAGCAGAACTAGGTTTTGCAACAACTGCATATGTAGATTTAATAGGAATACTTACGTCTTCACCATTTTCTTTGAAAACAAACTCACCAACTATTTCATTTTCACCTACATTACCTGCAGGAAAGTCTAATACTGCTCCACCATCTTTAATATCTTTAACTTCTTTTCCATTAACGATTACTTTAGATGGCTTTAAACTAGCATCATAACGTCCTAATACTATCTTACCTTTAAAATTACCTCCTTGTAACGTAGCAGGATTGTCTGGTATTAAAATAGTTGAATAGTTGCTCATTGAAACTTCACTTTCTAACTGACCTTGTAACATAGCTGCTAACATTTCTGTTTCAGTAGTTTTTACATCAGCCTGAATTTGAGAAAGATTTGTTAATGTTGTAATTAATGGAAATCCTTCATAACGGTTGTTCAACCAAGGTTGTGTACCGTCTTCAGTCTTTTGATCTGAAGTATCAAAACGCTTATCTACATTTTTAGTAATACTTTTGTACTTATCTCCCAGAATCTTAGAAACCTCAGTTCTATAAGCAGTCATTTTTTCAACAAATGCCTTTCCTTCTGGAGTAAAGCCTTCTCCTTTAAAGAAGTATGTATTACCTTTATCTTCACCGTCCATAGATTCATAATCAGTTTTATCTTCAATATCAGCTGTTAAAGCATCCTTCATTTGCTGAATATGAGATGAAAATTCTGAAGATAACTCTTGAACTTTTTTTGCTTGTACGTTCAACGCTGAATATTTATCAGGTTGATCTGAAGCTTTAGTCGCTAAATTTGCATACGTAGCGATGTTCTTACTTGTCGCTGACAGATTTGAATCTGTCAGTTTTTCATTCATGAAACCAAAAGCAGATAATACTTGTTTTGACATATTCATTGCTAACATCGCGATGAATACCAAATACATCAAGTTAATCATTTTCTGCCTTGGTGATAAATTGCCTCCTGCCATTTCTAATAGATTTTAAGGTTAAAGTTTTGGTTAGTACTTCTAATTAAGCTCTATTATTAGACATTGCAGACAACATTCCGCCATACACACCATTCAATGATGATAAGTTAGTGGCTAATGATTGCATTTGATCTTTTAATTTCTCAGTATTTTCAGCAATAGCATCGCTCATTTGCGCCTGACGCTCAGCGCTGTCATACTGTACTTTATATAAACTGTTCAATGATTCCATTTGCGTAGCAGCAATAGATAATTGCTCACTATACTTACTAGTTGCAGCAACAGAGTTTGCAGCAGGTGCAATATTTTCAGCAGCACCAGCAAAACTTTCAATGCTTGTAGCTAAACGACCCATTTTATCTGAATCTAATTGAGCCTCAGCTAACATTTCGTCTAATTTATCTGATAAACCAGCTCCTTTAATTCCTTTTTCACCAGATTCTCCACCAGCTAATTCTGGGTATACTAAAGACCAGTCTAAATCTTCTTCTACTGGCTCAAAAGCCGAAAGTGTAAAAATAATTGCTTCTGTTACCATACCTACAGTTAACATAACTCCACCAGTTAATGGACCGATGCTAAAGTGTAAGATTTTAAATAATGCTCCAACTAATACGATTGCAGCTCCAAGGCCGTAAGCCATGTTCATCATTTTCTTTTGTCTAAGTGATTGTGCCATAATTTTAAAATTTTAAGTTTTTGGTTAATTTTAATTTTTAGGGTTAATAATTTTATTTGTTTTTATTTTGTTTACGCTTCTAAAACAACTGTCAAGTTTAAATTCCCGAAAATTGTTAATAACTTCTATTTTTCTCTCATTTTAGTACCCATGTAATCCTGTACTGTTCTGAAGCCAATATAACTTCTAGCAGAGTCTCCATATTCATAATCTCTGGTACTTACCTCCAAGAAATATGCTACATCTTTCCACGAGCCACCACGTACAACTTTACGCTTATTAGAACCATCATCTACATTAGGATTCATTGTAGATCCTAGGTAATATGAAGCAGAGTTATATGAGGTATTCGTCCATTCGGCCACATTACCTGCCATGTTATAAAGTCCATAATCATTTGGTGTGAATGACTTTGCTTCCATAGTATACAATGCACCATCAGCAGCATAGTCTCCTCTTTCTGGTTTAAAGTTTGCCAAGAAACACCCTCTATCATTTACAGTATAAGGGCCTCCCCAAGGATATTTAGCATACTCTAGACCTCCGCGAGCAGCATACTCCCACTCAGCCTCAGTTGGCAATCTAAAGTTTGGAATCTGACCTCCACCTTTTGTATTCGATAAGAACTTATTTTTCTTTTGAGTTCTAAAGTCACAAAAAGCTCTAGCCTGTTCCCACTGAACACCAACAACAGGATAATCATTATATGCCTGATGCCAGAAATAATCCTGATGCATAGGGTCATTATATGAGTAGTTAAAGTCTCTTACCCAAACCGTAGTATCAGGATATACTTCAACAACATTCTTCTTTACGAAATCTTTTCTGTTACCACTATTTCTAGCAGCACCTTCTCTATCAAACGTAAAGAATAAATATTTTAATTTTTGAGTATTTATGATACGCTTACCATCATATGTTTCTGAAATTGGTAGGTACATACTATCCATTGCTTCAGCATAATATTGATCAGGAAATGCATTTACATCCCAAATTAGATCAACATCCCAATTCAAAGCTCTACCTTCTGTAGGAGAATTCAAATCACCTAAGCTACCGTAGTTGTCCATCATATACTTATAATAGACATTAGCAGTAGTATCTGGTTCTGCGAATTTATACTTCTGAATTCCGTCTCCTTCACCACCCCCAGCTTGAGCACCTGCACCCAGATCAGCACTTTCTGCACCAAATCCTTGCTCTTCAGCAAGCAATGCTAATTGTGTTCTTACTACAGAATCTCTAACATACTGAACAAACTCTCTATACTCAGCGTTTGTTATTTCTGTTTCATCCATATAAAATGGTCTAACAGTTACAGTACGAGAAGGTGTATTAAAAGCACCTGCAACATCCTCATCTGTTTTACCCATAGTAAAGGCACCACCTGGTATTAATGTCATACCTAAAGGTCTCTCTGGGAAAAATTTCTTTTTTGATCTAGCGCCAACCAATTCTCCTTTGTCGCTAGAACCACAACTTGCTAAAATCACAGCTGCTGTTAGTAATAAAAATACGGTTACTTTTCTCATAAATTTAAAATTTACTTCTCCGTAAAGGGAGCTAATACTATTCGTTTCTTTCTACTCTTTTTTAATTAAAAATAACTTCGATCTCGACGTTGAGATCACTTTAAGAACGCTAAAAAATTATGTTTAGTGTATAACTAATTTAATTTTCTAAACGTTTTATACCACCTGTCTGGAATTACCTGGTTATTTGCATCCAAATAATCTTGGTAGGTACAGGGTATTAACGTGCGTTTTGGGAGTTTAGTATTCTGGTGTGAAACTTCCATCCACCAGCGGTCAGATCTATTACTCTTAAAGAAGTTAATGGTAATATCTTCAACCGGAACTATATACTTTTTATAATCTTTTTTTGAAGTAAACGGATATTCATTTGTTCTGAAGTTGTAGCCTTCAATGAAATACCAAATGATTTGAGAAATTAATTGAGCTGTTTGATCTTGCTCATCATATTTTGAATTGTATTCGTAGATACCAAAAGAGGACACTTTATCACTAATGCCTGCATAGCGAGCTACGGCACAAATGACTTCACCATAAAATCCATTTGGAACAGCATTATTATTTGCCGGTGCTTCCGTTCGTCTTATAGCACCAATATCTATACTCACAATATCAGCATCACGCATAACCGGTTCTACTATTTTTACATCAGTAGCAACTTCGCCCAACCTATAAGCATCAAAATACAATTTCTCTAATAAAGTAATTTCCTCTTGAGAGTTGAAAAAAGTTTGATATCCTATATTATTAAAATTGAAAAGGTTGTTAGGTTTTTCCATAACAATCTTACTCAAATATGATTGAGAAGAAAGATCATCATCTATACTTCCTAAATCAAACCTATTGTCAACAACCGTTAAATTGACTGTCTGCTCAAGATCATCATAAGCTCTATAATTTATATAGGTAAGATCTTGTCCTCCTCCTATAATAATAGGTACTATATTTTTCTTTACGAGTTCAGTTACAACTTCTTTTAAGGCAAAATATGTGTCGTCTATTTGGTTTCCTTGTGGAATATCTCCTAAATCAACAATCTTAGAAAACCAATTACCAGGAAAGAGATCATAGATGTTTTTTCTAACATCAGAAAGGTCATTACCACATCCTATATTATTAATGGCATTTCTATCTTCAAGCACACCAACAATTGCAAGGTGCACATCATCAATATCTGGAACACCAAATTGTTTAGAATGAATATCTATGTATTTCCCTAAAGATTGATCAGGTAATAATTGTGTATGTGCTACTAAAGCTTCACTTACGGGTTGAAGAATTTCAAAACTCATTGCATCTAGGAAAATGCAAAACTAATATAAAAATGCTAATAGTATTACTTTTTTTTAGCTGTTGCTCGTTTCTTCTTAGGAGCCTTCTTTTCTATCATTTCCTTTACCTGATCTAAAGTCAATTCTTTAGCATTAGTAGTCTTAGGTAATTCTATTTTTGTTTTACCTTTTATGATATTAAAACGTCCCCAACGTGCTTTTTCAACACGAATACCTTCTTCTTCCCAATGATGGATAAGTTTGTCTTTCTCTTTTTGGATCTTATCTTCAATCAATTCAACGATATCATTTTGAGAGAGGTTCTCAAAATCATATTTCTTATTAACATTGATGAACATATTGTTCCATTTTATAAAAGGTCCAAAACGTCCTTTTCCTTTTTGCACTGGCAAATTTTGAAAAGTGGCAATTGGTGCATCAGCTTCTTGCTTTGCTTTAATAAGTGCGATGGCTCTGTCCATTTCAACCGAAAGTGGGTCTTCACCTTTATCTAATGATACAAATAATTTATCAAACCTTATAAAAGGTCCATAACGACCGTTTGACACTACTACCTCTTTGCCCTCATATTCACCAATTGTTTTAGGTAATTTGAACAAATCCATGGCTTGCTCAAAAGTAATATTGCTCAAAGTCTGCTCTCCTTGTAAGCTGGCAAATTTTGGTTTTTCTTCATCAGAAGCCTCCCCTATTTGTACCATCGCTCCAAAACGACCCAATCTGGCGTATACATTTTTACCGGAGTCAGGATCAACTCCTAATAGACGCTCTCCTTTGGCACGCTCAGCATTCTCAATAACATCTTCTACACTTGGATGAAAATCATGGTAAAAATCCTTGATCATTTCTGTCCAATTCTCCTTGCCGTCGGCTATGGTATCAAATTCTTCTTCAACCTTGGCGGTAAATCCGTAATCTAAGATTGATTCAAAATTCTCAACCAAAAAATCATTTACTATTTTACCAATATCCGTTGGTACTAGTTTTCCTTTATCTGAACCTACCTTTTCCGTTAGGGAAGTATCAATAATCTGGCCATTTTTTAATTTTAACTGTATGTAATCTCTAGGATTTCCTTCAACAGTACCCTTAACCACATATTCTCTACGTTGTATGGTAGAAATAGTAGGTGCATATGTAGATGGCCTTCCAATACCTAATTCTTCTAATTGTTTTACCAACGAAGCTTCAGTAAAACGAGCAGGCGGACGGGTATACCTTTCTGTTGCAGTAATATATCCATTGGCCACTTGTTCGCTAACAGTTAATTGAGGTAACATACCTGCTTCTTCCTCTTCAGTATCTGTACCTTCAAGATATACTTTTAAGAACCCCTCAAATTTAATTACTTCTCCATTAGCAGTTAGAACTTCACCATTTCTATTGTTGGCTATTTTAACATTAGTACGTTCTAATTGTGCCTCGCTCATTTGCGAAGCAATGGTACGTTTCCAAATGAGATCATACAATCTATTTTGATCATAATCAACAGAAACTGAATGTCGTCCCATATTGGTAGGTCTAATAGCCTCGTGTGCTTCTTGAGCACCTTTAGATTTAGATTTAAAATTTCTAGGTTTACTATACTGTTCACCATATGATTTAGTAATCTCATCTTGTGCAGCATTTTTAGCATCATCTGACAAGTTAACACTATCAGTTCTCATATAAGTAATGAGACCTGCTTCATATAAGCGTTGCGCCATTAACATAGTCTTGGCTACAGGAAATGATAATTTTCGTGAAGCTTCTTGCTGTAATGTAGAAGTTGTAAAAGGTGCAGCCGGAGATTTTTTAGCGGGTTTCTTCTGCAAGTCAGCAATCGTAAATGTGGCATCAGCGCATGATCTTAAAAAATTTTCAGCTTCTTCTCTGGTTTTAAAATTCTTAGGAAGCTTCGCTTTGAATTTTTTACCATTCTTATTAATAAACTCAGCATCTATTCTATAAGAAGCAACTGGGTTAAAATTTTCAATTTCACGTTCACGTTCTACAATTAAACGAACTGCGACTGACTGGACCCTCCCTGCTGACAACCCTCCTTTTACCTTACGCCATAATACGGGAGATAATTCATAGCCCACTAATCTATCTAATACGCGCCTTGCTTGTTGTGCATTGACCAAATTATAATCAATACTTCTGGGGTTTTCAACCGCCCACTTAATGGCTTTTTCGGTAATTTCGTGAAAAACAATACGTTTGGTCTTCTCACGCTCAAGCTTAAGTTGCTCATAAAGATGCCAGGCAATTGCTTCCCCTTCACGATCCTCATCAGACGCCAACCATACCATCTCTGCTTTTTTAGCTAGGTCCTTTAGCTTTTTAACCACAGCTTTTTTATCTGTTGATACTTTATATTTTGGCATGAAATCACCTTCAACATTAATACCTAACTCTTTTGAAGGGAGATCTGCAATATGACCAAAACTAGACTCTACCTGAAAATCCTTTCCAAGAAATTTCTCAATGGTTTTTGCCTTTGCAGGTGACTCAACAATTACTAGATTTTTTGCCATTCTGTGGTTAATTTTAAGGGTACAAATGTATATGAAAAATATTGTATGCTCAAAATCTGCCGATTTAAGAGGTAATTTTTAATGTTAATTTATGACAACCAACAATGCATGAAATTAGAAATTTATACTATATGAAAAAGAACCAAAACCATGAAACGAATTAGTAGCTATCTCTTTTGTATTTAGACTATAAATAAGTTTTAAAGTTGTTCTTCTATATTTATATACAATTCCAAACTTAGGTTTAAAAACATGCTTTACAGCATCCTCAGTGTATAAAATATCATTTCCATCTAAACTACCTTCAATGAGTGTATTATGTTCTACAAAACGATGACCCAAAGAAATAAATCCAAACAACTCATCTGATCTGTTAGAATCTACAACTCCATTTCTGGAAGAATTTTTTAAATTATTAAATCTACCAATATAAAAATTGATAGCATTTTCTATGAAAATATCCTTAGTGCCTACTCTTGATAAATTTTCATACAACAATGAATAATATTTTCCTGATACTATGGTCGTAAAATAATTCACTTCTAAATCAAACAACCACTTGTATTCTATTTGTTCTACCCAAGTTGCTCGTTTACCCAAGTTAAATGAAGTATGTATCCAATTTTGAAAATCTTGAGCTAAAGATTCCTTTCCCGTAATTCCGGTTTCAGCACCTAGAAAGAAAGCTGATTTATCTTTGATTCCCCCAAACCTTAGTTTTGCAAAGAGCCATCCGGCATAAGGGCGATCTAAATCAATTATTTCAGTTCGTTTGATTTTACTTGGAGTATACATTTGCTGCCCTACACTTAACTCATATTGTAACTTGAATGAGTCTTTATTAAAAAGTAAAACTCCATTTTTCAATGCTCTTTTATAGGTCAAGAATATTCCATTCGTGTAATATTGATCCATAAGTAAAAATTGATCATTATCTATCCTCAACTCAATTTGCTGATTATCTTTTTGACTATAAAGGCAATTACTACAAAAAAATAGAAGAATTATAACACGATTTAAAACCAAGTATTTAGCATTTGTAAGGAGCCCTAAATTTAACAAAACTACAACACAAAAAGACTGTCAGTTTGTCAGTATATCTAATTTTTGGTTGTATATTTGCAACCCAATTTGAACCAATGCGCGAGGAAAAAGTAATAGAAGAAAAAAAACAAGGCAAAGCCTTAGTTACAGAACACGTTGAAGGAAATCGTAAAAAGTTATTTATAGAAAGTTATGGTTGCCAAATGAACATGAATGATAGTGAGATTGTTGCTTCCATATTGGCTAAGGAAGGCTTTAATACTACGCAACAATTAGAAGATGCAGATCTTGTATTAGTGAATACCTGCTCTATACGTGACAAAGCAGAGCAAACTGTACGTAAACGTCTTCAGTATTACAATAAGATAAAAGACATTAATCCTACTATGAAAGTTGGAGTTCTAGGATGCATGGCAGAAAGGCTTAAGTCAAAATTTTTAGAAGAAGAAAAAATTGTTGATTTGGTTGTTGGTCCTGACGCGTATCGTGATTTACCCAATTTAGTTCAGGAAGTGGAAGCAGGTCGGGATGCTGTAAATGTTATTCTTTCAAAAGATGAAACCTACGGTGATGTCTCACCTGTGCGTTTGAATACAAATGGAGTTTCGGCTTTTGTCTCTATCACAAGAGGTTGTGACAACATGTGCACTTTTTGTGTTGTACCCTTTACACGTGGACGTGAACGTAGTCGCGATCCTAAAAGTATCCTTCAGGAGATTCAAGAATTAAAGGATAAAAACTTTAAGGAAGTTACTTTATTGGGTCAAAATGTTGATAGCTATCTTTGGTATGGTGGTGGGTTAAAAAAGGATTTCAATAAGGCTTCTGAAATCGCTCAGGCTACTGCAGTAAATTTTGCGCAGTTGTTAAACTTGTGCGCGATGGAATTCCCAAAAATGCGTTTTCGTTTTTCTACATCTAATCCTCAAGACATGACTTTAGATGTTATCCATGTAATGGCTAAGCATAAAAATATATGCAAATACATTCACTTACCTGTTCAAAGTGGCAGCAATAAAATGCTTAAAGCTATGAACCGACAGCATACACGTGAAGAGTATATGCAATTGGTGAATGACATCTACAAAATCATCCCAGAAATGGCATTAAGCCAGGATATGATTGCAGGTTTTTGCGGTGAAACAGAAGAAGATCATCAAGATACATTAGATATGATGAACTTTGTAAAATATAGTTTCGGATTTATGTTTGCTTATTCTGAGCGCCCTGGAACATTAGCCGCAAAGAAAATGGAAGATGATGTGCCTCTAGAAGTTAAAAAGCGTCGCTTACAGGAAATCATTAATCTTCAACAGGAACATAGTTTATATAGAACTAAAGAACACGTTGGTAAAACCCAGGAGGTTTTGATTGAGGGTACTTCCAAGAAATCTGATGCCTATTGGAAAGGACGTAATACACAAAACACTGTTGTTGTCTTCCCAAAAGAGCATTACAAACTAGGTGATTTTGTGAATGTGAAAATTGAAGATTGCACCTCAGCTACGCTGATAGGAACTGCGGTGGGGTACTCAGAAAATAATTGATAATCGATTGCTATTTCGTCTCGATAGTCCCGATAGCTATCAGGATCGGTATTGATACGGAGTCTTATAAAATAAAAATAGATTCCCGTTTTTACGGGAAATAAATGATGGAAAACTTACAAAGCATAAAACAACGGTTTGGTATCATTGGTAACGATGAGTTACTAAATCGTGCTATTGAAAAAACATTGAGGGTTGCTCCTACTGATATTACGGTTTTGGTAACTGGTGAAAGTGGTGTAGGTAAAGAAAGTATTCCAAAGATTATACATCAACTATCGCATAGAAAACATGCAAAATACATAGCGGTTAACTGTGGAGCGATTCCTGAAGGAACGATTGATAGTGAACTTTTTGGGCACGAGAAAGGAGCCTTTACTGGTGCTACCCAAACCAGAAATGGTTATTTTGAAGTTGCTGATGGAGGTACCATTTTTTTGGATGAAGTTGGTGAATTACCATTAACTACTCAGGTGCGCCTATTACGTGTATTAGAAAACGGTGAATTCATAAAAGTGGGTTCTAGTAAAGTGCAAAAAACCAATGTGCGAATTGTTGCGGCTACCAACCTAAATATGCTAGAAGCCATTCAAAAAGGAAAATTTCGTGAAGATCTTTACTATCGTTTAAGCACAGTTGAAATAAATCTACCAGCGCTCAGAAAGCGTAAAGAAGATATTCATTTATTATTTAGAAAATTTGCTTCAGATTTTGCACAGAAATACAATATGCCAACAATTCGCTTGGAACCTGATGCCATTGGTATTTTACAAAATTACGTCTGGAGAGGAAACATCCGCCAGCTGCGCAACATAACAGAACAAATATCTGTTATAGAACAAAACAGGACTATTTCAGCAAATACACTTAGAAATTATCTTCCAGATAGCACTCAGAACTTTCCTGCACTTGTTGAACAGAAATCATCGTCAAGTGATTTTGCTAATGAACGTGAGATCTTATATAAGGTCTTATTTGATATGAAGAATGACATTAATGACCTTAAGAAATTAACCATGGAATTGATGGAAAGTGGTAATGGTGTACAATTCAAAGAAGACAATGAACGACTCATTCAAAAAATATATGGTGATGAACATGAAAATGATGACACTAGCAATCTGGTAGAGATCATTCAACCTCAAAAAAGAGACACTTTTGAAGCTCCGGTTGACCGCTATCAAGAAGTTGAAGATGTAGAAGAAAGCTTATCATTGCAGGAAAAAGAATTTGAGATGATTAAAAAAGCACTTGAACGAAATAATAACAAGCGTAAACTAGCTGCTAAAGAATTAGGAATCTCCGAAAGAACCCTTTATCGAAAAATTAAACAATTCGATTTGTAATTCAGTTAGTTTAATTGTTTATTTGTTGAGGCTCAAATCAATGAAAAAAGTATCGTACTTATTTTTATTATTATTTACACTTACCCTAATTGGTTGTAGTGTAAATTATTCGTTCACTGGTGGTAGTACTGGTGATGCAAAAACCATACAGGTTGATTATTTTCCTAATAACGCTCCTTTGGTTGAGCCAACATTGAGTCAGACATTTACTTTGGCTTTACAAGACCTCTTCCTAAGGCAAACAAATTTGGATTTAGTTCAATCAGGAGGTGATTTACATTTTGAAGGTGAAATAACTGAGTTTAGAACACTTCCCGTAAGTGCTACAGCAGAGCAAACAGCGGCACAAAGTAGGTTAACAATTACGGTTAGAGTACGTTTTTATAATAGACTTGTACCCGATGATGATTTTGACCAATCTTTTACATTTTTTTCTGATTTTGATGCTAACTCTCAGTTAACAGGTAGTGTTTTGGAGGATGCCGTTACAGAAATTTTTGATCGCATAACGCAGGATATTTTTAATGCTTCAGTAGCTAAATGGTAATATGAAATTATCAGAATTCAATCAACTCATCAAAGAACCTTGCTCTATTACCAAAGAGCAAACTAGCACTATTGAAAATATTACGAAAAGCTACCCCTATTTTCAGGTGGCACATGTCATTCATCTAAAAGGTTTAAAAAAGCAGCAGAGCTTTCAGTACAATAAAGCTCTTAAAAAAGCAGCTGCATATACTACAAATAGAACTATTTTATTTGACTTTATTACCAGCGATACGCTTGATGTAGAAAAAGAGCAGCAAAAAGAAGAAACACAGATTCAGGATGCTGAAGTTGTTGATCTTGAAGTTCTTGAAACTGAAACTATAATGCCTGAAGAGGTATATGTAGTAGATGCTGTTCAAATCAAGAAAAAGCCAATTCTTGAGAGTCTTCAAATTGGTGAACCTCTTGAATTCGATAAGTCAGAAAAATATTCTTTTAATGAATGGTTACAATTAGCATCATTTACTCCAATTGAACGAGAAGAAATAGCTGAGCAAAAAGAACATAGTGAAGAATCTGTAGTTCAAAAGAATAAAAACTTTGAACTTATAGAGCAATTTATTGCAACCAAACCTAAGATCAAACCTACTGCAACTACCAAAATTTTTGACATTTCTTTAGAGAGTACTCAAGAAGATGAAAGCTTAATGACTGAAACACTAGCAAGGGTTTATTTAGAGCAAAAAAAGTATGGTAAAGCCATCAAAGCTTTTAGAATTTTAAGTTTGAAATATCCAGAAAAAAGTGGTTTCTTTGCAGACCGAATTAAAGCGGTCAAATTTTTACAAAAAAATAATTCTTAATTATGTTCAACATATTTTTAGTCTTAATAATTATAGTAGCTATATTGTTAATACTTATTGTGATGGTACAGAATCCTAAAGGAGGTGGTTTGTCGTCTTCTTTTGGCGGACAAGGAACTCAGAATTTAGGTGGTGTTCAAAGCACAACCAATTTCTTAGATAGAACTACTTGGACATTGGCAATTTCTTTATTTGCTTTGATCTTATTATCAAATTTTGCAATTGAAAGAAATACAGTTGATACAAATTCGCAGTTGGAAAACACTATAAACGATAGAGAAGTAAGAGATGATGTTCCTACATTAGATGATGTTCAGAATGGAGCTACTTCTCAACCAGACTCAACGAACTAATTCAAATACTTTATATTGATGGAAATGCCAATGTGAAATGACACGTTGGCATTTTTTATTTTCAGAAGAATTACAAAATGTCATATTTCATCAATTGGCATACTTTTAGTAAAAACAAGAAAAGAAAATTAACAATAAACTAATACTAAAATGAGTAAACTAAACATCAAACCATTGGCTGATAGAGTGGTTATAGAAGCAAAGGCTTCAGAAACTAAAACTGCTTCTGGTATTTACATACCAGATTCTGCAAAAGAAAAACCTCAACAAGGTAAAGTAGTAGCCGTAGGTAAAGGCACGAAAGATGAGCCAACTACAGTTAAAGTTGGTGATACCGTTTTATATGGTAAATATGCTGGCACCGAGCTAAAACTAGATGGCAAAGACTACCTTATAATGAGAGAAAGCGACATTTTAGCTATCATCTAAATCTTAAATCAAATCTTAACGAATAACATTAAAACATTTAAAATAAAATGGCAAAAGATATAAAATTTGACATAGAGGCACGCGACGGACTTAAACGTGGTGTTGATGCATTGGCAAATGCAGTAAAAGTAACCTTAGGACCTAAAGGGCGTAATGTTGTAATTGGCAAAGCTTTTGGAGGTCCAGCTATTACTAAAGACGGGGTTTCTGTAGCTAAAGAAATTGAGTTAGAAGACAACCTAGAAAATATGGGAGCTCAAATGGTAAAAGAAGTTGCTTCTAAAACTAATGATCTTGCCGGAGATGGTACAACAACCGCTACGGTATTAGCACAAGCAATTGTAAAAGAAGGTTTAAAAAACGTAGCTGCTGGAGCAAACCCAATGGATTTAAAACGTGGTATTGATAAAGCAGTTGATACTATTGTTTCTGATCTAGCAAAGCAATCACAAGTAGTAGGTAATAAGATTGATAAAATCAAGCAGGTGGCTTCTATTTCAGCAAATAATGATGAGTCAGTAGGAGATTTGATTGCCGAAGCTTTTGAAAAAGTAGGTAAAGAAGGTGTGATTACGGTAGAAGAAGCCAAAGGTACTGACACGTATGTGGATATTGTTGAAGGTATGCAATTTGACAGAGGATATTTGTCGCCTTACTTTGTAACAGATTCAGAGAAAATGATTACAGATCTTGAAAGTCCATATATTTTATTGTATGATAAGAAGATTTCTTCAATGAAAGATCTGATGCCAATATTAGAGCCGGTAGCACAAACTGGAAAACCACTTTTAATTATTGCTGAGGATGTTGAAGGTGAAGCTCTTGCTACATTGGTAGTAAATAAATTAAGAGGTGCTTTAAAGATTGCTGCTGTAAAAGCACCTGGATTTGGTGACAGACGCAAAGCAATGTTAGAAGATATTGCTATCCTTACAGGTGGTACTGTTATTTCTGAAGAAAGAGGATTTACTTTAGAAAATACTACAATTGATATGTTAGGTACTTCTGAGCGTGTTACCATTGACAAAGACAATACTACTGTTGTAAATGGAAGTGGTAAGAAAACTGATATTAAAGGTAGAGTAAACCAGATTAAAGCTCAGATTGAAACGACGACTTCTGATTATGACAGAGAAAAACTTCAAGAGAGACTAGCTAAACTTGCCGGTGGTGTTGCAGTATTATATGTAGGTGCTGCATCTGAAGTAGAAATGAAAGAAAAGAAAGACAGAGTTGATGATGCATTACACGCAACCAGAGCTGCTGTTGAAGAAGGTATTGTTGCAGGTGGTGGTGTTGCCTTAGTGCGCGCTAAAGATGCTTTAAACGAAATAAAAGTAGAAAACGCAGACGAATCTACAGGTGTAAGCATTGTAGAAAAGGCACTCGAGTCTCCTCTTAGAACTATTGTTGAAAATTCAGGTGGTGAAGGTTCTGTTGTAGTAGCTAAGGTTATTGAAGGTAAAAAAGACTTTGGTTTTAATGCTAAAACTGATGAGTATGTAAACATGCTAAAAGCTGGAATCATTGATCCAACTAAAGTAACACGTATTGCCTTAGAGAATGCTGCTTCTGTGGCTGGTATGATCTTAACTACAGAATGTGCTTTAGTAGATATTAAAGAAGATACTCCTCCAGCTATGCCTCCAATGGGCGGTGGTGGAATGCCAGGGATGATGTAGTATCAAATTATTATTTATAATAATAAAACGCAACCAATATGGTTGCGTTTTATTCTAAAATATTTGAGCTCCAGGATAAATAGCACCAATTGAAAACCAATAAGCCATAAAAGAATTAGCTGATTTTAATTTTTGACCTCTTCTTGGTCCAGAAATTGCTTCGCCAAACACATTCCAATTACTACCCATATCATCTCTAAAAAAGGCTTCAGAATCATTAAATATATACTCAAATTCTAAGTCATTATTTTCTTCAAGTTCAAAAGAGATAATGGTCTTTCCGTCACCAATTACCAATATATTTTTACCGTTGAGCCTATCATTAATTACTTTATTATTATTAAAAGCATTTAGTCTATAAACTTTGGCCATTCCATCAACAATCACTGTATGTACTCTTTCTTTTCTAGGAAGTCTCTTATCATCTCTACTTAAAGGGAAAATTAAGTTATTGTGATTAGTACGATAATCACCGTATGGATACACGCCATAGCTTCTATCAAAACCTGTATCAGTACTTAACACTTTAGTACCAGGGTACATATTCTTCCAAATAAACCAATTAGTCTCTACAACTTGAATCAACTTAGGCTCAGTTCCAATTAAGCTTCCATTGACACATTTCAGTTCCAGTTGAGACCAATTACTGTTTGTTAATCTATCAAATGGAATAACATTACCATTGTATAATAAACCTGAGACACCAAAAGTTGTTTTTCTACCATCAACACGTCGATCCCATCCAATAGCACTACCTGTTAAAGGACAGTAGGTAATAGCTACAGATTCACTACCCAGATCATCATTAACTATCTCATGCCAATCTAAAATATAATGTGGATATGCCCTAATATTATTTCCAACCTTGACACCGACAATCCTTGCTTCATCTCGTAATAGCTCTGTTACTTGATCAACTTCAAGAAAAAGAGGATTATCAATTGAAGGTATTCCATCCCTCCCAGGTCCACCATCCCTAACTTGAGATATTGGTATAAGCCATTCATTCGCAGTGCTTCCATCGCCTTGATCAGAATTTGAACCTACGGGATTAGCAACGGTGTTCCCAGCATCCGAATCATCTTCACCAGTACTACATGCTAAAGTAAAAAGACTAACTAAAAGTATTATAAATCTATTAATTTTCATGATCTAGAGTTATTTAAATTAATTTTCTTTTCTTTTTAGGTTGAAATTGATTAAAAAGCCACTTGTTAACCTATACGTTGGGGTCAACTGTGTGCCATCAACATTGCTGATAATAGGAAATTCTCCATTTGCTATAAAAGAAATATTTTCAGAAAGTCTAATAGACAAACCAGGAATTATAAAAAGCCAATTCCCGCCTGTATTATTCAACTCAATTGCATCTATTCTATCTCTTTTTGCATTTCTATATTTAAATGTAAGATTTGGAGACACAAGTGCTTTTTTTAAAAAAAAGAATTCATCTGAAATCCCAAAAAATAGTTGTAGTTCATTTCCATACTCATAGGTCTGGGCACCATTTAAATAATCTGTATTCTTGCCTGTTGCTCTATAAATAAACCTACCAGAAAAAGTAGTGGTGGGTCTAAAATTAAAATTCTTTGCTAACGATGCAAATATAATTGCATCCCATGCTCCGCTTCCAGGCTGTAAATCCGCTATATAAGTTATCCCTATATCATTTGTTTCTTCATGTGAACCTAATGGTATTTTAACTCCTAGACCTAAGGTTATATTACTCGATTTTCCTAAAACTTCAAAAAAGCCATACTTTGCTAAAAAAACTGCATCGCCTATACCATTTGTTTCTTGAAGATCTACATTGCCAAATTGATCAATTCTTCTTCTTTGATTTACCCATGTCAATAAAGTTTCAATTGAAAAATTATCAGTAAACGCATATGAAGAATTGAACAACAATGAATGTGTAATTCTTCTTCTTGAGCTATCATCTAAAGTTCTGGTACCTGCATTTAACGTATTAAGATTATTATAATCATAGTTAACGCTAATAATTAAATTACCTTTATTTAAATTTTCAAACCCTATGTTATTTGATAATGGAATACCCCCAGAACAACAAGTTTGAGCATAACCAAAACCCATAAAAAAAAAAAGCACGAGAAAAGATCTGAAAAACATTTCACTTTCATGTTTACTTTACTAATGGTCGTAATCAAGTCTACTAACTTACTTTAAAAACATATTTTATACATATATGAGCTAAACAAAGCCTACTACTATTATTCAAGAATAATAAGAAATATTCGGTATAGTTATTGATGAATTTTAAAAAATAAAACCCTAGCCATATGCTTTCTCTTCAGGTCTTTAAATTCAAAAAAAAGCTTTTTAATTTGTTATTGATATATATATTTACTCAAATGTTCATTACAGAAATACACGGTATCAATTTAGAGTATTCTTCGACCAACTTCTTCTATCTAGACTCTATAAATTATACAGAAAAGGTTTTTATTCATTTTGACAAACCTTATTATTCTTCAGGAGAGATGATGTGGTTTAAAGTATACCTGGTTAGTGCAAACACAAATAAACCAAATGCCAAAAGCAAAATAGTAAATGTTGAGTTAATAGATACTACCAATAAAATTATTAACTCTCGGAAAATAAGAATAATTGATGGCGGTGGCGAAGGTGAGTTCTATCTCCCTAAACAATTAAATGCTGGTATATATACTATAAGAGCATACACTAATTTTATGCGAAATTTTGATGAGTCATTCTTTTTTAGAAAAAAAATTAATGTAGGTAGTGAAAATAAGTTAAGCAATGACCCAGCACAATTCGTAAAAAACAGTAGCGATAATAATCCTAAAAATGACTTTTATAGTTTAAGACCTGATATACAATTTTTTCCTGAAGGGGGCTATATGGTTCAACGTAAAACAAGTAAAATAGGTTTTAAGGCTATTGATCAAAATGGTAGAAGTATATCAATTTCAGGCGTAATTTTAGACGCAACAGGCAACAAGGTTACAACCTTTGAAACTTCTAAATTTGGGTTAGGTGTCTTTGAATTCACTCCAGATACGAATCAACATTACAGGGCAATTGTTGAATATAACAATAATGATTATACATATGATATGCCAAAGGCTATTGATAAAGGCGTTGCAATGGAAGTTCTAAATCATCAAGATGAATATCAGGTGATTTTACAATCTTCACTACCTAGAGGAGTGCACCGATTGACTTTATCTGCATTACAAAATGGTAAAATGGTTGCTGTTAGACAATTAATAGGTTCCTATAAAAGTGGTTTGATTAAAATTCCAAAAGCTTTTTTAAAACAAGGTATCGTACAGTTCATAATTTCAGATAAAAAAGGAATTCCCTTATGTGAACGATTGGTATTTGTTGAAACCTCTAAACTAAAACCAAAGGTTACTATTTCATCAAACAAAAATAAATATCAAAAAAGGGAATTGATAGAGTTAAGCCTGGGTTTAGATTCAATCACTCAAGCCAATATGTCATTAGCGGTTACTGATTTATCTGTTGTTAACAAGGGTGAGTATGCCTCAAACATAAACTCTTATCTTCTATTAAATTCAGAATTAAAAGGCGAAATAGAAAATCCTGATTATTATTTTAACCCAGAAAATAAAGACAGAGAGGAATTGTTAGATATATTGATGATGACTCAAGGCTGGAGACAATTCATATGGAATTATTCTCAAGATGATCAAACTGATGAAATTAAAAATAAATACGATCATGAAACTGGTATTCGCATTAGTGGAATTATAAAGAACAAACCTGATCTTGAAAAGACTGCGGCAACAGAAGTATCGTTAACATACATGAATAATGATGAATTAGTAGAAGATAAAATGCGATCAACTAAGTATGGGATATTCAAATTTGGTGATTATGACTTTGCAGATAGTACATCTATTATTATTCAAGCCAAAAACTACTTAATAAAGAAAAAAAAGAGGAAAAAAGATATCAAAAAACTTATTATGCAGTATAGTATTGAACTAGACTCATTTGTTCCTCATACTATTTCTCTAAATGAGCCCAAATACAACCTATTAAACCCTGAATATAATGTTGAAAACGACTATATCATACGATCAAAATTGATACGTGAAAATGCGGTCATTCCATTTGATGACGGTGATGCAGAACGACTAGATGAAGTTGCCCTAAAAAATATTCGAATTGAGAAAGAACAAAAAGAAAAATTTAAAAATAGATATTCAATTTATGGTAAACCTTCACGGAGGTTGGATTTTGATGATATACAAACTTTTGGCAACAATAATGTACTTGCTGCTTTGCATGGTAAAGTGCCCGGATTAATAATAAGAGGAAATATTAACAACCCCATAACTTGGACAACAGATTCGGGACAAACAGAAAGAAATTATAGCATAAGGATAGCTGGAGGAGGATTATCAATAAGTGGGGGTATAATACAACCTCTTATTCTTATAGATAATATTCCTGTAAATGATATTTCTGCTATCATAGCAGGCGATATTAGCTATGTTGATATTTTGACTCCTGCTAAGTCGGCTATTTTTGGTTCAAGAGCAATGGGCGGAGTACTTTCTATTCATACGAAAAGGGGTATAAATGAAGTCTCTAATTTAAAAAAAGATAGAGATGGAGTCATCAGTTTTATTCATCCAGGCTATTATAAAGCCAGAAAATTCTACGAACCTAATTATAAAGTCAAAAAACCCGAACATCAAAAGTTTGACTATAGAACAACTCTTTATTGGAATCCAATGATAAAAGTAACTAATAATAAAGTTAGAGTTTCTTTTTATGCAGCAGATATTGATACCACTTACCGAATAGAATTGCAAGGAATATCAAAAGAAGGAGTACCTATTGTGAGCGAAATTAATGTTGATGTAAAGTAGTATATAGTTTAACAGAAAACATACAAAAAATAAAAAACACCTTAAATTCAGCGTTTTTTTACTTAAAAATCTTCTTAAAAATTATTTGACAGAATCTTTTACTTCTTCAGTTTTTTCTTCTAAGTCAACTTTCTTTTCCTTTAGATCCATTTTACAAACCGGGCATTTTCCAGGCTCTGTATAACTCTTTCCCTTTTCACAATCCATTGGACATTGATGCAATACATCATTAGAAGCCAATACTTCTTTTGCTTCTTCCTTTACATCATCCTTAGTGGCTTCTACTTTAGTTTTCACCTCTTCTTTTTTATCCTTTTTACAAGAAGTAAATGAAACTGCTGTTATGCAAACCACAGCAATAACTAACATTAGTTTTTTCATTTTATGTTTGATTTTAATTAATATTAATGTTTCTCTAATTCTCTATATCTGCAACAGTCATCCAAGCTATTATAAGCTTCTTCAGTAGCCTTAATCTCTTTAGTATCATGACCAGCTTTAGCTAGCGCTTTTTTAATAGCAGTCTCAGATGTTTTCTTGTTGTTATAGATACAATATAACTCTTTTGTATCTAGATTCCATGAGGCAAATTTTACGCCTTTAGTCAACAAAACCGTTTTTTCAATTCGGTCTTTGCACATTTTACAAACTCCATCAACCTCGAATTTTACTTTTGAAGTTTTTGATTTTTTTTGTGCTTCCGCGGAAAGCGAAAAAACAATTACTGATATTACAATAAATAGTATTCTTTTCATCTCATTAAATTTTAAATCGTAATCCTGCATAATACATACTTTTCAATATGGGCGCATATACAATACTACTATCAAAATTCGCTCCAAACGGATCATCATTTGCTAAGATAGGATTTTCTTGTATATATCCGGTTAAATTCTCGCCTCCCACATACACTTCAAACTTGTCTGAAAACACTTTATTGATTTGTGCGTTCATTAAAACATAACTCGGTGCGTATTGGCCGAATTGATACTGAGCTGGGTTTGTATTTGTAAAAGGTAATCGTTGTTCACCTAGCCAATTCAAGGTATAATCAAATCGCCATCGAGCACCATTAGCTTTTCTTTTTGTTGCATAGCCTAGATTGGCAAAAAAGCGATGTTCCGGCAATAAGGCTTTTTGTAATTTACCTCTTAAATAGTCAGTTTTTACATCATAATATTTATATGCCAAGCGGACTTCTACACGTTCAAACGGTTCATAATTAAGTTGAACCTGTAAATTATTTGAATACGAATCTCCTTCAAGATTATAAAACAATACTTGTTGTGGACTTTGATCAACATCAACTATTATTTGATTTTCAAAAACAGTACTATAAAAGTCAATGGTTAGATCAGCTTTTTTACCAAATAAATTAAATCCTTGTAAGTAACTTATACCATAATTCCATGCAATCTCTGGGTCAAGCCCATAAATATCACCATCAGTATTTAAAATTGACATATTTCTTGAAGAACCAAATAAGTGTTGGTTTTCTGCAAAAATATTAGCACTGCGCTTACCTCTACCAACTGAACCTCTAATAACTCCTTTATTCCAAGGTGCATATCGCACGTGTAATCTAGGAGTTAAAAATGTTCCTAGTAAATTATGAGCATCAACCCTTATACCGGCAATCAAACTAAAATCATCAAGATTATCATAAGCGTATTCAAAAAAACCTCCAAACGAATTTTCATCTCTCTCAAAATTATTGACGGCATTAGGAACTTGAACAAACTCATCGTAAGTATCATACGTAAAACTGATTCCTGTTTTGAACTTATGCAATGTACTCCCTAAAATAGAATTGAACATAGCATTTGAATAAATACTCTTGTGATTGATGTTATATTGATTTAACCCAAAATAAGATTCCTGTTCATGATCGCTATATGCTATTTGAAACCCAATACTGTTATAAGGTGTCTCAGGGAATACGTAACCTAACTTAGCTGATGCATCAAAGCGTTCGGTATCTATTTCTGATCCGTAAATAGTATTTGTTAACCTATGTATATCAGGATCAAAATCTACCTGACCAGTTTGCTTATCATCTTTCAAATATCTAAGGTTAATAAAGCTAACCAATCCAGATTTGGCATTGGTATATTGCCATCGGTTCATAATATTTACCTGCTGTGCTAAGGGAATATCCAAAAAGTCATCATTGTTATTATCAATTTCAGCACTTCTAAGATTTCCATGAATAAACAAACTCGTGTTCCATCTATCCGAAACTTTTTGGCTGAACTGCGTATTCAATTCCAATCGGCCATTTAAAGATGAATAAGCGTTAATGAATAATTGGTCATCATTTAATGGCTTTTTAAGCTCCGTATTAATCTGCCCAGCAATACTTTCAAAGCCATTCACAACAGAACCAGCACCCTTAGATATCTGAATACTTTCTATCCATGTGCCGGGAGTATAGGTTAACCCAAAAGCTTGTGAAGCACCACGTACATTTGGAATATTCTCTTGCGCAATTAAAATATAGGGGCTAGTTAATCCTAATAATTTAATTTGCTTTGTTCCTGTTAGGGCATCTGAAAAATTTACGTCAATGGAAGGATTTGTTTCAAAGCTTTCAGATAAGTTACAGCATGCAGCTTTTAGTAACTCACCTTCATTAATGGTTACTACATTAGCCGATTGTAAATAAGAAACAGTAGTATTTTTCTTTTTGCCCGCTACAGAAACTTCATCTAATGTTCCTTCTTCTGTCATAAAATGATGAATTTCTCTAGTATTTTTGACAGTTATGGTATCAGTTTTATAGCCAACAAAACTAAATACTAACTTTTTATATTCGGGTTTATATTTAATGGCAAACCACCCATTGTCATTGGTGGTAGTACCTACATTAGTATTCAACCAGTATACCGAAGCTCCCGGTAGTCCTTGATGTTTACCCTCTTTGGTTTTGATCATAGCCATACCTCTAATAACATCTTGAGATGAAGCTAATAGCGGAAAGATGATCAATATTATTTTTGCTATATTTTTCATGATTTGATTTTTAAACTTTTGAGTAATATAATTGTGTTACTTCAGTATTTCACTAAAGCATTAACTCAAAAATCAAATCAAATACGTCTCGTAAAGAATAGTAATGTCTTTGGTAAGTGAGGGCGGCGAATGACCCTTAAAAGGAATATTATTTTCCTGAAGACCTTCAAAAAGATTTATATAAGTATAGAAGAAAGTTGTAATAAACTGAACTTGTTCCAGCTCTAGTTCTTTAACAACCTTCAATTGCGTATTAGTACCCTCTATAGTTTCAGTTACATCACTACAACAGGGTATATTTTCGATTTCATCCTGTAAGTCATTCAAATCATCTTCGCCTGGCATCATACAACGCTCAAGATTTCCTAAAAATGAATAATCAGCAACCTCTCCCATGCATAGATGCTTTTCTATAGTAAAGGAAAATGTAGAAAACAACACTAGAAGTGCCAGGACAACTGATAATATGTTATCAAACATTTTTTTCACATTGCAAAATTATGAATTTCAAGCATGTACCTAATAAACGAAATGTTAAAATAATATTGTATTTTTAAATAAACTAAAAAAATTATGAGTACCAAAAAAGAGATCGTAAATAAAATTAGAATTATATTAACCAATCACTTTGAAACACCTGAAAAAGCTTTTGGTTTTTTTGACAAAAACAGTGATGGAGCATTATCTAAAAAGGAAATAGTTAAATTATTAAAGCAGGCTGAAGTCAGCGGTTTTTTACGTGGCATTGTAGCTTCAAAATTAGTGAGTGGTTATGACTTTTCTGATGACAATAAGGTTGACTGGAAAGAATTCAGAAAAGCACTAAAAGAAATGGGTTAGTATATCATTAACATTACTACTGCCATCACCAACATAACGGAATTCTCAATAAATGTAGCCTTGGTCATTGGTAATTTGAGTGCCGTACCCAAACAAGCACATTGAATACTTTTTTTATCTAACAATACTTTGGTTACACCTGCGGTAGTTATTCCCAAAATTATTAGCGTAATAATAAGTGCTATGTTTATTTGAGTTCTTGTCAAAAATAGAATACCAAGCGCCAACTCTATAAAAGGATATACCCAACCATACATAGGTATTTGTTTTGCCAACGGATCATACATTCTAAAAGAATCAGGAAAACCTTTTAAATCTAAAAACTTGAAGAAGCTAAATACTATATAAAACAACCCCATAAAATCAAGCATAAATCCCGATACAAATTCCGGAGTATTGTAATTGAGTAATATTGAAGCAGCTATTAAGTAGGTGAAAATTAAAAATAATGGAAACAATTGTTGAAAATCACTTTTTGACTCAGCTTCAACTAAAGGTGCTTGAATTGTTTTCTGTACTTTAGAAATGGTATACTTATTCGGTAGACTTTGTTGGAGTTCAGAAATAGGAATATTCTTATTCACTTTGATAGTAGCTCGACTATCTTCAAGGTTGACTTTTACCTCTTTAACACCTTCAATCTTTGCTAAACTTTCTTCCACAGATTTCTTACAACCACCGCAAGTCATTCCAGAAATTTGATACACATGTTTCATATACCAAAATTACAAATTAGCGGTTAGAAGAGCGGACTAATTTTTTCTGGTAGTAAAATGCAGGTAACAACACTAAAACAAATACCGGATGAATTAAAAAGCGACGTATGTAAAAAGCAAAAAGATGTCCATTGGTCATTTCCATTTTAAGTAAGATGAAATAAGTGACACTTAATACAACAAAAGCGGCGATGAAAAATTTAATTGAAAAGCGTACCAATCCTTTTTTCTGAAAAGCTAAATAAATAATAGCTAATGATATTAGTGCGTTTAATATAAATCTTAAAAAGATATTTGCAAAGAGTTTAAATGTATGATACTCCGGCATAGGCTTACTTAAATAGTCCTTTTTGAAATATTCAATAAATGGATCATAAAATAAACCCTCGCCAAAAGCCCTTACTAAAATGAGTGCAAAAAAGAGTAAAATGATTAACGGTATACGTATTCTCTTTTTCATTTTTTTGGCTTTTTTAAATATGAGAATTTATTTACCCAAACAATCCACAATACTAGCACTGTTCCATAAATAATAGCAGGGAAAACCAATCCATGTAAAGTTTCTTGATGTTCAGGAAATAAAAACATCAATTTACTTAAGGCCAATATTCTGAGAATATTGACAAAATATATGATACCAACTCCTATTATACCAAAAATAATGGTCGCTTTTAAACCACCAGAAAAAGCTATAATGAATGATAAAAATAATATTATAACACTTACCGCATTACAACCTTCAACAATTGGTACAGCATATCTTTCTCCTATTATATACATTATTGATAATTCATCATCACTCTGATATAATCTACCTTGAACTCCTATTAAACTAGCTAATTGTTGCACATGTTCTGCAACAGTTCTTGTAATTGGCGAACATTGAAAAACATCACCTTTAAGCTGTGTTTGTTTTAAATAAATGGAATAAATACCCAATAATAAGAAGTAGGTGACAAAAAATTTAATAAGAAATTTTATAATTGTTTTTCGTTTCTTCAAGTGAAAGTATTTTAAATTTGTTCAACAAATATCTCAAATTTACATATTGCTTATGCAGCTCTATTTATTAAAAGAAAAAATTATCAACATAATAGATAACAATTCGTTATATCAAGAAAAATTACAAAATATTTGCGATTATTTAAAAGAAGAAGTAGAGCATTACGATTGGGTAGGTTTTTACTTTAGAAATGGAGATAAAGAGGAATTAAAACTATCTAGATTTGCTGGAGAGCCTACTGAGCATACTATTATTCCCTTTGGCAAAGGTATTTGTGGACAAGTAGCTGTTAGTAATGAAAATTTTATTGTTCAAGATGTGACTGAACAAGAAAATTATATTTCATGTGGTTGGAAAGTAAAAAGTGAAGTTGTCATCCCTATTATTGTTGGTGGTGAGAATATAGGGCAAATTGATATTGATTCTCACACTTTAAATCCTTTTACAGATGCGGATACGGAGTTATTGGAATTTGTATGTAAAAAAGTTGCTCAACTACACTCAATTAAAACAGCATAAGGAGATTAATGTTGATAAATTGTTTATTAATTCTACGGTTTCCTTCATTGATTTAGGGGGTTGGTTTTAGTAGCTTTGCGCGAAACACAGATGGCTACTCATGAACACAACCAAAAAAGCAACTTCCGCATTAATTTCAGTATTTCATAAGGACGGTTTAGCACCAATTGTTAAAAAGTTAGACCAATTAGGAATTACTATATATTCTACTGGCGGAACCGAAAATTTTATTAAAGATCAGGGTATTGATGTTGTACCTGTCGAAGACCTTACCTCCTACCCTTCTATCCTTGGTGGGCGGGTAAAAACATTACACCCTAAGGTGTTTGGCGGCATACTTTCTAGAAGAGAATTAGATAATGATGTTGCGCAGTTGGATGAATATGAAATTCCAGAAATTGATATTGTAATTGTTGATTTATATCCTTTTGAAAAAACCGTAGCTTCTGGAGCTCCAGAACAAGACATTATCGAAAAAATAGACATTGGAGGTATTTCATTGATAAGGGCTGCTGCTAAAAATTTTAAAGATGTCGTATGTATATCCTCAATGGAACAATATGATGAATTCTTAAAAATTATATCTGAACAAGAAGGAAGTACTACACTTGAGCAACGTAAACTTTTTGCTGCTAAATCATTTAATGTGTCTTCTCATTATGACACCTCGATTTTTAATTATTTCAATGCTGATCATAGCATTGCCTCATTAAAAATAAGTGAAACTCAAGGCAAAGTATTGCGCTATGGTGAAAACCCACACCAAAAAGGATTTTTCTTTGGTGATTTTGATGCTATGTTCACCAAATTACATGGCAAGGAGTTAAGTTATAATAATTTGTTAGACGTAGATGCTGCTGTTTTATTAATGAATGAATTTAAAAATGAAGCACCAACTTTTGCTATTTTAAAGCATAACAATGCTTGCGGATTCGCTCAGCGATCAACTATTAAACAGGCATATTTAGATGCTTTGGCTGGAGATCCGGTTTCAGCTTTTGGAGGTATCCTTATTGCCAATACAGAATTAGATAAAGCAACCGCTGAAGAAATTCATAAATTATTTTGCGAGGTAGTGATAGCACCATCATTTACTAATGAAGCATTAGGAATATTAAAAGGCAAGAAAAACAGGATTGTTCTTATCTTAAAAGAGGTTGAACTCTCAAAAACCATTATGCGAAGTTGCCTGAATGGTGCTTTGGTTCAAGATAGAGATTATAAAACTGATAATAAATTAGATTTAAATACTGCAACAAGTTTAGTTCCGTCTGAAACAGAAATTGAAGACTTACTTTTTGCTTCAAAAATTTGTAAGCACACAAAATCCAACACAATTGTGTTAGCAAAGAATAAGCAATTATGTGCTAGTGGTACTGGGCAAACATCGCGTGTAGACGCATTAAATCAGGCCATTACGAAAGCCAAACACTTTAATTTTGATCTTAGTGGTGCAGTCATGGCAAGTGATGCATTCTTCCCATTTCCTGATTGTGTTGAGATTGCTAATAACGCAGGAATCAATGCGGTTATACAGCCAGGTGGCTCAATAAAAGACCAATTATCTATTGATTTTTGTAATGAAAATAAAATGTCAATGGTATTTACTGGTACCCGTCATTTTAAACATTAATTTTATTAACTTTGGCAATTGCAAAAATTCACCTAACCCAAATTTAATAACTCTATGGGATTTTTTGACTTTATGACCGAGGACGTTGCTATCGACCTCGGAACTGCCAACACGCTTATCATTCACAATGGTAAGGTGGTTATTGACAGTCCTTCTATTGTCGCCAGAGATCGCTCTACAGGTAAGATCATAGCAATAGGTAAGAAGGCTAATTTAATGCAAGGTAAAACACATGAAAACATCAAAACCATTCGCCCTTTAAAGGATGGTGTTATAGCCGATTTTGAGGCATCTGAACAGATGATTCGTGAATTCATAAAACAAATTCCTTCCATAAAAAAACGTTTTTTCTTCCCTCCTTCTCTACGGATGGTTATATGCATTCCCTCAGGAATTACGGAAGTTGAAAAGCGCGCTGTTCGTGATTCTGCTGAACACATGAATGCTAAAGATATTTATCTTATTCATGAGCCTATGGCAGCTTCTATTGGTATTGGTATAGACATTATGCAACCCAAAGGGAATATGATTATAGACATAGGTGGTGGTACCACAGAGATTGCAGTTATTGCTTTGGGTGGAATTGTATGTGATAAGTCAATAAAGGTTGCTGGTGATGTATTTACTAATGATATTGCCTATTATATGCGAACCCAACATAACCTATATGTAGGGGAAACTACTGCAGAAAAAATAAAAATTGATGTTGGTGCTGCTACAGAAGATATTGAAGATCCACCAGAAGATATATTAGTACAAGGTAGAGATCTTTTAAGCGGTAAACCTAAGCAAATAAAAATATCATTTAGAGAAATTTCTAAGGCATTGGATAAGTCAATTTTAAGGATTGAAGATGCCGTAATGGAAACACTTTCTCAAACACCTCCAGAATTGGCGGCAGACATTTATAACACAGGTATTTATTTAGCTGGTGGTGGTTCTATGCTTCGTGGACTTGACAAACGTCTTTCAAGAAAAACAGACCTACCTGTATATGTTGCAGAAGATCCTTTAAGAGCTGTTGTTAGAGGTACTGGTATTGCGTTAAAAGACTTAGAGAAATACAAAAGCGTATTGATGAAGTAGTAAACTCCTTCTATGCAACAAATTGTTAGTTTCTTAACCAAGTATAGGTACTTTTTATTCTTTTTGTTGTTAGAGGTTATTGCACTGTCTTTCACTATTAAAAGTCATTCATATCACAATAGTAAGTTTTCAAATTC
Organism: Maritimimonas sp. 2405UD52-3; assembly: GCF_056591715.1. NCBI lineage: Bacteria > Pseudomonadati > Bacteroidota > Flavobacteriia > Flavobacteriales > Flavobacteriaceae > Maritimimonas > Maritimimonas sp. 2405UD52-3. Next base: position 206,605 of record NZ_JBWQOL010000002.1, read on the forward strand.
TGCCAACTTTGTTTCAGGAGGTATTTATAAAAGAATTAATAGGTTTTCTGAATTAGGTGAATTGCGTAAATACAATCAAGAACTGCTTGATGAAAATAGTCGCTTAAAAAACCTTTTGCAGCAGCAAAAAAAAGATACTCTTCTACGAGCTCTTGAGTTTGTTGACACTACAAAATATCATCAGAAATTTCAATTTATCCCTGCCAAGATCATTGCGAATCAGTACCATAGAAAGTTTAATTATTTGTTGATTGATAAAGGAAGTAAACAAGGTATCTCTTCTGAAATGGGTGTTGTAAATAGTAATGGTGTAATTGGTATTACAAAGAATGTATCTAACCAATATACTACTATTTTATCTATACTCAATGAGAATGCCAAAATCAATGTTCGCCTTACAAAGAGTCTACATTTTGGCACACTTGAATGGGATGGTAATGATTATAATGTACTACAGTTGGTTGATTTACCTATACAAGCAAATATTCAACAAGGAGATTCTTTAATCACTGGTGGTAGATCAATTATTTTCCCTGAAGGTATTCCTGTAGGTACAGTTGAAGATTTTGAGGTTGCTAATAATAACTATCGTTTTATTAATATTCGACTTTTTAATGATATGAGTGCTATTGGTCCGGTACATATTATTTCAAATCTTGACAAAACCGAAATAGAAACATTACAACAAGAGAATGACCAGTAGCATATTACAAAATATTACTCTTTTCATTGTACTTGTTCTATTGCAAGTTATTGTACTAAATAATGTATTACTATTTGGTTATTTAAACCCTTTCTTATATGTACTATTTGTCATCCTTTTTCCGTTAAGAAAAGATAGAGGATTAATACTTTTATTAAGCTTTTTAATGGGATTTATAGTTGATGTTTTTTTGAACTCTGGAGGAACAAATGCTGCAGCAACGCTTTTTATAGCATATGTACGATTGCCAATACTAAAATATGTATTGAGGAAATCAGAAATTGACTTTGTAGTTTTTGATATTACCAAACAACCTTTCTTAAAGGTATTATCTTATGTATCAATATTGGTCTTTTTGCATAGCTTGATTGTATTTACATTAGAGTATTTCAAATTTTCACATTTTGGAACGATCATCAGCAGAACAATTACGACCAGCATTTTTACAATTATTTTAATCATGTTTAGTATCACTTTGATGACTCGAAAAAAATAGTATGGAGCGCAAGTATTTGGCATATTTTTCAACAATCATTATAAGTATCATCTTTATATTGAGGCTTTTTTACTTACAAGTTATTGATGACTCTTATAGAGCGTCTCCACTTAATAATTCTGCAGTTGCAGTAAAATATGATTATCCGCAAAGAGGGTTTATATATGATAGAAATGGCAAGTTACTTGTGGCCAATCAACCCTCTTATGATATTATGGTTGTACCTAGAGATGTAAGACCTCTTGATACACTTGAATTTTGTAATCTACTTAAGATTTCTAAAGAAGATTTTATTAAAAAATATAATCGTGCCAGACGTTATTCACCTATTATACCTTCAGTTTTTGTTGCGCAATTATCAAAAGAAAACTATGCATATCTACAAGAAAAAATGTACAAGTATGAAGGCTTTTTTATTCAAAAAAGGTCGCTGAGAGAATACCCAATTAAAAGTGCGCCTAATGTGCTTGGTTATTTAGGAGAAGCTAATGAGGATTTTCTAAAGAAGAACCCTTACTACCAATTAGGAGAAATTATAGGGATTAATGGTATAGAAAAAGAATATGAAGAAATATTAAGGGGTGTAAAAGGTGTAAAATTTGTCCAAAAAAACAGATTTAATAAAGAAATAGGCCCTTATAAAGAAGGAAAATATGATACACTTGCCATTATTGGAAAAGATCTTACTGTAACACTTGATATTAAACTTCAGCAATATGGTGAACGCTTAATGGCCAATAAACGTGGTGGTATTGTGGCCATTGAACCAAAAACTGGTGAAATTTTATCGTTAGTCTCAACTCCAACATACGACCCAAACCGTATGGTAGGTAGAAAGCGTAGGGTCAACTCAACTATTTTACTTGGTGACACCATTAATAAACCAATGTTTGATAGAGGATTACTAGCTCAATATCCTCCAGGTTCTCCATTCAAAATTATTAATGCATTGATTGGTTTACAGGAAGGAGTTATAACTCCTGACACACATTTTTATTGTTATGGAGGGTATCGCTATGGAAGAAGTGCCAATAATTTTATGGGGTGTCACTGCGGGGTTTATGGAGCCCCAATTCGTTTAGATAGAGGTATTTACAAATCTTGTAATGCCTACTTTGCAAATGTATATAGACGAACGATAGAAAACCACGGTAATGCAGCTAAAGGTACAGATGCTTGGAATAAACATGCTGAGAGCTTTGGATTGGGTAATTTTTTGGGTTATGATCTTCCTACTGGTAAGAAAGGATTGATTCCTAATGGTGATTTTTATAATAAGTACTACCCAGGTGGTGGTTGGAGAGCCCCAACCATAATATCAAATTCTATAGGTCAGGGTGAAGTACTAACAACACCCATACAATTAGCAAATATGACAGCTGCAATTGCCAATAAAGGGTACTATTACACACCACATATTTTAAAACAAATAGACCGAAAACCTATTGAAATTGAGGCATTCACAAAACCCAAGTACACCACTATAGACAAAAAACATTTTGAACCGGTAATACAGGGCATGTTTAATGTTTTCGAAAAGGGAACAGCCCTTGGCTCTAAAGTAAAAGGTATTAATATTGCTGGAAAAACCGGAACTGCAGAAAATTTCTGGAGCTTTAATGGTAAACGTTTGCAGTTTGAAGACCACTCTGTTTTTATTGCTTTTGCACCTGTTGAAGATCCAAAAATTGCCATTGCTGTTTTTGTTGAAAACGGCTACTGGGGTTCGCGCTGGGCTGGCCCTATCGCTACTTTAATGATTGAAAAGTACCTGAAAGGAGAAACAACGAGGTCGTGGTTAGAACAACGAATGTTTGATGGAAGTTTACAAGATAAGTATGATGAACAACTGTTGCAGAAGCGACTTTTAATGGAACAAACACTTGCGCAAAAGGAAGACTAACATACTAGCAGGCATTGACTGGGGGTTGATTTTGTTATATGCTATTCTCGTTTTTATGGGATGGGTTAGCATTTATGCTGCTACTGTTTCACAAAATGAAGTTTCTTTATTTGATTTTTCAACATTGCAAGGCAAGCATATTCAAAAGATTATATTTGGGCTTGTTTTAGCTGTTATTACCTTATCTATTGACTCAAAGTTTTATGAGCGTTTTTCAGGAGTTATATATATTCTAACCTTACTTTCATTAATTGGATTATTCTTATTTGGATCAACTATTAATGGGGCAACCTCTTGGTATAATTTTGGAGGCTTCAGCATACAGCCATCAGAATTTGCCAAAGTAGGAACTGCATTAGCGCTGGCTAATTTTTTAGCTGAACCCAATAGAGATTTATCAAACTTCAAAACACAACTAAATGCTTTTGCTATCTTATTAATACCAACAATATTAATTGTATTGCAGCCAGATGCAGGATCAGCGTTGATATTTATCTCATTAATTTTTGTAATGTATCGTGAGGGATTACCAGCCTATTACATACTAATTGGTGTTGCTGCAATTGTATTATTTATTATTACACTGGCGTTAGGTTTAAAGATTACTCTTTTGGTCATATTTGGGTTGATTGCTTTATTTTTTGCTTATCTCTTAAAAACTGGTAATATTAGTATACAAAGAGAGTGGCCAAAAATGTTGGCTGTTTATATGCTTACCGGTTTATTCATTTTCAGTGTTGATTACATTTACAATAACGTTTTTGAGCAACGACATCAAGACCGGTTTAACATTTTACTTGGTAAAACAGCAGACACCCAAGGCATTGGTTATAATACCAACCAGTCTATGGTTACAATTGGCTCGGGTGGTTTTTTGGGTAAAGGTTTTTTAGAAGGAGATAGAACTCAAGGTAAATTTGTACCTGAGCAACATACAGACTATATATTTAGTACAGTAGGTGAAGAATGGGGCTTTTTAGGAACAACCGTGGTAATACTCATTTTTACCATATTCATGTTACGCATATTTACAATTTCTGAACGTCAAAAATCAATCTTTAGCCGGGTATTTGGATATGCCACTGGTGTTATATTTCTCTTCCATTTTATGATAAATATTGGCATGGTTATAGGACTATTACCCACCATTGGGATACCATTGCCTTTCTTTAGCTATGGAGGTTCTTCTCTTTGGGGGTTTACATTGATGCTTTTTATCCTGATTCGTCTAGATGCAGATAGGACTTACGAATGGTAAGTTAAGACTTAAAAAATTTGAATAGAGAGGCTAGCTTTGAATTCCCATTACTTCCCAATTTTCTTAAACTATCTTGATTTTTAATTGCTAAATAATCTTGTTCAGTAATTTCAATAAAGCCATCCCAGCTTTTAACATCTTTCATAAATGACTTTACATCATCATACCCTTCTATCTTGTAATGAAGGTTAGTTGATGAAAGTAACATATCTATAGAAACTTTATATAAATTAATAGCTTCTCTTCCAAATAACACATAGGTATAACCCTCTTCCTTATAAGCTGTCATCGCAATTTTTCTTTAGCATATACATATAACAACTAACACCTAAGAAATTCCCAATAAGAAACTTTTTGAAAACAAAAAAACCATCTGAAATCAGATGGCTTTTTGTGTACTTTAAGAGCGCAGTATACTAGATAGCTGCTACATGTTTTGTTAGCTTAGATTTTAAATTAGAAGCCTTATTCTTATGAATAATATTGTTTTTAGCTAATTTATCAATCATTGCAATAACAAGAGGAAGCTGCGATTCTGCATCTTTCTTCTTAGTAGCTGCACGTAAATTTTTAATAGCGTTTCTAGTCGTTTTGTGTTGAAATCTATTTCTCAAACGCTTGGTTTCGCTACTTCTTACCCTCTTTAATGCTGACTTATGATTTGCCATTTATTTTTTTGTTTAAAAACTTTTGTAGCCCGTAGGGGAATCGAACCCCTGTTACCAGGATGAAAACCTGGCGTCCTAACCCCTAGACGAACGGGCCATTATGTTGCTTTAACTTTGTTAAGCGAGTGCAAAAATAAAACAAATTTTATTCTCTGCAAGTACTTTTTAAAAATTTTTAATATGCCTTTGCAAAAAGTACTTTTCTAGTTGATTTTTCTCCTGAATACACGCAACTTCCTTCTTCCTTTTCTGCATTTAAAGGTATACAACGTATCGTAGCTTTTGTAAGCTCTTTAATTTTTTCCTCAGTTTCAATTGTTCCATCCCAATGTGCTAATACAAAACCACCTTTACTATCAATTACATCTTTAAATTCATCAAAAGTACTTACCTGGGTAATATGTTCGTTTCTGTAATTAAGTGCTTTCTTATATAGATTTTCTTGTATTTCTTTTAGAAGACCTTCAACAGTATCTACTATATCTTCTTGAGAAATCGTTTCTTTGGATAATGTGTCCCTTCGAGCTAACTCAACTGTTCCATTTTCCATATCTCGTTGCCCCATAGCAATTCGTAATGGCACCCCTTTTAGTTCATATTCTGCAAACTTCCAGCCTGGTTTGTGTGTATCTCTATTGTCAAATTTCACCGAAATTCCTTTGGCTCTTAAATCAGAAATAATTTGTTTTGCTTTTACTGAAATAGTTTCTAGTTGTTCTTGACCTTTATATATAGGTACAATTACAACTTGAATTGGTGCTAAGTTAGGAGGCAATACCAACCCGTTATCATCAGAGTGAGTCATAATCAATGCTCCCATTAATCGTGTAGAAACCCCCCAAGAAGTTGCCCATACATATTCTTGCTTTCCTTCTTTAGTAGCAAATTTCACATCAAATGCTTTGGCAAAATTCTGACCTAAGAAATGGGAAGTACCAGCCTGTAATGCTTTACCATCCTGCATTAATGCTTCAATAGTATATGTTTCTAATGCACCTGCAAAACGCTCACTTTCTGTTTTGGTACCTTTTATTACTGGTACGGCCATAAAATTCTCAACAAAATCTGCATAAACACCTTGCATTTGTTCTGCTTCAGCTATGGCTTCTTCTTTTGTTGCATGCGCTGTATGGCCTTCCTGCCAAAGAAATTCAGCAGTTCGCAAAAATAGACGTGTGCGCATTTCCCACCGTACTACATTCGCCCATTGATTCACTAAAATTGGTAAATCTCTGTATGATTGCACCCATTTTCTATAGGTATCCCAGATAATAGTTTCAGAAGTTGGTCGTACAATTAGCTCTTCTTCAAGCTTTGCATTTTCATCAACCACAATGCCTTTTCCATCTTCGTCATTCTTCAACCTGTAGTGAGTTACCACCGCACATTCTTTAGCGAATCCATCAACATGACTCGCTTCTTTACTGAAATAAGATTTAGGAATGAATAACGGAAAGTACGCATTCTCATGCCCGGTTTCCTTAAACATTCTATCCAATTCTGCTTGCATTTTCTCCCATATAGCAAAACCATAAGGCTTAATGACCATACAACCTCTTACTCCAGAATTTTCAGCTAAGTCAGCTTTTACCACTAATTCATTATACCATTTAGAATAATCTTCAGCTCTTGTCGTTAATTTTTTACCCATATTTAATCTTTGGCACAGATATTGTGTTAAATAAATCACAAATTTTAATGCTGCAAAGCTAGTTATAATTTGTAATTTACAATAAGAAAAAGCCATTAGATATGAAAATTAATAATTACGCGATCCGCTCCCTATTTGTATCAGTCATAGGATTGATACTCTTAAGCTCCACAACATCTTGTATTGTATATAGAGATGCAAATACAACTTCAGAAGATGATGGTATTTATGCTGATGATCAAAGGAAAACTAGTGATCAAAGAGAGGTTGTTGTGGTTAGAGAAGAGAAGAAATCATCTAAATATGAGGATTACTTCAAAAATGAAGCTGATAAATATGCGGATATTACTGATGAAGATATCTTTACAGATATAGATTCTTTAGGTTATGGTGATGAAGAGCCTTATGTTGAACAAAAATATGTTGATGGAAATACACCTTGGGAGTATACAGATAATGTAGATGTAAACATCTATAATAATGGCTTCGGATGGGGTGGTTTTGGTAGACCTTTTGGCCTTTGGGGAGGCTGGGGCTGGGGTGCCGGATGGGGCGCTGGCTGGGGAATTGGCGGCATTTACTGCCCTCCTTATTATGGCGGATTTTATGACCCATGGTTTTATGGTGGATATGGATGGGGTGGTTTTTATGGATACAATAGATTTGGACGTGGTTTCTATGGTAGAAATTATTACAGAAGTCCTTACTATAATACAACATATGGCAGACGTTATGCTTTCAATACCAACAGAAGAAGTACAAGAACTGGTGTAAGCAGAAGGTCATCTTTGGCCAGTAGGTATACAAATACATCAGGCCTTTCCAGAAGATCAAGTTCTGGTGTGCGCAGAGGCGTAGCCAGCAACTCATCAATAAGGCGTTCTAGTGGAGTTACCAGAAGAAATAGCTCTGGTGTTAGAAGAAGTACTTCACAAGTTAGACGTGGCTCAGCAGTTAGAAGTTCAAGTAGCATTAGAAGATCTAATACTATTAGACGAAGTACTTCTAGAGGTACGACATCTAACTATGGAGTGACTAGAAGCGGTACAAGAACCTCAAGAGCCGGCACCGCTAATAATTCTAATATTAGAAGAAGTTCATCAAGTACACGAAATAGGGTTTCCTACTCTAGAAGCACTCCTCAAAGAAGAGCTTCAAGTAGTGGAACAACTAGAACTTATAGTAGAAACTACAGCAGGCCTAGTACATCAAGGTCTAGAAATTATAATACCCGAAGTTCTAGCTCTAACAGAACTAGAAGTTACAGCAGACCTTCGTCTCCATCAAGATCAAGATCTTCAGTTAGAAGCGCACCTTCTAGAAGTAGTTCTTCAAGATCAGCAACCAGATCATCAAGTAGAAGTTCATCAAGAAGACGTTAATCGAATAAATTAAAGAAGACATTTTATGAAAAAGCTATTTTTTCTAATAGGAGGAATTCTATCCTCCTTAGCAATGAACGGCCAAGTTTTAAGTAATGCAGATGCCGCAGTACTATTCTCAAGAGGTGATGTAAATGGTACAGCTCGCTATAATGCCATGAGCGGGGCCTTTGGAGCTTTAGGCGGTGATTATTCAGCAATGGATGTGAATCCTGCAGGTATAGCAGTGTTTAAAAAAACGGGATTTGCTGGTACCATAGGTGTAAGAAATACTGATATTGAAACAAATCTTTATGGAGATATATTAGACAACAACGATAATTATTTCAATTTTAATCAAGTTGGTGGTGTATTTGTTGTTGGTGGTGGAAGACATTCACATTTAAGAAAATTGGCAATAGGTTTTAACTATTCGATTAGTAAAGATTTCGAGAACAATTGGTTTGCGGATGGTTTACCAATAGATGATTTTGATCAGCCTATTGCGCCTATTTCTAATTTCTATGACCCTGATGGAGTTTATGAGTTTTTTGAAGGTACAAATTTCAGAAATTTTACCGATGGCAGGAATGATAAGTTGGTATTAGCATTGGCCACTCAACCCAGTGAAAAGATTTATATAGGAGCTTCTGTAACTGCATATGACCTAGATTTTTATCAGTTAACACAAGTTCGAGAGTTTAATAATGATGGTAATGAAAACACATTTGATGCTTTGGCGGAAGAGGAATTGTTTACAACAGGAAACGGCGTTTCATTTAGTGTTGGGCTCATTGCAAAACCATCACAATATATACGGCTAGGTGTCTCATATCAGTCGCCTACATGGTATCAGCTCTCAGAAGAATTTATTGGTTATGATGATACCTTATTTTTCAATGGAGACCCAGATATCGACCCAGGTATAACTGAGAATAGCATTTTTGATTATGATATCACAACTCCTGGAAAATTAACAGGAAGTTTTGCTTACCTATTCGGTAAAGAAGGCCTTATTAGTTTTGATTACATCTATAGAGATTTTAATAATTTAAAACTAAAACCTACTGGCACATTTCAAGATGATAATACTTCATTTTCAAATGATTTACAAGGAACTTCTGAGTTTAGAGTTGGTGCTGAGTGGCGTATTGACAATATAAGCTTACGAGGTGGTTATAATTTTCAGGAAAGCCCTTATAAAGATGCAATAGACTCTGACCATGTTTCAGGTTATTCTGTTGGCCTAGGTTTTAAATTTAAAGGCGGCGCCAAATTAGATTTTGCTTATCAAAGAACTGATAATACTGATTTTTATAATTTCATTGATGATGCATCTGCACTACCTGCTGAATTAGATATTACGAACGATAGATTTACAGCTACATTAGGATTCAGTTTTTAATTTAGAGTTTTAACTAATTTTTAATGTACTGTAAACAATAAAAAAGGATAAAGTCAAGTTATTACTTATAGATTTGATTCCCTTTAATGGCAAATAACGGAAATCACAGTTATCAATATAATTTAGAGTTTTTATACAAAAGCCCGAGTTTTACTCGGGTTTTTCATTTTTCAATTGTTTACTTCTAAATTTGCAGTAATGAAATTCTATGACCTACCTAAAGTAAAACGACTTGAATTAGTTAATAAAATTCATCATGAAATCAACATTGATCTCCAGAAAAATGATTTTCTAAATATTATCAAGTACTTCTCAAATGAAGATACTTATATTAGAAAGACAGCCTATCAAACTATAGGAAAACTCTTTTTTAGTAAACGAGATTTAAGAGCTACCATTATTAATCAACTCAAAGAATTACTAAAGTCTGAAAATGAGCTTATTCGTCAAACTACTATTAATGCAGCAGGAGAAATAGGAAAATTTTATTTTGATAAAGTGACATATTTCTTTGATATAGGCTTATTTGACACACACCATAAAGTTAGAAATGCCGTCATAGGTTCTCTTAAAAAAATGGGAGAGAAAGATCCGGAACCAGTTTTGAAATGGGCTGAACAGTATTTGAAGCATCCTGACAAAGAAATAAGAAGAGAAATATGTCATGGTTTAGAATTAAGAGGCAGAAAGTATCCTCAAGACATTCTTCCATTACTTAAACTTCTAGAATATGATGAAACACCAAGAGTAAGAAACACGTTAATACATGTGCTTGGACAAATTGCATATAAAAAAGGGTGTTTAGAAACGATCATTCAACATTTGAATACCTGGAAAAATAAAGAGCTCGTACAGCATGCCTTAGATGAAATTATTGACGTGCATTCCAGATATGCGAAATTTTCATATTTAACACAAAAGCAAGCCATTCAATATATAGACAAGTACTACTTACCTTAGCCCAATAAGACTATTCAGTACTATCAATTAAAATTTCCAAAATTTCAATGGCTGCTTTTGCAATTTTGGTACCGGGACCAAAAACACCTACTACGCCGGCATCAAATAAGAATTGATAATCTTGAGGCGGAATGACGCCTCCAGCAATGACCATAATATCTTCGCGTCCATAATTTTTCAATTCGGCAATCACTTGAGGCACCAATGTTTTATGACCTGCGGCAAGCGATGATATACCTAAAATGTGCACATCATTTTCTACTGCTTGTTTTGCGGCTTCTTTTGGAGTCTGAAATAAGGGGCCGATATCTACATCAAAACCCAAGTCAGCAAAACTTGTTGCTACTACTTTAGCACCTCTATCATGACCATCCTGCCCCATTTTTGCTACCATTATCCTTGGGCGTCTACCTTCTAAATCCGCAAATTGATCTGCTAAATCAGTAGCTTTTTTAAACGTATCATCTTCTTTTATTTCTCTACTATACACTCCTGTAATTGAATTTATGGTTGCTTTATACCTACCAAAAACGGTCTCTAGTGCATTTGATATTTCCCCCAGTGTTGCCCGTTCTCTTGCAGCTTCAACAGCTAAAGCTAATAAATTTCCACCACCCGTTTCAGCACATTTAGTTAATTCGCTTAATGCCCTATTTACCTTACCAGAACTTCTTTCAGTTTTAAGTGTCTGTAGTCCTTCAATTTGAGATTGCCGCACAGCTTGATTATCTACTTCTAAAATATGTAAAGGATCCTCCTCCTTTAATTGATATTTATTTACACCCACTATCACATCTTGACCACTGTCAATTCGCGCTTGTTTTTTAGCTGCTGCCTCTTCTATTCTCAATTTAGGAATTCCTTTTTCAATCGCTTTTGTCATTCCACCAAGATCTTCCACTTCCTGAATTAAGTCCCATGCTTTGGACGCCATATCTTCAGTTAATTCCTCAACATAATGAGAACCTGCCCAAGGATCTACTGTTTTTGTAATTTTTGTTTCCTCTTGAATATAAATTTGTGTGTTACGCGCTATTCTTGCAGAAAAATCGGTAGGTAGCGCAATAGCTTCATCCAAGGCATTGGTATGCAAGCTTTGAGTACCTCCAAAAGCTGCTGCCATAGCTTCAATAGCCGTTCTTGCAACATTATTAAACGGATCCTGAGCTGTTAAACTCCAACCGCTCGTTTGGCAATGTGTTCTTAAGGCTAGTGATTTGGGATTTCTTGGGTCAAATTGCTTCACAATCTTTGCCCATAACATCCTACCAGCTCGCAGTTTAGCAATTTCCTGAAAATGATGCATCCCTATAGCCCAAAAGAAAGATAAGCGAGGTGCAAAACTGTCAATATCCATCCCTGCTTCAATACCTGTTCTTATATATTCTAACCCATCTGCCAAGGTATATGCCAGTTCAATTTCAGGAGTGGCACCCGCTTCTTGCATATGATACCCAGAGATAGAAATAGAATTGAACTTGGGCATATTTTTGCTGGTATATTTAAAAATGTCAGCAACAATCTTCATAGAAGGAGTTGGAGGATAGATATATGTATTACGAACCATGAACTCTTTTAGAATGTCATTTTGAATTGTGCCTGAAAGTTTTTCAGGAGCTACCCCCTGCTCTTCTGCTGCCACAATATAAAAAGCCATAATTGGAAGCACAGCTCCATTCATGGTCATAGACACTGACATCTGATCTAAAGGAATTTGATCAAATAATATTTTCATATCCTCAACTGAGTCTATAGCAACACCAGCCTTGCCCACATCTCCTTGTACACGTTCATGATCAGAATCATAACCTCTATGTGTTGCCAGATCAAATGCCACAGATAACCCTTTTTGACCGGCAGCTAAATTTCTTCTATAAAAGGCATTACTCTCTTCGGCGGTAGAAAATCCGGCATATTGACGAATTGTCCACGGGCGACGTACATACATAGTTGAATAAGGACCACGCAAGTTAGGAGCAATACCAGCAACAAAATTCTCATGCTCAAAAGTTTTTGACTTTGCATCTTTTGCTTCAATTTGAATATGTTGAATGTCTTTTCTAATCATTTAATTTTTACAATAAATTAATGCATCTATGGCGTCGTACAGCTCATTTACCTCTTCTTGCGTAAAATTCCCAGAAATTTCAACCTTTCCTCCACCAATTGCAGCTAAAATTTTAGGTGCTGCGATCAATTTATCATTTATAATTATCGCTATTTTTTTGTTTATGTTTTGTGTTGTAAACTCTTCAAAAATCAATTTACCATTCTCTGTAAGAGTGACAAGTAGACTAGGGTTTCCCATATAATCAAAGATCTTAGCTACTGTAGCAAAGTCATTACTATTGATCATAGCACTTTCTAAAACTTTAAGGCTATCTTTTTTTGAAGGTGTATTTAACGTAAATAGTTTACCATCTTCTACTGTTTCATAAAAACCATTGTATTTATATTCTAATAATTCAGAACAATCTATATTGCGAACTACGGCTGGCGCAGCAATTGTTTCCGTACTTGAATCTACAGGTGCGGGATCATATGCTGTGTAACTTTTATCATAAAAATCACATCCAAAGGATTGTAATAATACCACAAATGGGAAAAAATATTTTATTAAAGAGTCTGTAGTTTCCATAACTATTATTCTTTTTTTAATCGCTTTTGCTCTAATTTTTCAGCTAGTCGCTTTGCAATTATTGGCTGAATTAATGTTTTTCTAGGTTTTGTTTTTACAAAAGGATACAACTCCAAATTATCTTTCATTTTATCATTAGCATTAGGGTGTTTGTTTGTTCCCAACAAAATTTCCTGTCCAGCATCAAATTGTATTTGTTCCTTTGAAGCGCTTTCTTCTATTTTTCGCTGAATAGTACCTTCAAACAACTGTTTTAAAAATCCACCTGATTTTTCTATATCCTTGAAAAGCTCCAGCGCTTTTTCAGCCAGTTGTTTGGTTAGTGATTCTATATAATAAGACCCTTCTGTAAATCTTGAAGCCTCTTTAAAATAGCTCTCCTCTTGTAATACCAATATTTGATTACGTGCTATACGTTCACCAAATTCATTTTTCTTATGATAAATACTATCATAAGCCACATTAGAAATAGTATTTGCTCCTCCTAACAATGCACTCATACTCTCAGTAGTAGTTCTAAGCATATTTGTATTATAATCATATAAGGTTTTATTCCGTGAACTAGGTTGTGCAAAAATATGAGGCTCAATAACAAGGTCATACTGTTCACATAACAATTTCCATAGATATCTGAATGCTCTCAACTTGGCAATTTCGAAGAAGTAATTGCCACCAATCGCAAAGTTAAATTGGATTGACTTTATAGATTGCTTTGTTTCACTCGCAATGATGTTGAGATATTCATTTGCATGTGCCAAAGCATAGCTAATTTGTTGTACCATATTAGCACCAGCATTTTGATACAAACTCGCATCAACACCTATTACATTTGCGCTTTCAGAAGTTGAGTTTTGTAAATTAACCATCATTTCTAAATCAGTCTGCTTTTTACCCGAGAACCAATTCCCCTGTTTCGCTAAGTTTCCAATGGGGTCAAGATTTAAAAAAACTTTATGATTTTTCGTTTTATCAATTAAATCTGTAAAGAAACTTTCAGACCAGAAACCTAATTTAAAATGGATAGACCCTTCAACTGCGTTCAGGGTGACATCTTGTAAAAGGGTAGTTATATCAAACGGTTCATTTGCTTCAAATAGAAGTGAGTTTGCTCCTCTATTTAGAGCATCTTTTGCTAAAAAATTAGCCGTTTGCTCATCAGAAATGAAAATGAATTGACAAATAGCAGTAAAACCATTAATATCAGGAATATCTAATGCTTGATATTCGTCTTTATGATAAAAAGGTTTTACTTTAATTCCCTCGTTTGATTCCCAGACTAAGGCATCATTATAATCTGCCCCTTTAAGATCAACCTGAATCTTCTGTTTCCATTGCTTTGCTGATACTTCATCAAACTCCTTAAATATAAATGAACTCATATTACTTTTTCAGAGTATCAAACTCAATAATATAGATGTCTTCATCTTTCTTTTTCATCCTATATTCTTCACGAGCAAAGCGCTCTAATGAATCAGGATTTTGTAAGTTCTTAATAATCTTCTTGTCATGGGTGATTTCTTTTTCAAAATACTCATTTGATTTTTCAAGCTTATCAAGCTCTTTATTAAGTTCTCTATGATTCAAAAAAGAATTTTCATCAAAAAACACCATCCATACAATAAAAAGTAAAAGAATAATCACATAACGATTGCTTAAAAACTTCGTTACTGGGTGCTTTAAAATATCTTTCAATGCCATCAGTGGCTATAACTTTTCGTTAATGATCGTCCGTACAATATCAACAGCAACTGTATTGTATTTATTATTAGGAATAATAATATCTGCATACTCCTTCATAGGCTCTATAAATTGCTCATGCATAGGTTTTAATGTTTCTTGATAGCGATTTAAAACCTCATTCATATCTCTGCCTCTATCTTGAATATCGCGCTTTAATCTTCTTATCAATCGCTCATCAGAATCAGCATGCACAAACACCTTAATATCCATCAAATCACGCACTTTACGTTTTGAAAGTATCAAAATACCTTCTACAATAATAACTTTGCTAGGGTGTGTTTTAACGGTATCTTTTGTGCGGTTATGTGTTGCAAATGAATATACCGGTTGATCTATAGATTTTCCTTCTTTTAAATCTAACAAATGTGCTACTAACAATTTAAAATCAATAGCTCTAGGATGGTCAAAATTAATTTTTGACCGCTCTTCATAGGTCAGGTTATCTGTTGCCTTGTAATATGAGTCTTGCGAAATGACAGTAACATCTTTGTCTGGTAACTCATTAATAATTTGGTTAACAACTGTAGTTTTACCACTTCCAGTTCCACCGGCAATCCCTATAATTAGCATGAAATTAGTTTAATAGTTTGACAAATTTACTATTATTTCTTTGGAATAATTTTAACAATTCCTAGATTTTCAACCCCTACATAAACGTAACCGTCCGGACCTTGTTCCAAACTACGCACTCTACCAATTCCATCCAACAATCTTTCTTCCTTTATTACCTTCTCGTCATCTAATTTACAAAGATTCACATACTGAAATTTCAATGAGCCCACCAATAAATTTCCCTTTAGCTCAGGGTATTTATCGCTGGTTACAAATACCATTCCACTAGGTGCAATAGAGGGAGTCCAGTAATGAACAGGTTGTTCCATTCCTGGTAAGTTAGTATTATCAGTTATTTTAGAGCCACTATAATTAATTCCATAGGTAATTTTGGGCCAGCCATAATTTTTTCCTTTTTGAACCACATTGATTTCATCACCTCCTCTGGGCCCATGTTCATGTGTCCAAATTTTTCCTGTCTCTGGGTGTATTTTCATACCTTGTGGATTGCGATGCCCATACGAATAAATAGCCTTCTTAGCATTATTTTTATTTGTGAAAGGATTGTCTTTAGGAATAGAACCATCATCATGTAATCTATAGACCTTACCTCCGTCTCTTGAAATATCCTGAGGATTAACATCTCTATTTCCTCTATCGCCAATAGTGAAATATAAATAACCATCATTATCAAATTCTATTCTTGAACCAAAATGTTGCCCTTTACCAGTATTTGGAGTTGCTTTATATAGCAGTTCTTTTTCTTTCATTTCTGCACCTTCTAATTTAAACCGCATTAGGGCGGTATTTGCACCTCTTCCACCACCTGTATTAGAAGCATAAGTAATATAGACCCAACCATTTTTCTTATAGTTAGGGTGTAGTTCCACATCCATTAAACCGCCCTGCCCTAATACTTCTATTTCTGGTAATCCTTTTATTTTCTTTTTTACTCCATTTTTAAAATGAATAAGTGAACCAGATTTTTCAGCAATCAATATAGACTCATCTGGCAAAAACGTAAACCCCCATGGAATGTATAGGTCAGGCACTACTTCTTCAAAAGAATATTTAGTATTCTTTTGAGTTTTGCTTTGGGAACAAGAAGAAACATAAACAAAAAACACAATTACAAAAGGAAAATAATACAACTTCATTTGATATAAATTACTGATGTGAATTTACTAATTATTCACTAGTATATCTGTTAAGAAAAAGTATATTTGCACGCTTCTTTTTTTAGAATATCTATTACAGATATTTATTCTATGAAAGAAATAAGGTTTGAGTTTAATGAAAGCCTACCCGCTGGCTGGCCCTTTCGTTAAAAATGTCTACTAGACATTTTCTTAACACTCAATTCGGGGTGTCGTACCGTGTCAAGCACGGCATAAACTCCGCCCGGAACCGGGCTACTCAGTTTGGGTTAGTTTTGTGTTTTGGAATTTATTTATTGAAATTTTATAGTCTAAAGACTATTTTTCGGGGTGTAGCGTAGCCCGGTTATCGCGCCGCGTTTGGGACGCGGAGGTCGCAGGTTCGAATCCTGCCACCCCGACAAAGTAAACAAGAGTTCTCATAGAAAATTTATTTTCTTAAGAGGACTTTTTTAGTTTAGAGCAGTCATTAAATTTGATTTGATTAAATATACTCACAAATAAATCAACACATTCAAAAAATTACAAGTATTTATAATTATGAATTAGTAACATCGCGTAGCGTGTTACCCTCTTGCTCTACAATCTAGATATGATTTGTATATCAAAAATCTTAGACAGTCTAACTAAAGCCAGTTCCTTTTAAATAGATAGAATAGGTTTAATTCCAATTATAACATTAAAAATCAAAATTATTTTTTGCTATAGAAAGGGCTTTCTAACGAAATTTCTCCTATTTTTTTTGTTAATTCAATATCCTTATAAAACTCTACTATTGGGTCCTCAAACTGGTACGTAAATTTAAGCTGAGGAGACATAATATTATTTGTTTCTAATTTTTTATAAACAATACGTACTTTAATAGCAGAATAAATAAATTCAGAGGGTCTTCTGTCCGAAAAGCTTATATCTCTATTATTTAGGAAATCTTCTGCTTTATCAGCAGTCATAGGTAATAATACTTTTGGAAATGTGTTCTTAATACTATTCAAATACGTATTTTCAAAAGATTCTTCGGGCAAAAATTCAAAGAAGAAGGCTTCGTCTGATGAATTAAATCCAAAAGGTTTTTCATGATGAGGAGGCAATTTCACCCAAAAACCACCTTTATCAAAATCATATTGCCCAAATTTATGACGTGTAACGAAATAGCCTATTTCATTATCATCTTTAAAAAAAGAAGTACTCCATTTTCTAAGTTCTTCTAAGTTTTTTGCAACAAAAGCTGCATATTTTTCTTGTGCTACAAATTCATCTCTAGTGCCACCCCACATTCCTGTATATCTGCACTTTGGGTTTGTGGAAACTTCACAAAAATAGGCGTGTAAAAGTTCGTTAGAAGCTAAAGTATGCATTAACGTCAACAAATGTTTTTGTGCTGCTGATGAATGAATGTCTTTTTTGTTATCTCGATTTTCTCGTGTAAGCGCAGTTAAATATATCTTGTCTATATCATTAAAATATGAAGCCATATATTTCATTTTAATCATATTGTGATAATTTTTAAAGCCATCACTTAGCAATGTATGTTTGGATTTATCTACTTGTAATCCTCCATATTTACCAATAAAACGGTATTGATTATGTGTTCCAAATCTTGGTAATCCTTTATGCGTTTGAATGTGTATGGACTTAAATTTATATGATGACGACTTAATCGTAAGAACATCAGTCATATCTATACTTTCGCTAGTAGATTGAGCATGTACACTATTTAGTGATATTGTTAATGATAAAATAAATAATAGATAAGTAACTAATTTTTTGCGATTCATAATGTTAATACTATTTAGTGATAAGGTTATCCATAGAGATTTCTCCTATTTTATCGGTTAACGTTTTGTCTTTATAGACCTCAATAATTCTGTCTTCTAATCTAAAAGATAGCTTTAGTTTACTAAACTCAGTTTCAGATGCAGTTATTTTCACTTTATAAACTAAGAAAATTGGACTCCCTTTTTGAAGCTTTAACACTTTTGCCTTTTCGGGAGACATTGGTAAAAAGATACCATTACTGCTACTATACTTTAATTTTTTCTCATTTTCATCAGTCGCTTCAAAACAAGAAGAATGAAGAAATTGTTTACCATTCATTTGGTTAAAAATAAAATAGCCTTTTTTCTTAAAGTCATAAGGGCTTTGACCGTATCTTGCACTTATACCTGCTCTACTAACATAATATGCAATAAGTTCATCCTTTGGGAAAAATGTTTTGCTCCATATCTGTAGTTCTTCTAAGTGATCTTTTATAAAACTGGTATAACTGCGATGTTGTTTAAACTCGCTTACATTAAAATTACGTACACCTCCCCAATAAGATGGTCTAGGGCGCTGTCCATATTTATCGACTGCATAAGAACATGGTTGAGTACTTGAATCATCACAAAAATATTTTTTTAAAATTTCTTCAGAACATACCATGCCAGCCAATCTTAATAAATGACTTTGTGCAAAAACTGAATTATCATTTTTTTTATCACCAGCTTGTGAACGGTCTTTTTTAGTTAGCTTGTTTTTATCCATATCTGCATAAGCTGCAGACATGTATTTCATTTTAACTAGCTCTTCAAACGCCTTTTGAGTACTTAATTCTTTATTTATCTTTTTAAAAAGAAGGTTTCCGAATCTTGGTAAGCCCTTATGAGCTTCAATTTCTACATCTATAAAGTTAGAAGAAGGTGCTTTGAATGATATATAGCTATTATTTGCGTCTTTAGATTGTGCACGTAATTGTATAGTAATAATGCAAAAAATAATAATTTTTAGAAAAAAATTAGCTGATTTCATATTTGATTTATTTAACTGATAAATTTTCGTCTATCAGAATTTCTCCAATTTTAGTTTTTAAATCTTCGGTATCATACAATTCTATAATCGAATTTTCTAAAGAAAAAGATGATTTAATAGCCTCCCTATATGGGTCAATACCCTTTAGTAATATTTTTACTTTAAAAACCATATAAATAGTTTTTGTTTTTTCGGAAAATTTTTCTGCTTTATCTGGTGCCATTTTATATAAAACAGATGAGGCATTAGAATTTGTTAGTTTTCGTTCATGGATTGTATTAGGAGCCAAATCGAAAAAGCGAAGAAAAAACCAACTGCTTTGACTACTATGGTAACTCAACCAAAAACCTTTATTTTTAAAATCATACCTGCCAAGTCTAGATGTTAATACCACATAACCGTTTATGGTATTATCTATAAATAAATCGGCACTCCATTTCTGTAATGGCTCTAGGTACTGTGACACATAGCTTGTGTAACTGTTTAATTTCTTAAACTCATTTGCTCCTTTACCTCCCCAATGATTAATGTTGCGAAAGCCTCTGTAAAAGTTTTCGGAATTATAATTACAGTTATCTATTTTAGAATTACAGAAATACTTAGACATAAGTGGAATACTACTAATAGCATTTGCAAGTTGTAACAATTGTTCTTGTGCTTGCAACGAATTTTTCTCTTCTTTATACATACTACTGGCATGTACTGTAAACGATTCTTTATCTAAATCTTTATACTCATCTACCATATATTTCAGACGAAGTAGTTGTATAAAAGCTTGTCTACTCTCGTTAAGTTTGGTGTTTTTTTTATCGATGCCTTTTGCTTGAACTATTTTATGACTTAAATGGCTTCCGTTCGGCAATAAGGAGTAGCTATTTTGTCTCCCGAATCTTAAAAGCCCTTTATGTGTTTGTAATGTTATAGATATAAAATTTTGAGAAGGCGCTTTGAATATTTTAGTGTCTTCATATCCTATTTTTTTAACAGAGGCGATTGAGTTCTCTTGAGCATTTATGATATTGTAAAACACTAAAAACTGTATTACAAATACTATTTTAAGACTTCTTATATGTGTCATGGTTTAATTTTCTGTAATTAAGTTTTCTAAAGAAATTTCGCCTACTTTTTCTGTTAAAGCTGCATCTTTATATAATGTAATTATTGGACTTTCAAAATGATGCTCAAAATATGGAACATTTGGATTCCCCATATTCTTGTCTACACTAAACTCTTTAAGTATAACTTTTACTTTTGCTGTCATAAATAAGATATTTGCAGTAGGAGCATTTCTAACATTTCCACTATGTTTTGGTTGTATTTTTTCTGCTGCTTCTAGCGATATTTTAAATAACACTTTTAGTGGAGGTGTTATACCTTTTCTATTTTGATTTAAAGGCAGCTTTTTTTCATAACTCATTTTTGGAGTAAAATTTGAGAAAAAACTATGATGACTTTTGCGTTGAGGTCTTGTAGCTAGTGTGATATAAATCCAATACCCTTTCTTATCAAAGTCATAATCTGTTAGGCTTATTCTATTTACCCAATAGCCTGTAATACTATTATTTTTCAGTAATGTACTACTCCATTTTATTAAACCATTTAAATTATTGGCAACAAAGTCTTTGTAATTTCTTCTGCGTTCAAATTCATTTGTGCCAGCATTTATATTTCCTGCTTCTTTCGTGCAAATATTACGTGATAGTTCTCGAAAATGTCGTTGAGCAATAACTGAGTTTTTTTCTTTTTGACTCATATTACTATTAGATGCATACGTAAAAACGTCTCTGTTAAAATCATTATATATAGATTTCATATAATCCATTTGAATTAATCCCATATAACTTGAGTAGCTTTTACCTATTAATTTTGATTTTTCTCTTGTATTAGGTGCTATTTTACCACGAGATATAATATATCTGTTTAAAACACCAAATCTTGGTAAACCTTTATGACTCTGTAACAAAATGTCTTTATAATTTTTTGAAGGAGACTTTATGATAATGACATCATCTATGTCAAAACTGTATGTGTTGGTTTGTGTATTAGCAGAAATACTGAAAAGAAATAAACAGATTATACTATATAACAGCTTTTCTTTGTTGTAATGACGCATCATGATTTTTCATTTTTACAATTCTTACTATGTATATCCGTTTTTTGCCATAATTACTGTCACGTTACCTCGACTTATTTCAGGAGCCCATTTACAAATATTATTTGCAGCACTATGAGATTCAGAAACAAGTTCAGAACAATGTCCTTTCTCACTTTATGAAGTTTTACGGATAATCGATTATTGCTTTTTATATTTTCCTTGTGCATACGAAGCCACAATACTGCTATTTGGTGTTTTACAATTATTTGGAAAATCAAAAAAGTACATACAGTCTGGCAAGCCATTTTTAAAAGTAACTTTTACCCAACCTTTACTTTTATTACCAAAACCACTGTATATATAGTTTGCTTTTAATGCTTTAGCTCTACCATTATTATCTTTTGAAAGTATGGTTACACCAGAGATACTGTTGGGCGTATATTTATTTAAAGCCCATGTTTTTGACTGATTAACTACTAGATCATTAATTAACTTACTAAAATCTTGTAAACCCACAGGGCCTCCTGATTCTTTCATAGTAGCATATTTACTACTCGTTTTCATTCTTATACCGGGCTTATTAAGTGCAAATAATTTAAGATTTTCTTCAAAGCGTTTTACGCCTAAACTATTGCATTTGTTCATCTCAAAAAATTGAATCATGTCGTTATTTAAGCCTTTACGCCTATGCAGTAAATCTACAGAGTTACCCATGGCATTAGGGTTAGTTACCATATCAACAAATGTTTGCATCCCTTTTTGCTTCTGTATATTTTCAAGTTCCATTTTAGCATCATATAAATCTGGTTTTGCAAATAAACCTGTGCCATCCCATCTATACTTTACACAGGTTCTTCTAATGACATCTCCATAAGCGTTATAACCAATCTCCTCTTGAGCACAAACCAGTTCCATAATTTCTACCTTATTTGGTGGTAAATAATTGTGACATTTTGATCCAAAAGTTCTTAAATATTGTTCGAAAACCATTAAAAACGCTACACCTTCTCTTTCAAGTTTAATATTTTCAAAATGTCCCCTAAAAATATAATCGTAAAATTCAGCATAGTAAAGCCCATCTGTATTTAGTTCAATATTTTGAGAATTAACATAAGGCTTCCCTATTGTATTTTCAGCAAATGAAAACACAGTTAAGAGCAAAAATGCCAGACTTACCAATTTAATTTTTCTATTCATTTTCTGCTTTGCTCTTTAATGAAATAGTAACGCTATTTTCTTCAATAGATAAAACCTTAAACTTATTGGTGACTTTTGCGGGTAATGCTTGCCATAATTCGTCTGCACTCTTTTTGTAATTCATTGAAAATGTGGCAGAATTATTTTGATATTTTTTTATTACATTTTTTGTGTTCTTTGCATTTTTAATAGCCTTATGAAGCTCATTTAAAATGGCATTTCCATACGCAACACTATTTAAAGTAATTAGTATCGTTTGCTTAGGTTTGTTTTTTTTCGATTTAAAAATTGAGCCAATATCTTTTAAAGTCTCTTTTGCTGTACCTACAGCTTCTTTAGTTTCAGAATTTGTTTTCTTTACCTTTTCGGATGCTTTAGAAATTTCACTCTTTTCTTCTTTCTGTTGTGTAAAAACAGTATTAAAACATAAAAGGAGAAGAAAACATAAAAGCAATTTAATTGTTTTCATAACTTTTACCTAGTTAGCATTCTAAATTTAGCTATAAACTTTAAGGCTTGTTTTTATAATTAGTATTCGGTAAGTTTCCGTTTGTATTCGGAAAATTAACTAGCTTAAATATTTTCTTTTCCAATTAATAAATTGAAAATCAAAAGGATTACATTTATATTTTATAAGCCGACTTAGTGAAATTCTTAAAAATTAAAATAGTACTCTTAGCACTTCTTTCTTTTCAAGTTGGTTTTACACAGGAAAAAGATTCTATTTCAGACCTTTTAGATAAATACATTATTAAGGACACAGTTAGAAGTCAACAACTAATTAATGCTTCAAATTATTTTACATACAGCAACCCGCAAAGAGCTTTAGAATACATTAATGAAGGCCTAATCATTGCAAAAGATAAACAATGGAAAAATGGTACTGCCATAGCTTTAAACCAAAAAGGAAGTATCTATTATACAATGGCAGACAACCTTA
Source organism: Maritimimonas sp. 2405UD52-3 (assembly GCF_056591715.1). Taxonomy (NCBI): domain Bacteria; kingdom Pseudomonadati; phylum Bacteroidota; class Flavobacteriia; order Flavobacteriales; family Flavobacteriaceae; genus Maritimimonas; species Maritimimonas sp. 2405UD52-3. The sequence goes on from NZ_JBWQOL010000002.1 coordinate 230,116, forward strand.
AGGCTTTGGATTTTTTTTTAGAAGCATTAAACATTTCTGAAGATATTAAAAACGAAAAATTAACCATTAATCTATATAACAACTTAGCTAATATTTATGCCGATATGAAGGATTTTGATAAGGCATTAGTTAACTATAACAACTGCCTGAATATATCTGTTCAACTAAAAGACACTATCAATCAAATAAGAGCTTTTAATAATATTGGCAATGTATATAGCGAAACCAATAGCGTTGATAAATCGCTGACTTATTTTGATAAGGCTTTATCTCTGGCTAATAATTTGAATAATACGTTTTTTGTAGCTGCCATTATCAACAATAAAGGGTTGGCTTATAAAAGAAAAAAAGACTACAAAAACTCTTTAAAGTATTACAAAAAAGCACTTCAACTCTCTCAAAAGATTAACAATAAGTACATAGAAGCTTCTGCCTTAAACAGTTTAGGGAAAATTTCTGTATTACTAAATGAACATCAAAAAGCTAAAACTTATGCAGAAAAGGCATTGGTTGTTTCAAAAAGCATAGATGCTGTAGAGTGGCAGGCAGATTCTTGGCAAGTACTAAATAAGGTATATGAAAATGATAAAAATTATGAAAAATCTTTAATAGCTTATAAAAAACATATTCAACTAAAAGACAGTGTAACCACAGAAGAAAAAAAGGCTGAGTTAACTAAAAAAGATATGCAGTATCAGCTCGATAAGCAAGATACGCTTGCCAAAGCCGAAATACAACGTCAATATTTAATAAAAAATACTGCCATTGGCATTGGGAGTTTTTTGTTGCTGTTTTCAGTGATAGGATATTTTTTATACAAACGAAAACGAGATGCAGAGGCGCAGAAAAATATTGCTGAGTTTAAAACAAAAATGGCAGAAACCGAATTAAAAGCATTACGTTCACAAATGAATCCTCATTTTATCTTTAATTCACTAAACTCCATAAGTAATTACCTTATAAATAATGATGTAAAAAAAGCAGACGAGTATTTGGCAAAGTTTTCGAAACTAACACGTTCTATTTTAGAAAACTCCGAAAAGCAATGGATTCCCCTTAAGGAGGATTTAGAGCTTCTAAAACTGTATATAGAAATAGAATCTTTAAGATTAAAAAATAAATTAACGCACAATGTACAAATTGATACATCAATAGATTTAGGCAATACTTTAATACCACCTTTAATTTTGCAACCACTAATAGAGAACAGTATTTGGCACGGTATTTCAAAAAAAGAAACTGGGGGAACTATTTTAATTGAAATAAAAAGAAAAAACGAAAAATTGATTTGCGCTGTTGAAGATGATGGTGTTGGTAGAAATGGATCAACTAAAAATGAAAATGGCAAAAATTCTATGGGAATAAAAATTACCAATCAACGATTGGACATCATTAATAAAACCAAGAAAGTAATGGGAACTATTAATTACATTGATAAAGAACAAGGTTTAAGAGTTGAAATTTCGCTCCCTCTTGAGCTTAAATTTTAAATTTTAATGATAAAAGCAGTAATAGTTGACGATGAAAAGCATTGTACCGAAAGGTTACAGTCTTTATTAGTAAACCATACCCATATATTGGAAATTACAAGTATTTGTCATACAATTGAAGATGCAAAAAATACTATAGAGAAGTTAAGGCCAGATTTAATTTTTCTAGATATTCAATTAAATGAAAAAACGGCTTTCGATTTATTAAGATCTATAAAGAACATAACATTTCAAATCATATTTACTACCGCTTATGATGAATATGCCATTGAAGCTATTAAATTTAGTGCTTTTGATTATTTATTAAAGCCTATTGATAGAAATGAACTTACTGATACATTGAACCGGTTAAATAAGACTCTTAAGACAAACCCATCGATAAAATTAGATGCATTATTTCATAATACTTCGAGCAAAGACGAAAAAAAGATAATTATTGCTACTGAGAAAGAGACTATTTTTTTGGATGTATCAGGCATTATAAGATGTGAAGCAGACGGTAGCTACACTAGAGTTTATTCAACTGGCAACAAGACTATATTGGCATCTAAAACATTAAAATATTTTGATGAATTGTTAAATTCATATAGTTTTTTTAGAGTGCATCAATCTCATCTTATCAATATTAAATTAATAAGCAAATACATAAGAGGGACAAATGCTTATGTAATTATGAATGGTAAAAATGAAGTGCCTGTTGCTAAAAGAAGAAAGGATGATTTTTTAAAAGCATTGGACGGTTTGTAAGACAATAATTTACTGAGATTAAAGTAAGACTATTAAAATAATAGGCGATTAACGAAATTTAATTTTCCATAAACATCTTCTATTATTTGGAGTTTGTTTTATTTACTATCTAAAATTCCTTAGTTTTGCTTAAGTTCAACTGCAAAACCCTCAAGCAGAAATTAATACCAATTAAATCCCCTTTTAGTTGCTAAAAATGATAATTAAAAACCTAGAAAGTTTCTAAATTTAGTTTTTACAACTATCACATCTGTTTATTTAGTTAAATTAAAAGAATATGTAAATGAAAATAAGCATTTCTCAACCTACTCTATTTCCTTGGATAGGTTATTTTAACATGATTAATAATTCAGATGTTTTTGTCTTTTTTGATAATGTAAAATTTCAAAAGCGCTCATGGCAAATGCGGAATAGGGTAAAATCTAGATCTAAAAATAGTGAATCAGAAGTTTGGCTTAGAATTCCTACAAATTTATCAAAAAGCAACACCCTAATTAAAGATGTTTTAATTGATAATACTATAGATTGGAAAGCAACGCACCTTTACACGTTTAAAAGTAATTATGGAAAAAAATATGAAGAAATTACTTTCTTAAAAGAGCTTTATGAAAAGGAATGGGAGAAAATTGTTGACTTTAATATAGCGTTTATCACTAAATGTTGTGAGTATCTTGAAATATCTACAAAGTTGGTTCGTGCATCTGAATTAAAGGTAAATGGAAAAAAAAGCCACCTGTTATTAGACATTTGTAAAAAATTCAAGGCAACTGAATTTATTCCAAATAAGGGAGCTAAAATTTATTTAGAACAAGACAAAGAAATTTTTGAAAATGAAAACATAAAGATTGCGTACCATCATTATGAACATCCAAAATACAATCAAAATGGAGATCAATTCATTGAGAACCTTTCTGTACTAGATTTGCTCTTTTCTGAAAATAAGAATTCAAAGCGTTTTATTTAGATTAAGATAATTTTATCAATAAAAAAAGTACATTACTATTAAAGTGATGTACTTTTTTTATAAAAAGGGAAATCTTAATTTATACTTATTGTTTTATAAGCTTAACCGTACTTTTAGCACTGTTAGATGATGATGTTAATCTTGCAAAATAAACACCGCTGCTAAAGTCTGAAATATCAACAGTTGCTTGTAAAGACTTTGGTTGAATGCTTTTTACCTGTTTTCCTAAGACATTGTAAATTGAAATATCTGTAATTGTTTCTTTTGCTGATATAAAGTTCCAACTACTATCTGAAGGATTGGGGTACACTTTTAAATTTTCAAATTCAACGTTATTAGTACTTAAAACATTGCCTTTATACAGATAAAAATTATCATACCATGCATTAGGTAAATTAGAAGTAATATGTATCTGTGCAATGTCACTTCTTGTCAAGTTACCTGCAACCATGCCACCAAGAGAAGTTATATCAACATCCACCGAAACCCAAGTACTAGTAATTATTCCTGGGTTTGTACCATCATTAAAATTAACTTCTAAACCTGTTGCTCCAGCTTCTGTTGGATTTCCTGCCCAATCAACTAATTTTATATTAAAAACTTTACCTATTAAGTCATCTCCGGATACATCTGTATAAAAATCAAAATGAATATTAGTAAATTCTGACAAGTCTAACCTATTTGTCTCAATGCTTATCCCTTGACATCCAGATCCAAGATAATTTTGTGTTGCATTACCTGCAATCATTACTTCTGATACAGCAAGATTAGGAACACCACCGTTGCACAAACCAAAATCAAAATTATCAATAGTAATAGCAGCATAAGCATCACTATAAATAGAAGCTACATCAGCAGCAGCTCTGGCTGGTGGTGTTGGTGCAGCGACAGTAGGAGGTCCGGTACACGGTGCACAATTTAGCCCGCCACAATCAATACCAGTTTCACCACCGTTTTGTATTCCATCAGAACAAGTCCCACATTCTTCGCAAGGTCCTCCACAATCTATGCCTTCTTCTCCTTGATTTTGAATACCATCATCACAAGTAGGAATTTTTTTATACAAATACAAATTGTCATACCATGCATTCGACAAATTTGATGTAATGTGTATTTGAGCAATATCACTTCTAGTTAAATTACCTAAAACCATACCACCTAGAGAGGTTATATCAACATCTACTGAAACCCATTCATTTCCAACCAATGCAGGATCAGTACCCGCATTAAAAATAACTTCTAAACCAGTTGCTCCAGCCTCAGTAGGATTACCCGCCCAATCAACTAATTTTATATTAAAAACTGCTCCATCTATTGCATCATCTGTGTAAAAATCAAAATGAATATCAGTAAAATCAGACAAATCCAATCTGTTTGTCTCAATACTTATTCCTTGACAACCAGCACCCAGATAATTTTGTGTTGGATTACCAGCAATCATAACTTCTGTTACTGCAAGATTAGAAACACCACCAGTACATAATCCAAAATCAAAATTATCAATAGTAACATCTGTATAAGCATCACTGTATATAGAAACTACATCCCCCGGTTCTCTTGCAGGTGGTGTTGGTGCAGCTACACTTGGAGGTGCTGCACAAGGAGCACAAGTTGCCCCACCACAATCTATACCTGTTTCATCTTGATTCATAATACCATCACTACAAGTTTCAGGAGGTGAAGCCGCTATTGCAGTTATATTATCTACATAAGTTGTGCTTACAAGAATTGGATCATTCCAACCAGAACCTGTCCAATTAGGAAAAAAAAGTATTCTTGAATATACTTCGCTACCCGCTGGAGTATTGTCCTTTGGATTGTTAAAATCGAAACTAAGTGTTTCCCAACCATTTCCTGAATGGCTAGCATCCGTTGCTGATTCAGTTGGCAATCCCCCTGGTCCGTCTACAGCTTTTGCCAGCATCGTAAAAGCAACATCTGAATAAACATCAACAGTAACAGTCTTGTTCGCAGAAGATAAATCTATATTATCACCCTGCAAAAAAAGTTGAGCATTTTGCCATGGAGCGCCAGTAGAAGAAGTAGTTATTTGGCCTACAAGACCATTGGTACCTCCAGCAGCAGGATCAGTAACAACAGTAACTGAGCCTAGCCCATTATCTGCAACCCAATTATTACCAGCTACAATTCCAGACTCAAAGTCTTCGAGGTTGGTTTGAGCAAACCCCAATGATATGGTCAAAAGGATAAGCAGTAAAGTAATTTTTTTCATCATTGTATACATTTATTTAGTTAAGAATGGTAAGAACAATAAAAGTACAACTGTAATGGTAGAAAAGCCTTACAATTTTGATATATAAACTATACAGAAGAATGAAACTATACAATGTAGGGCTCACTAAAGGTTGTAGCTAGTGATTTTTTTCATAAAATGCTTTTATACATAACCTTTCATAAGGGCGAAATTCACATCTATACATCAAAAATGTTGTGGTAATGTTAAGTCAATTATCAGATAGCCTATTAACTATACGTATCGAATCCATTTTTAAAAGAACAATCATTGATACAAAATAGTAAAATATAGTTTACTTTTGCCTTCATTATATCAGTTTAAATACTTGATTTGTTGTTTTTTACAAAATCATAATTTATTTTACACTATGAATACCTATAGGTCATTAATGATATTAAGACAAAATTATATCCGATTATTTTTTGTTAGTATATGTGCACTACAATTTTCAGGTTGTGTATCTGCAAAAAAAATCACCTATTTTCAAGATGAGCAAAATCAAAAAATGGAAGAAGAAATCGTTAATTTTGAGCCTACTCTTCAAATAGGTGATATATTAAATATAAATGTATCTTCTATAACCCCTGAAGCGGCAATACCATTTAATATATATGAAACACAAGGAAATGCTTTTCCTAGACCTTTACCCTACATAGTTAATGCAGACGGGGAAATTAATTTTCCATCTATCGGTAAATTAAAAGTAGCAGGTTTAACAACCAAGCAGGTAACCAATAAAATTCACGAACTGCTCTTGCCATATTTAAATAACCCAATCGTAAATGTTCGTCTTACCAACTTTAAAGTTACAGTATTAGGAGAGGTTAGGTCTCCTGGAAGTTATTCTGTTGAAAATGAACGCATAACTATTGTTGAAGCCATCGGTTTGGCCGGTGATTTGAATATTCAGGGAAAACGGAAATCTATTACTCTTATTCGTGAACAAAACGGAAAAAGAGCATATATTCCTATTGACATAACAAATAAAGACATATTTAAATCACCTTATTATTACCTATCACAAAATGATATTATTTATGTTGCTCCAAACAAAGCTAGAATTAATTCTTCTGGCGTAGGTACAAATACTACTGTAATTATTTCTGCACTATCAATCTTAATTTCAATTGTAGCGATTATCGTTCGATAAAAAAACTAGTATGCAAGAAAAGAGGAAAGTAAATTCAACTCCTTCTAATGAAAATGAAATTAATCTGAGGGAAGTTATAAAAAAGTACAGCTATCACTGGAAGTGGTTTTTATGGGGCATTTTAATTGCATTAGTAAGTGCCTTTTTGTACTTACGTTTTGCCACCTATGAATATGAAGTATCTTCTACTATTTTAATAAACGATGAAGAGAATGATGGTGGTTCAACTTCTGAGATTTCTGTTTTTGAAGATTTGGGTTTGTTTGCCGGACCAAAAACCTCTTTGGATACAGAAATAGGTATACTAAAGTCAAAAACCTTAATTGAAAGGGTTGTTAAAGAGCTTGGGCTTAATATTACTTATTATACTAAAAATGGCTTTAGTTTAAATGAGATTTATAAGAATGAAATACCTTTTAAAATTAATTTATTTGCAAAAGATTCTATTCTAAATAAGTTAGATACTACTTTTTCAATTAGCGCACAATCTAAAACTAAATATACGCTTTATAATAGTGATGGTGACCAAATAAGTGAAGGTTCTTTTGGTGAAAAAGTTTCTTGTGAATTTGGAGATTTAATAGCTACACCTATAGCATTTAATAAAGTTCAAGTAGGGCAAAAAATTCTAATAAAGATAAATCCTGTAGAAGATGTTGCAATTAACTTTAAAAGTCGTATTAAAGTTACCCCAGACAATATTAAGTCTAACCTTTTAATTCTTAAACTTCAGGACCCAATAAAATTAAAAGCTCAGGAGGTCTTAGACAATTTGGTAAATTATTATAATAAAGACGCCATAGAGTATAAGAGTGAGATAGCCAAAAATACCAATGAATTCATTGATAATAGAATTGGTGACATATCTGTTGAATTAACAAGTTTAGATCAGGGTGTGGAAACCTATAAAACACAAAACCAATTAAGCGACCTTGATTCTGAAGCTGGATTAGTACTTGCCTCAAATGCTGAAATAGCAAATCAAATAGTAGAATTGAATTCGCAAATCAAATTGATAGATTATGTAACCAATTACATGAAAACAAATAAAGGAGATTTGATTCCCGCTAATTTGGGTTTATTAAACGGAAATACAAATCAAGATGCTCTCAATTATAACAATCTAGTATTAGAGAGAAATCGATTGTTAAGAGGTGCTAATAAAGAGAACCCTGTTATTGTTAATTTAAATGACCAGATTACGCGTTTAAGAGAAAGTATAGATAGAAGCTTAGTAAACACGAGGTCATCTCTTATAATCTCTTTAAATGAAGCTAGACTTCAGGAAAATAAATTAGGCTCAAAAATTTCTGCTACCCCAAGAAAAGAAAGAGAAATAAGAGATATACAACGTCAACAACAAATTATTGAAACATTATACTTGTATCTGTTACAGAAAAGAGAAGAAAACTCAATTTCTCTTGCTGTAACAGCACCTAATGCAAAAATAATTGACAAAGCTTACGGTAGCAATATACCAGTTGCTCCCAGAAAAATAATAGTACTAATAGCTAGTATGTTGCTGGGACTTTTAATACCAGCATTACTTATCGCTATTAGATCATTATTTGATAACAAAGTACACACAATTAATGATATAGAAAATACGCTTGAAATTCCGGTTATTGGAGATATACCCAAGTCAACATTTAACAATGGTATAGTTCAATTCGAAAGTGATGGAAATAATATTGCAGAATCGTTCCGTTTACTCAGAACCAATGTCAGTCATATGTTACCTGATACAATAAAAGAAGCAAAGACTATTTTCATCACTTCAACTCTAAGAAATGAAGGTAAAACGTTTATAGCTATTAATTTGGCAAAAGCTTTAGGGTTATCCAATAATAAAGTTTTGCTAATCGAAGCCGCTATTAGAAACCCTAAAATTAACGATTACTTAGATATAGAAGAAGGAAAAGGTTTAACAGATTTTTTAACTGATCATGGTCTACAGTCCCCTGAAATTATAAAGTCTTACCAAACGGCCAACTTTGATCTGTTAAAAGCCGGCTCAATAACATCATCTCCTTCAGAATTGATAAGTACTGGTAGATTTAACGCTGTGCTAGAATATGCTAAAGAACATTATGATTATATAATTGTAGATACAACAGCAATAAATGTTGCCACAGATACTTTATTGATAAGTCAACATGCTGATCTTTTTATTTATACCATAAGAGCTAATTACTTAAGTAAAAAAATGTTGGCCATACCAAAAAAAATGTATCAAGATAAACGCTTACCAAACATAACTATTCTATTGAACGGCACAGATTATATTAAAAGTGGGTATGATAGCGTTTACGGTTATGGTCAAAATGGAATAAAAAAACCATGGTGGAAAAGACTTCTACCAAAAACCAATACTTAATATTATTTTGAGTTCTAATACAATACCCAAAAAAAGTAAATTAAAATAATTATGACTAAAAAAGAACAGATTGATAAAAATGGTTGGCTAATTTTTAAGAATGTCTTTTCCAATGAAGAAATTAATACATTTAGAGAATATGCAGAAAAGAGTAAGGATCATAAAGGAGATCTTTTATCTAGTGAGTTACTTTCTAAGATTATATTAGATGAAAGAGTAATTAATATTTTTAAGGAATGTTTAGGAAGAGATAACTTAGTTTATTTTGGTGATAGCGCTTTATCATATAATACGAATCAAAGTGGGTTTCATAAAGACTCTAAAGATCGATTTAAAAAGGATAGCATTGAATTTAAAGATAAAGATTACTCTCTATTAAGGGTAGGTATTTACCTACAAGACCATTCTGAACATTCAAAAGGATTAGCCTTAAGAGATAATTCACATCTACACCAAAGCATTCGTAAAGGAAAAATAGTTAATGTGAAAAGTGAAGTTGGTGATGTTATAATTTGGAAGCTTACCACTACTCATTCTCCAAATGCAGAAATATTATCATTGTTGCCAAATCATTCTTTCAATCCAAGGTTAGTTAGACATTTACCTGACTTTTTAAAGAAAAAATCTATTTCTCCTAGATTGGCTTTATTCATGGGTTTTGGAACAGAAGATCATTACACTGAAGAGTATATTGAGTATCTAAAAACAAGACAATATGCCATAGATAGATGGATGAGTTCAAAGTATAGCGAAGAAGCAATTGCTGCAATGCAAAAACAGAATGTAAAAGTTCATACTGATTTTAATTTAGAAGATATTGATAGAGAAAAACTAAATATTAAGTTTGAACAGGTGTAAACTTACACTGTAAATAGTAAAATATTTATAAGTACAAGCCATCCCAAATTAAAAAATGCTCGTTTAATAAACGAGCATTTTTTATACTGTAATTCTTTAGTATCAATTACAATTTTCTGAATATATTGTAGCGGCATCTTTAACCCAAACATCATAAGGTACTATACCTGCATTTGCATTAACCTCATTATCTACCTGAATACAACCTAGACCGGCATTGCCCGTAACATTAAATTCAGTTATAAGCGCGTTGTTACCATTTTTTGCATTTAGACTTAACAATTCATTTTCAGAAGCTTTCAATGTTGTTAAAGCCATATTTTGACTTAAATCTAAGCTTGAGATTTTATTCTCATAGCATACTAAAAAAACTAAATCTGTATTTTGAGTTACATCCAAATTTGTAAGTTGATTATTAAAACAATCTAGTTTTGTTAAAGATCTATTCTGACTTACATCTAAACTCTGAAGCAGATTAAAAGGAGCATATAATTCTATTAAATCTTGGTTTTGACTTACATCTATATCTGTTAGCTGATTGTTAGAAAGATATAGTTCCAATAAAGATGTATTTTGAGTTACATCTAAACTCGTAAGAAGATTATCATTACAATAAAATCCTGTTAAAGCAATATTTTGAGTTACATCTATGCTTGTAAGCTGATTATTAGAACAACCTAACGTAGCTAAAACAGGGTTTTGAGTTACATCTAAATTTGTAAGTTGATTATCAAAACAAACTAAGGAAGTTAATGCGCTATTTTGACTTACATTTATATTCGTCAATTGATTGCTATGGCAATCTACCTCTCTCAAGTTTGCGTTTTGACTTAAATCTAAACTTGTAAGTTGATTATTATAACAATGTAATTTGATTAAACTTTTGAAATTTTCTATACCAGTTAAATCAGTAATGTTGGCATCAAATACAGGTAAATAAACAACATTACTAATATCAGAAGTTAAAACTCTACCATCTAAAATACCTTCAGAATCAATAGCCATATCAATTAACACCTGTTCAAAATTATCATCAGGAATCAATGTATATTTTATTTGAAAAACTGCAGTAATGTTTTTATTCGTATCCATGGTCAGACTAACAGTACTTGAAATACCTGTCAAACTACCCTCCCATTTTACAAATTCATAATCAGTAGCAGGAGTTGCAACTAATGAAATTTCAGAACCGTCTTCAAAAGTGCCAGATGAAGGTGTTACTGAACCACCATCAGTCGGCACAACCGAAACTGTCAATTGTCTATCATCAGGTGTAATAACCACAAAATCTTCAGAACATGAATTAAATAAAAAAGAAAATGAAAAAATATAGAATATGTATTTCTTTAGCATAGTAATCAATTTTTTGTCAAAACTACAATTATTGATTGAATTATAAAACTTATTGAGATATTCTACTCAGTATTAAGTTATTCGCTAATAAATGTTATATCATCTTTTCTGGGTTCTACAAATTCAAACTGCAATGTTTTGTCAAGTGCCTGTAAAATTGTATTTGTTGCTTGAAAACCCGAATTATGCACGGCGGTTGAATCAAATTGAGTAGTAGCGCAAAACTTTTTGACTCGCACCGAACTAACGGCAAACTTTTTATTAGTTATCTTACTTAAAATATCAAAACCATACCCTCCTAACATACCTAACCAGTATGGCAAACGAGTAGCTGGCACTTTTTTATTTAAACTTTTTTCTACTTGCGCAACTAAATCATTCATATTCAAATCACCTTTGTCTGTATAGTTATATAAATAATAGCCTAAATTATCAGTACTTAACTGGTACTTAATAAATGCCGCTACATTACCCACATAGGCCATAGATTTATAGTTGGTACCTTTTCCAACCATTAAAAATTTTCCAGAACCAATTTGTTTCAACAAATTGTATACATTACCTCTATTACGTTCACCAAAAATAACGGTAGGACGAATAATGGTTAATGAACGATTTTTTTGATCTTTATTATGCCACTCACGTAAAGCTTCTTCTGCTTGCCATTTACTTTTACCATAATGATTAAAGGGGTCAACAGGATGTTGCTCATTTGGATTCTTTTTGTTTAATCCATATACCGCCACAGTACTTATAAAAATTATCTTTTTTATATTGTTTTCATCCATAGCTGATAATATATTCTTTGTACCCAGTACGTTAACATCATAATAAAGTGATGTAGGGTTAACATCATCACGATGTTCAGCAGCAAGGTGAACAACATAATCTTGCCCTTTTAATTCTTGTACCAATATCTCTTCATTTCTTATATCAGCAATAGATGTAATTTCAGGGTGAAAAATACTTTGTTGTTTATCAATGTTTTTAAGTTTAAAATCATTCTTTATAATATTAACTAGGCGTGTTCCAACAAATCCAGATGCACCAATTAGAGCTATTTTTTTCATTTTAACGAGGGTCTATTTTTTTTAATTGTGAAAATAAGAAAGGCGGAACAAAAGCTAAAGCAAGTGATATTAAAGCATAATGGTATTTATACCATGGAAGCCTAATTAATTTGTAACCATCTAATTTAATTTTAAATTCATTTAATCTATATTTAAATGACTTTCTAGAGATATAATCATCATCCATTCTATATTGAAACAATATAATGGGTATATTACATATTTTTAAGCCACTTCCTATTGCTTTATACCATAAATGAAAATCTTGTGATGTTCTATATCTTTCATCATATCCTCCTATTTTCTTTAATGAAGAGGTTCGAAACATGACCGTAGGGTGTGATAATGGATTTAATTTAGGTAACAGTTTTACAATATCACTATGTGAAACAGGAACTTTACGCTCGCCAATAACGGCTCCATTATTAGAAATATTCTCAGAAAAAGTTCCGATAATATCAATACCAGGATGACTCTCAAAGTATTTTATTTGCTCCTCAAATCGTTGGTCAAGAGAAATATCATCAGCGTCCATTCGAGCTATATACTCTCCTTTCGATAATTTAATGAGCTTATTTAAATTTTTTGTTAATCGTAAATTCTCTTTATTAGTAAAGATTTTTATTCTAGAATCTTTTTGAGCATACACGTTTAATATTTCTTTTGAATTGTCATTTGAACAATCATCTATAATCAAAAATTCGAAGTCAGAAAAAGATTGGTTTAAAATGCTTTTTATAGCCTCTTCAAGAAACTCTTGTGCATTATAGACCGACATAATAACGCTTATTTTTGGTTTTACATCCATACTATTCAAGAATCTATTTTTTTTAATAATTCTAAATTGTGATTAGGTGTTGGAAGATCAAGATGAGAGCCTAACAATTCATCAAAATTGTTTTTAACAGGTATTAACGGAAGTAAACCACTACCAGGAAAATAAGTTAATTCACCAAAAATAATTTCATCTGGAGGGTTATAAAAATCAACCCTTACATACGGGAAAGGTGCACTTAATTTTCTTGCAAGTTCTTTCATCTCTTCAAACTTTTGAGGAAGAGGCAAGACGTGACTAGATTGTGCGTAATTTTTATATGTAAAATCAAGCTTATTCCAATTGATGTCATAAAAATCTACATAATGTACACCTTCATAATCATTATTGATTTGTAAAAATTTTGGTTTACCATTAAAACACATAAATTTATAATCAATTAAAGGTTGATGATCAATAAACTTTTCAATAATAATTCTAGGTTTAATGTGCTTATAATTCCACTCTCTTCCAAAGACATATACATTTAACTTTAACCAGGTATTCATTATTTTGGTCCACTTTTCCCAATCTATTTTTGTTTTCTCTTTGCACAATAAATTCCAACCACTTCCATGTGTAGTTTTAGCTACAAAATTATTTGGTAACGCATCAAAATTGATGTCATCTGCATTTTCATAAACACCTATAACCTCATTTAGTAAACTTTGGTATCCTTTTTCCTTTAAATATTGGTGAACCTCATATTTGTCTGTTGTAATAGGCATCTCATTATGTCTATAGAATAATTTCAACCATTGAAGCTTCTCAGTATATGTTTTTGGTTCTTTCAAATTAATGTTTCTTCCAAACCTTTTTTTATAGGTAACTCGTATGCACTGTTCATCATCAAATCTTGATAAAGATATTTTTTCAAATATTAACCGAATACGAGAATATAAATGAATACCAAATGGAGATTTAGAAGCTTTATCTTTTATAAATTCTTTATATTGAGACATATTATAATTTCTTTTTTGTTATGGCATTTTGCCCAAATTCTTTTCCTTATTCAAAGAAAAACTGTTATTCATTATTTTTTATGTATTCATAAATAGCTTCTCCCATATAATGTTCTAACTCATGTACTATTTCCTTTTTTCTCCAATTTCCATTCTCTAATTCATAATAGTATTTAGGGTCTCCCTCTAATAAAGAAAAGTGCATTGTTTGATATTCAAATAGTTTTAAGTCTCCCTTATTTTCTGAAATATCCATAGAAACATTTGGTGAATTTAATTTCCTCTTACAATCTAGAGCAAAATTTAAAATGTTATCTGAAGGATCCTCATCCAACACATATAACTTGCTTCCTGAAGCTCTAAAATCATTTTTTCTAACCAACCTTTTTCCGCCTAAATATCGATTCCCCATAGCAACAACTTTCCAATCATAAGTAAGATCTGGAATGAACTCTTGAATAATAATCTTTCCAAATCTCTTAGGATAATGTTGTCTATTCTTTAATCTTCTGTAAAAATAATAGAGGCTATCAGTATCAAATCTGAAATTTTTATCTAACATTTTATACAGCAATTTTTTACCCTCATTAATATTATTAGCAAGTTTTACATTACGGCTTCGAAATCCAGTTGATTTTTTAAGTACAACAGGGTATTTCACTCCATTAAGAACTTTTACCCCTTCCTCATATGTTCCAACAGGTATACCATAGGGGCTTTTAATTTCTACCCTTATTTTTTCTAACTCTTGAAAGTTTTTGTTTTCGTGCGCAATGAAATGCCTAAGCTCTGGAATTAATATTCCTCCTCTTAATTTAATTTGAATTAGTACATCTAAAATGAAACTCTTGTAAATGGGGTATTGGCTGCTAGCATAAAAAAAATAAATCCCTTCAATATTTTCTTGCTTATTGAGATCTTCAATAAATAGGTTTATATTTCTTTCTTGACATAGAAAACCTTCATCTTTTAGAATTTTTGAAATTATATCTAACTTAAGCCCTTCAATTTCATGATTTCGTTGAGGAATCAAGTTTTTATAATTGGTTAGAAAAATTATTTTTTTCGTCATATTCTAAATTACCTATTTTCTATTTTTCTATATACGGTGATTAAACCAGATGCAAATTCTTTAATCTTAAATCTAAATCTAGTTTCAGCCATAAAAAAAAACTTCAAAATTGAATTATGACAATATTTATTTAATATTCTTTCTTTCTCTAATAAAATTTGCTTTACAATGCCCTTAGAGTTTGATATGCCTCCATCTGTCATTATAACCAGAGGTTTATTAATAAACTCAAAATTATAATTCGCTTTAAACATTCTAAGCATTAATTCAGCATCAGCTGCTATCCTATACTCTAAATTGAATAATCCAATTTTATCATATATAATCTTGGGCACAAACGTTGCAGGATGTCTAACCCCATTTTTATATAGTTTCATTTTTCTCTTGAACCTTTTTTCGCTTGTTTTTAACAGTTGTGTACCAGAGTCACTCTTAAAAATAAGCGCTCCAGTAATTACGCTCTTTTTATCTGAATTTTGATAAACTTCATTAACTATTGATAACGTGTTTTCAAAATAGTAATCGTCAGAATTTAATAAACAAACTACTTTACCCCTTGCTAACGAAATTCCTTTATTCATTGCGTCATATATGCCATTATCTGGTTCAGAAATATGGATAATACCATTCTTAAAATACCCTTTATAGCTATCAATTATGTCATTTGTTCTATCTGTTGAACCACCATCTATAAGAATATATTCATAATTCTTATATGATTGATCCAATACTGATTTAATAGTTTGCTCAATGGTGTTCTCACTATTATATGATACCGTTATTATTGAGAAATTTGGATTCATATTAATCAGTTTTTATCCAATAAAAAGTCGTTATAAGAAATATAAAGTCAAAATTACCTACGAAAATATCACTATCAAAAAAAGCTCTTAGTGTCAGTAACATGAGAAGACTTAGTATAAAATATTTTCTTTGATATATGTACTTAAAAACAGAAATAAAAAAAAGTACCACAAAAACAATACTTCCTAAACCTACTCTAGAATGAAATTTAAGAAAAGAATTATGCGGATTGCTCCCATATATATCATATTGAGGAAGTTTAGTAACATCAACACCTACAAAAAAATTAGTAGCATTTATGTTTTCAATATAAATCCTCCATAATTTATAACGAGAAGTTTCAAGACCTTCGCTTAAATTAGTTTCTTCTGTTAAAACAGAGCCAAATTTCAACCATAAATAATAAGACACCCCTAAAAAAATAGATGTCAAAATTATACGTACTACTAGATTATTCTTAAACTTATAAAAGAAAACAACCAATAATAATATTGAGCTAACTATTATACTAGTTCTTCCAAATAAAAAAAATGATAATATTATTGCTATAATAGCAGGAATAATTAGAATGCGACTATATGTTTCTTTTAAATGAAAAAGTAAAAATATGGTCCAAAAAACAACTGCAAAACCGGCATGATTTCTGCTTAATCCTTCATATATAAAATTAGCAGGCGTTTTTAAAATGAATAAATGATAGCTAATAAATGTAATAGTTATTAAATAAGCTATTACAATCCATAATGTTAGTTTTTTAGTATCTAACTGAAAGTAAAGAAATGACAAGAGTAAGTTACCTATTAATGTTAAAGAACCTCCAATTCCGTTTTGAGTAAAGAAAAGATTTACTAGAGATGTTGTCAGCAGAAAAAGAATAAAAAGCATTGACTCAGAAAATAAGTTCTTATTCTTAATGGGAAAGTAAAAAACAAAGGCCATAATAGCTAATAAAGCTGTAGCGCCAATTAAGCTTTTGGAGCGAGCTATATCACTTAATGCCATAAGAACAAATAGAATACCTGTAAAATGACTTAAATAATTATCCTTATTTATTATAGCTTTCATCAACAAATAAAACGGTTAATATTAGTATTCTTTAACATAATTGAATATATATTGAACACTTTAAAAAAATTAATCTGAAAATAATTTATCATAATCGACACGTGGCATAAAATCTAATGCACCATGCTCTGATGCATTCAGTAATTTTGCGTTTTTTGCTAAAGCATTCTGTTGCATTATTTTTAAGTGTTCAAATGTTTTACCAAAGTTTTTTAAATAAAATTCATTATCAATTTTATGTTTATTTCTAAATTTATCTTCTTTTTCTCGGTCTTCTTGTGATTTGTCATAAAAATGTCCTCCATCCTTATTAATCTTATTATATTCATAATTTTCTAAGAAACCTGTCATGTCTACACCTAACAGATAAATTTCTTCAAACCCCATATAAAGTGCTATATTAATTGCATAAGTGATCACATTTTGAAATGCAGGAGTATTTCGATGCAGAGACGATGCATTTTTCAAGAAAGATGTATAAATTTTATTATTGTTCAAAAAATGAGAATTAAGAGATGGAAACAATTTAATGAAAGTTGATTTTAGACGGTATGAACAAAAACAAATCATTTCTGGGAATAATTCAAGTGATTTTCGTATCGCTCTCATTTTGTTTTTTTCATCTTCATTTTTTGGATTTACATGAAAAAAGAAATTGAAAAAATCTGGGTCAAAGAATAGGTGAAAATTTGGCTTCAATATTTTAAAATTATCAGTTGCCATCATATTATTTACAGTAAAAACATATTCCTCAGACAATTTACTTAAGTCATGATACTTTAAAGAGGGGCCATTACCAATAATGAAACATCGCTTACCTTTATATGCATTTTTAAATATTTTATTTCTTGACATTTCTCTCCTTAAATCCTTATCAAATATCCATTTTAAATAGAACTGAATATCACGTCTATAATTATCAATAAAATTCACAAATGACATAACTACTGTTTCTCTTTTTCCAAACATTGTTGAATGGTTTAGCTCTATATATTAATAAAATCAGGCTTCAAAATGATCGTTCTTATGATATCTTTCAATTTTAACAAAACTTTAAAGTTGAGTATTATAAATAGCATTAATGAAAAAATAAAATAATTATCAGGTAATGAAAAAAGTATTAAGCCAAAACTTAATAGATAAGGTAACAAAAGACGCACTGGATACATATCTTTAATAACTTCTAAAATAGATGTGTTTAATTGTAACATTTTTCGCCCAATATAGCCGAGCATAAAGACATAGATAAAATAGCTAACCATAGTAGCTATTATAACCAGTGTAAATGGTACATGTACTAGTTTTATTAATACAAGTGCTATCGCGATATTTATTATAAGAGCTGAAAATGAAAAAATTCCTAATTTTTTTTCATACCCCTTAGCAATTAGCAAACTAGAATAACCAAAAGAGTTTGTATAAAGCACAACTGATAAAGCAATTAATTTGAAGGCTTCAGATGCGCTTTCATATTGAGGAAATAACAATAAAAATATGGGGAAAAATAAAATGGCAATATGTACTAGTAGATGAGAAGTAGTTACATATGCATTTCTTAATTTCTCTAACAATTCTGCATTTTGACTTTGAGATGCAGAAGCAAAACGATTTAATAATTTTGGTAAAATTAAATACGAAAAAGCCTGTAATAATAATAGAATTACATTCGCAAGTGAAAACGCGAAAGTAAAATATCCGAACTCTTCTACACTATAGAAGCCGCTGACAAATGAACGTATAGAAATAACAATAAAATAAAAGGATGTATTATATATAAACAGGTGCCATCCTCTTACTTGTATTAATTTAAATAAGTGATAGATAAATATTGGTTTTAGCTTTACAGGGCTTTTAATTAAATACAATACAAATGAACATATAAATGCTATGAAATTTGCTATTACAAGTGCCCATAATAATTTTTCATTTCTAAAAAAAATAATAGCAAGAAGCATTAAAACAGGAAATATAGTTTGGTTAAAAGCAATTTCAAAAAGTCTGCCATATACCCTAAAGATATGATTGAATAAGGTATTAAAATAACCCAAAATACCTATTAAAACCACAATGTATGCATAGGTAGAAAAACTATATTTTTGACCTAAATTAAGATCAAAAGCTTCATTAACTGCAAAGAACAGTATAAGTATTATTGAAAGCCCTATGAGCATTGTTAATGCAGTGCCAATAATTTTTTGGACATAAAATTCTTTATCTTTTTTAACAGAAATAATAGCCGTTACTGAATCAGAAATTCCAAAACTTAAGTGATTTATATATTGTGTAACTAGCATAATGAACCCCCATATTCCTAAATAATAAGGCCCTAAATAAACCGCAATAAATAAGGAATTTATAAAATGAATAAAATAAGTTCCATAACGGCTAAAAACAAATAAGATCACTTTATTCTTAAATACAGCCTGAATGGTTGTTGAAAAGCTACCCATTATTTAATTATAGAATCAAAATGCAGAGGATCACCCTTATCTATATTTTTTGCTACTCTTTTTCCAAGTATTTCTTTATAAAATTTAGGGTGCATTCCGAATCCGGGTCTAACAGAGCGAACATTATTTTCTGTTATAATTTCACCAGCCTTTATATTCTCTACAACGTATAGCGAACGTGCAAAGTCTTTGCCTTTTAACTGCTTTTCTGTCAATTTATAGTCAACAGTACCAATAGCGCTTTCGGCTTGTCTAACAGCTTTCACCATCTCTGTAAACTCAACTTCTGTCATAGAAAAAGAGGCATCTGCTCCTCCTACCGATCTATCTAGAATAAAATGCTTCTCAATAATTTTTGCTCCTAAGGCAGTGGCAACTACTGGCACTGTACTTCCAATTGTATGGTCTGAAAGTCCACTAATTACATTATAACGTTGAGTTAAATCTTTCACCATACACATATTAGCCTCTTCAATTGGGGCTGGATAACTTGATGTACACTTTAATAATGCAATGTCATGATTACCCATTCTTCTGCATGCATCTAATGCCAATTCAATATCTTCTTCTTCTGCTATACCCGTAGAAATAATAACCGGTTTTCCTTTAGATGCAACAAATTCTATTAGTGGAATATCTGTAATTTCAAATGAAGCAATTTTATAGGCTGGCACATCCAATGTTTCTAAAAATTCTACGGAAGTAGGGTCAAATGGAGAAGAAAAACAAATTAAGTCTTCTTCTTTAGCCACTTCCATAATCTTTTTATGCCATTGCCATGGTAAATGCGTTGTTTTATATAAATCATGTAAATACTGCCCATCCCATAGCGTACCTTGTTTGATTTTAAAATCTTCTTTTTTAGAATCTAAAGTAATAGTATCTGCGGTGAATGTTTGTAATTTAATACAATCTGCACCCGCTCTTTTTGCCGCTTTTACAGTTTCTATAGCAGTATCTATACTTCCATTATGATTGGCAGATAATTCAGCAATGATGAAGACTGGTGAATTTTTATCTATAGTATAATTTCCTATTTTCATATGCTCATTTTATATATTCTTGGTACCCTTTATAAAACTTTTTACCAGTAGCATTTTGTCTATTGTCAGATAATTCATATCCTAACTTATCTTCAATAGACCATATTAAATCCTCAAAACCAAAGAGGTGTCTGTACAATACTGTACTTGAAAACCTTGGATTAATTTCAAAAACCTTAGGGGTATTTTCTGTTAATCTAAGTTGCACATTAATACTTCCTGTTAAATCTATCTTAATAGCAAGTTTTTCTAAAAGCTCAGTTATATTTTCATTTTCAACAACTTCACCATATCCGCTATAACCCCCATGGAGTTCTCTCTTAAAAATTTGAGATCTTATTTCACCTTTACTGCTACGAAACAAACCACAAGTAAATTCCCCATTTTTATTGGTTACAAATTCTTGAACAATGTAGTCTTCAATAATATGTCTGGTATAAAAAGAAAACTCTTCCATAGAATTTATTTTATGGATATCCTTACTGCCAGAACCTGTTCTTGATTTTAAAATAACAGGGAAAGACTCTATCGTTTTTAAATCTTTTGCTAAGAATGTTTTTGGAAAAGGTAAATTATTAGACCTTAAAAATTCTGCAGTCTTAAATTTATCAAAACCTATTTTCAGTGCTTGAGATGAAGCCGTTATCATTTTTGCAGCACCTATTTGATTTAAAATGTTTTTTTTAGAAAAAAAACGTAATTCAGGCTCGGCAATAGGTATTACAAGGTCAATAGCATTTTCCTTAACAAATAGCTCAAGTTCTTTCAAAAAATCTGGATGTGAATAAGGTAAACCAACCATGAAATTTGGGAAAATG
Source organism: Maritimimonas sp. 2405UD52-3 (assembly GCF_056591715.1). NCBI lineage: Bacteria > Pseudomonadati > Bacteroidota > Flavobacteriia > Flavobacteriales > Flavobacteriaceae > Maritimimonas > Maritimimonas sp. 2405UD52-3. Next base: position 251,410 of record NZ_JBWQOL010000002.1, read on the forward strand.
AATTGTGCTGCATTCTTATTTGAAATATCAATCCCGAATAAGTTTTTAGTGTATGGTGACCTTAATAAAATCTTACCGAGACTCTGACCAATATCACCTCCACAACCCGTGACTAATATGTTAAATGCTTTACCCATTACAATGAATCATTTTCTTTTTAAAATTTTTGTAAGATAGGCTATATCACTATCCTTTTCTTCTATTTCGCTTATTAGTTTTTCAACATTATAATCAGTAGTCAACAATTGAAAACAACTATTAGTCGTATCAATTATGACCCAGGAAGCCTTACCTCCTGCTTGTCTTGATTGCCCTACGGAACCAGGATTAATTATAGTGCTATTTTCATTTCTAATTGCAAAAGCATAATGTGAATGGCCTATCAAAACAAAATCGTGATCTTTAGAATCACATCTAAGTACGATTTCTTTTTCACAATCAGGATAAATATAATAATCATTAGACCAAGGGCTTCCATGACACATTAATATAGAAACGCCATTAAATTGTACTGACTTTGTTTCTGGTAAATAACTCAAAAACTCTAATTGTTTGCTGGTTAACTTATTTATAGCTTCTTGATGACCACTGCCATATTTTAGTCTAATAGATTTGCTAAGAGATGAATCTGCTATGAGATCTTCCATTATTTTTTCGTGGTTGCCTTTTATAATGTCAAAGTTCCATTCTGAAAGTACCTTTAATACTTTATCAGGATGATAATAATAACCAACAATATCTCCAAGAATTAATAAATGCTCAACACCTTCTCTTTTAGCTTTATTTAAAACTGCAACTAATGCATCGTAATTACCATGTATGTCAGAAATAATGGCAATTTTCATATGCTTATGATGACTTTTCTTAGTATTTCTTTGGCAACATCAATTGGTGACTTTAATTGTCCATCCCTTTCTAAATTTTTAAAATTTTCAACATCTGGAAAATCGCTTTCACGAAGTGTTTTTTGCATACCCGTATCCATGACACCTGGATCTATATTAAAAAACTGATGTTGTTTATATTCACTCTCGGCTACATTGAAAAACATTTGTGTAAAGGCTTTAGACGAACAATAAAGAGACCAATTATTAATTGGTCTGTTAGCTGCACCAGAGCTCATATTTGCAAAAGTTAACTGGTTAGGTTCAAAGTTTTTCAGTAAAAATTTAGTGATTAATACTGCCGATTTTATATTCACAGAAATCGTTTTGTCTATTGCAGCTTCTGTTAAATTTTCAATCTTTACAACAGGATCAATAATACTCGCATTATTTATAAGGTATACAGGTTCTTCGTCTATTACATCTTTTAAGGCAATGAGTTTTTCTTCAACATTATGCTTTGCAAAATCAATTTCCAAAAAGTGGAATCGTTTTGGGGAATACGTTTGCTGTTCTTTGCTTAGACGCCTTGATATAGATATAATAAAACAGTCTTCGTCTTTGATCAAAACATCAACAAAGGCTTTCCCCAATCCTCTATTTGCACCTGTTATAATGACTGTTTTCTTCATATTTTAAACCGCAGTATTATCATTTACATTAAACTTTCTATGTATAATGACATCTTTATATTCTCCGTTAAACAAGCAATGCTCTTTCAAAGTTGCTTCTTTAACAAATCCAGCATTTTCTATTATTTCATAGATATGAGGTCTTAAATCAAAAGCATAGGTAAAAAGCTTATGAAAGTTTAACTCCTTAAACGCAACCTCCTCAATTAGGTTTAAAAAAACAGCCCAGTGTTTAGAGAAATAGTCTTTTTCTAATTCCGTATTCATAATAAATGAAATCTCTGCGTTTTTGTCTACCCAATTAATGTGAACCAAGCCACCGTAACCAATACAAGCATCATTTTCTATATACGAAAACAATATTTGACTAGGCTTTTCTTGACTAAACAAACCAGCAACTACTGTATCAAAATAAATATCTTGTTCCTCTTTAGTTAATGGTTTATTTTGCCTTAAATGGAATAATTGTTCGTTACGCCATTTCATAATAACATATCGATCTTCCATACGGATGGGGATAATTGAATAATTACCCTGAGCAAATTCCTGCCTATTTAAAACTTTGTACAAGCTCATACTTCAATTCTGCTAATTTCCAATCTATATTAGTATCAATATCTTGACCTTCTATCTCTGAAATGACAATACTCCCTACATTATCTGTTAGTATCGCTTTCTTTTTTAAACATTGTTCTGTATTCATCCAATAAAATTGACCAGCATCATGATATCTTTCTTCAAGATCTTGTGACCTTGTCAAATTAAATTCTGGATGACAACTACTTAATTTATTATTGCTATCCTTTTTTAAGGCTCTCTGAATGGGAGAGCCAAATGCGATTACAGGAAATACCGTATCAAAGTTGCCATTTTGAAGAACTTCAAAAGCCTCAATTAATTTATGAGATGTTACAAAAGGTGCACATGCGTAGAGACAGCATGTATGATCAAAATTCTTATTTATTGCTTTATATTTTAAAACTACCTCTTCAACTACATCATACGTTGTTGCAAAATCATCTGCATTTTCTTGACTTCTTAAAAATGGAACTTCTGCTCCATAACTTTTAGCAGTTTCGGCAATTTCATTATCATCAGTAGACACCATAATTTCATCAAATAAATTTGATTTTAGAGCTGCTGCTATAGAATATGCAATAATAGGTTTACCTAAAAAATCCTTAATGTTTTTTCTCGGTATTCGTTTACTACCTCCGCGAGCAGGAATAATTAACAAATTTGACATGTTTCAACTTCTTTCTTTAATTATCAAATTTGGTGAACTACCAAATACAATTGAATTTTCAGGTATATCTTGATCTTTAATACATGCCCCTGCTCCTAAAATTACGTTATTACCCACTTTAGAATTTCCTAATATAGTGGTATTTGCTGTCATAGTAACATGTTTACCAATAACAGGAAAAATATCATTATTATTACCTACAGTACAGTTTTGACTAAAGGAAAAATAATCCCCAAATTTAGCTCTACCCATTACGGAACCCAAAGGATGATCTAACATAAATATTTCTGGTAATTCTACTTCATAAAACAAATCGCAAGCATTCATAACTCTATTCAAATAATATAGTTTATCAGCTAACCTTCTATAAGTCTTATCCTTCTTAAAAACGGTATTTGAAAAATAATATAAGAAAATGGTGTATTGACCTGAGTGATACGGATTAAAATAAGTCTCACCTTTCTTTGAATAGTATTTATTTTCGTTATTAGAGAAACAAATATCACATCGTTGAAATACATCTTCAACTATTGCATTTATAACGCTAATTTCATCTGTAGAAATACTAAAAAAAGATGTTAATTGGTGTATTAACTGTTGTATTATAGCATCTTTAGGAATTTCTAATATCATTATAAAAAGTGTTAACTTCATTTATAACATACCTTTGTTCTTCATCTGTCAATGTAGGATACATCGGTAAACTTATACAGTGTTCATAATACTTTTCTGAAGCAGGCATATCACCTTGTTTCCACCCAAATTCTTGATAATATGGCATTAAATGGCAAGGTATATAATGAATCTGAGCATAAATATTTTTCGTGCGTAAATAATTATATAATTCTAGCCTATTCTCAACTTCTATTACATACAAATGATAGGCATGACCTTCAATTATACCAGATTGACCTTTTATGAATTTTTTATCTTTAAAAGCATTAAAGTAATTTGATGCAATTTTTCTTCGTCTTTGAACACCATTATTAGCTTTAGACAATTGACTTAACCCTAATGCGGCTTGAAAATCTGTAAGTCTATAATTATATCCTAAATTCTGCATTTCCATGTACCACCCTGGATAGTCTTCTTTTCCACCGGCTAAATCAATTGAATTTGAATATGAATCGGTATTCTTAGTAATACCGTGTGTACGTAATTGTAATAATTTTTTATAAAGAGATTCATCATTTGTAGTGATCATGCCACCTTCACCTGAGGCAATATGTTTTACCGGATGAAACGAAAAAATTGCCAAATCTGCAAATATTCCATTTCCACAATGTTGGATTTGATTCGCACTATCTTTGAAGCTACCTCCCGGAGCATGACAAGCATCTTCTATAATCCAAAGGCCAAATTCATCTGCTAATTCTCTAAATACTTCCAAATCATTTGCTCTACCAGCAAAATCAACTGGAATAATACCTTTATATGTTCCTTTCGGAGCATTTTCCAATAAAGCTCTAACTTTAAGAGGAGCCAAAAGATATGTTTCAGGGTCTATATCAGAAAAAACAACTTCACCACCACAATATCGAATGCAATTCGCTGAGGCCGCAAAGGTTATTGGTGTTGTAATTACATTATGGCCTTTTTGCACTCCTAATGCTAATGCACAAAGATGAAGTGCTCCCGTTCCATTAGACACGGCTATTGCAAATTTACTACCTACATAATTAGCAAAAGCTTCTTCAAATTCGCCTATTTTAGGCCCTTGGGTTAAATAATCAGCTTTTAATGTTTCAACAACTGCTTGAATATCTTCATCAGTAATATTTTGGCGACCATAGGGTATTGCTTTCATTACTACACTTTAAAATTCAAATCTACATGTTCTTTAATTAGAGCACGTAAAGATTCTACTGTTTCCCATTCTGAATTGGTTCCCGAGTTATATGCAAACCCAGCTGGAACCATTTCTGCATTGAAATGAGTTATGAAATCATCAACATTCCATACAGGAGTTTGAGGAATAATAACAAAATACTTCCCTAAATTATAAGTGAAAAATGAATCTGAAGACGTAATCATTTCTTCATGAATTTTTTCTCCAGGTCTAATACCAATAACTTTATGTTCACAATTTGGGCCAATAGCTTCAGCTACATCTGTAATTTTATAAGATGGTATTTTTGGAATAAAAATTTCTCCTCCCCAAGCAGTTTTCATAGCGTGTAATACCATATCTACACCACCTTGGAGAGATATATTAAACCGTGTCATAGTTTCAACGGTTATAGGTAAAACACCTTCGGATCTCTTATTTAAAAAAAAAGGAATTACAGAACCATTAGACCCCATTACGTTACCATATCTAACAACTGAAAATTTAATATCATGTTTACCTCTTATATTATTGGCAGCCACAAATAATTTGTCTGAGGCTAATTTGGTTGCTCCATATAAATTAATTGGAGCACATGCTTTATCTGTAGAAAGTGCAACTACATTTTGAACACCGGTTTGAAATGCTGCGTGTATTACATTTTCAGCACCCGCAACATTCGTTTTCACACACTCGCTAGGATTATACTCAGCAATATGAACATGTTTCATAGCCGCAGCATGAATAACATAATCAATATCTTCAAAAGCTCTTACGAGCCTCTCTCTATCGCGTACATCTCCAATAAAAAAACGTATTTGAGGATATTTTGAAGTAGGATAATCTTGAGCCATCTGAAATTGCTTCTGCTCATCTCTTGAAAAAATTACAAGACGTTTAACATTTGGCCATTTTTTTAAAATATTTTCGGTAAGTGCTTTTCCTAAAGAACCTGTTCCACCGGTAATTAATATTGATTTGTTATTAAGCATTAAATATGTTGTTTTTTTAAAAGCACTTGCTAAATATAATTATAAATATTAGGTAATTCTTTTTTTAATCGTTCAAGAATTAAATCTTATTTTTCTGGCATAGTCAAAACCAAGTTCTATATAAAAATATCATCATTTTCACTTTGAAATTTTATTAATAGTTATATGCTGATCTTATGCATGAAAAAAACACATAGCGTGATAAAGACCACGTTCAAATTTATTTGGATTTCTATTGAATTTAATATGTGAACCTATTTCCGCGTTATTCCAATGTGCAAACCTTGGGCCTTTTAATATTCTTGTTAAAAGCTTTAGGTCAAGGTCGTACATGACATATGGGCTGTATATATGAGTGTTTTTTACTATTTCATAGCCAGTTCCATCCATGCTAATCTTTACAAATGAATTATCTTCCAAACTAACTAACACGCTAGTATCTGTAGAAAAATTAATTTCCTTTCTTTTTTTGTCCATTCTATTGTAAGCCGCGGGTATCAACTCTAATAATTCTTCTTTTGTAGGGTTTACATCATCATCAAAGTCAAACTTTCTTTTTGATAAAATCTCTTCAATATACTTTTCTTTTTCTTCTTTATTGAGAAGTAGATATCTTTTTGAAGGTTTTTCAGTAATAAGATCAAAATATTCATACGTGTTTAATAGTACGCTTTTTGAATTTTTATGATTAATTTCATTAGAAGAATCAAAATAATTCTGAGCTTCCTCTAACTCAGGAATTCCTCTTAAATTTTGCAATTTAGATAGTTTACCTGCAAGTGTATAGGTTCCCGCAAAGGGCATATAAAACTTTGGGGATATGAGATTAATAAATTTTTCTCCTTGACTAAGAAATTGAATTTTCTTTCTTTCTATAGCTTTTTCTCTTTCCTCATCAGACAATTCAAAACATTGTGGGTAAGGTCCTGCTCCACCATAACCAACAAGTAAGAAATCTATTTTATCATAATTTTTTTTCAATGACGTAATTGCTTCTTCTGCTAAATCATATGGGCAATCGTTTGTATTCAAAACGGCATGTTCTCCATCATCTATTACACAAAGAGAATCTATCTGTGTTGATTTAAACTTCGTTTCAACTATACCGCATCCCATAAATTTAGCACACAATTCGGGATCACAATTATCTGCTGCTAATATATTAATAAAAACACCATTCTTTAATTCTGTCCTTTTATTGTGGGGCAACTCGGTTACTTCAAAACCCAATCGTTCAATATTCATTTTTAAGAATGGGCTTGCATATTGATGAATTAATACTGGTATCCTCTTATCTAAAAGTTCAAATGATTTTTTGCTAAAATGATCAGGATGAATATGACTAATATAAATATAATCAATATTATCAAAATATTCTTTGTCAAATTCTAGTTGTGGAAAATGACACCACGACCCATAATACTCTCCATCAACTACCCAAGGATCTGTAAGGATTTTAACATCTTTAGACTCAACAACTACACAGGCCGATTTAATATATCTAATTTTCATTTTTAAATAAAGGAATTTATAATACTAAATATTATAGGAGGTTTTATGATGTTGTGATTAAAAAAAGAATCTAATTGCTCTAACCAAGTATTTAAATTCATTCTCTATTTTGACATTACTTTTAAGTTTATAAAATACACCCAATAGCAATAAAGTGCTGGTAACAAATATCCAAAGCATTTGAAAACTATTGAAATATAACGAAAGAGAAATGAATGCTATTGATAAAACCAAACTCAAAAACCCTAAAAACATACTAACCTTGACATGTGGTAATCCGGAATCAATTAAAATATGATGAATATGGTTATTGTCAGGAGAAAAAGGGCTTTTATTGTTTAATAGACGAACCCCTATTACTCTAAAAGTATCAAATAAAGGAATGTATAAAAGTGCGGCAATGATAAAAAGTTTATTTTCAGGATTAAACGAAAAATCGCTTAATGCAAAAGATTCTAGCGATAAGAATTTAAGAGATAATACGCCAATACAGAATCCTATAATCAGAGATCCTGTATCACCCATAAATATCTTTTTTGAAATCGATAAATTAAAACGAAGATAACCCAACTGCATACCAACTAAACAAACACATAACATAAAATAAAAATGTTCTTTAGCGAGTAAAAAAATAAATCCAAAAACACAAAAAATAACAATACCTACAGTCGATGCCAAACCATCTATACCGTCAATTAAATTATAAGAATTGATAATTGTTAATATCATTAGTGTAATGAATATATAAGAAATTAAAGGAGGAACACTTTGAATACCCAAGAAACCTTCAAAAGAACTTATTTGCATACATTCACATGACAAAATAAATAAAACAGCAAGTATTTCAGCTCCAATTTTAGCTCTTGGTGTAGAAATTACCAAATCATCTTTTAAACCTAATGCAAATATTAATGTAAGCGCAGATATTAGATTTATACCAACTCGATCAATATCCAAATGATCTATAAAGTTTAAAACAAAAACTATAGTTATGAAAAACGATACACCTGCCATCGTAGGTGTTGAAACTTTATGAGAACTTCTATCATCTGGATTATCAATTAACTTCCTGCGCTCAACTATATGTTTGATCTTTGGAATCAAAACTAATACTAGTACAAATGATCCAACCAACGTAACAAGAGCAGTTAAATACAAGCTATTAATCATGCCATTACCTTTAAAAAAGCAGATTGCTGTATTCTCGCTATTTGGGTTAGTGACATTACGGCCTCTGCAATAAACAGAAAAATATTTTATAATTGCATCAAATATAATTTTGTTTTGTTTCACTGCAAAAGTTTATACCCATAGAATAACCATACACTATTCTTTGAACAAGACTAATTTACCTTATCAAATAGTTCAATTTCAATAATGGTTAGGACTACAGCTTATGAAATAGCTTGCTAAAAAGTGTTGGAAACCAGAATGAAACTTAATTAATCGACTTAAATCTCTATAATGTTGTATTAATGTTGTGGTAAATTTTATATATGTATAGTTAAATCAAATCACTAAAATGTTCTCAAATGACCTTTTAGAGAGATTTTCAAGTTGTTAGTCGAAAAATTTGTTATTTTTAATCAAACCTACGTATAGTTAAATTATACTTTTTAAATTTAGATAATATCAACTTGTTTCGCATTTATTTTTGTGAAATCAACTCTTAAAATAAATATGTTAAGTCTTTTACTCAAAAATTTAAATTACTTCTTATAGTTCCTCTAAGATTTGAGATGCCATTTCATCAATTTTGCAATATTATATTATCTCGAATAATACCGTGACCCGCTCATTTATTGTTAACAATATAACTGCTCAATTCATCTGGTAAAAGTTTCAGTGCAGAACCGATCATAGCAAGTAAAATTTGTAATACTGATTAGTGACCAAATATTACCTAGCTCAAGTATTGTGTAACAGACGGGTAATCAATTCCCATTTTTAGGGATTTTGAAAATGAAATATGCAATTATAAAGCTTGAAGTTTTATGCTTTTAAAGGCTTAAGAATGTAATCATAATTTTAGCTTGAAAGTATTCGTAAAAATCTATTTTTAGAAAATAACTTTTACTATTTTTGCCCCCATTCGGGGCGTAGCTTAGTCCGGTTAAAGTGCTGGTCTGGGGGACCAGAGATCGGAGGTTCGAATCCTCTCGCCCCGACAAATAAAAGGCTGATTTTCTGTAGAAAACTTGTTTTCTTAAAGAAATAAAGGCTTTTATTTACGATCCTATTTCAGAAGATCAGCGAACAAAGTGAGCTAATCCTTCAATGCCAACAAGCGAATATTAAGAAGACTTCCTAGAATAAAGACTTTTATAAAGATTGAGTTTTCATAAGATCGGTGAACGAAGTGTACCAATTCTAAAAACAAAAAATAAACCGTCACCATTTGTTTGATAATGATAACGGCTTATCCAACCAACTAACCAGACGCATGTTATGGCATTACTACCGTATCTATGGCGTGAATTATTCCATTTGATGCAGCAACATCAGTTAATACAACCTTCGATGTATTTCCTTTAGTATCTGTAATAATAACATTACTTCCGTCTAAAGACACAGTTAGTGTTCCGCCTTGTACAGTTGTGATAGCAAAACTACCATTATTGTCTTTAATTGCTTTTACCACATCAGTAGCTTTAAATTCTCCAGGAACTACATGGTAGGTCAAAATAGCAGTTAATGATTCTTTGCTTTCTGGCTTTAAAAGTCCTTCTACCGTTCCTTCAGGTAACTTATCAAAAGCAGAATTTAAAGGGGCAAATACAGTAAAAGGACCTGAACCATTTAAAGTTTCAACTAAGCCAGCAGCCTTTACCGCTGCAACAAGTGTAGTAAAATTCTCATTACCTGCTGCTACACCAACAATGGTAGGTTGCTCTTTTTTAATTTCTTTAGCAGATTCCTTTTCAATTTGATTTTTACTTTTTGATTCGTTAAAAGCATATGTAAACACAACAGCAAACATGACCAAAATGACAATTAAATTTCTTTTTTTCATAATAAAATAGAGTTTAAGTTTCCTCAAAGATACATTAGGGGGTACTCATTTTGTTTAATTTTTTGTTAAATAAATTAAACAAAATGTTAAACTATAAAAAACACTACTCTCAAGGAATCTTTATTTCATAAATTTACCATAGTTTAAAACCGTTAAATGTCTAAAAGAAAAAAAGTAGAAAAATTAGAGCTTATTACTCACTACATGGAGTATGTGGTTGAGTATAAAAAAGAGCCTATTTCTATTACTGATTTTGCTACCATTAACGAATTTGATGAAGATGAATTTTACGATCATTTCAGTTCTTTTAAAACATTAAAGCAAGAGATATTCAAAATATTCTTGACAAATACTTTAAGTATTTTAGAACAAAGTGAAGAATACTTCAACTTTGATGCTAGAGATAAGCTTTTAAGTTTTTACTATACCTTTTTTGAAAATCTAACGGCAAATCGTGAATATGTTGAATTTACCTTAAACCAACATAAATATAGTTTAAAGTCGTTAGCAGAACTCTCTTTACTTAGAAAAGCATTTTTGAAGTACGTGAAAGATTTGGGAATCGAAACCTTGAGTTTAAATCAAGAAAAAATAGAAAAATTACAACACAAAACTATTCAAGAATCGACTTGGTTTCAGTTATTATTCATTTTAAAATTCTGGCTAGATGATAACTCCAAAGAATATGAAAAAACAGACATTCTTATAGAAAAAATAGTGAATACAGGCTTTGACCTCTTGGATACTAAATTTTTAAAGAGTGCTTTAGACCTTAGCAAATTTATCTTTAATGAAAAAGTAAAACCCTATTTCTAGACTATGAAGAGCATTGATAAAATACCAACCTCAAAAATTCAAAGAGCTACCAAGCTGGTAAAAACTGGAGCGAAAGTGGGTGTAAACTATTTAAAATATTATGGAGATAAATTGGTTGGTTCTGAAGAAGAAGCGAAAGAACGGCTAGATCAAAATAATGCCGATGACATATATGATAGTTTAAAGCAACTAAAAGGTAGTGCTCTAAAAGTAGCACAGATGCTCAGCATGGAAAAAAGCATCCTGCCAAGGGCATATGTAGAAAAATTTTCACTAGCTCAATTCTCTGTACCTCCTTTATCAGCTCCTTTGGTAAAAAAGACTTTTAGAAAATATTTTGGCAAGTCACCATCTGAAATCTTTGACACATTTAATCCTAACTCGGTAAATGCAGCCAGTATTGGCCAGGTACATATTGCTGAGAAAGATGGTAAAAAATTAGCAGTCAAAATTCAATATCCGGGTGTAGCACAAAGTATTGCTTCTGACCTTGCCATGGTAAAACCCATTGCCATTAAAATGTTTAACATAAAAGGTAAAGATTCTGATAAATACTTTCAGGAAGTTGAAAATAAATTGATTGAAGAAACTAATTATGTATTAGAACTTGAACAAAGTAAGGAAGTAGCAAAAGCTTGCAAAAAAATACCCAACCTTAAATTTCCTGATTATTATAAGGAATTTTCGTCTGAGCGCATTATTACAATGGACTGGATGGATGGCATTCACCTCTCAGAATTTGTTAAGGTTAACAGCAATGAATCTTTAGCGACAAAACTAGGTCAAGCTCTATGGGATTTTTATATGTATCAAATACATATTCTAAAGAAAGTGCACGCAGATCCACATCCCGGAAATTTTTTAATTTCTGAAGATCAAAAATTAATTGTACTTGACTTTGGGTGTATGAAATCAATTCCTGATGACTTTTATATACCCTATTTTGAATTATCTCAAAAAGAAACTATTGACAACCCAAAACTCTTCAAAGAAAAGTTATACCAATTAGAAATCCTTAGAAAAGACGATTCTAAGGAAGAAATTGAATTTTTCTCAGCTATGTTTCATGAGCTTTTGTCTTTATTCACACAGCCTTTTCATCAAGAAATTTTTGACTTTTCTAATGAAGATTTCTTTAATCAGATTAGTGCTCTTGGTGAACGATATAGTAAGGATACAGAACTGAGGAAAATGAATGGTAACAGAGGTTCTAAGCACTTTATTTATATCAATAGAACTTTTTTTGGGCTATATAATTTGATGTTTGACCTAAAGTCAAAAGATGTTAGAATCCATAATTTTGAGATGTTAGTATGAAACGATTTTCATCTAACAAAATACGCGACTTATCAAAACTATTCAGAATAAATTTGATTAATAGCTGCTCTGGGTATAAGTCAGCAAATTTAATCGGAACTATTTCAAAAAATAAGATTGAGAATGTTGCCGTTTTCAGTTCTCTCACACACTTAGGGTCAACTCCTCCCCTTATGGGATTTATCCTAAGGCCTACTTCTGTTCCTAGACATACCTATACCAATATAAAAGATAATGGTAACTATACCATAAATCATATTTACCAAGACATTTTGGTGGATGCACATCACACCTCAGCTAAATACAACAGTAGTATTTCTGAGTTTGATGTCACTAAACTTGAGTCTGAGTATAAAGATAATTTTAAGGCCCCATTTGTAAAAGGAGTACCCGTACAATTAGCAATGCAATACGTTGAAGAATATCATATTAAAGCTAATGATGTAATTCTAATTGTTGGTGAAATTCAAGATATTTATGTTGATAGAACACTAGTCAAAAAAGATGGCTTTATCGATTTATCTGAAGGAAAAATTGCCACAATAAATGGATTAGACGGTTATGCTATACCAGTACTGAAAGAACGATTTGGGTATCAAAGACCAAAAGGTATATGAAGATTCTAGTAACAGGTACTACAGGATACATAGCAAAAAGACTCGCACTTAAACTTCTTGAAGAAGGTCATACTTTAATTTGCTGCGTTCGTGATATGAATCGTATTCCAGATGAAATTGAGAATCACCCATCAGCAACTTTTATAAAAGTTGATTTCTTAAACCCACAAAACCTAGACATTCCAAAAGATATAGAAGTAGCCTATTACCTTATTCATTCTATGGCCACAAACAAGGGGGATTTTGAATCTCTAGAGGAAAGATGTGCCACCAATTTCAAAAAACTAGTATCAAAAACTAGTTGTAAGCAGGTAATTTACCTTAGCGGAATTGTGAATGATGATTCATTATCTAAACATTTAAAATCAAGATTTCAAGTAGAGCATACCTTGAGATCAGAAAACTATGCATTGACCACCTTTAGAGCAGGAATTATTGTCGGTAGTGGTAGTGCTTCCTTTGAAATCATAAGAGACATTGTTGAGAAATTACCAATGATGGTAACCCCAAAATGGCTAAAAACAAAATCGCAGCCCATTGCTGTTAGAGATGTACTCTCCTTTTTGTCAAGAGGTGCAGACAAAAAAGAACTCTTTAATAAGTCGTTTGATATTGTGGGTCCTGAGGTACTGACTTATAAAGATATGCTACTTCAATTTGCGGAAGTGCGTAAACTAAAACGGTATATTCTTACACTACCTGTTCTTACTCCAAAATTATCATCCTACTGGCTCTATTTTGTTACCTCAACTTCCTTTAATCTTGCTTCTGCCTTGGTTGACAGTATGAAAGTAGAGGTTATTGGTAAACCGAGTAATATTAATCAAATTCTTGATATCAACCCAATAACGTATAAGGAGGCTGTTCAATTGGCATTTCAAAAAATAGGACAAAACTCAGTAGTTTCAAGCTGGAAAGATGCCATGAGTAGTGGTGTTTTCAATACCCAATTAGCCGAACACGTAACAGTACCTCAGTTCGGTTGTTTCAAAGATGTACGTTCAAGGCAAGTTAGTAACGAAAGTTATACAATCAACAAAATTTGGGCCATTGGTGGAAAAAATGGCTGGTATAGCTACAATTCATTATGGCGCATTAGAGGATATTTTGATAAACTTGTGGGTGGTGTAGGTCTTAGAAGAGGAAGAACTCATGATGATTATCTCGAGCCCGGTGATCCTTTGGATTTTTGGCGTGTGCTACTAGCCGATAAAGAACAAAAACGATTACTGCTCTTTGCTGAAATGAAATTACCCGGAGAAGCCTGGCTTGAATTTAAAATAGTGAAAAATAAACTCTACCAACGTGCTGTGTTTAGACCTCATGGTGTATTAGGAAGACTATACTGGTATTGTGTATTACCATTTCATGCCTTTGTTTTTAATGGAATGATCAATGCTTTGGTAAACATTGAATAAGGAGAAAAAACATATTAACCTCGTTTGGCTTAAAAGAGATTTAAGATTACATGACAATGAAGCCATTTTTAGTGCTTTAAAGGATGGTAGGCAAGTACTTATACTCTATGTCTTTGAAAATTTACTCTTGAATGATGTGCATTATAGTGAGCGCCATTTTAATTTTATTAAAGAATCTCTAGTAGACGTCAATAAACAATTAGAGCAATATAATACCAAAGTGTTGATTGTGCAATCAGATATTATTGCTACTATTAATAAATTACTAGATAAGTATAGGATTACAGATATTTTCTCTCACCAGGAAACTGGTGTATTGATCACCTATAACAGAGATAAACAATTCAAACGTTTTTGTAGAAATAATTTAATTACCTGGCATGAAACTATTAATAATGGTGTTTTTAGGGGCTTAAAAGATCGTGAGGAATGGATGGAATGTTGGAAAGAGTATATGACTCAAGAGCAATTACATTTTAATCCTAGCCAAGGTCAGATGACCAATATTGAAGAAATTGATATTCTTGAACGCATATTTAACATACCCAGTTTAACTACTGATAAAGATTCACTTTTTCAAAAAGGAGGTAGATCAAATGGGTTGCGATATCTGGATAGCTTTTTATCAGAACGTCATAAACAATATATGTTTAACATATCAAAACCTCATGAATCAAGAAAGAACTGTAGTAGGTTATCTCCATATTTAGCTTGGGGTAATCTTTCAGTACGTGAAGTTTGGCAAAAAGCAAACGAAGTCAAAAAGCAACATAATAATAGACATCTTAGCGGGTTTATATCCAGACTGCGATGGCAAGCCCATTTCATTCAAAAATTTGAAATGGAAGATACTATGGAGTTTGAAAGTGTGAATGTGGGCTATCATAAACTCAAAAAAAAGATTTCTACAACCTATCAAAAAGCATGGCGTAACGGTCAAACAGGCTTTCCATTAATAGATGCATGTATGCGTTGCCTTCAAGAAACGGGTTATTTAAACTTTAGAATGCGTGTCTTAGTAGTTTCTTTTTTTACACATAGCCTATGGCAGCCATGGCAAGATGCTTCAAAACATTTATCAAAGGTTTTTCTTGATTTTGAACCAGGCATTCACTACCCACAACTACAAATGCAAGCCGGTGAAACTGGAATTAATAATTTGAGAATTTATAATCCGATAAAAAATAGTATTGAGCATGACCCTGAAGGGAAGTTCATTAAAAAGTGGGTTCCAGAACTGACCCATTTAGATCTTCCTTTTGTACATGAACCATATAAAATGACGTTGCTAGATCAACAATTTAACAATTTTAAACTAGGCAAAGATTATCCGAAACCCATCTTAGATATAAAAGAAGCCCGAAAACAAGCAAGTGATATTCTTTGGTCTATGCGCTCAGATGAAGAAGTTATAAAAGATAGTGGTAGAATAATTAAAAAGCATACAGTACCGGACAGAAAAAGGATGCTAAAAGGCGACTAATTCACGTTTAATTCTAAAAATTTCGTTAAAATGTTTAACTTTTATAAAAAATAGTTAAACATTTTTTATATTTGAGTGTTTTTAAATGCTAAAATGGTTCTTGACACCTCATACTATAACAAAAACAACACTGAAATCATTAATGATTTAGTGGGGAAGTCATTTCCGTTATTTACTAAGTTCAGAATGGGTGGCGTTGGCTCCAAGCGAATGATTATTGATAGGGTAAGCCCCAATCTATCTTATATAATGAATAAGGTTTCAGATGTGAACTATGCAAATATTGAATTACGACCTGGAGGAATTTTGATCAGAATTAATAAAGGACTTCAAAATTTCACTTGGATTATACCCTACTACCAACTGGTAATTTATAAAACCAATGGTTCAAGCATTCATGCACAAGGTAAATTCATCAACTTTAAAAACAATACGCTATTCAAAGAAAATAAAAAGTTCTTTTACAAGCTTTTAGGGCTCAAAGTAGATTATGATATGGAATATAAATCGCCAACAATGTCATTCTAATGTTTGATCAAGTCAGAAGAATTGATAGAATCATTGAGATGGCATGGGAAGATAGAACACCATTTGAAGCAATTAAGTATCAATTTAATCTAGGTGAACAAGAAGTTATTGCCTTGATGAGAAAAAATTTAAAAAGAAAAAGTTTCAAATGCTGGAGAACCAGAGTACAAGCTAGAAATACCAAACATGTACAAAAAAGAGCATATAGAATAGGAAGATTTAAATGTTCAAGGCAAAAAAATATATCAAATAACCGAATAAGTAAAAGATAACAGATGAAAATAGAAACAGAAACAGTACTTGAAAATGACACGATAAGCTTGAATGGTCTTTCTATAGAATCTATAGGTGATGATCATCTATTCACAGGGTTGGAAACACCAATGAAGGACAATGCCTTTGAATTGTCTAATCAACAAAAAAAAGAAAAAATAGCCTACCTATTTGCTGAGATTATGGATACATTAGGATTAGACTTAACAGATGATTCTTTAAAAGGCACACCAGATCGAGTGGCTAAAATGTATATAGAAGAAATTTTTTCGGGTTTAAACCCAAAAAGTAAACCTAAAATAGCATTGTTTGATAATAAATATCAATACAACCAAATGTTGGTAGAAAAGAATATTACTTTTTATTCTAATTGCGAACATCATTTTGTACCCATTATTGGCAAAGCGCATGTAGCCTACATATCATCAGGCAAGGTAATTGGGCTTTCAAAGCTGAATAGAATTGTACAATATTATGCTAAAAGACCTCAAGTACAAGAACGATTAACAAACCAAATAGCCGAAGAACTAAAACGCGTTTTAGAAACTCAGCATGTTGCAGTTATTATAGATGCAAAACACTTGTGTGTTGCATCAAGAGGTGTTAAAGATGACACTTCTTCAACAGTCACAAGTTATTATGGCGGCTCATTTAGATCACCGTCAAAAATTAATGAATTACAGAATTATTTAAACAATTAAAATTGAGCTATTATGGAAATTATTAACGAAGCACTACAGTTTGAAAAAAGAAAATTTTCTTTAAGAACCACAGATGATAGAATACATATTGGCAGAGAGGCTAAAAAATTAATTCTGGCACTTAATGAAATTTATAAGAGAAATAAGAACCCTGAGATTATGGCTATTATGAAGCGTCTTACTGCAATCAAACAACGTGTTGAAAAGCGATTGAAACGAAAACTCACGCTTGATTCCTTATAACGTGCGAAAAGTACTCATCATAGGTGGAAGCAAAGGAATAGGCAATGCTATTTTAGATAAGATAGTGAATACCCACACTATTATTAATATCAGTAGAACCCAACCTAAGCAATCACATAATAATTTAATGCATATTAATTGTGATATTTTGAATGATGCATTGCCTGAAATTGATTCGGCTGATACACTTATCTATTGTCCAGGAAGTATTAATCTAAAACCTATATCAAGACTTAGTATAGAGGAATTTAAAACCGACTTTGAAATTAATGTATTGAGTGCTGTTAAAGCTATTCAGAAATACCTTCCTTTACTTAAGAATGGAGAAAATCCTTCTATTTTATTATTCAGTACTGTTGCCGTAAAATTAGGAATGCCCTTTCATACAAGTATAGCCGCCTCAAAAGCAGCGGTTGAAGGTTTAGCAAAATCTTTAGCAGCGGAACTAGCACCTACAATAAGAGTGAACGCCATCGCTCCTACTATTACCAATACCGATTTGGCATCTAAATTATTAAGAAGTGAAAAAGCCATAGAAAACATGAAAGAAAGACATCCACTTAAAAACTTTTTAGAACCACAAGAAGTGGCAGATATGGCAACCTTCTTAATTTCTAATAAAGCCAAATCAATTTCAGGACAGGTCTTTCAAATGGATGGTGGCATTGTAAGTATTAAAGCATAAATATGAAAAAGCTTAGCTATATCATTCTTTTTTTAGTCATTAATTTTGGAGCACTTTATCTAGGCACCTTGTTGATGGATGGTGGCCCTTCAAAAGCTTGGTACCTGAACTTAAATAAGGCTCCATGGACGCCTCCAGGGTGGGTATTCGGCGCTGCTTGGACTGCAATTATGATCTGTTTTTCAATTTATATGGCATATCTGGTTACCATAAATAACAATCTAAAAGTACTTGGTTTATTTGGCATTCAGTTTTTATTAAATATAAGTTGGAATTATATTTTTTTTAATCAACATCTAACAAGTTTTGGTTTTGTTACCATTTTAGTTCTAACCATGATTGTATTCTATTTCCTAATAGCTTATAGAAATCAGCTTAAATTAAAAACACTATTAATAGCTCCCTATGCCATTTGGCTTTGTATTGCTACCTCTTTAAATCTGTATATAATTCTATATAACTAAATGATGTTTAAACTATTCAAAAAATCAAAAAAAGAAATTTTAGAAAAGAAATATAAAAAGCTTTTGAAAGAAGCTTTTGATTTGTCTAAAACAAATAGAAAATTAAGTGATACCAAGTATGCGGAAGCAGAGGTTGTTATGTCTCAAATTGAAAAATTATAGGTGATATGCCTCTTTATCAATTACATAAAGAACAGAAAATTAATGCTTCTATTGATGAGGTATGGGATTTTATTTCTTCACCTAAGAATTTAAAAAAAATTACACCTGATTATATGGGCTTTGATATAACCTCTAAGAATCTACCTGAAAAGATGTATGAAGGAATGATCATTAGCTATAAAGTGAGTCCTCTTTTAGGCATTAAAACCACTTGGGTTACAGAGATCACACACGTAAGAGATAAAGAATACTTCGTTGATGAACAGCGAGTAGGACCTTACAGCATATGGCATCATCAACATCATATTGAATCTATAAAAAATGGAGTATTGATGAAGGATATTGTTTCTTATAAACCTCCAATGGGAGTTTTAGGAGCTATTGCCAACACATTAATTATAAAAAATAAGCTAAAAGAGATATTTGACTACAGAACAGAAGCTGTCATTAAAAAATTTGGATCATACCAAGAACACATTAACTAAAAATGAAAATAATAACCTTTATATTATTATTTATGATTTTAAACGGTTCTTCTAAACTTACGATTAATTTTGGAAAAGAAAAATCAGGCTCAAATTGGTACATAGTCAATGATGGCGTTATGGGAGGCCTATCAAAATCTAATGTTACTTTTAAAGACAATAGCATTATCTTTAGTGGGGAGGTTTCGTTGGAAAACAATGGAGGTTTTGCTTCCGTTAGGAGTGCTAAAAAGAAAGTTGATCTTTCACATTATAAAAAAGTAAAGATCAGATTTAAAAGTGAGGATACCAATAGAACATTTTCTTTGCGGTTAAATACAAATGATCGTTACTATTTACCCAATTATAATTATCGTTTTACACCTATAAAAGATGATTGGCAAACATTAGAATTTGATTTAAATGATTTTGAAGAAACTGTTATGGGAAAGATTACAGGAAATAAGATGAGTGATGAAGAATTATCAGAAGTTATAAGAGTAGGTATTATGTTAAATGATAAAAAGGCTGGGGCTTTTGAAATAGAAATAGATTTTATATCTTTTGAGTAATGAATACAAGCTATATACTAAACACCATTTCTAACATTCCGTATTTACCCCTATTATACTTTCATGGAGTACAAATACGAAAAAAAGTACCTAAACTACCAGAGGCCAAACTACCTTATGGCTATGTAGATGTAGAAAGTACTAAAAGTTTGTCTATAGTTACTATTGGAGAAAGTACTATTGCCGGTGTAGGCGTAGCAACACATGAGGAGGGTTTTACCGGAAGTTTAGCTCAAGAAATTGCTGAAACAAGTAACGTAAATGTAGACTGGAAAGTCTATGCCAAAAGCGGTTATACCGCTAAACAGGTTGTTCAAAAAATCTTACCTAAAATAAATGATAAGAACGTTGATCTTTTTGTTATTGGTTTAGGCGGAAATGATGCTTTTACATTTAACTCACCTTATTTTTGGAGGAAGAATATTCAGAAACTCATTTCTACAATACGACTAAAACATAAGAAAACACCCATAGTTTTTGTCAATATGCCACCAATAAGAGAGTTTCCTGCTTTTACAAAACTTATTAAGAAAATATTAGGCACCTTGGTAGAAACACTTGGTAAAGAACTTGGCAAACAAATACAAGGTCAGAAGAATGTTTACTATAACTCTGAGGTAATTACCATAGACTCCTGGACTAAAAAATTTAATATTGCCAATAACCCTCAAGATTTTTTTAGTGATGGTGTTCACCCTTCTAAATTCACCTATCAAGTCTGGGCAAAAGACACCGCAGATTTTATTTTTAATAAGAATATTATAAAAAAAGCCTAGCAAGAATGCCAGGCTTTATTATATTAAAATTGATAGCGTATACTTAATGCTAAATCAAGATTTAGATCATCATCTGTAAAATCATTGATGATTCCTATTTCCGGTCTAAAATCAATAGCAATCAATAAGGGAATATTAAAGTTATACTCAATGCCAACATTCCCATTGGCATTTAAGAAGAAACCATCATCATCCTCTCTTACTAGGTAGTCATTTATATTTACATTTCCAATACCTGCACCAAATC
The DNA here is from genome assembly GCF_056591715.1 of Maritimimonas sp. 2405UD52-3. NCBI lineage: Bacteria > Pseudomonadati > Bacteroidota > Flavobacteriia > Flavobacteriales > Flavobacteriaceae > Maritimimonas > Maritimimonas sp. 2405UD52-3. The sequence continues at coordinate 272,283 of NZ_JBWQOL010000002.1, forward strand.
CCCAGAACCAATTAAATCTGCCATCTATAGGCCATACCCATTGATGCACTCCCGTTAACTTCCATGCTTCATAATTTCTATTATCTCTAAAACCTAAGTCAACTTGTAAGCGTCTATTGTCACTCAACTTTCTTTGATAAGAAATTTCTGCTCCAAAACCATCATTGTCACCAAAGCGAAGACCAATCGCATTTTGTGAAATTTCCTGAGCTTCACTCGTAAATACAAAACCGCAGATTGCTATTACAACTAAAGTTAATCGTTTCATACGTTTCATTTTTAAGAATTTTTAATGCTAATTCCTTGTATGAAACAATTACTGTGCCTTAGTTTATCATTTTGTAATTAAATACTTTTTTTTCGACTAAAACCGAGCTTAGAATATATAATTAGGTTTACCTATTTGTTAATTATTAAAAGTTATCAGGTAGCCTTTTTTAATAGTATAAATAACATAAATTTGCGACCAAATAAATTAAGAAGATGTCAGAAACAATAGAACGCGTAAAATGCTTAATCATAGGTTCAGGTCCTGCCGGTTATAGTGCAGCTGTATATGCTGCAAGGGCAGATCTTCATCCGGTAATGTATACGGGAATGGAACCAGGTGGCCAATTAACTACCACTACTGAAGTTGATAATTATTTAGGGTATCCAGATGGTGTTGACGGTACTGCCATGACCGAAGATTTTAAAAAGCAAGCCGAGCGATTTAACACAGATGTACGCTTTGGTTTAGTTACCAAAGTAGAGTTTAGTAATGAGCCCGGCGGCATTCATAAAGTACTAATTGATGGTTCTAAAGAATTAGAAGCTGAAACCGTAATTATTTCTACAGGTGCTACTGCCAAATATTTAGGATTAGAAAGCGAAGAACGCCTAAAGGGTGGTGGTGTGTCTGCATGTGCTACCTGTGACGGATTCTTTTACAAAGGTCAGGATGTAGTTGTAGTAGGAGGTGGTGATACGGCTGCTGAGGAAGCAACTTTTCTTGCTAAGCTATGTAAGAAAGTTACCTTGTTAGTAAGACGTGATGTAATGCGAGCTTCTAAAGCGATGCAACACAGAGTGAACAACACACAAAACTTAGAAGTGTTATACAATACTGAATTAGATGAAGTCTTAGGTGACAATGTAGTTGAAGGTGTTCGTGCAATCAATAATCAAACTAATGAGAAACATGAAATTCCAGTAACTGGTGTATTTATTGCTATTGGTCATAAGCCTAATACTGATTTGTTTAAAGGTATTTTAGATATGGATGATGTTGGCTATATAATTACCAAAGGTAAGTCTACAAAGACTAATATTCCTGGTGTTTTTGCTTCTGGTGATGTTCAAGATAAAGAATATAGACAAGCAATCACCGCGGCAGGAAGTGGTTGTATGGCTGCTTTAGATGCTGAGCGCTACTTAGCAGCTTTAGAAGCTTAAGCTACTTTTTAGAAAAATGAGAAAGCCTCCAGATGGGGGCTTTTACTTTTTTACCAATTTCTCACCATGGTATGGGCAGAAACTCCAAGAACCATTTAATAAAGCATTGTCTACAGCACATCTTTTTGGTGGTAATAGTGAGCCTAAGGGTAGCTTAAATTGGAAGTTTTCTTCATTTATTTTTACCGTGAACTGTTCATCTTTTTTGGGGTCAACTATTTTATTGAGCGGGTCATTTTTACGTTGAAATAAAAAGAAATACATGTTCTCCCCCACTTTTCCTAACATATTATTTAAAACCGGTTTCATAAAAGTGATCAAACGCTTGGTGTCTAAATCAATTTCATCCTCGTATAAAGGGCTAAATTCTTCTGTGGTATCATTAATAACTTTTAGCTTTTCAAAAATAGCATCCTTAGAGGTATAAGCTATATTACCAAGTTCATCAATGTCTCCATCTATTGCAGCGATCATAGTATACTTCTCAAACTGACTTAACATAATATCAGTCTGCTCTCTTGAAATAGATTGATCTTGTGAGAGCATGGCCTCCCAAAAATCAGTGGGTATCCACCAAACCAATCTCATCTTATCAGGTGATTCTGATAATAGCTGTGTTTCCTCTGTAAGTTTATTGATGTTTATTTTAAAATCTTGAGCATATATTGCAGTGGTCAAAAATAAGTATATGACCATTAATAAACATTTTTTCAACATAATCCGGAATTATTTAATGGTATTACAACTCATTTAAGAGCTATTTTATTTTAATTACATGCCACTTTTTGTTCTTGTTATTCAATTTTATCACATAATGACTCCCTAAACACAATATTAATGTAAATTTAATGTTAACTAAATGTAAATTAATTGTAAATATATTGTATATTTACACTATTAAAAGGGTATTATGTTAGTAAAAAAAATTCAAAAACTATTTGAAATTTCAAACAGTAAGTATTCGGATTTAATGATTCGTTTAAAGGTCTATGCATCTAAATGCAGAAAGGCTTATGAGGTACCATACTTATAATATAAGTAAGGAATTAGTTGAACAAAAAATGGCTGCCCTCTCGGGCAGCCAACCATTTAACAAAAAAATGGAAAACAACTCAATTTTTATATTTTTAAGTGCTAATACCGCCTCCTGAAGAACTGCTCTTTCTTACAATTTCTGGATCTCCTGAACAATTAATATGTCCGCCACTTGTGGCTCTGGCGTCTAACTCATCGGTAACATAAACTTTAATATTGGCACCACTTGTTACTGAAGCATTACACGTTTTAGCTTTTAGGTCTCTGGCTCTAATATTACTACCACTGGTAGATTTAGCTGTTAAGTTTTGTGCTCTACCCTCTAGTCTGGCTTCTGCTCCACTGGTTGTTGAACAAGAAAGGTTCACCACGTCTAATTCAAGATTTACATGAGCACCACTGGTAGTTGAAACGGTTAAGTCTTCTGTAGAGATCTCATTTTCTGTACGTATATGCGCACCACTTGTGGCTCGTATTGAAGTAATATCTTCAGCAGTTAAGTATACTTTTCGCTTTTTTGCACTCCAAATATTTCTATCAGAATAAATTTTAAGCACACCATCTTCAACTTCTGTCATGATATGATCATGTAAGTTTTCATCTGCTTCCACTGTGAGTGAAACATTATTACCCATCCGTAACTCTACATCTATTCCTGTACTTACTTTAATGGCGTCAAAATCATCAGAAATATTTCTGTCTTGTGTTACTACATTTCTATTGCCTTTTACACCATCAAGAAAACACGAGGTTGTTAAAAACAGTAGAAATACGGCTGAAATTTTTAAGAGATGTTTCATAATTTGCTAGTTTTTTGTTGTTGTTAATTTTGGTTGATTCTTGGTTTGGTTAATCTTAGGTTTGGTTTGATTTTCAGTTCAAATGTCTTTTATTGCTATCAATTCTTAAACTAATATATACTGAACTGTCATTTTTTAGGGATGAATGGTTGATGGTCATAACTTAAGACTCTTTTTAATAGCCATTGCTTATCTTTTAGAATCCACAAATGATTAAATTTCGCCACACCTACCTTCACACCATTCTCATGAAAATAATGCATTCCCTTTTGAATTGCAGCATACAAACTTCCATCACTTTTATACATAGGGTACACCTCTAAACTATTCTCATCTAGTTCTCGTTTTAATTCATTTTGCGATTTACACAAACCATTCTTGGTGATCTCTATAAATGTGTCCTTACCTTCTTGAAACCCACCTTTATCATGATAGAACTCAAAGTCATCATTAATCAATGTTGCTAATGCTTTTAAGTTGCAGGTTTCAAAACTTGATTTGAAAATAACACTGTCATTCTTTTTTAATATTGAATACAATTCTGATGATCTTTCTACCTGTGAAAATCCTATAAAAGGGATTAAAAGTATGGCAATAATTAATGTTTTCATTTTAAACGGTTTGGTTGTTTGAAACACTATCCGTTTCGATTTTATCTTCTTCCTGAAGAGTTTCAGTTTCTTCCTCGTTAATCTCTTTAGTTTCCTCTATCTGCCACTCATTTTCTTCAGTATTCTTCTCCTTTTTATCCTTTTCTTCTTCTTTACAATCCAGACATGTTAAGCCTTTGTCTGTCATTTGCATCAAATGACCTGACAATTCATAGCTTTTCAAACCACTAGTATTCTTTGCAAATCGTAAGTACCTAGAAGTGTTCTTATCAAGTTTTAAATATTGCCCTTCTTTCAGAAAAAGATCTATACGAACGCCAGAAGCTCTATAACCTAAGCCTTCATCTATTACAAGCTGGCCATCTAATAATAATTTATTAAATTCTTGATTGCTGTTATATACTATTTTTTCAGCATTTTCTCTTGCTTTTAAACGGGTTCTACCAAAAGCTCTTTTTCTAATTCTAAGATCAGAATCATCCTCATTAGCCAATTTTATATACAAATCAACATTGTTTGAGTAGAACTTCTCTTTGTTATCATCATCTATGAATTTTTTAAAAGCAAAATCAGAATGAAAATAACTGTTTTCAGGAATGTTGGTATTAAATTTCATTTTGACACTCAATGTGTCATTTGGTTGGATTACCAATTCATTACTTTCAGTAAACATTTCTTCCTTAGCGAAATGAGATCCTGTTCTTAATCCAATATATATAGTTCCTAGCAAGGCCAAAAGCCAAATACCTAACAATACCAATTTACCCGTTCTACTAATGGTTTTTGTTTTACTGGAGATGATGAATAATCCTAAAAAGAATAACATCAATAGTGGAATTCCGGCAAGGACTAAAATCAACAAAGAAATGATCCATGTGGGTACTCCGGTAGGATTGATGATTTGAATATCTTCATCAAACATACCTTCAATACCCATAAAGTCAACAGCACCGGCCGTAAATACGCTTACAATAACCGCTATCAAAGCAACGGCAGCAGAAAATATAAGGATGACCCCAATAAACTTGCCAATGATCATAAAGAACGTAACGATGATCTTTCCTAGAACATCTATAAGGTCTTGAATACCTGAACGGGTTTTACTCCCGTTCCCTATTCTCTTTTTTTTTAAAGAGCTGGTTACATTTTCATAGCCTTCTTTTACAGCTTCAGAAACTTCGGTTGCTGCACCTTTAATGCTCTCAGACGCACTTTCAAATTCTGCACGCACTCTTTTCTCTATATTGCTGATGTTCACTGGCTCACCTTCCATTTGTAATTTGTCTGCAGTGGTCTTTGCTTCAGGAAGTAAAATCCATAGTACGATGTACAATAAGATTCCGAAACCAAATCCTGCAAATACACTGATCAAGAAAGCAATACGTATCCATATAACATCAACATCAAAATAATACGCAATACCAGAGGCTACACCTGCTAAGAATTTATCTTCACCATCACGAAATAATTTTTTAGAGGTTGAACCATAATTAGACTTGGTATAACTCTTTCTGTCTTGCTCATTGAATAGTTCTTCATCAACCAGATAATCTTCAGGCTGCCCCATAACAGTAATCACCTCGTCAATATCAGACTCGCTTATGACTTGGCGAGCATCCTTAACTTTTTCTGACAACAATTCACCAATACGCAATTCTATATCAGAAATTATCTCATCTCTGCCTTTTGGGTCATCACTTAATGATCTGCGAATAGCATCTAAATATCTTTTTAATTTTTGATAAGCGGTTTCATCAATATGAAAAAAGATTCCTCCCAGGTTTATATTTATTGTTTTGTTCATTTTTTTGTTGGTTTTTTGCTAGTTACGGTCTTTACTGCACTTACAAGTTCACTCCAGGTAGTATTTAATTCTTTTAAAAACAAGATACCTGTTTCTGTTAAGGCATAATATTTTCTTGGCGGCCCAGAGGTAGACTCCTCCCATCTATAGCTAAGCAGTCCGGCATTTTTAAGGCGGGTAAGTAACGGATATACTGTACCCTCTACCACCAGTAACTTAGCGTCTTTTAGTCGCGATAGAATTTCAGAAGTGTATGCATCTCCATCTTGTAAAATAGAGAGTATGCAAAACTCTAAAACTCCTTTACGCATTTGCGCCTTTGTATTTTCTATCTTCATAATTATTCGGTTCTTTTAGATTGTTGCGAATAGTGTCATGAGTACATTCATGACAAAAACGATAATGGCGGTTAGTATTGACAACATAATTTGGTTTATTTTATAAATTTTATGGTTAAAGGGTAGTTATATTCTTCTCCTCTACTGGCTTTAACAGCAGCTACGATGGCTAATACAAACCTGATGAATATAATAGCTGATATAATAGTACCTATACTGAGGATACCAAACAGATTATCAAAACCATAACTTAAATCAAAGTGAAAGTCTAAATGATCTAGATCATCTATATGGCGAATATTACTAAAGATGGTTCCTAGTGCAAACGGGAATGCCAAAATACCCAAGGCAAACACATACAATACATAGCTCAGGTTAAAATTCACTGCTTCTACTCCACTTTTGTCTATAAATTCACTTCTTTCTTTATTTATAGACCACATAATCAATGGTGCAACAACGCCCCCAAATGGAAATGCAAAACTGGCAAATGCCGATACGTGTGTTAAAAAAGCTGTATTTTTTTCTCTTTGAGTCAACATAATTTTAATCTTTATAATACTTGACAATGCAAATATATAAACAAAAAACAGTATTATGCAATACAAAGTACTATAAATTTACAAAATTTAACAATTCGTTAACATTTATAGAGTCATATATTTTGGTTAAATTGTGGCATTATTCTTATGATATATGCCTAAATACACTGTTAGTAATCTCAATAAGTTTTTACTGCTAAAACTGCCCTCTGCCTATCTTTCCGGAGTGCGCGTTAAGTCAATTTCTGATAATGAAGCAGTAGCTACTGTTAAGCATAGATGGATCAATCAAAACCCTTTTAGATCTTTATACTGGGCTACGCAAGGTATGGCTTCTGAATTGGCTACAGGTGTCTTGGTGATGAAGAAAATACGTGAAAGTGGTCACAACATATCAATGCTGGTGCGTGAACAAAAAGGAGAATTTACTAAGAAAGCTACGGGTCGTATCAATTTTGTATGTAATGACGGGTACCTAATCAATGAAGCTATTCAAAGTACTATTGAAACGGGTGAAGGGCAGACAGTCATGTTGACAGCAGAAGGTATTGATGAACAAGGTGATTCCGTATCAAAATTTACCTATACATGGGGGATAAAAGTGAAGAACAATTAAGTTGTTCTCAAAAATGCACTGCGTAGAATTATGAATAATCGATTGCCCTTATGATAATAACAAATAACCATTAAAATGAAACAGATTTTAGTAATCATTGTTTTTACAGGAGTTTTAATCTCTTGTAATACTTCCAACAAAACCAAAAATACAATTGAAGAATCCTCTAAGAAAGAAACCGTAAAGGATAGTACATCTGATGATGTCAAAAAACAACTAATTGCAATTGATACGGATGAAGCATTAATTGCTACTGCCTTAATGGCTGCTCCTGAAGCAAGTAGGTCCGGATGTAAAGTAATAGGCTATAATATGGCTGGTGAATTTGTGACACTAAGGGAAGGAAATAATGAATTTATTGTTATTGCAGATAATCCTAAAAAGAATGGATTTAACGCTGCCTCTTATCACAAAGACCTGGAACCTTTTATGGCAAGAGGACGGGAACTAAGAGCAGAAGGAAAAACAGCAGCAGAAATCTTTGATATCAGGGAAGCAGAGGCAAAATCAGGCAAGCTAGATATGGGAAAACCAGGCTCTACTTTACATATTTATTATGGACCTGATCAATTGTACGACCCCATGACTTCTGAGGTAGAAGGAGCGCAATACCGGTACGTTGTCTATTTACCTTTTGCCACCGCTCAATCTACGGGTCTACCAGAAAAACCTATTAGTTCTAACCACCCTTGGATAATGAATCCCGGAACACATAGAGCTCATATTATGATTACACCTTTATCCGAAAATAGAAAATAACTTAAAAAGTAACAAAAACGAGCACCATACATAATTAGCTATCCCAGACTACAACAGAATATTATTGTGAATCATATCAATACGAAACAATACGCTCATCTTCGCTCGTAATTATGAAAAACCTAGCGCTCATAGTATTAATTGCTATTCTTTTGAGTAGTTGCAAATCAAAAACATCTGAATATGACAACTACACATCTGACACATTAAAAATTAAAAAGGTAAGTGAAAACACTTTTAAACATATTTCTTATTTAGATACCAAAAGTTATGGAAAATATCCTTGTAATGGAATGATCTATCTTAACGGAAATGAAGCCATCGTTTTTGATACGCCAACTAATGGTAAAGCATCAACTGAATTAATCAATTGGATAGGAAAAAAGCGAATAAAAGCAGTTGTTGTTACCCATTTTCATATTGACTGCCTAGGTGGGTTGCAAGAATTTCACTTAAACAATATTAAATCGTATGCTAGTAATAAAACAATCAGGCTAGCTAAAAATGATCATAAAATTCTACCTCAAATTGGCTTTGATGAAAAGACAGAGTTTGTAATAGGAAATGAAGTTGTTCGAGCTAAGTTTTTTGGAGAAGGTCATACAAAAGATAACATTATAGGTTACATTCCAAGCGAAAAAATTATGTTCGGAGGGTGTTTAATAAAACATATAAATGCCACAAAAGGAAATTTGGCAGATGCAAATACTGATGATTGGCCTAAGACTGTTGAGAGAATAAAAAGAGAACTACCTGAAGTAGAAACCGTAATTCCAGGACATGGAGATAATGGTGGAGTAGAGCTTTTGGATTACACAATTAATCTTTTTAAAGATAATTAAATATATTTTTAGAGGCGTACTTGAAATTTAAAAGAGTCTAACTTTTTGAAAATAAAACACCTATATGAAGAGCACTATTTCTAATTCTTATTATGAACGATAACAAATGAAACTATCAAAAGAAAACTATTCTAAAGCAAGAGATTTTATATTGACAAATGCAAGAATGATAGAACGGCGTTTGTTTGAATATCACTTTGTAAATGGAAATAAAGAAGGGGTTTTTCATGCTGTATATGCTTACAGAAATGCTGATGGTGGTTTTGGGCATGGCATGGAACCTGACACCGCATCACCTGAAAGTCAACCACTCTTTAGTATTATGGCGCTCGAAATACTTGATGAAATTAGTTATTTGACCAAAGAAATCATACTAAAAGACTTTATGCCCTATTTTGAAAGCATCACAACAGAAAAAGGTGGTATTCCTTGGATGTTTAGACCTAAAAATGATTATCCATGTGAAGGACATTTTAAGACGGTTAAAGAATGGGCAGCTCTAAGCACTACTGCACCACTACTTGGAATTTTGGAGAAACACAATATTGAGATCCCTTGGATGCAAAAAGCTGAAGAATTTATTTGGAATGAATTTGAACGAATTCAAGACAAACACGTTTTTTGTTATTTGTGTGTGCCAAGATGGTTAACATTTTTGACCAATACTAAAAGTAAAGAGAAAGCAAATAAAAGAATCAATAACTTAAAAAAGTGGATATTGGCAGATGGTGTTATGTGTAAAGACACTTCAGGTGAAGGTTGGGGACTCTATGAAAAACCACATAGCCTAAATTATGCACCTTCACCAGAGAGTATTTTAAGCTCAATTTTTTCTAAAGAAACGATTGACTCTGATTTAGAAGCCTTAATCAAACGTCAACAACGTGATGGAAGATGGGATACCTGGTATGGTATTAGTGAAGGTACAAAATTAGAATGGGCAGGTATACAAACCTTGTGGACTTTGAAGGTTCTGAAAAATTATGATAGTATTGAAAAGCAAAAAACTATGCAAAACAACACTTTGCAATAATTACATTTAATTTTCCTTTAAAGAAATTATTTACAATGTATTTTATTTTCTAAATACTGCTAACAATACAAGTCAATCACAAACTATTTTAATAAAAGGCAACTTCTCTAATGCCGCCTCACCCTATTTCACTATATTTCCATAAAATTGCTTAGCTCATCACAACTACCAAGGTAATTGAGAAAAATTCTATTGAAAAAATGAGAAAATTAATTACCAAATTTGATTCCATTCTATTTAACAAATTATATTCCTTTATTAAAAGAAAAAAACAATTGTTGACTTCACAATCTAGGTTAAAAATTATGCAAAGAAACGTTACTCGTTTTAAACATGATATGACATTAAATGATTTAGTTGTCAAGCCCAAAACTGATGTTTTGAGATGTTCACAACTTCTAAAAGAGAATGGAATTGTAGTCATAGAAAACTTCTTAGATCATAAATTGGCACTTAATGCCGGTAAGGAATTTTTAGAATTTATAAGAGTCAAAAGAATCAAAGAGAAATTAGAAGATACAAGCTATATAGAAACAGAAGATTTTCTGCTACAAAATGATATTTCTAAACTGAAAGGATATCATGAATTTTCTAATTACCATAAACCAGTAATTGTGCTAAGAAGAAAAGAAAAAAATGAAATAGATGGGGGAATGCTGGATGCATTTGGATTTGACAAATTACTTATTAAAAAATTTCCTTATTTGTTAAAGTGTTATTCAAAAATTTCAAGTGATTATATTAAATCTATTATTTCGGGTCAATCAAGAAAAGGAATTCAACAGCAACAATTAAATATCTATTTAAATGAATCTGTAGAGAATACAAGAAGTTGGCATATTGATAGTCTATTTGAGTCATACAAAGTATTCTTATACCTAAGAGATTGTGAACATACAGAAGATGGCCCTTATGGGTACGTACCAAAATCTCAAATAAAACGTAAGAAAATTAAATCTAATATAAAGAATAACCTGAATTACAATGGGCTTTATTCTCATGAGGACATTCTTTTACCAGATACAGCTGGAATTCCAATTTTAGCCAAAGCTGGCACATTAGTAATATCAGCACAAAATGGAATTCATAGAGGGTTTAAACAAGCAAATGGCAAATGTAGAATAGTAATGGTAGACAGTTATTATAAATAGAAAAATGAGTAGCAAATGACTATACAAATAGTACTTGTACTTCTTCTTACATTTATTATTCATTTGATTGGTACATTGTCTTATTCTGTAAGAATTGCAGGAACTAGGACCCGGAAAATTGCAGTTTCATTAGCTGTTTTCAATATCATGGTGCTTATTTCAAGAACTTCAAATTCTTTTCAAGCTCCTTTATTAGCAAAATGGATTGAAAATAATATTAATCAGAATATTAATCCCGGAACCTTTGAAATAAGATTGATTTTATTAGTGACCTCAGTAGCTACAGTTTTTGGAGCACTTTTAATTCCAACTTTTCAAAGAGTACTATCTAAAGCTGTTTTAAAATTTAGTGTTCATAAATCAATTCCAAAATTAATTTTACATAGCTTTACTAAAACTGGAATTAGGCAATTTGCTAGTGAAATCAGTTTACCAAGCAAGAAGAATTTAACGGTACATACAGCTGGGAAATTTCCATTAAAAATGTTTATTTTTAACTGTATTGCAGTTGCCCTTTTTACCGTTGGTGTATTATCGGCACTCTATGCAGGGTTTATTACTCCTGAATTAAGAACCACAGCAAGTTCATTGTCAGCTATTGTTAATGGGCTTGCGAGTATCTTAATATTTGTAATAATTGACCCTTATTTATCCATTCTCACTGATGAAGTTGTAGAGGGAAAATATAGCGAAACTGAATTTAGAGCAAACATAAGGTATATGGTACTTTCCAGATTAATAGGCACTGTTTTAGCTCAATTTTTATTAGTGCCATTTGCTAACTTTATTGCATGGGTAGCTGAAATAATCTAAGTGCAAAGCATAACAAAATCTAAATTAAGATACATTTATCAACGGCTCCATAATTTATTACTACAGTTATTTTATTGGATTGTTGCAGAATTTCAAAGCTAGAAATTCATATGCTAAAGAACTATTAGCCGTTTTATTTATTAAATTAGTCGCAAAACCCAATGCTAGAAATCTTATAAAAAAAGTTTGTTTCGGATAGAGCCAAAAAATAATACAACAAGCTTATAAATAAAATACCATGAGTAACACTAGCCACCACGATGAACGTATTGCAACTATGAGTTTCACTTCAGTATACCCTCATTATGTAACAAAAGTCGAAAAGAAAGGTAGAACCAAAGAAGAATTACATCAAGTAATTGAATGGCTCACCGGTTATAATGAGAAGAAGCTGCAACAACTTATTAAAGAAAAAACAACTTTTCAACTATTCTTTCAAAATGCCAAGCTGAACCCTAATGCACATCTTATTAAAGGTGTTATCTGTGGCTACAGAGTAGAAGAAATTGAAAACCCCTTAACTCAAAAAGTCAGGTATTTAGATAAGTTAGTGGATGAATTGGCAAAGGGGCGCAAAATGGAAAAAATATTACGGACAGTGTAGTCATCTTATATTTAAAGAACTGTCAAACAATATAAAACCGTATTCATTGAATTTTAAAAAACTACCAACAGAACGGTTATTGTTAAGAACACTAAAAGAAATGGACTGGAAAGCCCTTCAATTTTTGCGTTCAGACCCTAGCGTAAATGAATTTGTAATACGTCCATTAACCCGTTCAAAAAAAGAAGCTTTAGCATTTATTCAAGAGAAACAAACTGGTACAAATAAACAAGAGTATTTTTATTGGGTGATTACACGTAAAGGAAATGATACAATGATTGGTAGTATTAGTCTTTGGAATTTTTCTAAAAACAGAAAAACAGCAGAAGTAGGTTATGACCTGCATCCTGATCATCACAAGAAAGGAATTATGAATGAAGCCTTACAAAGAGTGATAGTTTTTGGTTTTAATAAGCTAAAATTGGATACTATTGAAGCTTACACGCACAAAGAAAATATAGCTTCTAAAAATTTATTGGAAAGAAATGGTTTTGAATTGGTTCCAAATAGAGCTGACCCTGAAAATGAAAATAATATTATATATTCATTGAGGAGAATGTAACAAAACAATAAACGCATCAACATATAAATACTAAACTTAAACAAAATGACAGCACACGAAATTGACTATACCATCTACGGTGAAGAAATGCAATACGTAGAAATAGAGTTAGACCCCCAAGAAGCCGTAGTGGCTGAATCAGGTAGTTTTATGATGATGGAAAGCGGCATTAAGATGGATACCATTTTTGGCGACGGTTCAGGGCAAACAAAAGGTGTATTAGGTAAAATATTCTCTGCCGGAAAACGTATACTAACTGGTGAGAGTTTATTTATGACTGCTTTCTTAAATGTTGATCAAGGGAAAAAGAAAGTTTCATTTGCATCGCCATATCCTGGAAAGATTATTCCTTTAGACCTTACCGACTTTGGTGGTAAATTTATTTGCCAAAAAGATGCTTTTTTGTGTGCAGCAAAAGGGGTTTCTATAGGCATAGAATTTTCTAAAAAACTAGGTAGAGGACTCTTTGGTGGTGAAGGATTTATCATGCAAAAATTAGAAGGTGATGGTATGGCCTTTATGCATGCAGGCGGTACTGTTGCAAAGAAAGAATTGCAAGCAGGTGAAACATTAAAAGTTGATACAGGATGTATTGTAGGCTTTGATCAGACTATAAACTATGATATTGAATTTGTAGGCGGTATTAAAAATACAGTTTTTGGTGGTGAAGGGCTCTTCTTTGCTACCTTACAAGGACCAGGTACAGTTTATGTACAATCACTACCATTTAGTCGTTTGGCCGGTAGAATCATTATGTCTGCACCCCGCACAGGAGGAAGAGATAAAGGTGAAGGAAGCATTCTTGGCGGACTTGGTGATATTTTAGACGGAGATAACCGATTTTAGAAACTGAATATCATTCTGAACTTTTGGGACAAAAGTGTGAGAATCTGTTAAAGCAGAACTAGAAATTGACAGGTTGGTACGCTTTACTTGAAATGACAAATATTAAATAACTGTTATCTTGAACGAAGTGAAAGGTCTCAATTCAGATAATTTTAACTCATTTATATGTAATTGCACCCATTGATATTATTCCTTACTCTTAATATCAGCGATAAATTTCTCTAATTGCTGACCATATTTAGAGGCTTTAACCTCATCGGTCAAAGAAGTATTTATAGTATCTAATAACTTAATATTTGCGTTATACAATTCAGAGATGGCCAAATAAGGTGCCAATTCAGAGTCTGCATTTGTTACTGCAAAATTAGTAGTGTATAAATATCTTCTCTTTATCAGGTTATTCTTTAAATTAACAATAGAGTCCAATTTTAACGAATCATCTCTACTTTCAAATTCTGCTTTGATAAGCTCAAGATTCTGTTCACTAAATTTACCTACTATACCGTTGTACTCATCTAATAACTGCTGATTCTTTTGGCCTTCAATTTTTGCCGCAACTACAAACTTATCCAATTTAGTATTGATCTTAATCTCACCTTGTTCACCAAAGAAAGGAATTCGTTTTTTAGTATCTGAACCTAGTGTTAAGTAGTATACTTCAGGGCTTTCAATTTCATCGTTTAGATTAAATACACCAACACCATCTAACGTAATTGAGTCTACTGAAACTATGGTTGTATCTTTCATTTTTTGTAGATACAAGGTCCCTTTTTTCAATCCCTTTACCTCACCTGTTACCAACATTGATTCTTTTTTATCAACACCACAGGCAGTGAAAAGAATAGCAATAAGAACTAAACAAATTATATTCCTCATCATCAAATTTTAATGGTTGCGAATATAGAGATTTTATAGATTCCTGCCTACGCAGGAATGGCAAGCTTTACAAAGAATTTAATATTAAATTACCCTCCAGCAGCAATTTGCATAAGGATAGTACACCCTATAGCAGCAACAGTACCAACAGCATAGCCAAATACAGCCAATAGTACACCAACTGTTGCTAATGAAGGATGAAAAGCCGCAGCAACAACCGGTGCAGAAGCTGCTCCACCTACGTTTGCCTGACTACCTACAGCTAAGAAGAAATAAGGTGCCTTAATCAATTTGGCTACTAAAATAAGTAACAAGGCGTGTATTGCCATCCAAACAAATCCAATTGCTACGAGGCCTAGATTATCAAATATTAATCTTAAATCCATTTTCATACCAATACTTGCTACTAAAATATAAATGAAGACACTACCAATTTTACTTGCTCCTGCACCTTCATATTTACGCATATTCGTAAATGATAGTGCTATAGCTATGAGTGTTGAAATACTTACCATCCAAAAGAATTGTGAACCTAAAAATGTAAAAATATTTTTAGTTGTTGCGTTTTCAATACCAGCAACAAAGGTTTCAAAATAGGTGCTCAAATAATTTGCTGCAAAATGAGCAATACTAACAGACCCAAACGCAATAGCCGCTAATATCATCATATCAGATAAACTTGGGTTCCGTTCTACCTTTTTAGAAAAACTAGAGACCTTTTCTTTTAATTCTTCAATTGCCGTAGTATCTGCTTTTAACCATGTATTAATTCTTTTTGATTTGCCAATCCCTATAAGGATAATAGCCATCCAAACATTAGCTACAACAATATCAACAAAGACCATCCCTCCATATAGTTTTTGATTATAACCATAAATCTCCAACATGGCAGCCTGGTTTGCTCCGCCACCAATCCAACTTCCTGCAAGTGTAGATAACCCCCTCCAAACTGCATCTGCTCCTACTCCACCAACTGTTTCAGGTGAAACCAAAGAAATCAATAAAATAGCAATTGGCCCTCCAATCACAATGCCAATAGTTCCTGTAAAAAACATAGCCAGCGCTTTCCAACCCAAGTTATATACCGCCTTTAAATCAATGCTCAAAGTCATCAATACCAAGGCTGCTGGCAACAAATAACGGCTCGACATATAGTATAAATTAGTTTTATGCTTGGTTACTTCTCCTGCTTCATTTACCGTTTCCCAATCTGGAGCAATTAACCCCAGTGTAGTGAACAAGGCCGGTATCATATAAGCCAAAAACAAAGCAGGTATTATACTATAAAATTTCTTCCAAAAACCATCTTTTTGAGAGGAAGTGTAGAAAATAAAGCCCAATGCAACCATTAAAAGACCAAAGACTATGGTGTCTTGTGTAAATAAAGGAGATGTATCTTTAGTTTGAAGCATGCTTAAAGAAATAAATACCGAATTTAAAATCATAATTTTAACCTAAAAATATATCTCTACTCTAATTAATATAATCTGAATTATTGACCTACAAAGAAAATAGCATTACAAAATGCCAATTTACCATTTTCCCAAAAACTTCTGAATAAAGGATTGTCTGCCAAATAAATTACTTCTCCACTACCTATAGATTCAACACCAAACACTAAAGATTTATCAACATTCTTAAGCGCATTAGCTCCCGCAAAGCCGCTTACTTGATCTTTCTTATCTTTAATAACACTTACATTTTGTCCATCTTTTAAATAGGCATAGTGATTATTATTTAAACGTAGTGTATGATAGTGTTTATCATATCCAAATCCTAAAGGATTTGTATTGTCCATTATAGCTTTAAAAACACTCCCTGTAATTAGATTAGAAATAGATTGACGCTCTAGATTATCAAAAGCTTCCAATTCCAATTTTTCTTTCAGTTCTTTCTCCTTTTTCTCAACCGCTTTTTTCTCATCATCATCTTTAAACTTAGAAAGTTTAAATTCTTTACTTGAAGCAAATTTATTGAGCGCTCTGTCAACGGCTATAAGCCTGCCACCTTGCTTTACCCATTCTTTTAATGATTTTAACCTACTTTCACTCAATGTATTACCATACCATCCATTTGGTAAAATAAGCACATTATATTTATTAAGGTTTATGCTGCTAAAATAATCAGCATCTAAAACGGTTACAGGGTACTGTAATTGTTGCTCAAAGAAATGCCATATTTCTCCAAAACTTAGTGTAGATACACCTTTACCAGATAAAAGTGCCACTTTAGGAGGTTTTATATATCGAACCGTTGATGAACCAAAATCTTTTCCTTTACTTACCATTCCTGTGGAAACAGCATTTAAATTTCTACCATGTTCTTTTGCAATTTTTCTAACTTTTTCGTCAAATTGGTCACCCAATTTTTCATTGCCTGTTCTAGTTATAATTAATGACCCAGGTTTATAATCCTTACCTTCGACACTAAACGCCTGTGATGCGAAGCGAACCTTAATCTTATGTTTTAACAAGTCTCCTAAAAAGGAAGCATCTGCAACACTGCTCCATTTGGAAATGTAGGCATACGGTTTTGAAACACCATCGACTTTTCCTTCAATATCTATTTCAGTTGCATCTTTTACTGCCACTGTATTCTGTAAGGCATAGGCTTTTAATCCACGTGCATAAGGTAAAGACCATGCTGTTATATCATAGGTTAATGAATCCTTTAATTTAGCTTGAGGTTCAAATAATGATTTTATCAAATTTGACTTCGGTTGATTCATATTAATCACCAAATCGTTACCGGAAAGTTTAATCGTCTGGTTTTTATTTGATACATAGTCAAATCCTTTTACTGAAGATGTTGAAGTAGAGTTGCCATATTTTATATCATGTCGGTCTAATAATTTTCGCAAACTATTAATCTTATCTATATCATTTGAACCACTTATAACAAAACTCTTATACTTTCCTTTAGGGCTGCTTTTCGCCTTACTGAAATAATCTTTATATTCTTTTTTTAATTTATCCGCTTTGGTAGATGCTACCTCTATGGTAGATAAACCAGTTGTATAATGATGTTGAATTCTATCTTTTAAGGATAACTCATTCCCTTCTGAATTTGTAATTCCCAAACCTGCTCTACCATGACCAGCTTGCTCATAGGTCATACCTATAGCTCCGTTAAAAGTAGGATAGGTATCACCATAACTAGGGTACAGTAAATCAAACCATTCTTTTGTAAAATATAACCACCCGTTCTTGTCAAAATACTTTGCATGATTTTGACCAATTGTCTTTTGAAAATCACGTTGAAACTGTGTAATCACTTCGTGGTATGGCTCTGCAGCTGGCGCAAAATAATATGGATTATCAACGCCTTGCTCATGAAAATCAACATGTATATGGGGTAGCCATTTATTATATTGCTTTATGCGTTGTTGTGATTCTATCTGAGTAGCCCATGCCCAATCTCTATTCAAATCAAACATATAATGGTTAGGTCTACCGCTTAACCAAGGTTCATGATGTTCTTTTGCATCAGGATTCACATTATAAGGGCTATTTCCATATTGGTTGTACCAATTTGCATAACGATCTCTCCCGTCTGGATTGATACATGGGTCTATAATAATAATGGTGTTTTTCAACCATTCTTTAGTTTGCTGATTATTAGGGTCTACTAAAGCGAATAATGTTTTCATAGAGGCCTCAATACTAGAGGCTTCATTACCATGTACATTATAACTTAACCAAACCACTGAAATATCATCATTCGGTGTTCCTTCTATAACTCCAGCATTCTTCAAATGATTTTGACGTAACTCTTCTAACCTTGAAAAATTTTCTGGTGCAGTGATATAAGCCAAATATAAAGGGCGATGCTCATAAGTCTCCCCATATTTTTCAAGCTTTACATTACTATTGGTCTCCGCAACATGCTTAAAATAATCTACTACTTGATGATGACGTGAAAAGCGTTCACCCAATTCATAACCTAAAAATTCTTTTGGTGATTTGGTTTGAGAAAAAATTGCAAAAGAAACTAATAAGGTAAATAGAAAAGAGAAGTTTTTCATTGTAAAATTGAGTTAGAAATTCAAAGATATTGAATTATATATTCAACCAATAGGTAAATTTTAATGTAAGTGATCTGGTTTTAGGTGCAAAATCATTCACAAAATAATTGTCGTTATAAACAATAAACAGATCAGATAAAGGTCTAAAACGCCATTGCAGACGACTGTTAATACCAATATTATCTCGTTGATTGCTATACTGCACCAAGGTTGTCCAGAATAACTTTTTATTAAAAGTTACATCAAACCGTGGTCCTACCAACCAAATGGAAGCATCTGGGTAAGGTTCTGGCAAGTCTATATTATCATAATTAATTTGTGCTGACGCCACAAAATAGGGTTGTAATCGCAAATTTAAATTTCCTTCAAAAGAAAATCGTTCCCCATTGAAGAAAGTGCCATAAGAAGGATTTAAAGAATACGAAAATTTCTTACGCATATCTGAACGGAATTCGATTTCATATTGTGTGTAATCATATTCTGATCCTTGAGGCAATTCAATAGCATCATCAGTGTCAGTGGGGTCAAAAGAATCATTTACCAATTTGGTAAAACGATGATTCATTGAAAATGAAATTTCGGATTGATTGTTAAAATTACTCTCCCATCTCAAAATATGTAAGCGGTCTGAAACCCCAAAGTTCAGTGCATCTGGTCTAAAGATTGTGATGGGAACAAAAGCTAAACTATGCCTGTTAAAAATTCCTTTTTTAGGCCAAAATTTTACTTCTAAATCTAAGACGGTTTTGAAAATATCGGTACGCCGCACAAATCCCAATTCAGACCGATAATCATCGCCAGTATAAACTCCGCTCAATCTCGCATCAAAATAACGGCTGTTAAATTGTGTAGTAGCACCAGCTGAAAGGTCCTTATTTCTGGTATTTGGTGTGAATGATTTATGTAAAAAATACTTTCCTGTCCATGTATTATCTTTTGAAGCTAAATTATAATCTAATCCTATTACCCTATTGTAAGAATTATTATCAGTCTCATCATCATTATCATTTAAGAAGTCATAGTTCTTGGTTGCTTGCTTATTGATGAATAAAAAACTCAGGTTAGACCTGCTAAATAATTTATGTTGTAGCGCAATAACCGCATTATTGGTAGCCGCAATTTCGTTCGTTTCATCTTCTTCAGTTTGCATATTTAATAATCCAATTCTAAAATCGTTCGTAAGCTTTCCACTTAATCGTGCACCGGCAATAATATCGTTAACTATGGTTTCATCATCTATGTCCTCTGCAATTCCTATTCTTCTTGAAAAAAAGGCTCTTGATTCTCTAAAATCACCAAAACTCCCAAAAAGATCACTATTTTCTATAAAAAACTGACGTCTTTCAGGTAAAGCAACACTGAATCTGGTTAAATTTGTTATTTGCCTGTCAACTTCTACTTGAGAAAAATCAGGATTAATGGTCAGATCTAGATTCAAACTATTACCTATTGTAAACTTAGCATCACCGCCAATTTTAAAATCAGTGCCGTCTGTATCTTCTTCAAAATCTTGAATTCCGCTAGAATTGATGTAAGGAATAATTGCTATAGGCGATTTAGATTTACCCAAAGGTTTTTCAAAATACATATCACCCATATAGGCCAGATTGAAAATAAATTGGTTTTGAGGAATATTAATCCAAGTATTTCGCTCATTGTCTTGTGTATCAAAATGATAACTATTGAATCTCCATTTGGTTTCACCTTCTCTATACTTAAATGCATATAATGGTATTGACCATTCACAGATGTAATAATTCTCATGAATCTTTGACTCTCCTTGCCACTTTACATCCCATGAACCGTCAAAATCACGTACATCAGTACCACCATTAGCTAATAAAATTTCACGCAATACGCCATAAGGATTAGAACCAAAAATAAAGGCGTTGGTGGCATCATTAAAGGTGTCAAACATCAAGGTAATATTATCACTACCTCCTGCCCTAAAATCTCGCCGCAAAGAAGGTACTATGAAGTCATTGCCTTTAGCATGTACTTTTATACCTACATATAGATTGTCATCATCAAACAGCATTTTAATTTCTGTCTGAGCCTTTGCTTGTAGAGAATCTGTTGGAAATTGTTGCCAAAAATTGGTAGCGATATCAGCTGTTTTCCATACTTCTTCGTTCAGTACGGCATCCACCTCAATTGGGGCGTTAATATATTTGACAGTAAACTTCTTTTCTTGAGAAAAAAGCTGGCAAAAAGTAAGGAAAATGGCTATGTAAAGGAAATGATATTTTCTAAGCATTCCGCAAATTGACTTCAATCAAATATAGAATATTTAATTGTTAAAGAAGTCTTAATTATCTTCTGTTTTCCTCTTAGGTTCACGCCTTGCCTGTTTCAAACTTTGGTTCAGCATCCACTCTATTTGACCATTGGTACTGCGAAATTCATCTGCAGCCCATTTCTCAACAGCTTTTAACATTTCTTCATTTATGCGTAGAGCAAAAGCCTTTTTCTTTGCCATCTATATTTTAGATTTATCAATTGTAAGAAACGATTTTGTCATAATATGTTTCTAACACTTTTTTCGCTTCATGTTCTTTTTGTGTTCCGATCAATATCTTTTTTCCATTTTTTAATATGAGTTGTATCCCTATATTTCCTTTTATATTATACGCAATACCTTTATTCTTATTAAATAGGTTTACAGATCGTATACCCCAACCCCAGAACTCAGAGATAGGGCTATATTTTCTAACATAAACTTTTTCTATAGCATTCCATTCAACTAATTTTTCCTTGAAATGAAATGGCAAGAAACGAAAACTGATACCTTTTTCATCAATTCTGGTTCTTAATTTCAAGGAGAAAACAACAACAAGCGAAAATGCTACTGTTAATAGGGTAATCATTAATCCAATCAATGCCTCAGATTTATTATCAGAACTTATATAATCATTGATCATAAATATAAGAGATATAAATAATGAACCTCCTAGTAAAAATAAAACCCAAACTTTAATAAATTGTTGTTCTTCTACAAAAACCTTCATTAAAATATATAATTTATTATACCCAATAATAGTAGAATTATATTCAGAATTAATAAGATCATCATTTTGTATTATTTTCTAGTGATTTAATGTACCTGCATTCAATACAGGTGTTGCATCCTTATCGCTACAAAGCACCACCATTAAATTACTTACCATTGCTGCTTTACGTTCTTCGTCCATATCCATTATTTCATTCTTCGCTAACTCTTCTAAAGCCATATCAACCATACTTACAGCTCCTTCTACGATTTTATGACGAGCAGCTACAATAGCTGTAGCTTGCTGTCGCTTTAACATAGCATTGGCTATCTCTTGAGCATAAGCCAAATAACCAATACGTGCTTCAAGTACTTCAATTCCCGCAATAGACAAACGCTCTTCAATTTCTTTTTCTAGGGTTTCACTAACCTCATTTACACTAGAACGAAGTGTTATATCTTCTTCAAGACCTTCATCAGCAAAATTATCATAGGGATACATGCTGGCTAATTTTCGTACTGCGGCATCTGTTTGAACACGTACAAAATTTTCATAATTATCTACATCAAATGCCGCTTTATAGGTGTTAGTTACCCTCCATACCAAAATGGTACTGATCATCACCGGATTACCTAATTTATCATTTACTTTTAAGCGTTCACTATCAAAATTACTTGCCCGCAAGGATATCTTCTTCTTTGTATAAAATGGGTTTACCCAATAGAAACCATTTTTCTTCACTGAACCCACGTACTTTCCAAATAATAACAACACACGTGAGTTATTAGGTTGTACCATGATAAATCCAATAGCCAGTAGTATGCCAGTAAAAATTGCAAGAATATATAAAGGATTTTCAGTTCTTATAAGTGTTGCAATGCCACCAAAAAATAAAACCAAAGTAACCAATAGCATTACATAACCATTGGTAGGAACAATTATTTTCTCTTCTTTCATTTGTTATTGTTTTTGTTTGTTAAATATGATTTTGAATTGATATCATTTTAATATCATAAAGATATAATAAAAAAAATTAAATTTCCAAATTTTTAACAAACAATTTTTATATTTTAGCCGGAAATCAAAAAATTCATGAGGATTTTAATTATCTATTTATTCGCATTCACAATAAGTACTTCTTGTTGGGCAAATACAGTTAACATTTGGGGACCAACAGGGCATAGGGCTACAGGACAAATAGCAGAAAAGCATCTAACTAAAAAGGTCAAAAAGAAGATAGAAAAACTGCTAAAAGGTCAAAGTTTGGCTTTTGTATCTACCTATGCTGATCAAATAAAGTCTGACAAAGCTTATGATAAATACTACACTTGGCACTATGTAAACATGCCTTTTGATAAA
This sequence comes from Maritimimonas sp. 2405UD52-3, assembly GCF_056591715.1. Lineage (NCBI taxonomy): Bacteria > Pseudomonadati > Bacteroidota > Flavobacteriia > Flavobacteriales > Flavobacteriaceae > Maritimimonas > Maritimimonas sp. 2405UD52-3. Next base: position 295,322 of record NZ_JBWQOL010000002.1, read on the forward strand.
ACGTATGAAGAATCAGAAAAAAACTCAAGGGGTGATATTATAACTGGAATCAATAAATGTATTGAGGTTTTAAAGAGCGAAAACAGTTCTGATGAAGACAAGGCCTTTTTTTTGAAACTATTAGTTCACTTTATTGGTGATCTGCATCAGCCATTACATATAGGTCGTGCAGAAGATAAAGGTGGTAATGATATTCAAGTGCGCTGGTTTGATGAAGGTACCAATCTTCACAGGGTTTGGGATGAAAACATGATTGATGAATGGGATATGAGCTATCTTGAATTAGCAGATAATGCTGATGATTTATCAAAAGAACAGATAAAAGCAATTCAAAAAGGTACTATATTAGACTGGATGCGTGATACCAGAAAATTGACTAAACCAGTGTATGAATCGGCTAAGGTTGGAGAAAAATTACGTTATAAATATTCTTATGACCATTTTGAAACTGTAAGGAAGCAATTACAAAAAGGAGGGTTGCGTTTGGCTAAACTCTTAAATGAAATTTTTGGTTGATCTTATCTCAATAAATTAACTAATAATGTAGGGATTTACATTCTTATAATTTCTGATTATAAAATCTAAAGCGCTATCTAAAATATCTCCCATATTTTTAGAGCGTTTGAAATTAACATCATTCGTTAGCTTATAAAGTCCCATTTTTAATTCCCTTACTTTTTCAGGAGGCGAGATCACATCTTTTTTCATACAGTCTAATAACAAATTCAAACGATCATCTTCACTAGAAGCACGCTTGGCAAGTAACGAACGTTCTTCTATTTTATATTGCTCTATCGATTCTTTACGTAGCATATTCATGGTCATTTCTACCAATTTATTATTATCTTTTAAAAATTGTGGTTTGTATACTTTAGGATTCCCTTCATAAGATTGTTGATCAAAATCAATGGCTCTGATTCTATATTGAATTCTATCAAAATCATGCGTAACAACCATAACATAGTTATAGGCGCGCATATCACCTAATAACCGTACAAAAGATCGTTCGTTGAACTTTACAAATTCTTTGGCAATTGCAGCTTTATCCTGTTCAGAAATGGTATCAAGCTGCTCATTAATAAAAATATCACCAGGAATACCAGAAATATGCTCTTCAATGAGCGTGTCTTTATGAACCAAAAAATTAATATGATTTGGAGATAACATATGTTCTAATTCTAAGCCATAAATTCGCGACGCGTCTGCTTTTTTTATATAGAGATAGATATAATTATCATTTAAGATGTTTCGAACTTTAATTCTGAAGGGTTTTGAATTTCCAAATGTGCAGAAATCAATAGCGTCTATACTCAAAAAAGGAAAAGCTGCGTCACTACCATCAGCATGTAATATGGTATACATTTGTTTTAAGCTATACTCTATTTCCGCTCGCTCATGTTCTGCGAAATAAGTACTTATCCATAAAGTATCATTTCCTTCTTTGTCATAGATCTCTACAGCCCCTTGAAAACGTAAGAGATCCTCATAATAAATGGGAATTTTAATATTCCTACTATGATCAGTTAAATATGAAGATAACTGCTCAGTAATGGGATAGGCAGGCTTCTTTTTTGATATTAGTTTTTCATTCATGCATTCACTTATTAACTACTGAAGTACTAAAAATACTACGATTTTATTAACTACATTTAAAAATCTGGGAATTTGTCTGTTTCATTTGTTTTTAAGCTGCTTAAATATTAATTATACAGAATATTTAAAGAAACTCTACGTTTAGTATGTGTAAAATTTTTAATACGAAGCAAAAATTAGTACTTTTATCAATTGTAAAGTGTTGCTAAAAAACCCTGCATAATGAGAACATTAAAATTTATAAAAGCTATATTGGTTTTTACTTTTATAACTACTCTTAGCTCCGTTAATGCTCAAGAGGCTTTGAAAGAATTACCGGAAGGTTTTGTATATGCTAAAGAGGTAATACCAAATCTAAGATCAGATTTGCGCTATTATTCTTCTAATAATTTTCTTGGAAAGCCAGTTGATGGCTATATAAAACCTAAATGTATATTGACAAAACAGGCCACTGAAGCTTTAAAAAATGTGCAAAATGAATTAGGACGACTAGGTTTTGGTCTCTTAATTTATGATGCCTATAGACCACAAAAAGCCGTAGATCAGTTTGTAGCATGGACCAAAGATTCTGCAGATACTGCTACCAAAGAACAATATTACCCAAACATACCTAAGAAAGATTTAATTACTGAAGATTATATTGCCGAAAAATCTGGTCATAGCAGAGGAAGTAGTGTAGATTTAACCATTGTTTCTTTGACTACTGGTCACATTTTAGATATGGGGAGCCCTTATGATTTGTTTGATGAAAAGTCAGGTATAGCCTATCAAGGGATTACTAGAAACCAAAGGGCCATACGTCTACTTTTAAAAAGACGCATGGAAAAACATGGGTTTAAATCACACCCAAAAGAATGGTGGCATTTTACATTAGCTAAAGAGCCATATCCTAATAAATATTTTGATTTTCCTGTGGAATAAATAATAAAACTTCTAAGTCGCTTAATGAGCGGCTTTTTTAATTGCCACTTTTTCTTCTTTCAAGATAATCAGACTCAAAAGTTAAAAAGGTTTCATACATATAAATAGGGAACTGTTTTATGAATCCAAAAAAAGTTTGATCTGTTGTTTGTACAATAAAATCAGAAATAAAGTAAGAAAACGTCTTTTTACTTCTCATTGCATGTACATGCGACGTAATAATTATAGGCTTTCTAAGTCTTAAATCTTTTAATAATTTAGTTGAATACAAGGCATTCTCGTATGTATTTCTTGCTTTGTCTTCTATAATTATTCTGTTAGACGGAATACCATTATCTATAAGGTACTCTTTCATTACTTCAGCTTCAACAAATTCATTATGTACTGCTGAGCCAGTCACAATTATACTAGAAATGTTATTTTTTTCATAAACCTGTAAAGCTTTATCTAATCTAGATTTAAGTATTTTACTTGGCTTACCATCTTTAGTTGCCGGGTTGCCTAATACAATCATCGTGTTTTCTGAAGATGTTATTTTTTGCTGTTTCACATTAAAGATTATAAAACTAAATAGCATTATACATAAATATACTAAAGGAGTTAAAATCAGCGCCTTTTTAGCAGTAGAAAATTTTGATGAAATTTTTACTTTTTTGACCTTCTTTCTAAAGTGAAGTATCAAAAAAATAATGATAAACAACTTTATGTTCAAGCCAATGAAACTTATCCAAAACAATTGTTCCATAAAAAAGGTATCTACTTCAAGAGTTAACATAAAAAAACCGCTCTAATTTAATTAAAGCGGCTGTAGACAAGGTTAATCAGTTGTTAATTTTCTTTATCTAAGTTTTTGGTTTGATTAAAACCTATTAATAAACCTACACCAGCCATAGTAAATATAACGCCAGGATATAAGGCTTCTTCATCTAATGTAGTATATGTTTCCAGAATACTTGCTATAAAAATACCTATACCTACCCCCATAAGTACTAAGGCTAAATTCAAAATCAACACCTTCCAAACGGGAGCTGTTCTTTGAATTCCTTTATTAAATATACTAGCATCTGCACCTTTTTCTATGAGCGACATTCGTTCTTTGTGTCTGGTTGAAAAATATAAATAGATAATTCCAAAAAAAGTGGCAAATACTATTGGTATAACAATTACTTCTGATCCCATAATTTATGTTTTGAATGATTAATTAATTATTGTTGTTTTGTCTTATGACGATCGTTTTTTAAATCAGGTTACAGATTTTTATATTTTTTTAATTCTTGTAACCTATAATACTTTTCTATCGTCTTACTCATAAATGAACCTCAACCAAACTGACCATATTTTAATAAAGGCTATTGTATCTGGTGATACACGCGCTTTTGAAACGCTGATAGAACGCTATAAAAATTTAGTGTACAACTTAACGTTACGTATGGTGAATGAAGAAGACGCACAAGAAGTTGCACAGGATGTATTTTTAAAAATATATCAGTCACTGGAGAATTTTAAAGGTGAGTCAAAACTTTCTACGTGGATTTACAAAATAACGTACAGAAAGTGTTTAGATGCTATCAAGAAAAATAAAAGAAAACAGAATATCATTGAAACTAATGAATTGAGCGATTATAAAATTGTGGATTTAGATAATGCTTTTGATCAATTGGAGTATGAAGACAAACAGCAATGTATACAACAATGTTTAAAAAAATTACCAGAAGAAGATAACTACCTTATCAATTTATATTATTTTGAGGAGTTATCTTTAGAAGAAGTAGCAAAGATTATTGAAATATCTCCTAATAATGTAAAAGTAAGATTATTTAGAGCCCGTAAGAAATTGGCAATTGTATTAAAACAATATGTAGCACCTGAAATATTAGAAGGTTATGGAAGACAACAACACAGATAAAAAATTAGATCTACTCATAAAAAAAATGGCTAATAGGCTGGAAATAAAAGAAACTCCAGTGGATTTTACAAAAAACATTATGAGCAAGGTCAGAGCTCAAAAGACTAGTGTAGCACAACCATTAATTGCAAAACACAGCTGGTACCTCATTGCTATTTGTTTATTAATACTAGTAGTTTTTGGGTATTACAACATAGAAAGTGCCGGTTGGTTTTCTTACATAGAGATGCAAAGCAAATTTAATTTTGAAATATCTCTTCCTACCTTAGAGCTATCAAACACCTTGGTATGGAGTATTGCTTTAGCAGGACTTTTTATACTAGTTCAGATTAGTTATTTAAAACATCTATTGGACAAGAAAATTTAAAAGTGGCTGTCTAAAAAGATTTAAAATTGTCATTTTGAGCGTAGTCGAAAAATCTCAATACGCTGTAAACCATGCAATTGTACAGCATAAGATTCTTCATATGCATTCAGAATGACACTTTTTAGACAGCCTCTTTTAATTCTTCCGTTTTCCTGGCATTTTTTGTCCGTTTTGATACAAGAAACAAGAGCTATAATTCCCTGCGTTATCTTTTACAAACTCAACTTTTGCTGGAACTTCTTTTAAAAAGAATATTTCATTAGATTCTGCATGCAATTGCAACTTTGGTTGCCCGGTAGCCTGAATAAATAATTTTTCATCTTCTACGGTAATATTTAAGTCAAAACCTGGCTGTAGCTCATAAGCCCCAATATAATTCTTCAGAATGTCTTCATTCACATTAATCCCTTCACGTTCAGAAGCTGGTTTCTTATTGGTCTCTATTCCTTTCGTTTCATTACTCATATTGGTCATGTTAACTTGTTTCTTACCAGTCTTATCTTTAGAAAAATGATAGGCAATTGTTCCTTCATCAAAAATAAAATGAGTTTCAGACAGTGGGTAAATATCAAAAGGAGTACTACCATCACGCTGACTAACCAGCTTACCGTCTTTAAAGGTGATTCTTCTGATTGCTCCTCCTTCAAACTCATAAGCACCGGTCCATTGTTTTAATTTATCTTCAGAAAGTGAAATAGCATCCTTTTTATTTGGGAATGGCTTTCCTAAAGCCACAGCTGCCACACGCTGCGTAAGAGCGCCTACGTCATTACAGCTACAGTTACTCAAACCTATAACATATATATCCTCCTTAGGAAAATAAATACCATTTGTTGAATACCCAAAAATACCTCCACTATGCATATATAGTTTAGATCCTTTTAAATCACCTTTTGCTAGACCATAACCATAATCAATTTCTTCACCATTGTTTAATTTTGATCCATTAATGGCTTTTGCTAATGTTTCTTTTTTTATGAGTCTATTATCCCGTAGTGCTAACTGCCATTTCAGCATATCATCAACCGTTGACATTAATGAGCCTGCGGCATAAGGCAAGGTTAAACTTAAATAATCAGCGTTTCTAAAACCATCGTCATTCGTCATATATCCTGAAGCACGGTTGGGTATGATATCTACCATGTTTCCGTAACGAGAATTTGTCATCTCTAAAGGTTTGAAAATTTCTTGCGCTATAAAATTTTCATAGCTTTTCCCTGAAACCTTTTCAATAATATAACCCAATAGTATATAACCAGAGTTATTATATAAGAAACGCTCCCCCGGGTCAAAATCCATTGGTTGATCTTTAAAAATATCAATGATTTGCTTCGGGGTTTTATCCATTCGAGCTAGGCTATCAATGTTCATAGAGGTATAGCTCTTAATACCAGAGGTATGGTTTAATAATTGATGAATAGTGATCTTCTTATCTTTGGTAGGGTAGTCTGGAATAAACTTTGTGATCTCATCTTCTACTTTCAATTTTCCTCGTTCTTCAAGCATTAAAATGGCTACCGAAGTAAACTGCTTGGTAATAGAAGCCAATTCAAATACATTTTCAAGTTTCAAAGCCACATCTAATTCTAAATTAGCCATACCTGCTGTACCTCGATAGATGGGTTTACCGTTTTTAGCAACTAATAAGGCTACCCCAGGCTCGTTAGCTTTATAACTAGACTTTACAATTTCATCTATATCTTTTGCTAAATCTTGTGCGTGAATTGAAAAGGTAACGCTTACTATAAAAAGTGATACCCAAAGTTTAAGATGTTTCATAAGCTATAATATTTGTGTAAAGATAAGACGATCTTTATATAAATCGGTTACAGTTAATTATTGGTTTCGTAATTTGTAATTTTAATACAAAGCAAATCTCATTTGACCTATTTTAGTCAACAACAACAAGTTTTTTCTATTTTCTTTATTTAAAAAACCACTTCAAAAATTTGAAGTGGTTTTATTATTTATGCGATGCTGAAACAAGTTCAGCATGACGTAATTTATTTCATAAGCTCAAAACTGCGCTTGATAAAATTTGTTAAATCTTCACCTTGCAATAGGTTCTGAGATAGCTTTGCTAAATCTAATGCTTGATTTACATATTCTTCCTTCTTTGTTTTGGCTTTCAAAATTTTCTGCATTAAATCATTATTAGTATTCACTACAAGATTATACATTTCAGGAAAGCCTCCCATCCCCATGAATCCGCCACCACCTGTCTGCTGCATTTCTTTCATTCTGCGCATAAACTCAGGTTGTGTAATGATAAACGGATTGTTACTGGAATCTAATGCTTCTAACTGCACTGTATATTTATCCTTTGGCACAATACCTTCAACAATCTCTTTTAACTTCTCTTTTTCTTCATCAGATAATTTTGAAATTTGCTCTTCATCTTTCTTAATCAAATTATCAACATGATCAGAATCTACACGGGCAAATTTAATAGGCTGTTTAGCATCAGATAATTCCATATTTTCACCTTCAATTTTTTGAATTAAATGCGAAATTATTGGAGAATCAAGTGACAATACTTCATATCCTTTATCTTTTGCCGATTGAATATAACTGTGTTGCTCTTCTTTACTTCCTGCATAAAGAATTACTATGTTTTTATCCTTATCTGTCTGTGCAGGTTTGATCTTTTCAATTAATTCATCAAAAGTTAAATACTTTCCATCAACTGTTGGGTATAAAGCAAACTTCTGAGCTTTCTCATAAAACTTCTCTTCAGAAAGCATTCCGTATTCAATAACAATTTTGATATCATTCCATTTCTTTTCAAACTCTTCGCGGTCCTTTTTGAATAGCGACTGTAATTTGTCAGCTACCTTCTTAGTGATATACGAAGAAATCTTCTTTACCGCACCGTCTGCTTGTAAATAGCTACGAGAAACATTTAATGGGATGTCTGGTGAATCAATAACACCTCTAAGCATCTGCAAGAAATCAGGCACAATACCCTCTACATTATCTGTTACAAAAACCTGGTTCTGGTATAATTGAATTCTATCCTTTTGAACATCTAAATTGGTCGTTAACTTCGGAAAGTATAAAATCCCGGTAAGATTAAATGGATAGTCTACATTTAGGTGAATATTAAATAATGGCTCTTCAAACTGCATTGGATACAACTCTCTGTAAAACGATTTGTAATCCTCGTCTTTTAAATCTTTAGGTTGCTTTGTCCAAGCCGGATTTGGATTGTTGATGATATCATCAACAGTAATTTTCTTTTGTGGCTCTTTTGTTTCCTTGCCATCTTCTCCTTTAATTGTTTTTGGCTCATGATCCGGATCATCTACTTCTTTCGTTCCAAACTTAATTGGAATTGGCATAAACTTGTTATACTTGGTCAATAGCTCTCGGATTCTATGTTCTTCTAAGAACTCTGTAGAATCTTCAGCTATATGTAAAACAATCTCTGTACCCCTATCTATCTTATCTGTTTTCTCTAAAGTGAACTCCGGAGAGCCGTCGCACGTCCAATGAACAGCAGCTTCTTTATCATTATGAGACTTCGTTATAATCTCTACTTTGTCTGCAACCATAAAAGCAGAATAGAAACCAAGACCAAAATGACCTATGATACCTGCGTCTTTTGCAGCATCTTTGTATTTATCTAAAAACTCTTCTGCACCTGAAAAAGCAACTTCATTGATGTATTTCTTCACCTCTTCTTCACTCATACCCAGACCTTGATCAATAATATGCAGTTTTTTTGCATCCTTATCAATCTTTACCTCTATTTTAGGATCTCCATATTTGGCTTTAGAATCACCTACTGAAGTCAAATGCTTTAGTTTAAGAGTTGCATCTGTTGCATTTGAAATGAGTTCTCTTAAAAAAATCTCGTGATCAGAATACAAGAACTTTTTAATTAATGGAAATATGTTTTCAACTGAAACATTAATTGTTCCCTTTGCCATAATTTATATTTTTAGTTTTTATTGATTTTCAAAATTTAATAGTCAAAAAAAATACCAAGTCTATTCGTTCTGACAAGATGACAGCATTTGCGCTTTCTATTAATGAATACTATTCGCTGCATAATAAAATTCTATATATTTGATTAATTAAACTGACTACAGAAATAACTATGTATACTTCAAAAATTACAGGACTGGGCTACTATGTTCCTGAAAATGTTGTGACCAACAACGACCTTACAAAATGGATGGATACGAGTGATGAATGGATTCAAGAACGCACTGGAATTAAAGAACGTCGTTGGATAGACCCAAAAACAGGTGATAATACTTCTTCAATGGGAGCGAAAGCTGCCCAAATTGCTATTGAGCGAGCAGGATTAACAAAAGATGATATTGATTTTATTGTGTTTGCAACCTTAAGCCCTGATATGTATTTTCCCGGCGGCGGTGTGCGTGTTCAAGATATGTTGGAGATGCCTACCATAGGTGCTTTAGATATTAGAAACCAATGCTCAGGGTTTATCTATGGATTGTCTGTTGCCGACCAATTTATAAAAACTGGTATGTATAAAAATATATTGGTTATAGGTTCTGAAAACCACTCTGGTGGTTTAGAACGTTCTACTCGAGGACGTGGGGTGACTGTTATTTTTGGTGACGGAGCTGGTGCTGCTATACTGAGTAGAAGTGAAGAAAAAGAAAAAGGTATTCTATCATCGCATTTACATTCAGAAGGCAAACATGCAAAAGAGCTTTCATTAGAAGGCCCTGCCACAGGACGCTGGGTGCCTGAAATCATAGAAGCCAATGACCCGGATGACACTTCGTATTTTCCGCATATGAATGGGCAATTTGTTTTTAAACATGCTGTGGTGCGATTCTCGGAAGCCATTATTGAAGGCTTACAAGCCAACAACTTAACTAAGAGTGATATTGATATGTTGATTCCTCATCAGGCGAATTTGCGTATCTCACAATTCATTCAGAAAAAATTTGGCTTAGATGATAGCAAAGTATATAATAACATTCAGAAGTATGGAAATACTACAGCTGCATCAGTAATTATTGCTTTAACTGAAGCTTGGGAAGCAGGAAAGATAAAAGACAATGATCTTATTGTTTTAGCCGCTTTTGGTAGTGGTTTTACCTGGGGGAGTGTCATGATACGGTGGTAAAATAAAGCTTTTAAAATACAAATAAAAAAGGCACTAGATAGTGCCTTTTTTAATACTCTAATTTTGTTAAGTAATCCAATTTTTGTTTCCAGATATCTAAGTCTTCAGAGTGGTTTTCAATATTACTTTGTACGTTTTTAAGCAATGGGTTGTCATCTGAAGCGCTAGAAATAAAACTGATATTATTTTCAAGCTGTTTGATTTCTCTGGTCAATTCATCAATCTTCTTACGCACAAATAACTGTTCATCATTTAACTTTTTAATTTGATTAGAAGCCATATAACCATCTACAATATTTTTAAATTTTAGCATGGCTATTTCTTCTTTACCTAAATTCAACTGTCCATATAACTTATCAGTTAGTTTATTAAACTTAGATTCTATATGACGCATATTAAACGGAACAGCACCCAATCTTTTCCAATCATCTATATACGATTGAATCAATTCTAAAGACAACACCTTATTATCATCAGCTTGACTTTTTAAATTTTCAAGCAGGTCTTTCTTTTTATTGAAGATTTCTATTTGCTCTTTATTTGCTTCATCCTGTACATTATGTAATCGGTCAAAGTAATGATTGCATGCATCTTTAAAACGTTTCCAAATCGTATCAGAAAACTTTCTCGGCACATGACCTATACGTTTCCAATCAGCCTGTATCTGTTTCATGATAGGTGTTGCACTTTCCCAATCATCACTATCCTTTAATGATTCGGCTTGTTCTACCAAGGTTCTCTTTTTGTCCAGATTATCTTGCTGTTGTTTTTTTACTCCTTTATAAAAGGTGTTTTTCTTTCTGTTAAAATCAGAGGTAGCACTTTTAAAATCACTCCATACAGTTTCATTCTTAGCACGCGGAACTTTACCAATCTTAAAGAATTTTTGGCGCAAGCCTTCAAGCTCTTGAATTTTCTTTTGCCAACCACTATGTGAATCGGGCAAACTATCATTTAGCATGTTCTTAATTTCATCTATGACCAAATACTTCTTACCTACATTCTCTTCATATCTACTCTCTAGTGTCTTTTGAAACTCATGGCGTCTTTCATGTATTTTCTTTGTAGCTGTACTAAACTTTTGCCATACATCTTCTCTCAATTCTTTTGCAACAGGACCAATATCTTCTTTCCATAACCTGTGTAGAATTTGCAATTCCTTAAAGGCTTTATTTATATCAGATTCTTCTATTAAGGCCTCTGCCCTGCCAACAAGCTTTAGTTTCTCTTCAAGATTATGCTTAAAATCGAGATCCCTAAAATCTTTATTTAAATGTAACAAGTCATAAAAGCGTTCTACATGATGATGATAGGTACGCCAGATGTTGTTGTAATTGGCATAAGGTATCTTACCAACTTTTCGCCATCTATCTTGTAAGTCTCTAAACTTATTATACATACTTGAAGGCTCAGCAGTATTGATCAAACCTTTTAGTTCATCAATCAACTCACGGCGCTTTTCAAGGTTGGCTTGTTGTTCGACTTTTTGTTGCTTGTAATACTTCTCTCGTTTTACTTTATACTCAAAAAGCAAATCATTGTATTGAGATTTTATAGGATTTCGATATTGAAAATCTACTTCCTCTCCTCCTCCATCAATAAACGCTTTTTTCTTTTCCTGTAAAAGTTCACCAAATTTTTTATTGAATGACATTTTTAACTGCTCTACATCATTTTTAATTGCATGAATAGCATCTGTCTTAAGTAGTTTTTGAAGTTCTTTGACCAATCCTTCTAGGTCAAGCTTTGAATAATCTGTTTTTAGAGCTACAGATTTTACTTCAGAAGTTGAAGTTTCTTCGGGCTGTTCTTCCTTGGTAATTTCTTCATTGACAACATTATTTTCAGGTATAGCTTCTTCTGAATGCGGGTTATCAATATTTTCTAGTGCGTCATTGGTATCAACATCCTCAACAGGATTTTTATCAGTATCGCCTAACATATAAAAAATGTTTAAAGTTCCTCTTTTGGTAGTAAAAGTCTTGAAAGATACTAATAGATATACAATTAATCAAAACTTGCCTACGCTAATTGGATGCAGAAATTAGCAATTAGTTGCTTTTAAAAAGGTTAAAATTATGCATTCCAGATTTTCCAGGCTTTTTCCGCTTGCAATTCCAGCATACGTAAACCATTACAAATGGTTGCATTCTCTTCTAGACCCTTACTTAGAAACAATGTCTGAGGCGGATTGTAAATAAGATCGTACATCAAATGTTTTGAGGTTAAATGTTTATATGGAACATCAGGACATTCGTCTAAATTAGGATAGGTACCTACGGGAGAACAGTTCACAATAATCTGGTGTGATTTTAATATTTTTTTCGATAGTTCTTCATAAGAAATAGTATGCTCATTCTTTAGATTTCTGGAAACAAATAGTACTTCAATTCCCATTTTTCTGAAGACATATTCTACCGCTTTTGAGGCACCCCCTGTGCCTAAAATCAAGGCACTGTTATGACGCTTTTTCAGAAAAGGTTTGATAGATTGCTCAAAACCATACACATCTGTATTAAAACCTACTAGCTTCTTTTCTCTAGTAATCTTGATTGTATTTACAGCACCAATCTCTTGCGCTTCTTCATCAATTTCATCCAAAAATTTAATGACATCTTCTTTATAGGGAATGGTAACATTCAAACCTTTAAGGTTTTTTTCTTTTAACACCTTAGGAAACTCTTCAATTGATTGGATATCAAAATTTTCATAGGTATAATTTGGCAATTCTAATTCCTTAAACTTCTCTGAGAAATATCCTCTGGAAAAGGAATATGAAATATTCTTACCTATTAAGCCAAACTTATACTTTTCTTCCATTTCTTCTTGCATAGTTATCAATCAGTAAAATAATTCCAATTCCAAATAGTATAAAAAGGATAGCTATCCAATTTTGAGTATCTCCTAAATCAGGGAAAAAACGTTTATAGTTTTCCAATACCTTATTTCCTTGTGAGTCTAATAAAAAATCACCTGTTTCACTTTTCTTAAAAATTTTCTCCTTCCATGGCCAGACAATCCCTAAAGATCCTGAAATAAATCCTATAATAAGAGCAGTTACTATCTGATGCCATCGTTTTAAAACAAAACCTAAAATCTGAGAGGTAACAACCAATCCAAAAGCTGACCCGGCACCAAAAGAAGCAATAATTTTCAAATAGCGAATTCTATCAGGGTCATTCAAAAAATCAAAATTTCCTGTTAAAACATCTGTAATAGAACGGTATAGCATATTTACCGAATCTACCAAAAGAAGCACGTAATTACCCATTAAAATCAAGATAAAAGAACCTGATAATCCCGGCAGTGTCATACCTGAAACACCCACAATACCGCAAAAAAACACAAACCAAAGGTTATCATTTTCTTTGGCAGGATTCATAAAACTAATAGCAACACCACACACAATACCAATAATGATAGCTATAATATTTTGCCTACACCAATCATTAAAACCTCTTGATATATAATAAATAGAACCTATGATCATCCCAAAAAAAGTAGACCAAACCAAGAGTTCATAATTACGAATTAAATAATCTAAAAGGAGTGATACACTAAAATAGCTGAAGATACTACCTGCAAAAAGTATAGCAATGAATTTACCGTTAATATACCTGTAAAAACTCTTGAACCTGCCATTGAAAAGTAATTTAAATGCTTTACCATTGATCTTTTGAAACGAATAGATCATCTCTTCATAAAAACCAACTACAAACGCAACCATACCTCCTGAAACACCTGGTACTTTGTTTGCTGCACCCATAGCTACTCCTTTTATAAAAAGTAAGACTCTATCAGTAAGTGTTCTTGTCTTTTCAGGCATGTTGTGATGGTTCTTTAACTGCTAATTTTTCAAGAAGTAAGATCAACAAAAAACCTATAACCATAAAAACAATAGCCATTAGCACTTGTGGATCACCCTCAAACTGACTCGGTAAGATACTTTTATCAGTAACAGGAACCTCAACTCCTTTTGAATTCGTTCTCCATGTTAACACTTCTTTCCAAGGCCAAATCTTATTTAAGGAACCAATAATAAATCCGGTTAAAGCAGCTAATGTAATATTCTGATGATTATCAAACATCCACTTTAAAATTCTTGAAAAGGTAAGTAGACCAATAATAGCACCCAAGCCTAACAGTGCAATAGTTTTTAAGTCGAATTCTTCAATAGCATCTACGGCCGGTTTATAAGCTCCTAAAAGCAGGAGAATAAATGCTCCTGAAATACCTGGCAAAATCATTGCACAAATAGCCAAACTACCTGCAAAAACTAAATACAAACTAGAGTCATTTGTGGCTAGTGTAGGCAATGTGGTAATGTAAAATGCTACTAAAGCACTAATGAGCAAAGCGATGATGGCACCTATACTCCACTTTTTTATTTGACGAGCTACATAAATAATACTGGCAATTACAAGACCAAAAAAGAAAGCCCATAACAATACTGGTTGGTTTTCTAATAACCACTTAATTAATTTTGCCAGTGTCAAAACGCTAATGGCTATACCCACAACAAGTGCCAATAAAAAATTGCCATTAACCGATTTCCAAAATGAAATAAAGCCATCCTCTTGTAATACCTTCAAACTTTTTAGGTTTACTTTATTGATAGATTCTATCAACTCTTGATAGATGCCAGAAATAAATGCGATAGTTCCACCAGAAACTCCAGGAACAACATCTGCTGCTCCCATTGCCATACCTTTAAGTGAAATGATTAAGTAATCAAGAAATGATCGGTTCATTAAAATTGAAATTGCCCATCAAATATACCAATCAAAATTGGGATGAAGACACAACCTCTAATTTTAAATTATAGAAGTTATTTTTGATGTTTCTTGATAAGTTCATGTACCTCTCTGGCATCAAACATAGAAGGGTACAATTCTTTAATAACCTGATGATATTCAAAATCAAGTTGTAATGCATTTTTGAGGAAGGTTAATGATTTCTGATGTTGCTGTAATAAAAAATGAATTCCGCTTAAGCGATATTCTATTTCAGCAAACTCTACATATAATTTTTTAGCTTTTTTCAAGATTTCTAACGCATCTTTAAAATCACCAATAAAATGCAATACATCAACTAGAGCCACAAAGATATCAAGTCTAAAATCTTCAAGGTCTATACACTTTTGAAATGCTTCTGAAGCCTCTTCAAAGAAGTTCAATTTTAAATTTATCTGGGCAAATACGGCCCAATATTGAGCATTTTCATCATCAATTTGAATAGCCTTATTTATAAAATACAGTGCCTTTTGATAATTCTTCTGCTCTATGTATAAATTAGTCAAGGCAAGCCAACCTTTATCCAATAACGGATCTTCTTTAACAGTTAAATTATAATACTTTAAAGCGGTTTTGTTATCATCTATTTTTTCATAGCACTTACCTAAACGCAAATATGTAAAAGGTGTACCATCATCTAAATGTATAGTAATCTTATAATTATTAATGGCTTCTTCATACCTACCCAATGCTTCCAAGGTCTTGGCTTTCTCGAGATAAGCACCAATAAAGCCTTCATCTATCAACACAGAATAGTCAAAAGCATTTAAAGCCTTTTTGTACTCTTCTATAATATAGAACTGACGACCCAATTGATGCCATGCTATCTCACAATAAGGGTCTTTTTCAATATAGTCTTCTAAGTAATTAATTGCTTCAATATGTTTGTGTTCCATATCATAGCAATAGATCACATTGTATAAAGAAGAATAATCATCATATTCAACTTCAAGGCATTTGGCAAAATTGAGTCTTGCTGTTTCAAAATCATCTAAGAAAAGATACTCCATTCCAATCAATGCCAGTATGTCTACTTCATCATCGGTAAATAATAGAGCTTGATTTAGTGCATTAATAGCCTCTTTATGCAAATCTTTTTTTGAGAGTAATGAAGCTTTTTGGAGGTATAATTTGTCATTTGATGGTTCTATTTCTTGAAGCTCATTAAGTAACCTTTCTGCTCTATCTAGCTTGTCTTCAAAAATCAACAATTCAACCGACACTAATTTTAGTGCTACTGATGTTGGATGCTGCCTTAAACCCAGTTCAATAGCCTTTTTAGCGAGTGAGATTTTACCAGTATCCATGTAATACGAAACAATGTCTTCAAACTCAGTTGCGTCAAAGAAATAAACATCATTTGACTTTAACATAGATTCGAATTTGGTTAAAGGCAAGTTCTCATTAGGATCAGAAAATTGATGCATAAAAAAAGCTTTCGGTTATCTTGTACTAAAAGTATGAGATGCTTCTTTTTCAATGAGCATGTTACAGAAATGTTTTTAACAAATTAATTAACAGCAACTAAAACAAACGAATTTTAAAAAATAATGTACTTTTGTACCCCAAACAATGTTTGGATAACTGCATGGCTCAAAAGACCTTATTAAACTCGAATGATATACATATTATCCTTCAAAGATTAGCCTGCCAGCTTCTTGAAAACCACCTTGATTTTTCTAACACTGTCTTAATCGGTTTACAACCAAGAGGTACTTTTTTAGCCAACAGAATTGCAGCTATTTTAAAGGATGACTACAAAATTAAAAACGTGCAATTAGGTCAGTTAGATATTACCTTTTTTAGGGATGACTTTAGAAGGCGTGATGAACCTCTGGAAGCCAATTCAACCAATATCAATTTTACCATTGAAGATAAAAAAGTAGTCTTAATTGATGACGTCTTATTTTCTGGTAGAAGCATCCGATCAGCACTTACAGCTATTCAATCTTTTGGAAGACCTGAATCTATTGAACTAATGGTGTTGATTGACAGAAGATTCAGTAGGCATTTACCCATTCAACCTAATTATAAAGGAAGGCAAGTAGACGTTATTAATTCTGAAAAGGTGAAGGTAACCTGGCAGGAAAATGATAAAAAAGATGCCGTTTATATCATAAATAACAACTAAATGAAGCGACTTAGCGTAGATCATTTATTAGGAATTAAATACCTCAACAAACAGGACATAAACCTTATTTTTGAAACAGCAGACCATTTTAAGGAAGTGATCAATCGTCCCATAAAAAAAGTTCCTTCGCTTAGAGATATTACCATTGCCAATTTATTTTTTGAAAACAGTACTAGAACCAAACTTTCTTTTGAACTAGCAGAAAAAAGACTTTCTGCAGACGTCATCAATTTTTCAGCGTCACAGTCATCCGTAAAAAAGGGTGAAACACTTATTGATACGGTAAACAATATCCTATCTATGAAGGTTGATATTGTTGTGATGCGACATCCAAATGTTGGTGCTGGAGTCTTTCTTTCAAAACATATTGATGCCAAAATTATAAATGCGGGCGATGGTGCTCATGAGCACCCTACGCAAGCCCTACTAGACACCTATTCAATTAAAGAAGAATTGGGTTCCGTTAAAGGAAAAAAAGTGGTGATTGTTGGTGATATTTTGCACTCAAGAGTGGCACTTTCAAATATATATGCGCTAAAATTACAAGGAGCAGAAGTTATGGTTTGTGGCCCTACTACCTTATTACCTAAATATATATCAGGTCTTGGTGTAAAAGTAGAGACGAACTTAAAAAACGCTTTACAGTGGTGCGATGTGGCCAATATGTTACGAGTTCAACATGAACGCATGGATATTAAATATTTTCCTTCCGTTCGTGAGTATACACAACTTTTTGGTATTAATAAGGCTCTACTAGATAGTCTTGGCAAGAAAATTGTTGTTATGCATCCGGGGCCAATAAATAGAGGTGTTGAAATTACCAGTGACGTTGCAGATTCTGACCAGTCTATTATTTTAAACCAAGTTGAAAATGGGGTAGCCATTAGAATGGCTATCATTTATTTATTGGCACAGCAAATAAAACCTAATTAAGATTTTTGCAAATGATTGTAGAAAAAAATAATGATGAAACCCTTTTAAAATGTGATGAAAAGAGCGTTTCAGATTTTTTTGTTGCATTTAAAGAAAATTATACTACTTTTAACTCGGATAATTTAATTTTAGACTTTTCTGGTTTACAAAGGGTTGAAACAGAAGATATCTTAGTATTTTTGCAGCATGCAACAGAACATAAACAAAATGGCATGTCTTTTGTGATAGTTGTAAATGAGATAGATTATAATAATTTACCAGATGAATTGGTGGTTGTACCCACAGTTTTGGAAGCCAGAGACATGATTGAAATGGATAAAATTGAACGAGATCTAGGATTTTAATGAACCAAAATTGCGTATGATAAAAAAGCTACTATTTTTACTTATTGTTACACTTTCAACTACTGTTCTGGCTCAGCAACAGGAGCAAGATAAGATAGTTAAAGACACTACCTTGGTGTTGAAAGATATTGTAGCATCTCCAAACCCTTTTAGCGTTACTACTAAGATAAAGTTTCGCGCTTACAAATCTTTTGAGTTAGAATTTACTGTAAAAGATTTGATAGGTAATACTGTGCATTATAAAAAGTATACCACTAAAAGAGGATTGAACTATATTCCATTCTACAGAGATAAGCTAGATTCAGGAATTTATATATACTCTATTAAAACAAATAACGAAGTAATTTCTAAACGGATTGTCATTAAATGAGCTTACAGTTAACCATATTAGGATGTCACTCAGCTACTCCTAGAACTTTTGCTCATCCAACATCACAATTTTTAGAAATTAACAATCGCCATTTTTTAATAGATTGTGGAGAAGGAACACAGGTGCAACTGAGAAAATACAAGATCAAATTTTCAAAGATCAATCATGTATTTATTTCTCATTTGCATGGTGATCATTTCTTTGGATTGATTGGATTGATTTCTACTTTTGGTTTGCTCAATCGCCAAAATGATTTTCATATTTACGGACCTAAAGGCATTCAGGAAGTTATTGAAGTTCAACTTAAAGTTTCTAAAAGCCTGTTAAAATACCAATTGATCTTCCATGAATTAAGTTCTAATGAAAGTGAACTAATTTATGAAGATGAGAAAGTTGAAGTCTACACTATTCCCTTAGATCATAGAATTTATACTAACGGTTTTCTATTTAAAGAAAAGACTGGTGAACGTAAATTAAACATTGATGCTATTAATGAAGTTTCTGAAATTGAAATATGTGATTACCAGAATTTAAAAAACGGTAAAGACTATATATCAGATAATGGTACCATCATAGAGAATAATGTGCTCACCTTTAACCCTCCAAAGCCCGTGAGTTATGCTTATTGTAGTGATACGTATTATAAGCCAAGCATTACAAC
Organism: Maritimimonas sp. 2405UD52-3; assembly: GCF_056591715.1. Lineage (NCBI taxonomy): Bacteria > Pseudomonadati > Bacteroidota > Flavobacteriia > Flavobacteriales > Flavobacteriaceae > Maritimimonas > Maritimimonas sp. 2405UD52-3. The sequence continues at coordinate 314,451 of NZ_JBWQOL010000002.1, forward strand.
AATTATAAAAAATGTTGACCTTTTATATCATGAATCTACCTTCTTAAAAGATAAAGAAGAGCTAACAGTAACTACAAAACATTCTACGGCTGAGCAAGCTGCTTTGATTGCAAAAGAAGCGAATGTCACAAAATTACTATTGGGGCATTATTCAAGTAGATATACTGACCTAAGTTTATTTGAGAAAGAGGCCAAAACACAATTTAAAAATGTAGAGCTGGCTATAGAGGGTAAATCTTTTAAGACAGAAAATAAAGTATCAGAAGAGCTCCTCATCGCTCACCAAAACTAATAAGCTCCTATAGATAGTAACACTAATGTACAAGCTACTTCGGCTATAATCTTATTTTCCCTCAATAATCTGATGAATTCTTCATTTTCGGTTCCCGGATTAAAAATAACACGTTTTGGTTTTAATGATAGAATATAGTTGTAGTAAGCTTCTTGCCTTCTAGAATTGAGATATAATGTAACTGTATCAATATTGTCAAAATTTGGCTCTCCTTTAACTATTTCTACTCCCGCAACCATACCTTTAGTAAGACCTACTGCCACAACTTCATGATTCTTTTCTACCAATCTATGAATAGCAATATTTGAGTATCTATTGGGCTTTAGTGAAGCACCAAGTACCAGTGTTTTTTTGTTCATGTGTTAAAGATATGTTAAGCAGTGTTAAAAGTTGTTACGAATAATTTTTTACGGCGTCTTTATGGTATTACTAAAAAGTGGCAAAACAACTCAACAAGTAATACTAAACTAACAAAAATCAAATCTAATGAAAAATGCACTGTATGCACTTTGCTTTTTAGTAAGCATGTCTTTATCCGCACAGCTCGCCAAAGATAAACTTCCAAGAAACGGAAGTGTTTCTGGAAAAGTAATAGATGCCAACACAAAAGAACCCATTCCATATGCCACCATAGTCATTAAAGATACTACCGGTAAAACGGTAACGGGAGGAATTAGTGATGATAAAGGGATGTTCAATATCACAAAAATTCCTGAAGGGAAAAATATGGTTGAAGTTCAATTTATTGGCTATAAAACACATGCTCAAGAGGTTAATTTGGTATCAGGAAAACTAAAGCAAAATTTGGGCACAATAGGTTTAAGTGAAGACAGTACTACTTTAGAAGAAGTAAACGTGGTTGCAGAAACTTCAACTATAACTCAAAAAGTTGACAGAAAAGTAATAAACGTTGGTAAAGATTTAACTGCCGCTGGAACCACAGCTTCAGAATTATTAAATAATGTACCCTCAGTAAGTGTAGACTCCCAAACAGGAAATATTAGTTTAAGAGGTAATGAAAATGTTCAAGTGTTTGTTGATGGAAAACCTACTAATATTGACGCTTCACAATTATTGCAGCAAATTCCCTCAACATCTATTAAAACAGTTGAATTAATAACCAACCCTTCAGCAAAATACAATCCTGAAGGTATGTCAGGTATTATTAATATTGTATTGCATAAAAATGCGAATCAAGGATTCAATGCTAGCATCAATACCGGTGTTGAAGCAGGTCACTATGTTAGATATAACGCATCTACTAATATGAATTACAAAACCGGAAAAGTAAACTTTTTTGGCAATTACGGTTATAATGGTGGGGAGCGTTATAATTTCGGGTTTGTAGATCGCCCTGGAGCAGATATATTTCAAGATTTTGTATTCAGCAATGACAATCAATCGCATTTAGCCAAAATAGGTGCCGATATTTACATAAATGACAAAAACACCATATCAATTTTTACAACACAAAATTGGTTCACAAATGATGGTTCAGGAAGAACAATCGTTTCGGAGAATCAAGACATCACAAGTTTTGCAAATAACATTCAAAATATAGAAAGCCATGCGCAGACCTATAACTTTAATTACACACGTGATTTCAAAAAAGAAGGGCATAATATAGAGTTTGAGGTTAATTATACAGATACTGATGCACCTGAAGATGCTGAAAATACTGACCGTGAAGATAATATTATCGACTTTGATTATAGGTTAAGAAACTTTGTGAACTTCATAGAAAATGATAGGGAGAATGTCTTGGTAAATCTTGATTATACGAATCCTGTTTCAAAGAATGGAAAATTAGAATTGGGTGTTGAATACAGATTAGATAAAACAGTTAATGACAATTTAACCAATCAGGAAAGATATGTTTTTGATGATGACTTTAATATAACAGGCACTACACGAATAGGAAATTCATCTTTTGATTACGATAGAAATATTTATTCAGCCTATTTTAATTACAATCATAAGTTCGGTAAATTGAGTGCACAAATAGGTGCTCGTTTTGAACAGTTTGAAATTGAAGGTAATTTCAGACAAGAAAATCAAGATAATGAAGGCGTTACTGATGAGATTTTCTCAGTTTACCCTTCAGCCTTTTTTACCTATTCCCCATCAGAGAAGAATCAATATCAGTTAAGCTATAGCAGACGTGTTGATAGACCTTCTATTCGTCAGGTAAACCCTATTCGTGAATGGAGTACTCCGTTAATCACATCCATTGGTAACCCCGAACTAGTACCACAGTTTACAAATTCAGTAGAGCTAAACTATACAAGAAAAATAAAAAATGGCTCGTTAACATTTGGCGCATTCTACAGAAATATTAATGATGTTATTTCAAGAATAACTTTCAGTGATCCAGCCGATCCCGAAAATGTTCAACAAATTCTGACATTCACAAATTTTGAAGATACTGATGCTTTTGGGTTAGAGTTTTCAACCAATTATAAAGTGGCTAAATGGTGGAGAATTAATGCCAGCATGGATTTCTATTCTCAGAAACAGTTTGGCATTGTTGACCCCTTTAATCCTAACGCTACTCCTATTGAAGTTACCAATGAGGTTTTTAATGCACGAATCAGTAATAGTTTTAAAGCAAGTAAAAAATTACGCTTTCAACTCTTCGCTATGTATAGAGGCCCAAGAGAAGACATTCAATGGGATGTGGACGAGATGTGGATGATTAATGTAGGAAGTAGTTTAAACGTATTAAAAAATAAAGGAACTATAACCTTGAGAGTAAATGATATCTTTCAAGGAATGAAATTCGCTTTTAACTCAGTAAATCCTTATGTACAGAATGGTAGATTTCAATGGGAAAGCCGTACTACCTACTTAGGGTTCAACTATAGGTTTGGCGGAGGTAAAAATAAAGCAAAGAGGCGTAGAAACCGAGATAGCAACGAAAAACAAAGTAGCGGATTCTTCTAAAAACTTTTTCATTTTTTGGTTATGTAAAACTCCTGTAACATCCTTTTGTTCAGGAGTTTTATTATTTTAACAAATTCATTCCTCATTTATATTTAACTGGCAAAATTTGTGATGCCACCATTTTTTTATGATATTGCATGTCTGAAAAAAAGTACTAACTCAATTATTATTTATGAATAAGCGACTACTGTCATTATTACTTTTGGTAATTCCCTACATGACATTTGCCCAAGAAAAAGGTCTAGATCAACGTATTGATGAAGCTTTTAAGCCTGTTTCTGATTTTTTTAATAACGTAATTTTCTTTCCCGTATGGAAAGACCCTGACATACCTTTTGTACTCTTCCTATTAGTAGGTAGTGCCTTGTTTTTTACATTATATTTTAAGTTTCCTAATATTCGTCACTTTTTTACAGCTATTAATGTAGTGAGAGGAAAGTATGATGATGTTGATCATCCTGTTTTAGAAGCTGCTTATGGCGATGTTACACCCGGTGGTGATGCCATTGAAACTATTAGAGATGAAAGTCAAGAAGGCGAAGTATCGCATTTTCAAGCATTGGCTACAGCCGTTTCGGGTACGGTAGGTAATGGTAATATTGCCGGGGTTGCTTTAGCAATTGCATTAGGTGGGCCAGGCGCCACTTTTTGGATGATTGTCTGTGGTCTTTTGGGTATGTCAACAAAATTTGTAGAGTGTACCTTAGGTGTGCAATATCGTGATGTTGATGGAGAAGGAACTGTATATGGAGGACCTATGTATTATATTAGTAGAGGGCTTAAGGAAAGAGGCTTTGGCATGCTTGGAAAAATTGCAGCCGTGTTGTTTGCCGTTTTCTGTATTGGTGGTTCTTTTGGTGGTGGAAATGCTGCTCAATCAAACCAAGCAACAATTGTGGTAAAAGAATTATTAGGCCTAGAGAGTACCGGTGCAGGTTTTTGGATTGGTGTGGTAATAGCTATAATAGTTGGTATTATTATTATTGGAGGTATCAAACGTATTGCTTCAGTAACGGAAAAAGTAGTGCCTTTTATGGCATTATTGTATTTAATTGCTTGTCTATACATTATCCTTAGTAATTTCAGTTTGATTGATAATGCATTCGGCTTGATCTTTACTGAAGCATTCAACCCAAGAGCAATTGGTGTGGGAGGCGTTATTGGTGTATTATTAGTTGGTTTTAGGCGTGCAGCGTTCTCAAATGAGGCTGGTGCTGGTTCAGCTTCTATTGCGCATTCAGCAGTAAAAACAAATTACTCTGCTTCAGAAGGGTTGGTAGCATTATTAGAGCCATTTATTGACACTGTAGTTATTTGTACAATGACGGCATTGGTAATTATCATCTTTAACTTTGGCGGTTATTTTGAGTATGGTGGTGATGGAACAGGTACTGTGATGATTGACGGACTTCCTTATGAAGGGGCTGGTATCACTTCAAAAGCATTTGCTCAATATATTCCTTACTCAAATGTATTCCTAACTGTAGCTGTTTTCTTATTTGCTGTATCTACAATGATCTCTTGGTCTTATTACGGTTTACAATCTTGGAAGTTCTTATTCGGCCGTGGTAAAACTGCTGATCTAGTATATAAGCTATTATTCTTAACTTTTATTGTAATTGGTGCAGCCGCAAGTATGAATTCTATCTGGGCCTTTTCAGATGCAATGATCTTTGCAATGGTTTTCCCCAACATGGTAGGATTATACTTCTTGTTCCCAGTAGTTCAAAAACAACTAAAAAGATATTTGGCAGCTATAAAAGCCAAAAAAGAGTAATTAATTCAAGTATTATGTTTAAATCCCATTTCAGGTATACTAAAAGCCAACGAAATGGGATTTTGTTTTTAACCTCCATTATTATTCTTTTACTATTCCTGAACTTCTTTATAGATTTTTCATCAGAAAAAACAATCGATTTAAATAGTTCTGAAATTACTGAATTCCAGCAAAAAATAGATTCTATTAAGCAGGTAAAATCGGAAAGTCAAAAACCCAAGATGTATCCTTTTAATCCAAGTTTTATTACTGATTTTAAAGGGTATCAACTTGGTATGTCTATAGATGAAATTGATAAACTATTAGAGCATAGATCAAAAGGAGAATACATAAATTCAACTAAGGAATTTCAAGAAATTACTGGTGTTTCTGATAGTCTACTAAATGTAATTTCTCCGCATTTTAAATTTCCGGATTGGGTTAGCACTAAACAAGTAAGGTTTAAGAATAAGAAATTAACAAAGGTTGGCATTCAAGATTTAAATTCAGTTTCAGCCAATGAACTTAAAATAATTAATGGTATTGGAAATAAACTTTCTGAACGGATTATAAAGTACAGAACGCACCTCAAAGGATATTCTTTTAACGATCAGCTTTATGAAGTTTGGGGATTGAAAAGAGAAATTGCAGATAGAGTTTTAGTTAATTTTAAAGTACTTTCTATACCTAGAATCAGCAAACTAAATGTAAATACTGCTTCTTTTAAAGAAGTCTTAGCACTACCCTATATTGATTATGATTTAACAAAGAAAATCTTTGATTTTAGAGACGAAGTAGCAGAGTTACAATCACTAGAAGAATTAAAGCAAATAGAAGGTTTTCCCCTAGATAAATATGACAGAATAGCCGTATATTTGTTAGCTAAATAAACATCTTCATGCAAAGCTTATATTTTACCGAAGAGCACGATTCTTTTAGGCAAAGTTTTCGCGAATTTCTACAAAAAGAAGTGGTGCCTCATATTGAAAAATGGGAAAAGGAAGGCACTATTGAACGCTTCATCTGGAAAAAAATGGGTGAAATGGATTATTTTGCGTTAAATGTACCTGAAGAATATGGAGGCTTGAACCTTGATTTTTTCTACACCGTTATTTTCTTAGAGGAGCTACAAAAGATAAATTCAGGAGGTTTTGCCGCCGCCATGTGGGCACATGCATATCTAGCAATGACCCATCTGAATAAGGAAGGCGATGACCGTATTAAACAAGAATATCTAGTGCCAAGTGTTGAAGGTGAAAAGATAGGTTGTCTTTGCATTACAGAACCTTTTGGCGGTTCTGATGTGGCTGGAATGCGAACAACAGCTATAAAAAATGGTAATCATTATATACTTAATGGCTCTAAAACATTTATCACTAATGGGGTCTATGCAGATTATATGGTAGTGGCTGCAAAGACACAACCTGAATTAGGCAATAAGGGTTTAAGTATTTTTGTTCTTGACAGCAATTTACCGGGAGTTACAGCTACCAAATTAGATAAACTTGGTTGGCGTGCTTCTGACACAGCTGAAATTGCTTTTGACAATGTAAAGGTACCCGTTGAAAATTTGATGGGTGATGAAGGCAAAGGCTTTGCTTATATCATGCAACATTTTGCTTTAGAGCGTTTATTAATGGGCATCAATGCCCATGCACGTTCTGAATATGCATTAGAATATGTATTGCAGTATATGGGTGAACGTCAGGCTTTTGGAAAAACTATTGACAAATTTCAAGCTTTACGTCATAAGGTTGCTGACATGGCTAGTGAAGTTGAGGTATGCAAAACCTTTAATTATACCGTAGCAAAACGATTAAATGATGGCGAATATGTAGTAAAAGAAGCAAGTATGTCCAAATTAGTTTCCACTAGGGTTGCTGATGAAGTCGCCTATGATTGCCTACAACTTTTGGGAGGTTACGGTTATATGGAAGAATATCCGATGGCGCGTTTACTTAGAGATAGCCGATTAGGTCCAATTGGTGGCGGAACTTCCGAAATACTTCGTGAGATTATTGCTAAAATGATCATTGATAAAAAAGAATATAAACCTGCCACTTAAGCAAACTTCTCAACTTGCATTTCATTTTCAAACACAAAAAAATTATTGCAGCAAGCATTGCTGTTGTTATCTATTTCTTTTTAACCTACGGAGTTCAAATACAAGAAAAAGCGATTGAGCAAGAACTTATTGAACTAGACAAAAACAATGATGGCATCTACAGTGAAAATGAAGTGACTAAGGAACAAAAAGAAACTATTGACAAAATACAAAATGATGATAGCCGAAGTGCGGCGCCTTATACACTTATTCCTTTTGCTTTTTTTTGTGGTATTTTTGTTTTCTTTGGATTAAGAGCCCTAGAAAATTTTAAGAAAAAGGATTCAAATAAATAACTTAGCCATTATTTTCTTCTTCTTTGATCTTATTCCATACTTTTATTTCATCACCTTCGGCAATACCCTCTTTAATCTCTACATGTATGCCATCACTAATACCTAGCGTAATATCTTTTCTATCAAAACCTTCACCGTTTTTTATCTCCACGTAAGGGGCTTTGGTTTCTTTATCAAACTGTACTAAAGCCTCCTTAATAGCCATTACACTATCTGCTTTTCCTAAAATAATAGATGCATTGGCACTTAAGCCTACTCTAACAAAAGTAGTATCTTGTTTATTCAGCGTACCTTTTATCTCAAACTGTATAGCTCCATTTTCTAAAACACCTTTTGGAGCTATATAATCTAAAACAGCATCAAAAACAGTATTCTCTACAGCTCCAACAGTAATCTCTAATGGTAAACCTTCTTTTACTTTTCCAACATCAGACTCATCAATCTTTCCTTCAAAAATTAACTTGTTGACATCTGCTAAAGATGCTATAGTAGTACCTTCATTAAAATTATTTGCTTGAATTACCTGATTCCCCACTTCAACTGGAACATCTAAAACCATACCTGATACAGTAGCTCTAATGAGTGTTTGAGCAGCATTACCTAAACCTCTTGTTGAACCCGTTCGAACAATATCATAGCTTCTATTAGCAGCATTATAGTCTTGTTGTGCTTGCTTATAGTTTACATCTGCTTGTTCCAGGTCTTGCCTTGAAATAACTCCTTTGTCAAACAAGGCTTTTTGACGATCGTAATTACGCTGCTGATCATCAAGTGCAATCCTTGTAGTTTGGATTCTATTTTTAGCATTATTTAGAGAATTAAGATCTGGAATCACTTTAATTTTAGCAATCAAATCACCTTTCTTTACATTATCACCACCTTTAACATATACTTCTTGAATAACACCAGAAATATTAGGCTTGATTAAAACTTCCTCTAGAGGTAAAATACTTCCGGTAGCAACCGTCTTCTTGACGATATTCTTTTTTTCTGGTTTTTCAGTTTTATATACTACAGGATCTTCTGCATTTTTTGTGTACAAATAATACATAGCGCCTGCAAAAGTGACAACTATAAAAATTAATATAAAAATGGTTACTGATTTTTTCATTTGTGTTTGTTTCTGGTTTATATATTAATCTGTTCTTAATGCTTCAATAGGTCTTATTTTTATGGCATTTTGAGCAGGAATAAAGCCTGCTAATAAGCCTGAAATAATAAGTATGGTTAAAGCTATAGATACTATACCTATATTTACGCTTGGATTGGCAAACATGTCTACAGGTCCACTACTATCAATAGCCAAATTAATTAAGTAAATCAGTAAAGAGGAAAATACAATTCCTGCCATACCTGATATTATTGTTAGGAACACTGACTCTGTTAAAATTTGACTTCTGATGTTCCACGGTGAAGCTCCTAAAGACCTTCTGATACCAATTTCTTTGGTACGCTCTTTTACCACAATCAACATTATATTGCTTACACCAATAATACCTGATAACAAGACCAATGTACCTACAAAATAAGCAATAACTCTAATGGCCACAAAAAGACGTTGCACCCTACTATATTCTTCATGAAGATCAAAATGACCCACTGCTCTTTCATCATCAGGATGAATTTTGTGGTTTTTCTTTACAATGTTAAATATCTTCTTTTTAATATTGGTAATAGGCGTTTCATCCACCGCAGTAATAGCCATCCAACCTACTTTATCTCCTCTATTAAAGGCTTGTGAAAATGCCGTAAAAGGCACAAAAACCTGCTTCTGATCTTCTTCACCATCACCACCACTATTTTTCTTTTTATAGGTACCAATCACCATAAAATTAACACCTTGAATTTTTACATAAGTGCCTAAAACCTCTTCATCTTTATCATATAATTCATTTCGCACCCCTTCTCCAATTATTGCAACTTTTCTATTTTGATTGATGTCATTATAGTTAATAAACCTGCCAGAAGTTATATCCATTGGCTCCTGCTTAATAATCTCAGGATAATCTCCGTAAACATCATATGCTCCCGTCTTAATTCCGCGTACTACATTGTTAGATCCATTGAAGCCTCCTAATTGATTTCGTGGTGATATAAATTGTAAATCAGATACATTTCTTCGAATATCTTCTACATCAGAAAGGCGATAACTGAAGCGTCTATCTTTAGGCATACCTTGATAGGCTTTGGTCGCTGTGCGCGTCCACATAAACATGGTATTAGTTGCTGTGTCACCAAATTCCATGTTTACACCATTTTCAAATCCTTTTCCCGCTGCCAATAATATGATCAGTATGAAAATGCCCCAGAAAACACCAAAGGCCGTCAATACAGTTCTGAACCAATTACTTGACAGTACTTCTATTATTTCTTTCCAACGATCTCTACTAAACATATTTATTCGTCTCTTAACGCTTCTATGGGTTGAACTTTCGCTGCCCTCCAAGCCGGGAAAAATCCTGCAATTGCACCAGCAATAATTAATAAAATGACCATCGTCATAGCTATGGAAAAATTCACCGTTGGGTTTGACACATAATCAACTTCAACGTTAGGCCCAACTAATTCTAATAAACCCATACTAAATATCAACCCCGCAAACCCTGAAACTGCTGTTACAAAAATTGCTTCATGTAATATCATACCAATTATTGACCAGGGTTTAGCTCCCAAAGCTTTGCGAATTCCAATCTCACGTGTTCTATCTTTTACAATAATTAACATGATATTACTAACACCAACAATACCTGCTATAATAGTACAAATACCAACAAACCAAAAAAACATAGCTATATTATTAGTTAAAGTAAAATAACGTTTTGCCTCTTCTTCTGCGCTGTAAACATTAATTGCACTATTATCATCAGGTGCTACTTGATGTGAATTCTTTAAATACTTCTTTAGCTTTTCAGTAAATCTATTAGCAGCAAAAACGGATTCATCAAACGTCTCTCTTGGGGTTAATGTAAAAGACATATTTGCTAATTTATTTTGACCGTTGAACACATTCTGCGCAGTGGTCATAGGTATGTAAATCCTATTTTCTTCACGTTCTCCACCTTCGTCAGCATATACACCTATAATTTTAAAGTTGATACCCGATAGTTGCAAATATTCATTTAACGGATTCTCAACTTCCTTCATCATCTCTCGTTTAATCTTTTTGGAAATTACCACCACTTTTAGGCTAGCATCCATATCCAATTGGTTCAGATAACGACCAGATATCATTTTCATATTTTCAATTCGTTGATAATCAGGACTCACACCTTGCACCCCATAAGCACCAGATTCTTTCTTATAGTTTATGGTTACCCCACGTACTCTGAACACACCAGAATTATATTCTAAATCTTCCGCAAAAGCTTGATTAGAGTATTCAAGATTTTCATTTTTTAACTGTATTGTCCTTCCTGGATTCAATCCGTTGTGTTCTTTAGTAGTAACCTGTGTCCAAACCCAAACACGATTTGTAGCATCTGCTTCAAATTCTTTTTTGATACCATTTTGAAAACCTTGACCAAAACCCAATAAAATAACCAGAATAAAAATTCCTGAAGCAACAGAAAGACCTGTAAGAAAGGTACGAAGCTTGTTCTTTCTGATAGTATCAAATATCTCTTGCCAACGATCGATATCGAACATAAGAAGGGGTTATGGTTTTAAAATTGAAGAGTTGTTTTGCTAATAGACGAGTTCAACTATTACTTTGTTACAGTTTTCATAAATAAAAATGAAAATTTATAATTCATTAAGTCCGTGCTCATTTAAAACTACTCGCCATTCATGGCTTTCTGTAATTTCTAATATTTTTTGCGAAATCTTTTGTTCTAATACAGCTCTTTTTTTAGGAAGACCAAATGCGTAGAGTTGTAAGTCAAATTGAACAGGTAACAACTTAAGATTATTGAACGCTTCATTTTGTTTAATGCGATATTTCAAAATAGGTTCATCGTATAAAAAAGCATCAATTTTCTTAACACTTAAATCTTCTAAACCATCTTCAACACTTCTATACAATTCTATTTGTTTGAAAAAATGATCCTTTAAAAAACCTGTAGAACTAGAATTCTTCACACTGCCAACCGGACGTTCTTTATATTCGTTGAAATCTTCAGTAGAATTCGATAATCTGTTTACCGTCAAACTAGATGCTACACTTGCAGTTAAACCAGATATAAATAACAACCCACAAAACATCCAAATTAAAGCTACAATTTTGCCCCCTCTGCTCTTAGGGTACTTGTCTCCATAGCCTACAGTGGTCATTGTAACAACCGACCACCACATACCATCAAAAACACCTTTTAACCCTGGACGAAAATGATGTGCATTCTCCTTTCGCTCAAAGGTCCAAGCTAACAAACCGAATAGCATAATAATAAAAAGCAATACTAGTAAGCCTCTTAAAAAATCAACGCTAAAAAAAGATCGTAAAAACTCAAAAAATCTTGTAAAAGAACCTGTTTTAGCTACTGCAATAGTAGAATTAGAGGCAAAAAATGAATGAGTGAATTCCATAGTTTTACTCCGTTCACTAGTAATGGTCAATGGATTGATACTCACATCAACGCTACCATCTCTAAGTCCTTGGAGCATTTCTGCAAATCCCATTTCAACAAATCTATATTCTATATTAAGATCATCAGCCAAACGTTCCCAAAGCCATATATTAATACCAGATAATTTATCTTCATTTTGAATAATAAAAGGGGCTGCAGGTGTATAAGCAATAAGTAATGTGTCTTTTAGTTGTTGTGAGGAAGTTGGTAAAATATTAAAAACGAAAAAGAAGAAAAATATTAGTTTTTTCATTGATGATTTATCCTAATAAAGGCTAAATATACTATTTTTTTATACCTAATTGTCTAGCTTTTTCTAACATAAATTGGTAAGAAGCTTCGTAGTCATTAGGTATTTTGCCGTCTAAAATTGCATTTTTGATTGCTTCTTTTATTTGACCAATCTCTCTGCAAGGTTTCAGATCAAAAGTTTCCATAATCAATTCACCAGAAATGGGAGGTTGGAAATTACGAATGCGATCACGTTCTTCTACTTCTTTTATTTTTTGACGAACACGTTTAAAATTATTTAGATAGCGTTGTTGCTTTTTAGGATTCTTAGTGGTGATATCTGCTTCGCAATGTGTCATTAGATCATCTATATCATCGCCTGCATCAAATAACAAACGACGAACTGCAGAGTCAGTTACTTCATCTTCAGCTAAGATTACTGGGCGAGAACTTAACAATACCATTTTCTGAACGTATTTCATTTTGTTGTTTAATGGCATATGCAATCGTTTAAAAATTTTATATACCATTTTAGAACCTACAAATTCATGTCCATGAAATGTCCATCCAATTTTTTTCTGAAACTTTTTTGTTGGCGCTTTCCCAATATCATGCAGTAAAGCAGACCATCTTAACCAAATATTATTAGTGTTTTTTGAGATATTATCTACAACTTGTAAAGTGTGATAAAAATTATCCTTGTGTTTCTGACCTTCAACTTCTTCAACACCTTTTAAAGCAATAAGCTCTGGCAATATTCTTTTTAATAACCCCGTTTCTTCCAATAATCGAAAACCAATGGATGGTTTTTCAGACAACAATATTTTGTGCAATTCATCTACAATACGTTCTCTGGTTATAATATCAATACGCGCAGCATTTCTTGAAATTGCTTTCAAAGATTCTTCTTCTATCTTAAAATTAAGTTGAGTAGCAAAACGAATGGCTCTCATCATTCGTAAAGGATCATCAGAATACGTTATATCAGGATTAAGCGGTGTGCGGATAACCTTATTTTTTAAATCTTCAATACCGTTAAATGGATCGAGTAATTCTCCGAATGAATTTTCATTTAAATTTAACGCTAATGCATTAATGGTGAAATCCCTACGATTCTGATCATCCTCTAATGAACCTGATTCAACCTCTGGATTACGACTATTCTCTGAATATGATTCTTTACGTGCACCTACAAACTCTAATTCAATATCTTCATAGCGTAACATTGCCGTTCCATAGGTTTTAAATACCTGAACTTTAGGAGTATTTGGTAATAAAGAAGCAACTTTTTGAGCTAATTTTATACCACTACCAACCGTTACTACATCTATATCCTTAGCACCTCTCCTACCTAAAATATAATCACGTACAAATCCTCCAATGACATAACTCTCTAAAGCCAACTCTTTAGATGCTCTAGAAATGATCTTAAAAATTTGAGGCTTTAAAGCTTCCTTATAAAATATTTGTCGCATGTAATTTCAAGCTCTTATCACTTCTATTTCTCCATTTTCAAGTACTCTTAAAATTTGAGAAGATTTATTAGACGTTTTTTCGCAATGCAAATTTACCACATAATCAACGGCCTCCAAAATAGCAGTATCTATTTCTTGAAATGATATGGGAGTAGCAAGGCCACTAATATTAGCTGATGTAGAAACTATAGGTTTACCGAATTCTTTAATCAATTTTTGACAGAATTCATTTTGTACTATTCGTATAGCTACTGTATTATCCGAAGCAAATACATTTTTTGCCAGCCTTTTAGGATTACTATAAATAATGGTAGTTGGCCTATCTTCATTTATTAGAATTTCAAGTGCTTTAGCTGGAATTTTTGAAATATAAGTACTCAGCATTTCAATTGAGTCTACCAAAATGATTAAGCTTTTACTCTCATGACGTTGTTTAATTTGGTATACTTTTGAAACAGCTTCTTCGTTGGTAGCATCACAACCTATGCCCCAAACAGTATCCGTTGGATATAAAAGCACACTTCCTTTACGGATAGTTTTTAATGATATTTTAATTTCTTGATCCAATCTATTTCAATCTATTTTCAACCCAATCTAATATATACCTCTGTGTTTCTTCATCAGCCAACTCAAGACTTTGAAAAGTCATAAATATGTCTATTTTGTTTTTCAAAAATTGTGAAAGTTTCTTTCTAACCTTTCCTGGCTTTTTATATGATCTAAAATAGGTTAACTTAGTATCTTTCTCATAAACAAATGTACCATTCTTAACTTCCAGATGATTTGCTAAAGATTCAACCAGAAACTGCTCATTACTTCTAAATCTATGTTTTATATTGTTTACTAAAAGCTCTTCATTTGTATTTAAAAAAGCAGCTATAGTGGACCTGCGAATTGGAATAGGGTTGTGAAATCTTCTAATATATTTTTTTGCACCTGCCAGTTTAGCACTTTTTTGCATTGCCTCTTTAAAGCCTACTTTGTCTTGTTTATTATTTTTACCTATTACTGAGAGAAAATCATAATATATTTTACGTAGTTTTTGATCTTCATAAAACTTCTTCCATTTCCCTCTTAAGATGGGTAATCCGTTTTCAAAATAATCATTAATTGAAGTCTCTCTCATTATAAAGGTATCATCATTGAAGATGATGAAATGCTCAGAGAGATTTGGTATTCTATATAAAACCGTGGCTATTGATCGCGAATTAAAGCATGGCAAATACTCTTCAAACTCCCTAAATATTACTTTATGGTCTACTATCTCTAAATTTATATTCTGCTTTTTAGCTAATATTTCAAGCTTATCGTAAGTATCAGGAACTTGCTCATCAGTTACTAAAAAAAGATTTCTTATAAATGGGGCAAACTTAATAATTGATCGAATCGCTATATCTATTTCGCCGATTGAATTATAGCGTATGCTTTCTTTTTTCTTTTGAAAATCAATTTTAACATCTGAATATCTGTTAATTTTCTTTTGCCATTCAATATCATTACCATTAACCCACATTATAACAATATCAACTGGGAAATAGTTTACATCTTCTTCTAACAACATATTAAGACATCATTTTTCATCTCTATAAAGCAACCATAACTTAATATAGCGTGACATTACACCGTAAGAATGATGAGCAGCTAAAACAAAACCAGGAAAACCGTCGAGAAATCCTCTACGAATTATGTAATGTGAAAAGAACCTAAATATAGGTTTAATGGTAACGTGAAAAATAGTTACCCTTTTTCTTCTCTTGTACAAAGCTTGGGCTTGTAAAGAAGTATATTGATCTAACTTACTAGAATAGTAATCATAATTCTGATACGAATAATGATCTACTTTGTTCTTTAAAAAACCTACTTCACCCTCGTATGCAATCAACTCATGCACTAACTTGCCATCATATTTGCATTTATCTTTTCTAAAAAGCCTAATCACTTTATCACGTCCCCAACCTCCATGAGTGATTTGCTTATTAAAAAAATAAAATGTGCGATAAATATAAAATCCAACAAAACCTCCAGGGTTGTTAACGAATTTAACAATTTCATCCCTTAATTCATCATTTACGCGTTCATCAGCATCTAGTATATATATCCAGTCATTCTTTGCTTGATTAATTGCGTAGTTCTTTTGGGAAGAGAAATTGTCAAAATCTCGCTGTATAATTCTTACGTCATGTTTTTTAGCTAAATCCACTGTATTATCATCACTAAAAGAGTCAATAATTATAATTTCATCTGCAAATCCTACGGACTTTATTGCAGCTTCAATATTTGCTTCTTCGTTTAAAGTTGGAATTATAGCAGTTATCTTTGCGGAATTAATCAAATAGCCTTTTTTCAGTTGGTAAATTTACTATTTGTTTTAGTATTCTAACTGCAGAATTATAACATAAATAGTATTTTTGTCTAATGACAATTCATTTTAATAATCAATACTCAAATTATAAGGATGGGCTTTTATCCATCCTTTCTAATTTTGATACTTATAACGCTTCATTTGATACAGGCAAACGCAATTCCATTAAAAAGATAACTTCTAATGAAAAAATATTCGTTATCAAGTCTTTTAAGAAACCCCTTTTTATAAATCAAATTGTCTACAAATACTTCCGTAAATCAAAAGCTAAACGTTCATTTGAATATGCTAACATTTTATTGACTAAAGGTATAAACACACCTCCACCTGTTGCATATATTGAAAATTTTAACAGTATAGGCTTACAAAAAAGCTACTACATTAGCGAGTTTGTTAATTATGATCTTACATTTAGAACATTGATTGATGAACCCAACTATAAAGATCATGAAAAAATTATTGAGGGGTTTACCAATTTCACATTCAATCTACATGAAAAAGAGGTAGAGTTCTTAGATCATTCGCCTGGTAATACGCTCATTGTAAAAAAGGAAAATGACTATAGTTACTATCTTGTTGATTTAAATAGAATGAAATTTCATTCCTTGAATTATCAGCAAAGACTTAAAAACTTTGCAAGACTAACGCGTAAAAAAGAACTTATAGAAAAAATAAGTAAACATTATGCAAAGCTCATAGATAAACAACCTTCAGAAGTTTTTGATCTTATGTGGTTTTTTAACAAGCAGTTTCATAAAAAATTCGATAATGAAAAACGAATTAAAAGTATATTGTTTAATAAAAAATATGACTTAAAATAGTTTGCTATACTGCAACATCATATTCACGTAAAGCGTCGTTTAATGAAGTTTTTTTATTGGTACTTTCTTTACGCTTGCCAATGATCAATGCGCACGGAACCTGGTATTCTCCCGCCGCGAATTTCTTCGTATAACTTCCTGGAATTACAACGGATCTAGCAGGAACTCTTCCTTTCATTTCAATAGGCTCATTTCCTGTAACATCAATAATTTTTGTACTCATTGTTAGCACTACGTTGGCGCCAAGTACAGCTTCTTTTTCTACTCTAACGCCTTCCACCACAATACATCGAGAACCAATAAAACAACCATCTTCTATAATTACTGGAGCCGCTTGTAAAGGTTCTAGCACCCCACCAATACCAACACCTCCAGATAAGTGTACATTTTTACCTATCTGTGCACATGAACCCACTGTTGCCCATGTATCTACCATAGTACCTTCATCAACATAGGCACCAATATTTACATAACTAGGCATTAAAATCGTACCTTTTGAGATATACGCTCCATGACGTGCTACAGCATGCGGTACAACGCGAATTTCTTTTTCTTGGTAGCCTCGTTTTAACGGAATCTTATCATGATACTCAAAAATACCAGCCTCTAATACTTCCATTTTTTGAATAGGAAAATACAGTACTACGGCTTTCTTTACCCATTCATTTACCTGCCAACCATCACTTTTTGGTTCTGCAACTCGCAACGTACCCACATCCAATAAATCAATTACTTTTCTTATAGCTTTTTGGGTTTCCCTTTCTTTCAATAAATCACGATTTTCCCAAGCAGATTCAATAGTTTCTAGTAAAGCTGTCATATCAAATTTTAATTTTAAGCAAATATAAAGGCTTACTAATTATTGGCACAACTTTAGCTAAGTAAAAACAGAAAACTTACTTTTGTTTAAATTTTTAATGTGGCAAGAATACTGGCGATAGATTACGGAGAAAAAAGAACGGGTATAGCTGTTACTGATGAATTACAAATCATAGCATCAGGTCTAACTACTATTCCTACTACAACTATTTTTACATTCTTAACAAATTATTTAAAAAAAGAAAATGTTGAATTGATTTTGGTTGGCGAACCAAAGCAGTTAGATAATACCCCTTCTGAAAGTGAAATACTTATCGCTCCTTTTTTAGAAAAATTGAAAACAACATTTCCTGATATTCCGATCAAGAGAATTGACGAACGATTCACTTCAAAACTAGCCTTTCAAACTATGATTGATAGCGGACTTAAAAGGAAAAAACGCAGAAATAAAGGGTTGGTTGATGAAATAAGTGCAACTATTATTCTACAATCATATCTTTACAGTAAATAACCAAAAACTTTAGTAACTAAAACATAAATTCCAATCGTAAGAATGAAAACTTTGGATTTTGTTATTCTATGTTTGCATTTTATTATTTGTACTTTTGCGACCTATAATTTAAAAGAACTATATGGTTTTACCCATTGTTGCATATGGCGATCCTGTGCTACGAAAAGTAGCCCAAGAAATAGATAAGGAATACCCCAATCTCAAAGAGCTTATAGAAAATATGAAAGATACGATGAAGAACGCTCGCGGTGTTGGTTTGGCAGCTCCTCAGATAGGCAAAGCTATCCGTTTATTTTTAGTAGACACTTCTCCTTTTGCCGAAGATGATGAATTAGATGAAAAAGAGCGTAATTTTTTAAAAGACTATAAAAAGATATTCATCAATGCAAAAATCTTAAAAGAGGAAGGTAAAAAATGGGCATTTAGTGAAGGATGTTTGAGCATACCAAATATAAATGAGGACGTCACCAGAGAGGATAGAGTAACCATTGAGTATTTTGATGAAACCTTTAAAAAACATCAGGAAACTGTAAAAGGTTTAGCCGCTCGGGTTATTCAACATGAATATGATCATATTGAAGGCATTTTATTCACAGATAAGTTATCTTCACTAAAAAAACGCTTGCTTAAGAAAAAATTAGATAATATTTCAAAAGGAAAAGTTGATGTTGATTACAGAATGAGATTTCCTAAAAAATAAGATATGAGTTTAGAGAAAATTGTTGCCGTTTCAGGAAAGCCAGGATTATTTGAGATTGTATCTCAATCAAAGTCAGGATTGATTGTTGAGTCATTACTTGACAAAAAACGTCTTCCTATCAATGCTATGCATAATGTAAGTGTATTGAATGACATAGCGATTTATACTTACGAAGAAGAAGTTCCTTTGCGAGATGTATTTAAAAATATTGCGGAAAAAGAAAGTAATAAAGAAACTATTAGCCATAAAGAAAGTAATGACAAGTTGCTTTCATTTTTTGGTGAGGTACTTCCCAATTTTGACGATGAACGGGTATACCCTTCTAACATCAAAAAAGTGGTACAATGGTATAATATCTTAGCTAAAAAAGGATTCGATTTTACAGAGATAGACAAAGATAATTCAGAGGAAGAAGAATAAGGTGAATTCTCGAAAAGAACAACTTGCTGCTTTTGAAAGGCTTTTAGATATAATGGATGAGCTCCGTGTAAAGTGTCCTTGGGATAAAAAACAGACATTACAATCGTTACGTCATCTTACTATTGAAGAAACCTATGAACTTGGCGATGCTATTCTTGATAATGACTTACAGGAAGTAAAAAAAGAATTAGGTGACTTGCTATGCCATATCGTCTTTTATGCCAAAATAGGTTCAGAAACTGATGATTTTGATATTGCCGATGTTGCTAATTCCATTTCAGAAAAATTGATAGATCGTCATCCACATATTTATGGAGACATAGAAGTAAAAGATGAAGAAGAAGTCAAACAAAACTGGGAAAAATTAAAGCTGAAAGAAGGTAAGAAATCTGTTTTAGAGGGCGTTCCAAAAAGTCTACCTGCTATGGTAAAAGCGAATAGAATTCAGGATAAAGTCTCCGGAGTTGGGTTTGACTGGGAAGAACCACATCAAGTATTTGACAAGGTAAAAGAAGAACTTTTTGAGTTGAATGATGCTATTGAATCTGGTGAACAGCTAAATACAGAAAAAGAATTTGGCGACGTCTTATTTTCTATGATCAATTATGCCCGTTTTATTAAGGTAAATCCTGAAAATGCCCTGGAACAAACAAATAAGAAATTCATCAAACGCTTTCAATTCTTAGAAGAAGCTGCCAAAAAAGAAGGAAAACAACTTGCAGAAATGACCCTCGCTGAAATGGATGTGCATTGGAATAATTCAAAGAAATTATTCCAATAGTATTAATTTGGAAAAATCAAAAGATTTTTCCAAATAGAATCAACTGGAACGCTTCGAAAAAGCATTTTAAATAATTTGTCATTCCGCACCTGATGGGGAACCCAAGAGATTAAATGGATTCCTGCTTTCGCAGGAATGACAGATATCTTTCGTAATTTTAGCTCCATGGCTGGCTATTCACAAACTCCACTTGCAAAAAAACTAGGTATTAAAGAAGGCTTCACCGTAAAATTGTTGAATGAGCCGAATTATTATCTAAACCTTTTCTCAGATTTCCCAACTTCTATTGACCATATAGAGTCCGAAGAAAAACACAGTATTGATTTTATTCATCTATTCTGTAAAACTTTTGAAGAGTTAAAGAATAATGCAGAATTCCTAAAAGAACAATTGAAAACGGATGGGCTTTTATGGGTGAGTTGGCCCAAAGGAAGTTCTGGCATTAAAACTGATTTGAAGAGAGACTTAATCCGTGAACATTTACTTGATCTTGGTTTGGTTGATGTGAAAGTATGTGCTGTAGATGAAAAATGGAGTGGACTTAAATTTGTATATCGACTCAAAGACCGTCAATAAAAAATTTCTTAAAACAGTCCTATTTCCAATGAAATTAGGGTAACACAATATTTAATCCCTTCATTTTGAATACCAAAAATTGAAAATTGAAATTTTGTATTTGGATTCCCGTTTTCACTGGAATAACAATTTTAAGGAAATCTTGAGGCTTAACCTCAATGAATTCTTTTTGAGTAAAATATTCAGTAATTTTAGCTGAAATTCTTGACCATGAAACGTATTCTATTTTTTACTTTAATCTTAACTCTCTTTATAATTTCTTGCAAGAAGGAATCAGTTGAGAATCAGACTTCTGAAAATACTACTTCTATAATTGAAACTCCTCAAGAAAGAGTTTATGCAATTGTCATTCACGGAGGTGCTGGCACTATCAAAAAGGAAAATATGACTCCAGAACAGGAAGTCGCTTACAGAGAGAAGTTACAAGAGGCACTTAATGCAGGTTATAAATTGCTGGAAGAAGGGCAGTCAGCTATAGATGCCGTTCAAAGAGCAGTAAATATCATGGAAGATTCTCCACTCTTTAATGCAGGAAAAGGAGCGGTATTTAATAGCGCGGGTAAGAATGAATTAGATGCTTCCATTATGGATGGAAACACTTTAAATACAGGCGCTGTTGCTGGGGTTAAACGTATTAAAAACCCCATTAATGCCGCAAGAATTGTTATGGATAGCACTAGACATGTACTAATGGCTGGAAAAGGTGCTGAAGATTTTGCTAAACTCAATGGAATAGAATTTGTTGACGATAAATACTTCCATACAGAAAAAAGGTACAAGCAATTATTAAAAGCCCAAGAACAGGAAAAAGTGATGTTAGATCATTCTGCTATGATAATTGAAAATAAAGAACTCATAGATGACCATAAATATGGAACTGTAGGTGCAGTTGCTATAGATAAAAATGGAAATATAGCTGCAGCCACTTCAACCGGTGGTATGACTAATAAAAAATATGGTCGTGTTGGTGACTCCCCCATTATTGGTGCAGGCACCTATGCCAATAACAAAACTTGTGGGGTTTCAGCAACCGGAACAGGAGAATATTTTATAAGAACTTTAGCCACTCATGAAGCATCGAACCTCATGCAATACAAAGATCTATCCTTAAAAGCATCACTTGATGACGTCATGCAGCAAATTGGTGATTTAGGCGGTAGCGGCGGTCTGGTAGCTCTTGACAAAGATGGAAATGTAGCCTGGTCTTTTAACTCTTCTGGTATGTATCGTGGCTATAAAAAATCGAGTGGTGAAAACGTTGTGAAATTTTACGAAGAATAATTAATGAAAATTAAAGACATTACTACCGCTATTGAAGAAATAGCACCCTTAAAGTATGCTGAAGATTTTGATAATGTTGGGTTACTTATTGGAGACTATCAAACTGAAGTTACAGGAGTTCTAGTGACATTAGACACTTTAGAAGAGGTTGTAGATGAAGCCATTGATAAAAAGTGTAATCTCATTATAAGTTTTCACCCCATCATCTTTTCAGGCCTTAAAAAAATTAATGGTAAAAATTATGTTGAGCGTGTTGTTTTAAAAGCCATTAAAAACAATATTGCCATTTATGCCATTCACACCGCATTAGACAATTCCATACAAGGAGTTTCAGCTAAAATGGCGGAAGTATTAGGATTACAAAAAACCAAAATCTTGCTACCAAAAAAAGGGTTGATAAAGAAACTGACCACCTATGTTCCTGAAAAAGATGCTGAAAATGTAAGAAAAGCCTTACATGATGCTGGCGCTGGAGATATAGGAAATTATAGTCATTGTAGCTTTAATATTCAAGGTCAAGGTACGTACAGAGGTAATGAAAACTCAAATCCTACTATAGGCAAAAAAGGCAAATTGCATACTGAAAATGAAACTTTTATCAGTGTGATTTTTGAAAGTTATCTTGAACAAAAACTACTTAGAGCATTGTTTGATGAACATCCATATGAAGAAGTAGCCTATGATATTGTTGCTACGGACAATACACATCAACATATAGGTATGGGCATGGTTGGCGAATTAGAAAATAAAGTTTCTGAAAATGAATTCTTTACGCTATTAAAAGAGAAATTTAATTTAAAAAGCATTCGTCATTCAAAATTCTTACAAAAATCGATTAAAAAAGTGGCTGTTCTTGGTGGTTCGGGTGCTTTTGCTATTGAAGCTGCAAAGCGTTCTGGAGCAGACATTTATATTTCTGCCGATTTTAAATATCATGAGTTCTATAAAGCCGAAAATAAGTTTATTATTGCTGATATTGGGCATTATGAAAGTGAGCAATTTACAAAAAACCTATTAGCTGATTTTCTTACAAAAAAATTCCGTAATTTTGCAGTCGTTTTATCGGAAACCAATACAAATCCTATCAATTATTCATAAGAGATGGCTAAGAAAACAGAAGTTACAGTTGAAGAAAAATTAAGAGCTTTATATGATCTACAACTGATTGATTCTAGAATAGATGAGATCAAAAATATGCGAGGCGAATTACCTCTTGAGGTTCAAGATTTAGAAGATGAAATAGAAGGATTAAATACCAGACTTGCAAATTTCAACAACGATATTGAAAATTTAGAGACGAGCATTAAGAATAGAAAGCAGACTATTGAAGAAGCAAATGCGCTTGTAAAGAAATATACTACGCAACAAAAAAATGTTCGCAACAATCGTGAGTTTGACTCTTTAAGCAAGGAAATTGAATACCAAGAGCTTGAAGTGCAATTGGCAGAAAAACATATTAAAGAATTTTCGGCTAAAATTGAACAGAAGAATGAAATCATAGATGCTGCTAAAGAAAAAATTAAAGAAAAGGATACGCATTTAAAGTTAAAGAAAGAAGAGCTTGATGAAATCATGGCTGAGACAGAAAAAGAAGAAAAACTTTTAAACAAAAAGTCTGAAGAGTTCAGCAAGTTGATAGATGATCGTTTATTATCTGCTTATAAAAGAATACGAACTAAAGTTCGTAACGGTTTAGCTGTTGTAGCAATTCAACGGGGCGCATCTGGTGGTTCTTTCTTTACAATTCCCCCACAAAAACAAATGGAAATTGCTAATCGTAAAAAGATCATTGCTGATGAGCATAGTGGTAGAATTCTAGTTGATGCTCAGTTGGCCGAAGAAGAAAAGAAAAAAATGGAAGAATTATTTACCTCTTAAGAAGCAAGTATTTTTTTAATCAGTATACAGAAAGCCTTTCAAAAAGATTATACTGTATGCATAACCTGCATACCTATGAATATTTCCAGAATACTTCTTTGTACAATACTTATAAGTTTATTTTCATGCTCTCAGTCAACCCAAAAAAAACAAGAGGCACTTTTTCAAAATCAATGCGCAAGCTGTCATATTGCTCCATCTATTGATCATCTTACTAAAGAAGTTTGGGCAACTCAAATACTGCCCGATATGGGTGCAAGAATGGGTATTAAAGATTCTACCTATAATCCTGTAAAAGGATTACCATTCGATGAAATAGAAGCTATCTATAAATCAGGAATTTATCCAATTAGACCTACCATATCAAAAGAAGACTGGAAACTTCTTAAAGACTATATTATTTCATTGGCCCCTGATACTTTAAAAGTAATTGAGTATGAAAAGAAAGCAAACAGACTAGATCAGTTTACAGCAAAACCTATATCATTAGATAGTATAGGTGGTTCGTTTACCACTTTTTTAAAATATAATATTAAAGAAAACCAGCTTATAAATGCTGATATTAGAGGTAACCTTTTTAAATACGATTTCAGCAAAAATGTAAACACTCCTATTAAACAATTAAGCAGTGCTATTGTAGATTATAGTGAAAGAGAAAATGCTAACTATATAACCACCATAGGAAAGCTAAACCCAACCGAGTTATCATCTGGTCAAGTTTTCATGGTTAAAAATGATTCAATAGAACCAATCTCTAACTTATTACATAGACCCGTTCATAATTTGGTTACTGATTTAAATAAAGACGGTATTGATGAATTTGTAATTTCTGAATTTGGTAACCTTACGGGAAAATTATCAATGTTGGTGAAATCTAAAGACTCGCAATATGAAAAACAAATTCTTCTGAACCAACCAGGTACTATAAGGGTTCTTGCAAAAGACATGAATAAGGATGGTAAAGAAGACCTTATAGCGCTTACCTCACAAGGAGATGAAACCATTACAATTCTTTACCAACAAGATGATCTAAGTTTTATCCCTGAAAAGGTATTGCGTTTTAGCCCAATTTATGGGAGTAGTTGGTTTGAATTAGTTGATTATGATAGTGATGGTGATCAAGATATTATTACTGTAAATGGAGATAATGCTGACAAGTCATACATACAGAAGCCTTATCACGGGTTGAAAATCCACATTAATGATGGTAATAATGAATTTAAAGAAGCCTATTTCTACCCATTAAATGGTGCAACTAGAGTGATTGCAAAGGATTTTGACCAAGATAATGACATTGATTTTGGAGTAATTTCTACATTTCCTGATTATAATAATTATCCTGAACTTTCATTTGTATATCTTGAAAATACAAATTCTAAAACGTATGATTTTGAAACCTACACATTAGAAAATGCTAACTCGGGTAGGTGGTTTCTCATGGATTCAGGAGATATTGATAAAGATGGAGATGAAGATATTATCTTGAGTACATTTACATATGTTTTTACACCTGTACCCAAAGAATTATCCGAACTCTGGAGCAAAGAAAATGTGGATATTATGATTTTAGAGAATAAATTAAAAAACAATCATCAGCAATAGCCAGATTATTGGTATTGATTCCACAAAAAAAGCGCTATAATATTTGTTTTGGTTATCATTAGAGCGAATTAAAAAGAACATTGTAATAAGTGCAATCACAAATTCCACTCTCATTTGCTGTATATCTAATCCCTTTTTTAGAAAATTCAGTCCTACAAAAAGCATTAGTAAAAAAATGCCAAATCTTTTTGCTTTAGGCAATCCAATCAATTGAGGAATTGTCTTTAGCTTGTCACTATCAAACTGAAGATCTCTAATATCAAAAGGAATTGTTAGTGCTATCACAAATAAAAATCGTTGTAAGAAAATTAGTATCTGATTCCTACCGATTGTATATTCTTCATTTAATAATGGTAATAGAACAGTAATACCAGCCCAGCAAAAAGCAATTAAGAAAATTTTTAACCCAGAAAGCGTCCTCAGAGATTTCCTTTTATTAGCAAGTTGATTAAACGGAATTACATAAAAAAATGTCAATAAGATAAAAGGGATCAAGTATATATATAAAGAAGTCTGTAGTTTCAAGCCAAAGTATAAGGCGCCCGTACCAGAGATAAACATCAAAATATATAGATACTTCTTATTTTTTGCAACCCATTCAGATCTCCAAGACTTAATCTCAGACATTCTGGACAATCTAATAAAATTGTAAGCTAAAATTGTGCTAAAGAAAACGAAGAACGGAAACACTTCTGAACTAAAATTCGCCTGTATTAATGTGATATTAGTTAATGAAAATACTGCAATAGCCACATGGATATTCCCAAAAACATAAAAATCAAAGCATCTTTTAAGTAACCGCATCCTACAAAAGTAACTAAAAGAGGTGCTAAAATATTCTTTCAAGCGCGTATTTTAATCGCTGCTTTTTGTGTATTTTTGATATCCATATTTGACTACTATTATTTTGCTTAAATGAACACAGATTCTTTCGCGTTAAGGCATCTTGGACCCAGAGAAAAAGATGTAGATAACATGCTAACTACCATAGGTATAGATTCATTAGATGAGTTAATTTACAATACCATTCCTTCACATATTAAATTTAAAAAAGACCTTGATTTGCCTAAGGCAATGAGCGAATATGAATTCAGTGCACATGTTGAAGATTTAGCATCAAGAAACAAACTATATAAATCGTATATAGGTTTAGGATATCACCCAACAATTTTACCAGCTGTCATTCAAAGAAATATTTTTGAGAATCCAAGTTGGTACACTTCTTACACTCCGTATCAGGCTGAAATTTCTCAAGGTAGATTAGAAGCATTATTGAACTACCAAACCATGGTCACAGAATTGACAGGAATGGAATTGGCAAATTCCTCTTTATTAGATGAGGGTACAGCTGCCGCCGAAGCAATGGCTTTATTATTCGCTGCACGTTCAAGAGATCAAAAAAAGAGGGATGTTAAACAATTTTTTGTTGCAGAGGATGTATTACCCCAAACCATATCTATTCTAAAAACAAGGGCTTTGCCTATAGGCATAGAATTGGTATTTGGTAATCATGAAACCTTTAATTGTAACGATAAAGTTTTTGGAGCTCTTGTTCAATACCCAAATAAAAATGGGCAACTTTATGATTATACAGATTTTATTTCTAAAGCAAATGAATATGGAGCAAAAGTTGTAGTAGCTGCTGATTTGTTGAGTCTCACAATTTTAAAAGCTCCAGGTGATATGGGAGCTGATGTGGTAGTAGGAACTTCTCAACGTTTTGGTATTCCTCTAGGATATGGAGGGCCGCACGCAGGCTATTTTGCTACGAAAAAAGAGTATAAAAGATTAATTCCCGGACGAATTATTGGAGTGACCAAAGATGCTAATGGGAATCGTGCTTTGCGTATGGCTTTGCAAACAAGAGAGCAACATATAAAACGTGAAAAAGCAACATCTAATATTTGCACCGCGCAGGTATTATTGGCTGTTATGGCAGGTATGTATGCTTGCTATCACGGCCCAGATGGACTAAAATATATTGCAAATAAAATACATTCACTAACGAATGTGTTGAATGGAGCAGTTCTACAAATGGGATTTGAGCAACTCAACACTTCAGCATTTGACACCTTACAGATCAAAGCAACTTCTGCAGAAACTGTGAAAAGAATTGCTGAAGAAAATGAAGTTAACTTCTATTACCCTGATGACACCACAGTTTGCATTTCATTAAATGAAACTACCTCTTTAAAAGATATCAATCAAATTATTGATATTCTAGCCAAAGCTGAGGGTAAAGAGCCAGTAATAGTAAACGAATATGTTTTTACTTCCTCTATTCCAGATGATTTAAAACGTAAGATATCGTTTATGTCAAATGAAGTTTTTGAAAGCTATCATTCAGAAACCGAGATGATGCGTTATATCAAAAAACTCGAACGTAAAGACATTTCATTAACAGACTCTATGATATCATTAGGATCTTGTACTATGAAATTGAACGCTGCATCAGAAATGATTCCATTGAGTTTAAGTTCATGGAACAACATCCATCCTTTTGTTCCCATTGAACAAGCTCAGGGTTATCAAGAAATGCTGCAAGAATTAGAACGATCATTAAATATCATTACTGGTTTTCATGCTACTTCATTACAGCCTAATTCAGGTGCTCAAGGAGAATTTAGCGGACTCATGGTTATTAAAGCCTACCACGAATCAAGAGGTGACCATCATAGAAATATTTGTTTGATTCCTGCATCCGCACATGGTACGAATCCCGCTTCTGCTGTTATGGCCGGCATGAAAGTGGTCGTAACAAAAACCTCAGATGATGGTAATATTGATGTAGAAGATTTGAAAGAAAAAGCTGAACTTCATAAGGGGAATTTAGCGGCTTTGATGGTTACGTATCCATCTACGCATGGCGTTTTTGAAAGTGCCATTCAAGATATTACGAAAATCATACATGATAATGGAGGACAAGTGTATATGGATGGTGCTAATATGAACGCCCAAGTTGGTTTAACAAACCCTGCAACTATTGGTGCAGATGTCTGTCATTTGAACTTACACAAGACATTCGCTATTCCTCATGGTGGTGGTGGCCCGGGTGTGGGCCCCATTTGTGTAGCTAAACATTTAGCTGAATTTTTACCAACCAACCCTATTATTAAAACCGGAGGTAAAAATGCTATTACTGCCATTTCAGCAGCTCCTTGGGGGTCTGCATTGGTTGATATCATCTCTTATGGTTATATTAAAATGTTAGGCGCCGACGGGTTGAAAAAATCGACTATATATGCCATCCTAAATGCAAATTATATAAAAGCAAAACTCGAAAAACACTATAAGATTCTGTACACAGGTGAAAAGGGCTATGCAGCGCATGAAATGATTGTTGATTTTAGAGAGTTCAAAGCAAAAGGGGTGGAAGTTACTGACATAGCTAAACGTTTAATGGATTTTGGTTTTCACGCCCCTACTCTGTCATTTCCTGTTGCTGGTACTTTGATGATTGAGCCAACGGAAAGTGAGAGTAAACAAGAACTTGATCGTTTTTGTGACGCCATGATCCAGATCAAAACTGAAATAGATGCCTATATAGAAGGTGAAGATTCAGTATTGAAAAATGCACCGCACACACAGGCCATGCTAACCACAGACGATTGGTCATTTAATTACTCAAGACAAGAGGCTGCTTTTCCATTAGATTTTGTTTCAGAAAATAAATTCTGGCCACCCGTTAGACGTGTTGATGATGCTTACGGAGACAGACATTTGGTATGTACTTGTAATCCCATTGAAGATTATATAGAAGCTTGATAATAACTTGTTTTTTGAAAAAACCTAAAACACTATATTTGTATTTCATTTTTCTTAACAGAAAATTACATTATGAAAAAAATCACTAAAGAAACCTACCTACAATGGTATAAGGACATGTTGTTCTGGCGTAAGTTTGAAGATAAACTTGCAGCTGTTTACATTCAACAAAAAGTAAGAGGTTTCTTACACTTATATAATGGTCAGGAAGCTGTATTAGCAGGCGCACTTCATGCCATGGATTTGACCAAAGATAAGATGATCACAGCTTATAGAAATCATGTACAGCCTATTGGAATGGGTGTAGACCCTAAGCGTGTAATGGCAGAATTATATGGTAAAGCTACAGGAACCTCACAGGGTTTGGGTGGTTCAATGCATATCTTTTCTAAAGAGCATCGTTTTTATGGTGGTCACGGAATTGTTGGTGGACAAATTCCTTTAGGTGCTGGTCTCGCTTTTGCGGATAAGTATAAGGGTTCTGATGCCGTAACCCTAACTTATTTTGGTGATGGTGCAGCTCGTCAAGGGTCACTACATGAAACATTTAACATGGCTATGTTATGGAAATTACCTGTGGTTTTTATTGTAGAAAACAATGGCTATGCTATGGGAACTTCAGTAGAAAGAACAGCAAATCATGAGGATATCTGGAAATTAGGATTAGGTTATGAAATGCCTAGTAAACCGGTAGATGGTATGAATCCTGTTAAAGTGGCAGAAGCAGTATATGAAGCTATTGAACATGCTCGTAGAGAAGGACCTTACTTCTTAGAAATGAAAACCTATCGTTATCGTGGGCATTCTATGAGTGACGCGCAACATTATAGAACAAAAGAAGAAGTTGCAGAATATAAAAAGATTGATCCTATTACCCAGGTGTTAGATATCATCAAAGCAGAAAAATATGCTACCGATGAGGAGATTGATAAAATGAACAAAGAGGTGAAAACAAGGGTTTCTGAATGTGAGAAGTTTGCTGAAGACTCTCCATATCCTGAAAAGAATGTGATGTATGACGTGGTTTATGAACAAGAAGACTATCCGTTTTTAAAACATAGATTGTAAAAAAATTCAAAATTTCAAACACCAAATTTCAATAATATTAGTTGTGATTTGGCCCCGATAGTTATCGGGATTGAGATTTATTTAATTTTAAAAAATTAAATTCTTATGGCTGAAGTAATAAATATGCCTCGACTGAGTGACACCATGGAAGAAGGTGTGGTTGCAAAATGGTTAAAAAGCGTTGGTGATAAAATTGAAGAGGGAGATATTTTGGCAGAGATTGAAACTGATAAGGCCGTTATGGAATTTGAGTCTTTTCATGAAGGTATCTTACTACATATAGGTATTAATGAAGGTGAGTCAGCTAAAGTAGATACACTTTTGGCTATTATTGGAGATAAAGGAGAAGATTTTTCAGCCCTCTTAAATGCAGCTCCAGCTGCTGAACCTACTCCAGAGGAGAAGAAAGAGAACAAATCTACACCAGAAAATACAGGAACTGAAGAAGTATCTGAATCAGCCGATAAAGATTCTGGTTTTGACCTACCAAATGGTGTAGAGATTATTACTATGCCACGATTAAGTGATACAATGACAGAAGGTACAGTGGCTTCATGGCTAAAAAAAGTAGGAGATAATATTAGCGAAGGTGATATTCTAGCTGAAATTGAAACTGATAAGGCTACAATGGAATTTGAATCATTCTATGAAGGCACATTATTGCATATTGGCGTAAATGAAGGAGGATCTGCAGCTGTAGATAGTGTACTTGCCATTATAGGCAATAAAGGCACAGATATATCAGGTGTAGTTGAAGCCATTAAAAATGGAGCGTTTTCAAAAACAGAAGAAAAGACTGAAACAAAAAAGGAACAAATACCTCAATCGCAGCCAGCAACTGTCAAAAAAGAAGAGCCAGCACCTATTATTGCAGAACCTATAGTATCAAAAGCAAATGATGGAGATAGAATATTTGCTTCTCCTTTAGCCAAAAAAATTGCTCAGGAAAAAGGAATTGATTTAGCCCAAGTAAGAGGTTCTGGTGAAAATGGAAGAATTGTAAAAAGTGATGTAGAAAACTTTACTCCTAATACTGTAGGGTCAGCCTCTGGCATTCCATTTACTCCTAAGGGTCAAGAAAGTTCTGAAGAAGTACCAAACTCACAAATGCGAAAAGTCATTGCGCGTAGGTTGGGTGAATCTAAATTTACAGCACCACATTATTATTTGAATGTTGAGTTTGATATGGATAATGCAATCGCCTTTAGAAAGCAGTTCAATTCTATACCAGATACTAAAATTTCATTTAATGATATTGTTGTTAAAGCAACTGCCTTAGCTTTAAAGCAACATCCACAAGTAAATTCCCAATGGTTTGATGATAGAATCAAAAAGAATCATCATGTACATATTGGTGTGGCGGTTGCAGTTGAAGATGGCCTATTGGTTCCTGTGGTTCGTTTTGCCGACGAGATGACCTTACCTCAAATAGGTGCTCAAGTAAAAGAATATGCAGGTAAAGCGCGTAATAAAAAGCTAACACCTCAAGAAATGGAAGGTAGTACTTTTACCATTTCTAACTTAGGGATGTTTGGTATAACCGATTTTACCTCAATTATCAATCAGCCTAATTCTGCCATTTTATCTGTTGGTACTATTGTACAAAAACCTGTTGTTAGAGAAGGACAAATAATAGTTGGAAATACTATGAAATTGACTATGGCATGTGATCATAGAACTGTAGATGGGGCCACAGGTGCACAATTTTTACAGACATTGAAAGGATATATTGAAAATCCGGTTACTATGCTGGTCTAAATATAGACTTAAAACAATCTAGAAGCCACTCTTTTTGAGTGGTTTTTTTATTTATAAAACTGAGAGTTTATAAATTACTTTGTCAGATTTGCTTAAATTGTACCTCAAATAATATAGTATTAACTAAATTTTTAAGTTTTATGAGTTCAAAAGTTAATATGATCCTTAGGGTCATTTTAGGTTTGTTACTGGTCGTTTTTGGCGCCAATAAATTTGGAAACTTTATGCCCATGCCTGAGTTAACAGGTGATGCTGCCGAATTTATGGGTGCTTTAGGTAAAGCTGGATATTTTCAATTATTAGGTATACTTGAAATTGCCATTGGTTTATTATTAATTACCAATAAATGGGTAGGATTAGCATTGGTTGCTTTAGCTCCGCTAGTTGTAAACTTTTTAATTTTCCATTTAAATTATGACATTGCAGGAATTGGAGGTGCCGCCCTTTCCGCCGTATTAACAGTAGCATTATTTTATGCCAATTGGGGTCGATTTAAAACCCTGTTTTAGTTTACATCCCTACAAGTTTAAAAGCAAAACTTTTGAACTTATTAATTAGAAAAACCGCTGCAATAGTAGTGGTTTTCTATTTTATATAAATTTATACCTTTATTTAGAACTATCTTTTTTCTTAATGTATGAAATACTTAATTAGAATTACACTTTTAGTCATCTTAGTCTTTTTGACTTTTAATTGTCGAAAAAAAACTACTCAAGAGAAATCTAAAAATTATGTAGCAGAGAATTACAATAAGGAAGAGGTATACATCACCATGCGAGATAGTGTGAAATTATTTACTACTATCTATTCACCCAAAGA
The DNA here is from genome assembly GCF_056591715.1 of Maritimimonas sp. 2405UD52-3. NCBI lineage: Bacteria > Pseudomonadati > Bacteroidota > Flavobacteriia > Flavobacteriales > Flavobacteriaceae > Maritimimonas > Maritimimonas sp. 2405UD52-3. Next base: position 347,271 of record NZ_JBWQOL010000002.1, read on the forward strand.
CAAAAGTAAAGAGTATCCTATTCTATTAATGCGTACGCCTTATAGTTGTAAACCATATGGTACTGATACATCTAAGGTGAAAATTGGTCCTAACGAACATTTAATGAAAGAAGGTAATATTATTGTCTATCAAGATGTTCGTGGCAGATGGATGAGTGAAGGCATCTATGACAATATGCGCGCATACATTCCAAACAAAAAATCAAATAAAGATATAGATGAAGGCTCAGACACTTATGACACTATTGAATGGCTTGTCAAAAATATTGAAAACAATAATGGCAATGTTGGTACATGGGGTATTTCTTACCCAGGATTTTATACCACATATTCCGTTATAGATGCACATCCTGCATTAAAAGCAGCTTCACCACAAGCATGCATTGGTGATTTTTATTTTGATGACTTTCACCATAATGGAGCTTTTTTATTAAGCTATTTTAGGGCTATCTCGCTCTTTGGAACTCCAAAGGATGAACCCAGAGATTCTGCTTGGTACAAATTACCTGAACTAGGTACACAAGATCAATACCAATTTTTTCTGGATGCAGGACCTTTAAGTAATCTCAACCGTTATTTTCAGTATGAATCATTAGACAATCCTAAACTAAAAAGTAATGATGACATAGACGATTTCTTTTGGAAAGAAATTGTAGAACATCCTAATTATGACAGTGTTTGGCAGAGCAAAGGTATTATTCAACATTTAAAAAATATTAAACCTTCGGTCGCGACTATGATTGTTGGTGGTTGGTTTGATGCAGAGGATCTTTATGGACCACTAGAAACTTATAAGGCTATTGAAAAAAATAATCCTAATAACTATAACACGTTGGTTTTCGGTCCTTGGGATCACGGTGCGTGGGCACGCTCTCGGGGTAAAAACATAGTTGGTAATTATTATTTTGGAGATTCTATATCAGAATTCTTTCAAGAAAAAATTGAAACTAAATTCTTTAATCATTTCTTAAAAGATAATGGTAAAAAGGAATCTGGATTACCAGAAGCTTATGTATATGATTCTGGTAAAAAAGCCTGGAAAACTTATGAAAGTTGGCCTCCACCTAATACTTCCAAACAAACCATGTACCTATCAGAAAATAAAGAATTAACAACAACTTTTAAATCTAACACACCCATAAAATTCATTAGTGATATTGAAAGACCTGTCCCCTACTCAGAAGATATTAAAACAGTTTTTACACCTAGAAAATATATGACAGACGATCAGCGTTTTGCTTCCAGAAGACCTGATGTTTTGGTTTTTGAAACTGATATTTTAGATGAAAATCTTACGCTATCAGGAGATATTATTGCTAACTTAAAGGTAGCAACTACAGGTACTGATGCTGACTGAATTGTTAAGATAATAGACGTACACCCTCCAGATACCAAAGAGCATGGAGAAGGAATGCAAGATCACCTAAAAATGAGTAACTATCATTTGATGGTTAGGAGTGAGGTAATGCATGGTAAATTTAGAAATAGTTTTGAAAAACCAGAACCTTTTGTACCCAATAAACCTACAGATGTAACTATTAAATTACAAGACGTTTTTCATACTATTAAAAAAGGACATAAACTCCAAGTGCAAGTACAAAGTACATGGTTTCCTCTAATTGACTTGAACCCGCAGACCTACGTAGATAATATTTTTAAAGCGAAAAAAGAAGATTTTAAAACGCAAACGCATACTGTGTATACATCATCAAAAATTGCGTTTTCTGTTTTAAAATAAAATTAGCCCCATTCACTCTTAGGAAAATCACCCAAGCAATTATAAAAAATTAATAAATCTTATTGAAGGTTCTAAGCCGTTGCAATGCAACGGCTTTTTAATTCTAATTAATTTTTACCAATTCCTTTTTTGTAACGCTTCCTAGTCGTAATAATAAAAGAATACATAATAAAGAAAGTGCTGTCATTAAATACCAAGTGGCTTCATAACCAACTTTATCCACTAATTGCATTCCAGCATTATGACCAAATATATGCGCAATTGAAAATGAAATGGTATACAAACCCATGAATTCTCCCTGTTTACCATTTTTAGCTCTGTCCATTACAAATGAATTAGAAAATGGGAATAATATCATTTCACCAATGGTCATCAATAACATACCTATGATTAGAATTCCTATCCATCCACTGAAATTCAATACAAGAAAGCTAGCCCCAATTAAAATTGTACCTACAATCATTAAATAGATCTTTGACCTTTTTCCATCTTCTAGCTTTTTTATAAAAGGCATTTCTAAAAGAAATATTAAAAATCCGTTCATTCCCATCAATAATCCTATTTCAAATTCTGTTAATGATTGATCTTTATAATAAAGCGGTATTGTTGAAAAATATTGTAGGAACACAAATCCAAACAATGTCATAGCGCCTAAAAAAATAATAAAAGGCTTATCCCCATAAGCTGAACTTGGGTTTTTAACCTTGATATCATCTTGAATTCTTGCTTTTTTAGGGTGTAAAACATTCAATAATAAAATTCCCGCCAAAAAACAGGTAATGCCATCTATCCAAAATAAACCGTTATATCCTATAGAAGTTATGATTAAACCTCCAACCGCTGGGCCAGCTGAAAAGCCCAAATTGATAGCTAGCCTAATTAAGGTTACAGACCGTGTCTTGTTTTCCGATTTACTATAAGTGCTTAATGCCACAAACATTGCAGGTCTAAAGGCATCAGCAACCAACATAACGGTAAAGATTCCCAAAATTATGGTTTCAAATGTCTCAATAAATTGTAAACCTACAAATAGAAATCCGGTAGCAATCAAACTAAATACCATTACCTTATAATAGCCAATTTTATCAGTTAGTTTTCCGCCTAACCACGAACCAACTACAGATCCTAATCCAAATGCACTCATGATCCAACCTACCTTACCAAGGCTAAAACCAAGGTGCTTGGTTAAGTATAGTGATAGAAAAGGAATGACCATTGTACCTGCCCTATTAATAAGTGTAATTAAGGCAAGCCACCAAACTTCTCTTGACAAACCTTTAAATGTATTAAAATAAGGTTGTATAACTTTTCTATTTAAAAAACTTACTAAAACCATAGTTCATTAGGTTACTTCTAAAAATAAAAAACCCGGCGTTAAGCCGGGCATCTATTCTATTGTTAATACTTATTTCTATATAGCTACAACAAATACATACCCGTATATCTCGGCTTCACCGAAAATTGAATGTTCATGGTACGATATGTTGTTCTCATTTTTTACTTAATTTGATTCAAAGCTACAAAATATTTTAAAACCTAGACATTATCTAATTCTTATCTTTGAATAAATTATTATACATGCAACGATTTATTGGTTTTTTATTTTTTATTACTTACTTGTCGGGATGTTCTCAATCTGAAACTCCAAGATCTTATATAGATCAAATAAAAAAGCATCGATATGAGCAAAATGTGAAGTTTGCTGATAAAAAGACCACTATACTTACCAAAAAAGATTTTAAAAAATTTTCTTCTTTGGAGTACTTCCCCATAGACTCAAATTATAATATCAAAGCTCAATTTATCCTCAATGAGAACCCTATTCTTTTTGAAATGCCAACCACAACAGATAGATTACCTATTTATAAAACTTATGGAATAGCCCGTTTTGAATTAAATGGCAAAAAATATGTACTTCAGGTTTACCAAAATCAAGAACTCATTAAAAAACCAGGATATAAGGATTATTTGTTTGTTCCTTTTATGGATACTACAAATGGTAATGAAACTTATGGTGGTGGAAGATACTTGGATGTTTCTCAATCTAAAAATGGCATTATTGAGCTAGATTTTAATAAGGCATACAACCCATATTGCGCTTACAATGATGCATACTCCTGCCCTATTCCTCCTAGAGAAAATCATCTGGATGTAGCTATAAAAGCAGGAGTAAAAGCCTTCAAATCAAAGATCAAATGAAAATTGAAAAAGACATTTTAGCGGCTGCTGAACGTTTAGCTCCTTATATGCATAATACACCAGTATTGAGCTCACAAGCTATCAATCAAATGGCTGGTGCTGATCTATATTTTAAATGCGAGAACTTTCAAAAAATGGGCGCTTTTAAAATGAGAGGTGCTACCAATGCGATTTTGCAATTATCAAAAGAGCAACAACAAAAAGGAGTTGTTACACACTCTTCAGGAAATTTTGGTCAAGCTTTAACCTTGGCCGCCAAAAACATTGGAATCACTGCTCATATTGTGATGCCAAATGATGCACCACAAGTAAAAAAGGATGCTGTTAAAGGCTATGGTGGTCAAATCACAGAATGTGAGCCTACATTGGATGCTCGTGAAACAACAGCACAAAAAATTCAAGAGAAAAAAGGAGCAACTTTCGTACATCCGTTTAATGATTTTAATGTGATATTAGGTAATGCAACTGCTGCTAAGGAATTTTTGGAAGTGTATACAGATTTAGATTATATAGTTGCTCCAGTTGGTGGTGGGGGATTGATATCTGGCACGGCGTTGAGTACTTTAGCATTTAGCACTAATTGTAAGGTCATTGGTGCTGAACCTTTTGAAGTAGATGATGCCTATAAATCAATACAAAATGGACAACTAGAAAAGAATGCAACTACCAATACTATTGCTGATGGATTAAAAACCTCCTTAGGAGATATTACCTTTAGTATCATTCATCATTATGTTGAGGAAATTATTAGAGTAACCGAAGAAGAAATTATAGATGCAATGCAAATTATCTGGGAGCGAATGAAAATTATTGCAGAACCTTCTTCTGCTACCGTGCTTGCTGCAGTTTTAAAATCAGAATCTAAATTTTCTGGTAAAAAAGTAGGCTTAATCTTATCAGGTGGTAATGTAGATTTAAAAAATTTACCCTTTTAGTCTATGGGGAAAAAATCGCTCATTACAAAAACAACTAAAACTGTAAAAGATAGTACTGATCAGGTTTTAGAACAGCTTAAAAGCGGGCTTTCAAAAATTGGAAATATAGGAGCGAGTACAAAACGAAAGTTTGTAAATTACGTTAAAAGTGTATTTGATGTACTTCCTATCATAGAAAAAGCCGGATTTAGAACAAACAGACTCATTGTTGGTATTTCAGTGCCTCCATCTATAGAAATTCACGTAAATAGATTTAAAGAAGTAGATGACGAAACTATAGAAAAGCTTTATGCTGAATACAAGAACAAAAAGATGTTTAAACTATTATTAAAATCATTGCTAACGGCAAATGACTTTCAGTCTAAGCTCTCGTCAGAAAGTTTAGTTTTTAGTGAAATTTGTGTAGAAATCTCGATTCCACCCAAAGTAAGTATTAAATACCTGAACAAAGAAATTGCTAATCTCACCAAGATTGAACTAGATTTTAACTAATACATCTATGGAACAAAATAAAGAAACCCGTATTAATAAATATCTCAGTGAAGTAGGTTATTGCTCCAGAAGAGCAGCTGACAAATTAATTGAACAAGGACGGGTAACTATTAATGGTGTTATTCCAGAAATGGGTACTAAAATAAATGCTCAAGACGAGGTACGAGTAGATGGGAAACTAATCTCTGAGTCTAAAGATAAGGCCATTTATATTGCTTTTAATAAACCAATTGGTATTGTGTGCACAACCGATACACGAGTTGAAAAAGACAATATTATTGATTACATCAATCACCCTAAACGTATATTCCCTATAGGTAGATTAGATAAACCTAGTGAAGGTCTCATTTTTTTGACGAATGATGGAGATATAGTAAATAAAATTTTGCGTGCACGTAACAATCATGAAAAAGAATACATTGTTACTGTAAACAAACCTATTAATAAAGATTTTGTTCAAAAAATGAGTAATGGTATTCCTATTTTAGACACGGTTACCAGAAAATGCAAAGTAGAACAAATTGGTAAAAATAAATTTAAAATTATCCTTACGCAGGGCTTAAATAGACAGATAAGAAGAATGTGCGAGTATTTAGACTATAGAGTGACCAAGCTCAAGCGTATTAGAATTATGAATGTTTCATTAGACATTCCTGTTGGAAAATGGAGAGATCTAACCAAAAATGAGTTAAAAGAGATCAATAGACTTGTTACAGACTCATCAAAAACCTATAATTAACTTAGCCCTAAAAGCTTTTTACTAAGAACATCCCTAAAAAAACTGCTGCAAATCCAAGTACAAAACTTCCTACAGCATACATAAAGAAATTCAGAAAATCACCTGACTTTAGAAACACATGGTTTTCATATGCAAATGTTGAAAATGTTGTGAATCCACCACAGAAACCTGTTGCCAATAGCAACGTTTGACTTTGTGATAGAGTATCATTTTTAGCAGCCACCCCAAGGATAATACCTATCAGTAAACTACCTAACACATTAGCTAAAAAAGTACCATAAGGTATACCGCTAGCCTCACTATTAAAGTATTTTGCCAGTATATATCTGGCTATACTACCAAACCCACCACCAACAAAAACCAATAGCACTTGCTTCATTATAGTTTTATTTTATCAGCATCGTTTATGTTCCATTTACCAGTAATTGTGCCTTTACTTATTGTTACAATTCCTGGGTTAGAGCGTACAATAGTTTTTAAGGTAGTTTCATCGCAAAAAAGCAAATCAAATTCAAGCCCATATTCCTGCTTTACTTTTTCATAATATGCTTCCGTTGAAGCTGAAAAAGCAAACACATCATACCCTTGTTGCATTGCCTTTTCTGCAATGGTATTTAACTCTTTAAGACCTTCTTTATCTGCTTTTTCTAAATTGTACATCACGAAAAGTAATAGCTTTTCACGTTGCATTAATTCTTCAGTAAGATCTTTTCCACCCCTCTCCATTGTAAAATCATGAATAGGAGGTTCATAACCTTTTTCTATAAGTTTTGTTTTTCTATTCACGAAAGTGGCACCCTCAATCTCCCAAGGTTTTTCTTCAGTAGTAAACTCTTGATCTACCCCATTCACCTTATAAATCCAAGTGTCTTTATATACCGCCTGTTTTGCATTTTCAGGATAAATCATTCCCTCAGGGATATTCTTACCAATGGCATAAGCTCTAAAATCTATTGGTGGTAAATGCTGCAAGGCATAATAGGTGACAAACAGAAAAATTAATAGTGAGGCGTAGGTGATCGCCTTTGTAATTTTATCTGAAAAAACAGATTTTATATCCGTATAACGAACTACCAATAATATAATTAAGATAATTAAGACTATGTTTTTATAAAAAGTCTCCCAAGGTGTTAAGGTAATGGCATCACCAAAACAACCGCAGTCAGTCACTTTGTTATAATATGCAGAATACCAAGTTAGGAATAGAAATATAAGCGTAATAAAAAAAAGACTATAGGTTGTAAACTTTGGTTTGAATCCTATTAACAATAGTACCCCCAGCATAATTTCAGCGATAATCAAAAAAATAGAAAAGGCTAATGCATACGGAGTTAAAAACTCCAAATTCAACACATCGGCTCCAAAGTATTCTTCGAACTTATAAGCTGAACCCAACGGGTCTACCAATTTCACAAAGCCAGAAAAAATAAAAGTAATGGCTACCAGAATTCGTGCTACCTGAACTAAAAATTTCATTTTAATTTTGATTTTCTTCAATAAGAATTAATGCAAATACAGCGTAGTTGATCATGTCTTGATAATTGGCATCTATACCTTCTGACACTAATGTTTTGCCTTCATTATCTTCAATTTGCTTTACACGCAATAATTTCTGCAAAATCAAATCAGTTAATGAACTTACGCGCATATCTCGCCAAGCCTCTCCATAGTCATGATTCTTATTTTCCATCAAGGTTTTGGTTTCTAACACATGTTTATCATATAATTCAGTAGCTTGTTTGGTATTTAAATCTGGCTGTTCTACTACACCTAATTCTAATTGAATCAAAGCCATTACTGAATAATTAATGATACCAATAAATTCCGAAACCTCATCTTCATCTACTTTACGTGCATCATTTTCCTGAAGTTGACGGATACGTTGAGCCTTGATGAAAATTTGATCAGTTAAAGAAGGTAAACGCAAGATACGCCATGCACTTCCATAGTCTTTCATTTTATTAATAAACAGCTCTCTACATTTTGCTATTATAGCATCATATTGAACTTTGGTGTTATGCATATAGGCTTATTTAAATTATCGACGAATTTATAAAAAACAAGCTACTTATTATGGAGTAAATAAGTATTTTTACTGAGGTATGTAAGCGATTCAATAAAAAAAGGCTACAATAATGTAGCCTTAAGTATTATATGTCGCTAAACATTTATTCTCTCACGATAGGAGATATGAGAAGAATACTCAAATTTACAAAAAAAATGAGTTCTAGCTGTTAATTTTTTCACAAAAACATATAATAACCCCTATGTTATCAATTAATTGCAAAGGAAATCTAATAAACCTTTCAACCCCAAAAGTAATGGGGATTCTAAACATCACCCCTGATTCTTTTTATGATGGAGGAATCTATAAAGGTGATGTTAGCATTTTAAATCAGGTAGAAAAAATGTTACATGAAGGAGCAACATTTATAGATATAGGTGCTTATTCTTCCAGGCCTGGAGCAGAACATATTAGTGAGCAAGAAGAGAGTGAACGCATTTTACCAGTAATTGAATTACTCCTAAAAGAATTTCCTGAGATATTAATCTCTATTGACACCTTTAGAAGTGGTATAGTAAAAAAATGTGTTGATATGGGTGCCAGTATGATCAATGATATTTCTGGTGGTTCTCTAGACACCAACATGTTTCAAACCATTGCAAACTTGCAAGTACCTTATGTTTTAATGCATATGCAAGGCACTCCTCAAAATATGCAATTACAACCTAACTATGATGATATGGTGAAAGAAGTATTACTTTATTTCTCTAAAAAGGTTGCTGAATTACAAAAATTTCATGTGCATGATATCATTATTGATCTTGGTTTCGGTTTTGGAAAAACGTTAGCGCATAATTATGAGCTACTGAGTAAAATGGATTTCTTCAAAATATTAGAACTACCCATACTCACTGGAGTTTCTCGAAAATCTATGCTCTATAAATTATTAGATATTACTCCAAAAGAAGCATTAAATGCAACAACAGTTGCAAATACAATTGCACTACTTAATGGAACCAATATTTTGCGTGTTCATGATGTAAAGCAAGCAATGGAAGCAATTAAGATAGTTGAAGCTTTAAAGGGATAATGCTTCGGCATCGTTTTTGCGCGATTTGTAGTATAATCTTAATTTTCTATACTATGAGTGCAAGAAATAATCCTGAGATAAATGCTGGTTCTATGGCTGACCTAGCTTTTTTACTATTGATCTTCTTTTTGGTAACCACTACAGTTGATACAGAAAAAGGTATCCTAAAGAGAATTCCACAAAAAATCAATTCACCTATAAAAGATGTAAATGATCGCAACGTCTTAGAAATTAGTTTGAACGCAAACGATGAGGTACTTTTAGAAAATCAAAATATAATTCCATTAGAAAAGTTGAAACAATATGTAATTGATTTTATAGATAATGGTACAAATTGTGACTGGTGTTTTGGCAACAAAGACCCTCTATATTCTGACTCACCTAAAAAAGCTATTGTACAATTAGAAGCTAGCAGAAATACTTCTTATAAAACATATATAGCTGTGCAAAATGAAATTTCAACAGCATATTCAGAATTAAGAGATAAGTTATCTATAACACTATATGGAGTTTCCTTTAAAAACTTGAAGAACCAATTCAAAAACGATAGGAAGAATTTAGTTCTTAAAAATAAAATTAACCATATAAAATCAAAATATCCAGTCAATATATTTGAGCCAGAACCTGTGAATTAAATGGTTAATTTCTTTAAATTTTTGCAAAAAATGTACTCATAAAATATTAGTACATTTACCAAAACCTAAGACTTGGACGCATTCGATTTTTTAAACTTTAGAATTTTAGACATTCTCGATATCGTTCTTGTAGCCCTTCTACTCTACTATGTCTATAAACTTATTCGTGGTACTGTAGCCATTAATATTTTTTTAGGAATTGCCATTATTTACCTTATCTGGAAACTGACTGAAGTACTTCAAATGGAATTACTCAGTGATATTTTGGGTAAATTCCTTGGCGTTGGTTTTATAGCCATGATTATTGTTTTTCAACAGGAAATTAGAAAGTTTTTATTGATGATAGGCTCCACCAATTTCGCATCCAAAAAAGGAGTGTTAAAAAATTTAAACTTTTTAAAATCTGATGATTTCACCATTACTGATGTTGAAAGTATTGTCAACTCTTGTTTAGATATGGCAAAAACTAGAACTGGTGCCCTCGTAGTTATTGAACGAAATAATAGTCTTGACTTTGTAAAACATACGGGAGATCAAATGAATGCCGAAGTAAATATGCCATTGTTGAAAAGCATTTTTTATAAGAATAGCCCGTTGCATGATGGTGCTATTATTATTGAGGACAATATCATTACGGCAACAAGAGTGATTTTGCCTGTAGAAGATAATTTAAAGATTCCTGGAAGGTTTGGTTTACGTCACAGAGCTGCATTGAGTATTACTATGAAGTCAGATGCGGTAGCATTGGTTGTTTCAGAAGAAACCGGGCAACTATCTTATATAAAAAATGGAGAATTTGTTTTGTTTGATGATCCCAGTAAACTTATTGAGATCATAAAAGAAGACCTTAGCTAGCTAATGCAGTTGTAAACTGAATTTCGTATAACTTACTGTAGTATCCTTTTTGTGCTAATAATTCTTTATGCGTTCCTTGTTCAACAATCTTACCTTTTTCCATTACGATAATTCTGTCAGCCTTTTTTATAGTGGCCAATCTATGCGCAATAACAATAGATGTTCTACCTTTTGTAATTTTATTCGTAGCCGTTTGAATAAGTTTTTCAGATTGAGAATCTATTGAAGATGTTGCTTCATCTAAAATTAATATGGCTGGATTACTAACATAGGCTCGTAAAAATGAAATTAGCTGTCTTTGCCCAGCAGAAAGCATCACACCCCTTTCTTTTACATTATAATTATAGTTGCCAGGTAAACTCATAATAAAATCATGAACTCCGATAGATTTGGCAGCTTCTTTTACCTCATCAAGAGATATATCATTGTTGTTTAAAGTAATATTGTTGTAAATGGTATCTGAGAATAAGAATACATCTTGAAGCACTACGGCTATATTATCGCGTAAGGATTCCAACGTGAAATCATATACATTTACATCATCAATTAATATCTGACCTGAGTCAATATTATAGAATCTATTTAGCAAGTTTATAATGGTAGATTTCCCTGCTCCGGTAGCTCCAACAACGGCAATAGTCTCTCCTTTCTTAACATCAAAAGAAATACCTTTCAATACAGGTTCATCTTTAATATAACTAAAGTGCACATCCTTGAATGCGATATTTCCATTAATAGTTTCAATTTGTAAAGTACCTTCATCAACCTCCTGAACATTTTCATCTAAGATCTTAAATACTCTATCTGCAGCCACCATACCCATTTGTAGTGTATTGAATTTATCTGCTATTTGCCTCAATGGTCTAAACAATTGCTGACACATGGTTATGAATGCAATAATATCACCCGCTTGAATAGAGGTATCTACCATGAGTATTTGTAAACCACCATACCATACAATTAAACCAATCACAATAGATGGAATGATCTCCGCTATGGGGAAGAAAATAGAATTGTACCATATAGTACGTACCCAAGCTTTTTTATGTTTGTCATTGATTTTTTTAAAAGTTTCATATTCTATCTCTTCACGTGTAAATAGTTGTACTATTTTCATGCCTGTTACACGCTCTTGTACAAAACTGTTCAAATTAGAAACTTCATTACGCACATCAGTAAAAGCCGATTTCATAGCCTTTTGAAATACTTTAGTAGCGTACACCAAAATAGGCAAGGCAACAAAAGCAATAAGCGCCAAGCGCCAATCCATCCATAACATCACTCCGGCAATGACAATCATTTTTAGTAAATCACTAATGATCATGAACAAGCCTTGTGCAAAAATACTGGCGACAGTTTCTATATCAGATACCACTCTTGTTACCAATTTCCCTACTGGAGAATTATTAAAATACTGCATTTTGAAGCGCAGCATATGACTAAAAAGCTGTGTTCTGATATCTTTAATAATATTCTGTCCTAGCCAATTGGCAAAGTAGATGAATAAAAACTGAAATAACACTTGAAATAAGAGTGCTAACAACATCAATAAAATGAAGTTTAACAAACCTTGTGCATCCTTATTCGTAATAAAGTTATTAATAATCTCCCTCAATAAAACAGGAGTAACTGCCGTAAGCAGAGCCCCTAAAATGACGGAAAATGAAGCAATAAAAAAGTATAATTTATACTTCTTGGCATAATTCATCAATCTTTTGAATAACTGATAATCAAATATTTTACCTGTTACTTTTTCTGCCATGGGTTATATAAATAATTCACTATCATAAACAACTTCTGTAAGGAATAATCCTTGAGGTGGTACCGAAAATCCTGCTTGCCTTCTGTCTTTACTTTTAATTATATCTTCAAAATCTTCGACTGATTTCTTTCCTAAGCCAACATCTATAAGGCTACCAACAATTGCCCGTACCATATTACGTAAAAAACGATCAGCGGTAATATAAAATATCAATAAGTTGTCACTCAATTTCCACTCAGCATTTGTCACTTTGCAATTGTAGGTCTTGACATCGGTTTTAGATTTAGAAAATGACTTAAAATTGTCATAGCTCAATAACAATCTTGCTGCCTTATTCATACTCCTGATATCTAAATTCTTTTGATACAGTTGCCAGGTAGTTTCCAAAAAAAACGGACTTCTACCCAAATAAATTCGATACTCGTAACTTCTACTGCGAGCATTAAACCTTGTATGTGCATCTTCTTTCACAGAAGAAATTTGCTTTATAACTATGTCATCTGGTAAAAAGGCATTCCATTTATCTCTTAGCTCATTGACATCCACTTCGGTATCCAAATCCATATGAGCAAACATTTGCTCTGCATGCACCCCAGTATCTGTCCTACCAGCTCCAACTAAATCAATCGCAGTTCGTAGAATGGTTGAAATTGTTTCTTGTAATACTTGCTGAACTGAAAGTGCATTTGGTTGTACTTGCCAACCATGATATGCTTTTCCGTTATAAGACAGCTCAATAAAGTACCTCAAGAAATCGTATTTTTACCAACAGACAAAGATATGAAATAGCCATTTTCTAAATCTTAATTATACTATAAAATACCTTTGACCAAAATACTACTACTTTCTGATACACATGGATTCATCAATGAACAAATTTTAAAGTTTGTCCGTCAAGCGGATGAGGTCTGGCATGCAGGTGATATAGGAGACCTTAAAGTGACAGATGCAATTAAAAAACTAAAGCCACTAAGGGCTGTGTATGGCAATATTGATAATGCTCAAGTTAGAGCAGAATTTCCTTTGGATAGTGAATTCATGGTAGAAGGTATTTCTGTTTTTATAACGCATATAGGTGGTTACCCCAGAAAATATTATGCAAGAGTTAAGGAAAAATTAGAAAAATTAAAGCCTGACCTTTATATCTGCGGACATTCACATATTTTGAAAGTTATGCGTGATAGAAAGCTGAATTTGTTACATATGAATCCGGGAGCTTGTGGAAAACACGGTTTTCATTCAGTTCGCACAATGCTTAGATTTACGATTGATAAAAAAGAGATTAAGGATCTAGAAGTTATTGAGCTAAGTAAACGAGCTTAAATCTCTCTCGGTACAATAGGTACCAAAATAAAAATACTGGTACCATTATCTTTAGAGGAAACGATATTAAAAACACCTTTCATTACTTTGATACGAGCTTCAATATGATTCAACCCCAAACCACCATTTATTTTTGCTTTTTCAGCATTAAAACCAACTCCGTCATCATTCATACGTATACTTAACATATCGTTTTCACGATGTGCCAACATAATGGTTGCATTCTTTGCTTTACTATGCTTTAATATGTTATTGATTAACTCTTCAATGATACTATGGATCTTGATTTCAAAATCTTGTTCATAACGTTTGATTCCATCGTCATCACTTAACAAAGTAATTTCAGAATTAGAATATTTCTGACACATATCATGAACTGCAAATGCCAGTCCGAATTTTAGTAGCACTGATGAAATAAGATCGTGCGATAAATCACGAATTTTTACAGAAGCTTCATTTACTATGGTTTGTGCCTTTGTAATTTCTTGAGGATAGCCAGATTTTAACTGTGCCTTAGTAGCCTGTAAATGTAAATTTGCAGAAGATAATAATGCACTTACACTATCATGTAAAATTTCGGCAATTGATTTACGTTCTTTTTCTTTCGCATCAATAGTAGCGTTAATAATCTTTATCTGATTTTCATTAATGACTTTATCAAACTTTTGCTGCTGTTTTAAACGGTAGTTTCTATAGAAAATGTAACCCAGCGCAAGTAATGTTATAAATAAAAATAAAGTGCTATAGAAATAGAATTGTGTCCGTTGGCGTTTTGATTTTTCTTCTTCAAATTTTTGCGCTTCTTTAGCTACATTGTATTTAGCTTCAATTTCAGAAATGTTTTTTGCAACATTGGCTTGAGACAAACTATCTGTTAAATCAGTTGCCCTTTCCAAGTATTTATAAGCTTCTTCAAATTTTTTAAGTTCCTCATTAACATATGCCAAGTTGTAAAGAGCAAACTCTTTTATATTTAAGCCCTCTTCAGTCTTTACATTTTTTATATAATCATAAGCTTCTAAATACGCTCTCTTAGCAATATTAAATTCACCTTTTCTATAGTATACACCACTCAAATTAAAAAGAACCTTTACTCTTCCTATAGTATCTTTCTGTCTCTCTTTAATTTTCAATGACCTAGCACCATACTCATTTGCTAAATCGTATTCATCTTTTAAAACATGTATGCCGCTTAAACTAAGTAAAGATTGTGCAATAATATCTTCATTCAATTCATTTATCGGGTAAGAAATTGAATTTTCATAGTATATTCTCGCACTATCAATTTCTTCATAATTATTAAGTGCTTTGGCTATAAGAAAATTTGACTCTATAATGTTAAGGGTGTCTTTTAAATCTTGAAAATTCTTCAAAGCTAACTTGAAATAATGGATAGCACGGTTATAATTTTTATCTTCTTGAAATATCTTTCCCAGATATTTTGCATATTCTCCGTATAACTCATTTTGTTCAGACTTTAACTTTCCAAAAGTTGTCAATAAAATATTCATCGCTTTCTCTTGATTACCACTCTCAAAATGAGCTTTAGCTTCTTTCAAGTTTAAGCTATATAAATTATCATTTTGCGAAATATACTCTTCATAAGTTTTTAGTAGTTCAATTTTGCTTAGAGCAATTTCATTTCTTCCCTGTTGAATATTACTATCGATTGACTTTAGCTCTTTTCTAATATGGCCTTTTAATTCATCACTTTGAGCTGCTGAATAATTTGTGTTTATGAGTAAACATAGAAAAAGAAAAATTAGGAAGTAATTGTTGATTAATTTCATTTAAAGGTAAAAATTCAAATATTCTTTGCTCAACTTAACCGTTAAATAATCTCGTTTCTCATCGCAAAGATAGCAAGGCCCACACTATTTTTTACATTTACTTTTTTGATCAGGTTTTTACGATGTGTTTCAACAGTGCTATGACTAATATGAAGTGTTTCGCTTATTTCTCGTGTTGTATATTGCTGGGCAATTAATTTTAATATTTGATATTCTCTTCGTGTTAATGAATTAATGAGCATACCCTCAACATTCGATTCATCTTGCTTTAAAGGTTTACTCATCAATGTTTTCATCATTTTCTCTTTGATCTCATCACTAAAGTATTGTTCACCGTTATGTACTTTACGGATGGCCTTCACAATATGTTCTCCAGCCGATTTTTTGGGTACAAATCCGCTTGCTCCCATACCCAATACTTCTTTTACCAATTTAATATCATCATAACTGGATAGTATAATTACATAAGGTACATCTTCCATTTTGGCAAACTCCTGCAAAACCCCTATTCCATCTAACTTGGGCATATTGATATCTAAGATTAATACATCCGCACTATGTTCGTTAAACCAATCAATCACCTGAGTACCATTTAATGAAAAACCGATCACTTCTATACCTTCCTCAATCTCCAAGACGGCCATCACCCCATCGATCAGTATTTGATGGTCATCTGCAATATGAACTGTTATTTTATCATCAATCAAGTCGTCCATTTATTAATAATCTTATTTTATAATAAACAATAAATATCAATATATATTGTACAAAAAAAATCGAAGTTTTAAACTTCGATTTTTCAAAAAATATTTTTAACCAAGTGTTATTATTAAGCATAGTTTATTTAAATACCCTGGGCTTATTTTTCTTAAAATATAGAGAAGTAAAAGCTTCAAAGTTAGAATCATTGCTAGCCACATCATAATAAGATTCAAAATAATGATCGAAACTCAAGCTTGAAAATTCATTAAACTTCAAAGTATGTTTTATACTTTTACCAGAATTGCCATTTTCAATCAAAAATACCTTTACGGTACCATTTATTATTGTTGATGATACTGTAGTATTTGCATCCGTCTCAAATGTTACAGTATTCAATTCGTCATCAATTACAACATACGATTGTAATAGTGTACCTTCAATATCTTTTAAAATAATCTTTTCACTTTTATCGGCCGAAAATGAAGCCAATAATACAACAGCAACTAAAGCGAGTAATGCTTTTCTCATGATTAGGGGATTTTAGGAGTTATTAATTGTTTAGAGTTATTCAGTAAATTACCTTGAACTTACCGTTCAAAGGTATTTTAAAGAGTACCTGTAAAACAATAGTGAAAACAAGGATTTTTAAAAATACCCAGAAACCATGAGTCACTACCCAGAAACCATGAGTTTTCCCTTCCTTTCTTGGCAAAGAAAAGAAAAAATTGTTAATAACTTGAGTTATTTGTTGATAAAGTCGATCAACTAAATATTTAAATCGTTGAAAAACTGACATTTAGCCTTTTACTAAATTTGTTAAAAAAAAGACATTAAAAGTTAATTTAAGTCAAATTATTTAGTAATTTAGCCAATGAGATTAGGAAACTCCTAATTATGCAAAGGAGAAAAGCTAATGTATATTAGTTTTCCCCTTTCTCCCCTTCCTTTTCTCCCCTTATTAAGGAGTGTATTATAAATGTTTAGCGACGATTAATACTCCAAATGTATTGCAAAACATGAATACCAGTCAATAGTTGATTCAGGTATTTTTAAAAATCATGGAAAACCATGAGTTTTGCAAAAATCTTAAGACCTTGAGAAATCAAGGTCTTTTACTTTTAACACAAAGCATAAAAAAGCCACCTTTAAAGGTGGCTTTTACACACATAATATAACTAAGATGTTAGAACTATCGTAATCTATCAACAGATTTCACAAGGTTTTCATCTTTCTGAATAGCCTTATTTGCCAAAACCAACAACAAAACATTCACTATTGGAAGAAACACCCCAATACCCTTCTCAGAAATTTTACTCTCTCCAGGTAACATTAGTAAATAGTATAACAACACTCCTAATAAAAAAAGGTTGATCAAAATATTAATTCTATTTAGCACAAATTGCAACTTTCTATTTTTAAACAAAAAAATAGTTATAAAAGCTAAAGCAGCCGAGGCAGTAAATAAAAAGGGCACAGTTTTCAATAATACTTCATCTGAAGTCAATAAATCAAATGCATATAACTCACTGTCATTTTGATTCCATAAATTAAGCACAAAAATTAAGCCGCCAGATACAATAGCACTTAACAATAAATATACAGACTGTATTCTTTGAATCATTTTTACTAAATAGCGGCACAAAAATACATCAATCTTTTTAAGATTTAAAGTTTCTATTTTAAAATAAATTTGTATACTTGCAGCATATTGTACATGAATACTTCTATACAATAATTCAATTACAACTCAAATTTAAGTTTACATTATAGGCCTTTTAAAAGGTTATTTTACGTTTTTAATCACATTTACACATTCTAATGTTCGAAATTGAAGCACTGAAAGAAAAAAAGCTTCCTGAGTTACAGGAAATTGCAGAAAAAATTGGCGTTCCTAAATTCCGCCAACTAAAAAAATTGGATTTAGTTTATCAAATTCTAGATGTTCAAGCTAGCAATCCAGCTGTCAGAGAAAACACTCCAAAACCAAAAAGAACTCCCAGAAAAAGAATCCATAAGGCAACTGTTCCTTCAAATACTAAAGAAGAACAAATAGAAAATACAACTTCTAAAGAAGAAACAAAATCTCCTCCTGTGGTCGTTGAAGAAAATAAGCCAACGGAAAAACCCAAACAGAACTCTGAAAACCCTAAACAAAATACCGAAAACCCTAAGCAGAAACAGAAAACACAACAATATCAGAAAAGAGAGCATAGAGACAACAGACAACATCAAAATAAACAAAAAGGTAATACCGGAAATGGAAAACGTCATGGTAGATACCGTGATCCTGATTTTGAATTTGATGGCATTATAGAAAGTGAAGGGGTATTAGAAATTATGCCTGACGGCTACGGCTTTTTACGTTCTTCAGATTATAATTATTTATCATCTCCTGATGATATTTACGTGTCGCAATCACAAATAAAATTATTTGGTTTAAAGACAGGAGACACTGTAAGAGGAAATGTTCGTCCACCAAAAGAGGGTGAAAAGTATTTCCCATTGATTCGCGTTTCTTTAATTAACGGGTTAAACCCGAGTATTGTTAGAGATCGTGTTGCATTTGAACATTTAACACCTTTATTTCCAAAAGAAAAATTTAATCTTGCTGAAAAGGGAAGTTCAACATCTACCCGAATTATTGATTTGTTTTCACCCATAGGTAAAGGACAGCGTGGCATGATCGTTTCACAACCAAAAACCGGTAAAACAATGTTATTAAAAGACATTGCAAATGCCATTGCCGCAAATCATCCTGAAGTATATCAAATTGTTTTATTAATTGATGAGCGACCTGAAGAGGTTACTGATATGCAGCGCAATGTAAGAGGTGAAGTTGTTGCTTCTACCTTTGATGAACCAGCAGATAAGCACGTGCGTGTAGCTAATATTGTGTTGGAAAAAGCAAAACGTTTGGTTGAATGTGGACACGATGTAGTGATTTTATTAGATTCTATTACACGTTTGGCAAGAGCCTATAATACAGTTGCACCCGCTTCGGGTAAAATTCTATCGGGTGGTATTGACGCTAATGCATTGCACAAACCAAAACGTTTTTTTGGTGCCGCTCGTAAAATAGAAAATGGAGGTTCACTTTCAATTATTGCAACCGCATTGACAGATACCGGGTCTAAAATGGATGAGGTCATCTTTGAAGAGTTCAAGGGAACTGGTAATATGGAACTGCAATTAGATAGAAATATAGCGAATAGAAGAATTTATCCTGCTGTTGACCTTGTTAAATCAAGTACGCGTAGAGATGATCTATTACTAGACGAGAAAACTATTCAACGTATGTGGGTAATGCGTAAATACTTGGCGGATATGAACCCTATTGAAGCAATGGAATTTATTAGCGAAAAAATTAAATTCACTCAGAATAATCAAGAATTTTTGATTTCTATGAATGGATAATCATTAAAACATACTAATTCAAATTACTGAAGACCAGACATACTATATATGTTTGGTTTTCTTTTTTTAGTAAAAACTTGCAATATATAGATAAATGTATGTATATTTGCCACCCAAATCGCGGGATAGAGCAGTAGGTAGCTCGTCGGGCTCATAACCCGAAGGTCACTGGTTCGAGTCCAGTTCCCGCTACTAGTAAACAAAGGGCTTTCAGAAATCTGAAAGCCCTTTTTAATTCTCAGGTAAAACATAGGTAAAACATTTTACCTTTTAAATTTAATTTGCATCTTTCTACTGCCTTTTAATTCTTTAAGCTCAATTTTCATGTTTTTACTGTTACTCACAATACTTGACTGAGTAATACAAACTAATAGATTTAATTGTTTATTCAAGGCTAAAAATCAAATAAACGCTAATTCACTAATAAAATCATCTTAACTTAATATGATTACTTTTGGATAATTTCTATTCTGTGATTTTGTCCCCAATGAATAATTTCTCCTATCAAGTTATCTAATGTTTTACCATGTTCAGTCAAAGAATATTCAACAGTAATTGGTTTAGTTTCTTTAACCGTACGAGTAATTAGTTTATTTAATTCAAGTTCTTGTAAGTCGTTTGATAATTTTTTTGGAGCAATCCCATTTAGGCTTCTCTTTAATTCCATAAATCGCATTGTTCCACCACGAAGTAATGTGCCTATTATTTGTATTTTCCATTTACCAGATAATAATTCCATCGTGTCCCTAATAGCTAGTAATTGTGCAACACATTCTTTTGATAATGGTTCTCTTTGTTGTACTTTCATTGCTAATTAACAGTTTCCTAAATGATACTAGTATCTTTTTGTTAATAAGTATCAAAAGTAAACTAATCTTTTTTAAATTTGTAGTGTAAAACAAAAATATAGATATGAATACTAAAACTTTTTTAACAATTCATGGAACTATTTATGCCATTTTTGGGTTAGCTTTATTTTTTATTCCAAAACTCTTATGGCCTATTTATGGGTTGGAGTTAAATGATGAGTATGCAGTGTTCTTATCGCAACACACTACCATATTTTTAGGAGGAATCGCAATTATTAGTTTATTATTTAGAGATGTTAAAGAAAAAAGTATTCATGCAAGGAAAATTTTAATTGGGTTATTATGGACAAATATTTTAGGCGTAGTAATTACACTTTACGCTATTTATAAAGGAATTTTTTACGGTTTTGGATGGTCAGATCCAGCTTTTTTTGCCTTACTATCTATCTTAAGCTACTTACAATTAAAGAAAAATCAATAATCTTAAAAACAGTATATTATGAGTACACAAAAAATTTGGGACTTACATTTAAAGTATGATGGTCCTGTTACACAAGAGTTTATGGATGGTAATAAAGCTTTAGCCGAAAGTATAGCCGAAGAGGAAGGCGTTATTTGGAAAATATGGACATATGAAGAAGGTACTAATCATTATGGTTCTACATATTTATTCAAAAACCTTGAATATTTAAAGAAATATAGAGAAATGCATATCAAGAGATTAAATGCTATTGGTATAACTGATATCACAGATCATACTTTTGATATTTTTGAAGATTTAAGTAAAATTGATAATGCTCCTATTGGTTAGAGCAAAAGATTAGAGTTAATCCTCGAATTTCAATTTCCAAACCTTACGATGGGCTTTTCAATTTAAAAAGAGAATTTAGTTTGCGCCCAACGTTGGTGTATGGTTTGTTGTTTATAGTTTTATTCGATTACCAGTTCAACTCTTATTTGTCCGTCTTGGGCTCTAAAATCCCGATTAAATACTTTTTTTCCAATAATTTCTTTTGCCTCTATCATCTTATCGAGATACCCTCCGAATTCAAAAATATACTTATTAGAGTTCAGCTCATTTTTAGATTCCAAAAAATCCGAAACGTGCATTAAATATTTGTCTAAAATATCCTCTAGAGGATATTGGTTGTTAGTTTCATCAGATTCCAATTCATAAGATAAAGTCATTCTATACTTGGCTTCATGTTCATCATTTAAGTCCATATAAATACCATCCTCAATTTGTTTGTACCGTTTTTGATTTTTATATTTCTCAAGTTTCACCAATGTAATGTTCTTCATCACACTATATTCTAAACGCAGCTCTTGATTAGCTGAAGAGTTGGAATCTTTTTTTTCCGATTGCCCAAATAGATTACTGAATAGCCCCATAGTAATAATTAAAGCTAATATTTTACTCATTATTCGTGTTTTCAAATTACACACAACTTATTATATCTCTAACAAATATACTATTACTCTTTAAATTTACGGAATAAGAGCAATAATACATTACTCATATCTCAAAATCAGTTTTCGATTTCCCCTCGACTCTTTTATTTCCAATACCAACTTCTCATTATCCCCCAATACAAACTTTGGAAGTACAAAAACGAACCTCTTTGATTGTTTACTATTAAGAACTGATGGGAATTCATATCTATAAATAACATCTTGCTGTAGTTTTTGATAAGATGCCTTACGCTTTTTGTTACCATTAACTCGGTAAACGTTTAGGAAATCAATCTCAAAATCAATTCCAGAATTGTTGGTAAATTCCATTACCAAATAGACTTCATCGCCTTGATATACCATTCTTTGTAATCGTAACTTTAAACCTTTATTTCGTTTTGTCTTTAGATTCTCTGGCTTTAGTTTTAAAAGATATTTACTGAACTTTTCAAAGAACAAAACTCTTTTCTGTTCTTCAGATATAGACGGAACACTTGGTTTTTCCTTAATTGTTTTTCTTACTTCATTGCCAATACTTTCAACTCCTGCTACAAAGTAATTCAGCTTGTCGAGCTCTTTTCTATATTTTAAAATATAGGAATATACTTGTCCATCATTAGTAACTGCGAGCAAATTACTTTCTACTCCTTGTTGTGCTTGTAGCAATCCGAAATATTGTTCCTTTTCACGATTGTACGTGAACACAAAATGTGAAGCTCCAGTTATTCCTTGCCGTATGGGTTTTGGAAAAAACAGTGCTACATTTTTATGTTCATTGGCGTAAATGGTGTCTAATTTTTGCTGTGCATTTAAAGAAGTACTAACAAGTAGTATTGCGAATATGTATAAAAACCTTTTCATAAGAGTGAGTTTAATAAATGCCTTTTAAAGGCTCATTGTTTTAGCTTTAAGATTAATTGATAGTTGTCTGTAATCGTAACTTTAACATTGCGATTATTACGTTGAAATAACTTTTTGATACCAGAAACTTGTGGAACACCTGCGATATTGATATCGTTTATGGCATCACCAACCAATTGTTGTCTGACTTCAGCTCTAAAACTGTTTTCGATATAAATGCCCTCACTACCATCTTGATAATCATGTGCTGTTAGTTTTACGGGTTGATGATTGATATGCTCAATAGAAATCATGGTGCGATTGGGTTGAAACTTTACAAAACCATAAATTGATGTGTTCTTGGGTAAACGTTTTCCGTTTATGGTAGCTTCTTTTATCAATCGCATTTCTAACCTGAAGTTCTGTTGAACAGTTTGTTTGCCGTCAACTCGAACGAAAATTTGAGCATCAGTATTCTGATTTATGAGGATGTCATTCTTTATAGGATTAGATGCAAAAAAGAGTTGATGTTCTAAACCCAATTCTTTCGCTTCAACTAATGTTACCTGCTTCTCAATTTTTGAAGTTGTTTCTTTTTGTTCTTTGATTACAGGCTTAATATTGAGCTTCGGTTTTCGATAGGAAGCTTCTGTATAATTGATTTTTCCTTGATTATAGATACTATCAATCATTCGCATCTTCTCTTTCTCTAACAAATCTTCATCATACACTCCTGTGGAGTCCAGTAAGCGTTCATCATAAATACTGGGCGCATTGGTTTGGCGTACTTCTTTTAAATCGTCCAGGGCTTCTAATTTGGACTTGTATTCTTTCTGTTCATCTTCCAATTCAGGAACTGGAATTTGACTAGTATCAACAGTCGGTTCTTCATTATCGCTAAAATTGATGACATAGTACGAACCAATGAACAATACCACGCAGAGTATCAATCCCGCAAAGACAATTTTATTCTTTTCTATCTTCATAGCTTTCTATTTTTTTAAGTTGATTTTCAAAAAAGTTGGTAATGAGTAATCCGTGTGTGTTCTTCGGAAAGTTGCGATTGACGTGGATTAGATTTCCCGATGTTGTTAACTCATAAGTATCAACAACAGATCCTCGATTTATTTGAAAAATAGTTTTGGTTTCGAATTGATATGGCTCTTGCTGAATGTCAATCTTAGAATCAACACTAACCACTTTTTGAACTAATGAATATTGTAATAAACGATTGTAAACACCGTCGGCTTTTTTCTGTCTATACAAGGCATCTACAGAACTATTCCCTAACCACAATGCCTTTTCTAAATTCTTTTCATAATTACTGGCATCGATGTTATAGAAATAATTGTGAAATACGTCTAAATGAGCAAGTGCTTCCACGCCTAAATTCTCCAGTTGGGAAACCATTTTAAGAGGAATCACACTACCATCACTATTTACTACAAAGGCATTATTGACAGCTTCCTTATGCAGCTTCACAACCATCAGTACAGAAACAATACAGGTAGCAACTGTTGCAATTACTACAGTCAACACAATGAAGCGATTTAGCTTCAGAACGTTGTAAATATTTTTATAAGGTGTTTTCATATTTGAGTTGAGTTTTGATGCCAAATGCACTTTAAGTGCCAAAAAGCCTAAAGACAAAAGAAGTAGCACGGCGATAGAGTTTGAATTTTAGGAACACGATAAATCCTAATGAACCAAATTCAATGAGTGGTGCAAAGAATTCACTTCCCCAATTTGTTCCGAATAGGTCATTCCAGAAATTGGTATTGATTTCCGTATAGAGATTATTGACAAAGACATTCACCAAAAAGAATGCAGGAACGAGCATATACACTCCAGCATAGAGCTTAAAAAAGTTATAGGCTAATCCTCTGAACTTTTCAAACACAGCCAAACTAATTACCAATGGAAAAAAGGCTTGCATAATCCCTAAAAGGAAGAAACGCTCTGCCAGAAACAATGGATAGATAAACAAGTCTATCAACCAAAGGAAGATTGCCATGATAAAGGACAAAACCTTAAGCCCATACAAAGGTGTTACCAAAGCTTCATATAACATTGCTAATGCTTTTTTGGCGGCTTCCAAGGCACCCACATCCTGTTCCAAATCTATATCCTGCATCTGCAAAGGAAGGAGTGCCGGAGCCGTGTCTCGGTATTGAGCTTCGATAGCTACTAAAATGGAATCGAAAACACCCAATACCTGTGTTGAAAAAATGACTATAATGACAATAGCGAAGTTCTTCGCCAGTTCGGTTGGTGTTAATCCCCAGGTATGCCCATCTGTTGAAGCAATGCCCTCGTTGTACTTCTTTAGGATATTGATTAGGAAAAATAGAATAGCCAAAGTCTTCATCCCAGTAATGGTATACTGCGAGAAGTCACTATTTTTAATCGTAGTGAAAACCGTGTCTATATATTCTAACCCTATTCCTAAAAACATCTTTTTTAATAGCCTGTTTCTCTGTTATTGATGATGTCTTGCATTTTTCTGAAGGAAATAATCTCACGATAACGCTTTGTTTTCGCTTGTACTTCGGCTACCATCTCCTGTGATTTTAATTCGTGTTCTTTTAAGACTTCCGCACGCTCGGCATCTGTCATTTTCATGCTGCCACTTGATAATATCTGATTGATATAATCTACAGTTGACATCGAACTTTCAATGATTTGGGTAAAAGATTCTGTCACGCGATTGACTTCTTCAGGTTTGATATATTCCGAGTTTAAAATCTCTTGTAAATCGCCTTGAACCATATTGAATAATTGCTGATTATTCTGAATAATGTCTTGCACCGCATTTAGTTGCTGAATAACATTACTTACTTGTTCAATACGTTCTTTCTGTTGCTTTAAAAAGTCAACCGTTTTCAGTAATTGAGACGTTTGCTTGCCAGCTTCAAACAGCTGCTTTGCTAAACTGATAAAATTGGTATTGTCATAAACTGGCATTCCCTGGGCAGTGCCAGTGGCACTAACAAGTATGAGCAACGCTGCGGATAAAATTGTTTTCTTAATTCTGTTCTTCATTTTTTTACGTTTTAAAGATTAATACTAAATGCAGTCTATGACTGCTTAATAAATATTTGAATGGCTTTTTCCATTGAGCCATATTTTTCGAATAATGCCATTATTTGCTCGCTTTCCTTACCATCTGTGAGGTATGCAGCAAAGACTTCTTTAGGTACTTCTAATCGGAAAATGTTACTTTCCTTTCCAATCTTGATAAACATTTCGGTGTATTTACGTTCACCTGTTAGATTGTTTCGGATGGACTTTAATTGGTTTAAATCGTGACTAGAGAGGTTCAATCGCTTCTGTAATTCGGCATAGCCTTTTTCATTCCGAAGACTATAGACTACTTGTGTGTTTTCTAGAATACTCGCTGATGTAGAGTTATTTGGAAGCTGATTTATTGATTGCAGAATAATACCAATCGCCCCATTTTGTTTTCTAATAGCCTGGTAATAGAACTCTACACTTTCAAGAACGTTATCGAATTTCAACTGTTTGGCAAACTCATCAAAAAGTATAATTCCACGTTCGGAACGATTACGCCAAATGGTACGCTGAATAGCCGATTTAATCAGTTTTAACATTACTGATAAGATTTCTTTATTGTCCTTAACTTCATCGAGTTCAAAGACAATCATTTGTTTGTCTTCAATTTTATAGGTTTGGTCTTCACTTACATTGAATAAGAAACTGTATAAACCATCATCTACATATTCTGAAAGGATGTGCAAAAAGTTATAGACACTAAAATGCTCTTCCTGTATGCCAAGAGTCTCAATGAGACTGTCTTTTTTATCATCGATAAATTGATACAAAGAAGCCAGGGAATAATTCCCATTTATCATTTGATAGTAATATCGAAGTACCTTTTTAATAGCCACTTCATGCGCTTTGGTAGCACCCTTTAGAGCTAACAACTCCAATAAGAACACTCCTAAATCCTCTAATCGTTGTGGTGTTAGGTCTTCTAGTGAAGAAATATAAAAAGGATTGATACCAAGGTTCTTTCCTTGCTCGTAACGTAATATGATATGGTCGTCTGGATAAAGCTTTGCAAATTTGGAATATGAGCCTCCCAAATCGATAATCACCAAGCGAACTTGTTGTTCAAAATACTGGCGTAGAATATTGTTTGCTAAAAAGGATTTTCCCTCACCCGTAGGTGCAAAAATTGCAAAGTTTCTTGCCTTGATGCGTTTCTTTTTTTCATCCCAAACATCTTTTAAAACAGGAATATTGTATTGTCTGTCGTTAAAGATAATTCCTGTTTTGTCGGACTTGTAATTGCTGTTATTGATGTATAAACACAGTGCGTGTTTTAAATCCGTGACGTACAAATCCTCATTAGAAAAGTTGGATGAAAAGCAGGCATAAGAGTTTAGGAAAAAGTTCTTTCGCTCTTCGCCTTTTGGATAATACGGAACAATGTCCAATTCCTTAAACTCTGTTTTGATTTTGGATGCAATTCTGCCTAACTCTTCGGCTTCCTTACTCCAGAAAATGACGTTTAGATGTCCTCTTATGATTCTTGAAGCATCATCCTCATTAATTTGATTTACGATATGCTGAATTTTCTTCAGAACTACTTTGTTCTGTGAACCAAAATTGGAGCTTTTATTAAGTTCTTCGATTTTCTTATCGAGTAGTTTTCGCCATTTATGTTTGTCATCCAAATAGATGATTTGATTAACAATGTGATTTTCATTGAGATTCAATCCTAAGCCATCAATAAAACCTTGATGGAACACAAAATCATCTGATGTAAATTTGTCGTTGGTTTTACTGCTCTGCACCACTTCACCAAAACAGAGTTCACTATTTACAGCCAATACATCAAAACTATAATCACCAATATCAATGTGTTTCTTCTTTAGTTGTACATCCGTATCAAATCCTTCATTGAAACCATTGAAATAACTATTGGTGTATTCCAATATTTCATCTTGATTCATGGGCTTCATCAGCATCTTTCGGCTATTATTAATAAAGGACACAGCATCATTTACCGAAGCCATAAACTCGGTAATGCTGTGGTCCATTTTTTTATGGATGCCTTTTTCAACTTTCCGGAAAGGATTCACAAACTTGGCATTGTTCAATGCCTTATTGAGTGGCATTATGAAGAACAAATAGCTTTGATGCTTTAAGTAATCTCTTCCTTTGAAGTGGTTGTATGTCGCCTCTTGAAGAAAAGTATTTTTGGGTAGCCTATCTGCCACATAGTGGCCTTTTTGATATACATCTTGTTTATGAATAATGATGCTAGTGGGCAAGGATTTAAAAGCTTGAAACCAGGCTCCGTGAATGTCCTCAAAGTCTTTTTCAGACAAGGAATAGATTTCTGGCAATTCCCCCTTAAAGCATAATACCACATTACCATTGTTGGCGAACACCAAATGGTTTTGAATATCTAATATGGGGTGGTATGCAGATAGGTTTATCTTACTCATAATAGAGACGACTTTCTTTTTTATTACTAATGGTTAGCGGAAACACCTTTTTAATGTGAAGTAATGCTGGGTTTCTGGTGATACGCGTAAGTGCCACATATAAAACAGCATTAATGGTAAATACCGAAATGATAACAGCAAAGCTGAACGAAAAGATGATGAATAATAGCGAACCTATTACGGATGTCATCATCATAGCGAACAATGAAATGGGTAAACCCATTATCATTGCACGCTTTCGTATGTTTTTATAGACTTCGTAGCGTTTCATACTAAACTACGATGCTAATTAGATAGGTAAAGATGCCAACTACTGCGCCTGCAATAAGTACAAACACTAAGACTCGTGTGATTCCCTTTTTAAGGTCTGCGTTTTCGCCAAAGAAATGTCCTGCATTAAAGAGGAAGCCAACGAGGAAAATAACACCTAAAAGAATTGGGAAAATAGAACGAATGGTATCTGAAATGTCATTTACCGAATCTTCAATACCACCAATTTGTGCAAAAATGGTATTTGAAATAAGCAATAATAGTAAAGTGATATACAGTGATTTTTTCATATCGAAATAGATTTAAAATTTGCTTGATTTTACTTTTCTGAAAATACTGTATATTGTATTTCAAATAATTGATAATCAGTTATTTGTTAATAAAATAAATATTGAATTTGATTGTCCCTTTTTGATGTCAAATGGCATCAAATAGTATGAAAAAATGAAGTGACTATGTTAATAACTCAAAAACTTTTAAAGTATCGAAGATTGAAAAACGTCGTTTTTGTGATTTTACTACTAAAAATCTGTCTGATTTTTGGTCAACAGAAAGTAGTTGTAATTGATGTTGGACATGGCGGAAATGATACTGGTGCAATCGGTATTAATGGTACAAAAGAAAAGGATGTGGTTTTAGCTATTGCCGAACAAATAATACAGCTAAACAAAACTGTTTTAAGTAATGAGTTTGATATCTATTTAACCAGGTACACTGATACGCTGATTCCATTGGGTGACAGAAATAAATTGGCTAAAGCTTTGTATGCTGACGTGTTTGTATCGTTGCATTGTAATGCTTCACTAGTTGTATCGAAAGGTGTTGAAGCTTATGTACACAATTCGGATAGAAAAAATACCAAAGACTCAATTGGTTTGGGATTGTCAATCTTAAATGAAGCAACTGAAAAATTAGATTTTAAAAAACGAGGTGTAAAGTTTGCAAACTTTCAAGTCTTACGAGAAGCTAAAGATTATCCTGCTGTTCTTGTTGAAATGGGGTTTATGACAAATGCAGATGAAGCAGAATATCTTAAACAGCCTAAAAACTTAAAAGCCATGGCGCTTTCAATATTAATGGGAATTACTAATTACTTAAAACTGGAATTATGAGGGAATTTTTTGTTGAGATTGTGAAAAATTTAAAAGATTTATTTCACCTACTATATAAAACACTAGTTAAGACTCGTAAGCCTTGAATAGTTCAATTTTTTCTTTCATTAGAGTTTCTTTTTCTTCTAAATTTAGGTATCTATATAAGTTTATAGAAATCTCATACATTGTAAGCAAATAGCTGCTATTATTTAATCCCATATCTTCCAAAATTTTAATTCCTTTTTCTTGGTGGTCTATTGCTTTATTAAGCTCATTTGCCGTAAGGAATAAATTAGACAATTCATTATGGTAAGCAGCTAAATAGAAATCATTTCGTTGGTTTTTATTTAAAGACTCATGTAATTTTATCCCTTCCCTTAAAAATTTAATAGCTTTTTCATAATCGCCTACAAGTGAATATGATTTTGATAATATTCGATATTCTATGCTTAATTGTTGATCGTCATAAAGCTTGTATTGCCTTCTTATTTTTTGAACTTTTTTAAAGTTCTCAGCCATTTTTGGTAAATCATTATCAAGGAGATAGATATTTGATAAGTTATTTAAGGTAACAATTCTATATCCTGAAATACTTCTATCTTTATCAGCATAAGATTCTAGCGCTTTTTTAAAATATAAAATAGCCAAATCTTTTTCATCATTTTCCGCATAACAAAGTCCTAAGTTATTATAAATTACTCCTAAGCTGTTTTTATTTAAAGGTGGATAATTTGATGCCCTCTTTGCTAAATCGATCAACCTATCTAAATTGCTCTTTGCCCCTGTATAAAAGCGTTTGGCATAAAGAAATTCGTTCTCTAACAACAAAAGAGGTTGATATATACTTTGTCTATATTCCTCTTTTATAGAATCAAGAATAGATTCAGCATATCTTAAATATTTGAAAGAGTTTTGAGGCTCATTGTAACCCTCTTCAATTCTCCTGATAAGCCAATTAATGGAAAACATATTTGAAATAAATGGGCTTATTCCTTCTCTCTGCTTATAGATGATTACCTCTCTTATAATCTTGTGAATATCAACTTTTTTTCTATTCTCACTTACAACTAAAATTCCTTTTTTATCTAGTGAATTAATTATGTTAATTATTTCAACTTTATTCTTTTCGTAAAAATCTTTACCGTTAATTAGAATTAAATCCTCAATTATTATATTGTTTGAGGGTAGAAGTGCTAAAAAATCAAGATAATTTTTCTCATTGCTTTTAAGATTTGGCAAGCTAAATTTTTCTAATAGATAACTAAATATTTTAATAGGCTCGTCTTCACTGGAAATATCTATATCTATCTTAAATTTTGTCTGATTTAGGCTTTGTTCAGAATATGATTCCAAAAATGATTCTAGAGTTAAATCAAAACTATTGTGGATTGTTTTGGCTATTAATTCTACAACTAAGATATTATAACCTACTAGGTCAAATAACTTTTTAAGCAATTCATCACTCGATTCTGACGTGCAGTTCTTTGAATAAATTTTCTTCAGATTAGAAAAAGTAATCTTAGGTAGCTTTATATTGGGAATTGTCTTAAAGTTAGTACGAGTTAATATGAGCTTTTCCCAATTTTTAGAAAGTCCTAAGTTTTGAAGTTCTCTTATCTCATTCACTGAACTTTGGATATCTAGAATGAGCAGATTAGTTCCTTCTAATGTATTTAGTTTGCTCAAAATGAGTTTAAAAACCTCTCTATCATTTTCATTCTTGGTTGCCTTTATTTCTTGCAAATTCTGTCTTAAAGTGTTATCCAATATGAATGAAGATTGAATAGAACCTTCAACACCAAGCCATATAATATGATTATATTTCTCATAATATGCCGACAAAAACTTTTTCCCAAAAGTGGTTTTCCCCATTCCTCCAGGAGCACTAATTGAGAGTATTTTTTTATCCTTTAAACTTAGGCTAACTTCATCTAAAAAGTTATTCCAATCAAAAACCTCAATAGATGAAAAATCAGGAAGAATATTTAATTCTTTGATTTCATTAATTCTTTTTGATTTAAGATCCTCTTTTAAAGTTTTTATTTCCTCAGATTGAAGGTCTTGTGTTTTGCGTATTTCATTGACACTTAATTTTAAAGACTCTATTTCAATATTTAGAAGTTTGATAAATCTTTTATCTATCAGCTCGGTAATTTCATCATTTGTGCGGCTTAGAATTTGATCAATAAAATCGTTAGTCAAAAATCTGTCAACCTTATCCTTTCTTTGAGATGCTCGATAAATTTCTGACAATAAAGAACTGAATAGTAAGTGTCTTGGAATCTCCCCGAATCTTGAGTTTTCAAGTAATTCATAAATTTCGTTTGTAATAGAGTCAATAGCAACTTCTGGAGGTTTACTTTTAAAATCCCATTTGATACTTTTCACAAATGATTCAGTGCTATTATTATTTATTTCTTGAATCACTGATTCATAAGCAGTTTTAATTTCTTCTTTTTTATTACTTGTAGTAGCCTTAGAAAATACTTTGTTCTTTCTTATTTTGAATTCTTTACTAAGAATCATCCTAACTTTATTAGTGCAAAGTGCAAAAAGTTCATCATCTCTAAGAGGAATTTCTTGAACCCATCTTGATAAAAGCTTTTCTTTAGTAGATATTTTTGAGTTGGTAGTAAAATGAAAGGATGTTTTTTCATTTAAATCTAAATGCTTCAAATAAAGCAAATAAAAATTAAATAATGTTTTTTTAACTTCGGCAGAATGTAAACTCAATGAGGAAGTATAACACTTAACTTGTGTAAATATGAGTTCTTCTCCTACCTCTTTAATATCATCGTCAACTTCTGTAGCGGTAGAAATATCTTTATTATTTATATAATTGTTAATCCACTTTTTTAATACTACTAAATATTGATAATAGAAACCGCGATTAGTTGCAATCGCATCTGTATTTACTTCAAATATTTTTATAATTTCTTTAGTCATATTGAATTGTGCAATCTAGTATATCGGTTTATCGGTCCAATAAAAACTTAATCCGCTTACTTTTTCTACAATTTTGTGCACATCGCTATCTAAAAATTTCGAATACGGACTTTCACTATATTCAAGATTCGTTTTACTGCACGTTTGTTTATCTATAATATAAGCCATTACTGGTCTTATACTCCCGTCCTTCAATAAAGAATACTTTTCTTCTTCTTGGTTAGGTATTCTATATTCACATACTAATGAATTATCTTGTTCTTTTGGAATTGGGTTAAATTCTTCTCCAACTATTTGCCTTTTTAAATAGATTACACCGTCGAACTGTACAATATCTAATATTCTTGGCTTATCTGTTACTGGTTGAAAATAAGAATTCAAATACTCTCTCTGCTTTTCAAGCCATTTTTTAAAATCATTTCTAATAGTCGGTATACTGCTAAAATTAGAAAGCCATTGATGAAGTAGCTCTATATGTCCATACACGCTAACTCTAACTTCTTTATCTTCCATATTCCATGCTAGCGTAAATGAAATAATTGAGTCCAATTCTCTTTCAATCATTCTAGAGAATACCAATTTCAAGGCTGAAATTGTGAGTTCTAAGTCTTTTTGAGGATTCTTGTCGCTATGAAAAATGCAAGGAATGTTCCAGTAGCTATCTTTAATATTTCCAAATAGAGTGTCTTCTTTTATGTGGAGGTTTTTGCCCAAACGTTTTAGTGCCTTTTGTATTTCAAGAACATCAACCTCTAATGTAGAATAACTAGTATCTCCCATTTGTACAACATCATAAATAGAGACATTATGTGAGCTACAATAATTATCTTTATTTTCTTTATGGTAAGTAACCAATAAACGAATGCCATCTTCCTTCTCTAAGGTATGTGGCACAAGTTCTTCTATCAAGTTTTTTGATTTAGGTAGCTTATCAAATTGAGAAGCTGGTTTTTCAATTTTAAAATATTCATAGACGAGAGGGTTTCCTTGCATATATTTAGTGATAAGGCTTTTCCAGTCTTTTAACTCTAAACTACCATCAATTCTGAACAACTTTTTATAATTACTTCTTCTACCAAACTCTGTCAATTTCTGTTCTATTCTCTCAAAATATAGCTCAGTGCTATAACCGCGAATTGCGCCATCAAAATGTACAAATGTCCTTTTGTTCGTATCATAAATAGAATGAACATATCTACATCCATAAAAATCTTCGATCATCGGTGCTTCATTTTCTTTTAACTCCTCTAATTCGAACTCCTTGTAATTATTATTATTCTTCCAATAAAACTCAGTTGAAGAAACCTCATAATAATACTTTTCAAATTCACTACTAGAATGTTTAGTCAGCCCTGGTGAAATCTTAGAAATATCATCATTGTACTTAGGTCCAAACCAATATTCAAATTCAAGGGTTTGTCGAAAGTCAGGAGCATAACCAATCATATCACGATCGATTGCAATTCTGAGCATGACATTTTCTTTTCCTCTATGAGACATAAATTCATCCAAAAACAGATGATGAAAATTATTTAGCCTAGAAAGGGATTTTCTAAAATAATCATGTGAATAAATACAAAGAGGTAATTCATTATGAATGAATACTCCATGATACTTATAAGTAAACTTTTTTTCAATATCGGATATCTTAATTAATCCGTTTTTGTCTGTTTCATGAAAAAGTTCGGGAAAGTACTTACTCGTAATTTCTTTATCACTTATGGCCAATGTTCCCGCTCCAACATATTTAAAATCGTCTGATAGTTTATCCTTTAGTAATTCCAACAATTTTCCATCGTTTTTGGTAATGTCTTCTTTTAAATTTTGGAGCTGAGAATACTGTTTAAAATCAATTATTTCCTTTGATTCTTCATCAGATTCAGGAGCTAAGGAAAGTCCTAATTGCCTAACTAAATGAGGCTTAAAATATAAACCATATGGAATCATGCAACCGATAGGCCTATGCATATTATGTCCAAGATGCATTGGTACACCAACGTGGCCTTTTCCCACATCATATCTTCCATTACAGAAACGGGAATTAGGTATCCATATTTATTGACTTGATCAGAATTGAGTATTGAAAAGGACTTGCGCATTGAGCTTAAATTTAATTTTTGACTTGTTATTATGACTCAAACAAACCATATGTTTTTTCTTTAAACTCTATTGGAACATCTCTTAACCCTTTTCGGTCAATCAAATCATCTAGATATTCTCCAAATGGAATTAAAGAATTTTTTTGAGCTTGAGTTGCTTCTTCTTCACTTCTATATTTCTTTCCTTTAACAGAAAAGTTTATATAATTTTCTTGATAATATTGCAGTACTTTTTCTAATGATATTTTTCTTCTACTAAATACATCTTTATTAAAAATAAGAGTATCAATATCAATTAACACCAATGGTTTTATTTTTGAGATGTTGAAACCTTCTTGCTTTAAGTTATAAAGTTCATCTTGAAACCAATAGTTAATCCATTTATTAAGCCCCGCTGTGTTGAATATTCTATAATGAAGAACTAAAATCGGATGGACTATAACATTTCGGGAGTTATAATTAGAATCAAAGTCTAAGGTTTTAGATAAAATTTTTCGTACGTTATTTATCAATTGCAAAACAGCTTTCGGCTTCCCTTTTTCATTCTGAAAAAGCTTTATAGATAATTCTTCATTGATAGCATTGAAATCTGATGATTGCTTTACTTTAGCATTTATTAAAATATCTTTAGACTCAAACAAAAAAACTCTTTTACCATTTCTCACATAGTAATCTGGGGCTCCTTCAAATTTACCGTCTAACTCATCACCGTTTCTTTGAAAGTATCTATTCCCAAAATATTGTTTTAAGACTGTGTGTAAAATATATTTCTCCGAAAATTGATAAGTCTTCAAGCCATATAAATCTTTTACTCTTTGGGCTTTTGGAAGTTGGTCATTAATAGACTTAAACTTAAAATATAGTCCATTGCCAATTAATTCAAGAACAAATAAGGGATATGTTATTCTAAATGTGTTCTCATCTACTTGATAGATTGGACTAGCTCTCATATTTCTAAAATCAAAGTCTTCAAGTAATTCGGACTCAACAATAGAAAATTTTTGTAAAAATGCTATGCTGGAGTCTCGATTCTGCTCATCCGAAATAACTATATCTGTATGTGCATCTCGTTCCTTTTTAACAACAGCCAATTTCACAGGAAGGAACCCTTTAATATATTCTTCATACGAAGAGACTTCATAGTATCTATAGAATTTCTTAAGTAATTCTTTTGCTTCTTCAATTGACTCTAAAAAATTGAAAAACGAGATTGCCCTTATCGTCTGGGTTACAAAAATCTTACCCATATCATAATTTGAAAAGTCTGAGCTATTTAAAAACAAACCTAAGCAATATGCTACAGCATACTTGGAAATATCTTTTTTCAAATGTTCGGTTGTTCCATTTAGAATAGGTGTTCTATCTGTCGTGTTCTTTTGATTAAAGAGTAAGTACGCTTTAAAAATCCTAATTTCAATCTCTTGATTCGTATAGTTTTTTGATTCCCCATATTCTTTATCGTACGCATTTTCAAAAAAGGATAAGCTACTTACTATAAATGGAAAACTGCATGTATCAATATCATATTCGGCTTTACTTACAAAGTTTTTCAATCCTTCAAATACCTCTTCAACAAACTTTGAATTTTCTCTTGAAAAAAACATATTCAAAAACACGACTGGGTTCTCATATTCTGAGTTTCTTGAGAAACCCATTATAAAAGAACCAAACTTGAGAAGCATTTCTTTATCTATACCTTCAAGATAATCGTTAATGGCTAGAGATTCTTCCTCAGGGAATATATCTTTAAATGTTATGACTATTTTGCCTGTTAATTTCATTTTTAACCAATAAAAAAGCCAATGAATTAACATCAGCCTCTAGTATTTCGATGTAATTTGCAATTATTTTGAAACTTAAAGATACAAATTATGCAGTTAGTTTCTTACGGAAACCCATATTACTTCCTCTTATCTTTACTCCTCTTATCTTTACTCCTCTTATCAAACCCAATTAAATTAAATAGCTCACGCATTCGTGAGCGTACTCGGTTACCATAACGTTCTTCTAGTTCCTGGGCATTTAGATTGGTTGTTCCATGTGTTTTTATACGATGATTTAATAACAAATCGTGGCGAGAGAGTAGGACTTCACCCATTACATTACAATCTTTCCCAAAGAAGCGTCCTGTGGGTTCAACACCTAAATCGTCAAAACAATAAAAACGGTTATCGCCATATTGCTCGATTGTGGAATAGCCAATATGATTAAAAACAAACGTTACATTGCGAGTAGGAATCATTTCATAGGCTTTGTAATGTGGTGTGATATGACGAATGAGTTTCATTAAACTGGTTTTGCCACAGCCTACTGGTCCAGAAAGTAAAATGCCTTTTTTAAGGCTAATGCCTAATTTTTTACACGTATGGTAATCTCTAATTTGATAATTGCAGAGTTTGTAAAGTATGCTTCTATCTTCTTTGTAAATCTTGAACTTGTCACCAAACAACAATTTTCCTTTGACATCCAAATAGACTAAAACTTTATCAAAGTCATACAAGATTTGATTGCCTTTTAGCTTACCAAGTTCATAATATTTGTCGGCTTCAAAAATGATATGTGGTGTTGGACTTTTCATAAAGGTTCGTTGTAATTCTTGTCGGTACTTGTCTTTAGGTTGTCCTGATATGGCACAGTTGTTTTAAGTTTCTCACTTTTATCAAAATTCTTTTTTTTAATATTTTTTTGTTTTGAGTTGTTTGTACTGTTTCTTCCTGTTTTGATAAGTTTATCTTTAGATACCACTACTTGTTCGTAAGTTGCCTCGATATTGGTATGGGAAGCGTCCAAGGGTTGTTCAGAAGTTGTCCCGAAATAGAACATCCTAATTTTACTACCTCGAAAAGGGTTGTGTGATGGTTCGTATAAGATGTATTTCCAATGACTTAATTCTTTGATACATCTATGATAAGTGGTTTTTGAACCTAACTTGGATAAATCCATTGTTTCGGCACGATTGATATAAAAAGAAGATTTAAAATGATAATCATTCCATATTTGAAACAATGCCATATACAGACTAATATGACTTGGATTCAATCGATTATCTTTTGAAAATAAAGCTAAGACACTATTAAGGTGCTTGATGTAGTTTATACCTTCCAAAATCAGAATTTATTATGTACTCTGTTCTTTTCCAGCACTTCCATGATTTCCTGATAATCATAATACAACACACCACCAACTTTGGTGTAAGGTATTGTACCGTTGATTCTTAAATTTTGTAGAGTACCTGGTGAAATGCCCAGTAGTTCACGTACTTCTGGTGATTTCATCCACTTCTTGGTTACGTTACCTGAATTTTGATTGAAAAGTTGTTTGATTTCTTCTATAAGCTCCATTTTGAACTCATACAAATCTTCTGTAGTTATAATTGTTGCTGCCATAGTAAAACGATTTAAAATGGTAAAGCTGCCAAGGTTTATCATTTTTAAATGACAGCTTTACCACGATTTGACTTTCGTTTTACAAAGTTGAAGTGATTTGGTGGGTTTTATTCACAAGATTTGTCATCTTGGGTGTTATTTTTTACTCGTTTTCAAGGCATTACATTATGTAGATTTGATTTACATGATTCTTTGTTTAACTAAAAAACAAATCAATAAAAATTAAAGAAGTAGTTATAAACCGAAACACCCAAGATATAGAACTTGGGTGTTTTTAGTTATTAAGAGGATTTAAAATTTATAACAAGCTTAAAGCTGTAACAGTAAATTAATTCAAGTAAATTTTCGAGAAAGGCACTCCTCTTCATTTAGTTATACTCCTAGTAAATACTGTTCTATTTACCTTATTTTTTTATACTCTCTTTTATTATTTACGAGAAGCATAGGGCTATTGCTTTCTTGATCAATAGTGAACTTATACTCATTTAAAGTAGATGTATCTAAAAATAAACTATCTGAAATTTGAGTTAGATAAGAAAAATTTCCATTCCAATTTCTTTTCATTAACAATAAACTATCACTGGGTTCTATAGTAATAACATATTTATTTTTGGCATATTGATATTTACCTTTTAAATAATTTAAGCTTCTTCTATTCCTTATGTCTTGTCTGAATTCGACTATATCTTTTGCAAAAGGGTATCTCCAATCATGGTGATTAGAAACCGATCGTAAAACTTCTTGAATTAAATATCGACTTGCATAAGAATTTGTCATTATTACCGCACCATTACTATTACCATTTTCTGTAAACCCGATAAATTCACAGCGATACCCTTTATTTGTTCCTCTAAAAGAAAAAACTGTCGGGCTTTTCTTAGTATCTATAAAAAGCCCTAAGTCTAGCATAGCATTTGCACTTTCGACAGTTAGGGGGCTATCCTGTTTTTTATTTAACGATTCATTGATTGCCTTGATAAACCTTACTATATCTGATGGGATTGTCCATAATCCTGCTGCTGCTGATTCTGGGTAGAATCTCCAGCCATTATTAACCAAGCTCTTATCATAGTTATATCCTTGAGCTACATTTTTTGTTTTATCATCAAAAGTTGGATCAAAAAAACTTGAATTCATTTTTAGAGGTTTAAATACTATCGAATCCATAGCATTTTCGTATTTCATCTCTAATACATCTTCAATAAGTTTTTGAACAACTACATATCCTCCTCCTGAATATGCCCAATCTGTACCCGGCTCGAATTTTAGCTTCACGGCATCGTTATTTGCCAGACTAGTCCCGTTTAATATATTTATTATATCAGGCAAACTATCACGATTTTTATACCCTTGAAATCCGCCAACAGTTAGCCCAGATTTATGGGACATTAATTGACGAAGCGTAACTTTAGCAGAGTCTGAATAATTGGAATAATCTATTTTCCAGTTTTTTAGATACATATTCACGTCGGTATCTAAATCGACAACATTTTTTTCTGCCAATTTTAATATGGCAAAACAAGTAATTGGTTTACTAACAGATGCAGCTTGAAATATAGTATTGGTATCGATAGAATCTTTTAGCAAAACACTCTTAACTCCATACCCTTTTTTTATTCGAATGGTGTCATTTTCTAGTACCGCTATGCTCACTCCCGACACACCATAATAGTCCATTCTGTCGTATATGTTATACTCTCCATTTCTACCATTTACAGTTGCTGTGCTTACTAAACTATTTTCAATTTTTAATGCATCAAGGTTAGCTTGAGGATTAATTATGTCTTTACATGACAAAATTGTTAACCCAAATATAAATATCACTACTTTGATAGATATTTTCATATTCAAATTGGTGCTATAATTAGTAACTGATTTTTTCTTCATATTCCGGGCAATCTAATCGGATTTCTTGTGTCATTAATTCCTTTTGAAGTAAGTTACAATAGTTAACTTCTTGATGCTTTTCGTAAAACTTACATCCATAACAAGTTCTCTGAACGTTTAAAATACCACTGCGATTTAGCTTATAAATTAATTGACTCAAAGTCTCGAATAAGCTTTCTAATTCTGGTTGCGAAAAATTATCAATTTGCTTTTTTAGCGGATTTGAAAAATCATACGTTTGAGAAATTATATCCCGTCCTGAGTCGGATAATACTATTGAATAACTGCGACTGTCTGAAGATGAAAAATCTTTTACAATCAGCCCTTTTTTGTCCAAAGCTTTTATAGCATCACTTACCGTTGGTTTAGTAACATTAAATTCTTTGGCAATATGGCTAACATTACACAAGCTCTGCTTATGATAAGCTATAAAAATAAGTATCTGAATTTGAATTGGA
Source organism: Maritimimonas sp. 2405UD52-3 (assembly GCF_056591715.1). Taxonomy (NCBI): domain Bacteria; kingdom Pseudomonadati; phylum Bacteroidota; class Flavobacteriia; order Flavobacteriales; family Flavobacteriaceae; genus Maritimimonas; species Maritimimonas sp. 2405UD52-3. The sequence goes on from NZ_JBWQOL010000002.1 coordinate 387,668, forward strand.
CTTAAGCCAATCGATTTCGCTTTTTTCCATAACAGTATTTTAAAAACTTCTGATATGCGTTCCAATCCGGCAACGATTTTATCTGAAAGGTTCTTTTCTTGTTGTTGTGGGTTAAATGTACTTTCTTTCATAAACGAACCTGCCGAAATTTGTTCGACAGGTAAAGTTAGTAATCCTAATTAAATTAATTGCAATTTTCCATTTCTATAATGAAATATCCTTTTTGTTCAATTGACAAAGTAATCTCTTGGGTTGCTTGTTCTATATGACAAAAGCGACACTCATTTGCTGATAACACACCCGTTAGAAATGGTTTCTTTTTTAGATAAGCCGCACCATAACCAAAAATAATTTTTTCATCTGTTACACTATTTGGTACTAAAATATCAAAATGCATTACTTTGCCATCTTCTCTTGTTACATAGGTATCCCAAACTGCTATTTTCATCTGTTTAAAATTTTGTAAATTACTGTAAATGAAGTTATTCCAAAATTTATCATAGATGGAACCACTTCGCTTTTGTATAAACTATTTTAATCTAGTCGGTAGGATATGCTCAAAATAGTTCATACGCATTTCATCATCTTATTTTTTTACTTTATAAGGTAATGATAGATCGCCACTGGCAACGCTAAAAACTTCGTAAACGCCCAACATTGGAAGATTTTCTTTACTCGTATTTACCTGCATAAATGCTGTTACGCCATCATAGTTAAAATCTGTTTTGTTATTCATTCGATAATCTGGAACTATAACTTTTATCGTATTATTTTTAGTGGTAACAGGATAACCAGGTGAATCCATATACATTTGCATTCCTGGGTTGGTTGGTGGTAAAACAACGGTTTTGTCTGCCTTTTTAAATTGTTTAACCGAGAGTCCTCCCGCAACACGTTTATCTTCGTGCAGTATTACCCAATGTGGATGCCAAACAACGCCATCGTTATTGTATATGTTGTCGCTATTTTCATCCCAAAGCGGTGTATCATCAAAGTCTGGATGTGATGTTAAAGCGAGGGCTACAATTCCCGCTGTTTGATTAAATCCAACATCAGTTGGTTTTAAATTTGTTGGAAATACATACCCCAAAACCGGTGCTCCATCCAATTCTCCTGCTTTTGTCGGTGTTGTTTTTCCTGCGGTTCCGTTTACGCTTATTTCCCAAATAGTAATTCCTAAATCGGGTTTGTGGGTTACACTAACTTTTTTAATATTAAAATCGTCATTTTTGTATTTACCATCTTGTGCACTAGCAAAGTTTGCGCTTAAAAGAATGGTTGCTGTAAATAATAATAGTATTGATTTCATTTTAAATTGATTTAAAAAGTTAGGATTCTGTTCGTAAATTAGGAATCCTAACTATAGAGTTTAAAAAATTAACCTTTTACATCTGCCATAGAAGCGCCAAAATTAATATGTAATGCGTTGCCGTTTGGTGTTACTAAAGCTGGAACCGATGTTACGCCTGCTTTCTCAGCTTCTGCAATTCGTGCTCTGTTTTCACCAATGTTGACAACTTCTACATTGTCTGCTCCTACTAAATTAACTATGTCGTGCTCTGCGCTTACGCAAACAGGACATCCTGCGTGATAAAAAATTGATTTACTCATGTTATTAAATTTTATGTTGTTGCATTATTGCAATGCAAATATAGTAAGGATTCCTAACTAAGTATAATTTTATAAGACTTTTTTTTGATGCATACTATAAAATCGTTGAAGTAGGAGTTTAGCTTTTTCCTGAAAATTAGTTAGGCGAATTCAGTCCCAGCTTGTTTCCTTCTGTATCTAAAAACAGAGCAAAGTAGCCACTTTCGTCTGCGTGAGCTGTTTTGGGAACAATAATTTTTCCTCCATTTGGCTCAACTTTGTCAAGTATGGTTTGAAGATTATCCCCTCCGTTTAGATATATAATTACACCATCAGCAGAAGGTTTATACCCTTCTACTTTTGATATAACTCCTGTAACCATTTGATTTTCATACGGGAGAATTCCCATTTCCATTCCTGGCATTTCCATTTTTTCAATGTCAATACCTAAAATCGCTTTATAAAAATTAATTGCTCTTGAAATATCTGTAGCTGGTATTTCAAAAAGGGAAATAAAACTATTCATATCACTTATATTTTCTTTAACCTGTAAATTTTGCTTTTCTGTTTCTAAATTGGATTTACTTTGCTTATTACAAGCAATAAAACCCATAGCAAACAGCATGGAGACACCTAGTAGTATTCTTTTCATTGATCTTAACTGGTTTGAAACAGTAAAACTATTTTCAATGAGTGACATGAAATTGTAAAAATGCGACACTTAAATTTATTTATAGAAAAGGGTAGATAGCGCCATATTTTCATTTCCTAAAAACTCTTTTGGCGTGGTTCCGATAAATTCTTTAAAGTCCTTAATAAAATGTGCTTGGTCGAAGTAGTCACTTTCATAAGCAATATTTGTTAGGTTTTTATTATTATTAAGTAACATGTTTAAAGCTGTCTGTAAACGCAATACTTTGCCTAACTGTTTTGGGCTAATGCCTATCTGTTTTTTGAAGTTTCTTTCGAGTTGTCTTCTTTTTGATAGGTTATCTTTTAATATTTTAGTTATTGAACTACTTCCGTTAGTCGCAAGAAGGGAATCTACAGTGGTTTTTACCAAATTTTCGATAGTTGCGTTTTGATTCAATTTATCTAAAAGAAATGTTTCAATGATTTCTATTCGTTCTTGAGTGCTGACAGCTTGAAGGATTTTTTGCTCTAACTCTTTTGCAGGAACTTCTCCAAACAAATTTTCGATTGGCGTTTCAATATCTACCAAATTTTCAAGAGGAGTACAGACAAAGTTTGCGAATCCGTAAGGATAGAAGCAAATTGCAAATGAGTCAACATCTCCTAGAGGTTCTATATAGTAGGATTTTGTTCTTTGCCCCATTACCATAGCGCATGGATGCGTAACAAACTCATTTTCTGATATGTATCGCTTAATTTTATCTTTAAGATTAAATGTCATCTCTATACATCCATCAGGAATAATTTTCTGCTTCTGATTATTTGAATCAAAAGGGACTTCTAGAGTCCAATAAAATTTAACAAATGCTCTTAAATCTGGATGTGGTTGAAATGTTTGATAGTTCATTAATGGTTTGTTTTTCTAAGCAATACATAACACTAGATGTAAATGTCTGTAAGGAAAAAATATACTAGTTTTTTTGGATGACGCATCTAATTTAGCGAAACGAGTTGAATTTTAGATTAGGAAATTCCGGCGTAACTAATTATACAAACTGTTAGTAGTAGTTATTATTCATCAGTGCATAATAATTCATAGTCATCTGCAAGTTTTCTTAAATTCTTACCATATCTTGGAAAATAAGCACCGTCATTAATTTTTTCTAGAATTTTTGGGCACTTTTTAAAGAGTCGCTTAGCAGAGCGTTTAAAAGCTTTATGATTATTGTAATTTAAATAGTAGGTGTTACTTTTATAAATAGGTAACTCTGTAGTTTGAAAGAAAACCAGTGGGTGAGGCACATAGTAATTTTCCCACACTATAGCGCCAAATAACCTCACTTGCGCATTTTTATAAATCAAAGTATTTAATCCATTGGCAACACCACTTCTCATCTTTCTTAACTTATAAATTCTTAGTGTGTCGAATGCTGTTGATTCTTTAGGAGTATTGTTTTTTATCTTAAGAGAATCTTTGTTGCTTTTTGCCTTTAATAACCTTAGTAGTCTATTTGAAGATTTATCTTTATATATTTCAACGTATTTTACAACTAATTCTGTCCAATCTCTTGTTTTATCTCCTGTAGGCTTGTCTTTAGAAAAAACGATTGAACTGTAGTTTGTAGGGTTTGGGAAACCGTATCCTGTCCCGATACTATCATTAAGAGTTTGATATTTAAGTTTAAAAAATGCATCGCTAGATTGTTCTTTTTTTAAAACTCTATATCCAAATTGTGCGTTCGATTTCCCAATCCAACAAAATGATATTAATAATACAATATATATTTTATGCATTCTATTCACTTTAATTATTTGTTCTTTTCACCATTGATAACATTATTCCGCTTAAAATGAGTAAGCCACCAACAATTCTATTTTGCAAGTGCACCTTCTCCTGATTTTCAAGATAGGATTTTAGCTTTTCGGCAAACATAGCATAGCTAAATAATGAAAGTCCATCTATTACTAAAAAAGTACTTGCCAGAATAATTATTTGCGGAATTATTGGATACGTTTCATTTAAAAATAATGGGAAAAGTGCTGCAAAGAATACTATGGCTTTTGGATTTGCCGCCGACATTAAAAAGCCTTCAATAAATAATTTTGAGAAACTCCTATCCTCAAGTTTATCAGCTGTTAATTCTATATGCGGTTTGGCCATGATCTTTGTTATTCCCATATATATAAGATATACCACCCCGAACCATTTGATTAACTGAAATAATTCACCAGAAGAAATTATTATTGTAGCTAGTCCAACCGAAGCAAGAATTATTTGACACAGATTTGCAGTCAAATCTCCTGCAATTGTTCCAACAGTTTTAGTTTTACCATACTTCATACTATTTGCAGTTGCCAATAGAACACTTGGGCCCGGCGTAATTGCTAAGACAATTACCGTACCAATAAATGATAACCATGTTGCTATTTCCATAATTTATTCATTTACTTTTTCCTAATTATACATAGTTTCATTTTCATTTTGATTTCCTTTTTGACTCATAAGATTTGGTTTCGTCAAGTAAAATTGCCTCTTGAATGATTTCATTTATTTGTTGAGTTGGTATTTCAGAAACTTTTTCAAATTCAATACTGTAGACTTGTTTTCTTCCTTTATTATCTAAAATCCCCTGATAGTTAGAAAGTTCATTCCCTCTGACAAAAGCAAACTCAATTTTATCATTTTTAATAGGATTTAAATAACATATCCAACTTTTTCCATAATAAAAAGGAATTTTAAATCTTATCTTCTCTGTCAGATTTAATTCTGTTGTCAAAATCTTATGAAAATAAAACATGACGTCACGTTGATTATTTTCGTACTGATAAATGAAATCTTCAACTTCTGTCATTTTAATTGTTTTTTTCGATTAATCCAAAGCCCAAATATAATAGTGTAAATCAAAGCAAATATTCCTCCTAAATACATTTTATCTTGAATCAATTCGTCCACTCCATATTGGTATAAATACAAACCTATAGAAATAAAAAACACAAATATTCCGTACGCAATATTCGATTTTAAGCTCTTGCCAAATGGATTTAAAACTTTCACTTTCCAAATAGCAAAAGAAAGATGAAACAAACTACCCATTAACATTATACCGATAACAAAGTCAATAATCATATCATTTTTTTATTTATTACCGTCAATGTGCTTGTATATGAGTCGTATCGAATTAAAAGCATTACATTTAGGAAAGTAAATTACAAAATAAAAAAGAATAGCGACTTGAATTAAGACTTAACACCCTATTACTTATAGGGCATTCTGTTAGTCACTGGTTTTGTTGGCTAATAGAAGAAGGTTAGCAATTTACATACAATGTTAGCAAATCTTTTAATCTGCAAATTGCACTCTCATAAGAGGACTCTTTAAAAGCCCGTATACTATTTTCACATTCATATGAAAACTACATCGTGCTTTATTGGTGGCTCTAATTTTGGCATCGGCCACAATAACGCTGTAATAACAATTATAATTATTAATAGAAATATTGCAGATAATATTTTAAGAAATTTAAATGTTTTCTTTTTCATACTTAGAGGAATAGGTTAGAAAAGGATGACGATTAGGATAGGAAATTGTTACCAGAAATTCTTAACATGTTTACTAACCAATTATGACTATAATAAAGGCTTCAACTCCTTTGATTTCAGTTCTTACTTCTCATTATTAACCAGTTCAAATTTCTTTTTCTCGAATTCTTTCCCGTTTATAATAATCGATACTTGATGTTCTCCAACATGGAACTTTCGAGTTGTAATTACTTTAAAAGATTGTTTTCTACTGATTTTAGTCTTTGAGTTTTCGGCGTAGTCTTTCTCACTTATTTTAAACACTTTTTTTGATAAAGAACCATTTGCCTTTTGATAATACAAACCATATTCTAAACGGATTTTTGATGCTGAGTTATTACTATTTATAATATAAAACGAGAATTTCAAGATTCCGCCTATTTTAACTTTAGGTGCAAAGACTTTAAAATTGGATATTTTAATTTTATCGATGGAACCGAAACCAAACAATTCCATTATTTCTGAGTTTCCTTGTTTTAAGAGCGTTCTACAAGCATGCTTAATCAAAGCGTCAGTTTCTTTTGTTTCACCCTTCCATTTTTTAACAAGACTGATTACGATTTGTGGATTGTCTTTAGAAATGTCATTTAGGTTATTTGCCACACTTCTTCTTACCGATTCACAAACGTCATTTTTTAGATTTTCTAGAATTGGTATTATGGGTTGGGCATTTTCTTTTAAAATTGGTATTCCTATTGCCCAAGGAAGTCGTGGCCGGCAACCTTCGGTGGCCAATCGTCTTACCATTGGGTGCTTGTGGTTAGTCCAATCGAGCATCTGCCTCATCATTTCTTTTTCATTATTAATAATAAAAGGTCTAATAGCGAACTCACAACTTGTAAACTGAGTAACTCTTTCCATAAGCTTAATAGATATGTCAAAATGGTCTATCCCGAACACTTCTATAAAATCTGGAAGGAACATGAATTCCACACTTATTTCTTTATAACCTTTTTGTTCTAACTTGTTAATTAGTAATTCAATATAAATGGCAGATTGATGGAATTCTTTTGGAAAAAAATCGCCAAGAACAACGGTCGTATGTCGCATTCTTTGTTTTAGTTCCAGTTTATTCCAATCATAATTGAAAATGCGGTTTATAAATGCCTTCTTGTTAAAGCTTGGTAGAAACTCATTTAAACAATCGGAAAGGTTGTTGAAAAATGTCTTGGAGTATATATTTTTGAGTGCTGTACTCATTTATTACTTTGATGGTTCCACATAATTCTCAATAATTTTTCCATCAAATTTTGCAATTAATTGTTTCGCTATATCGTTAAATACTTCTACTAATGTATTTTTGTTCATTTCTAACATTTCTATATTGTCGTGATTATAATGCATAAACCATTTTAGTATGGTTTTACCATCTTTGTCTTCAAGCATTGTTAACGAAAAACTTTCGGTAAAGCCAAATTCTGTCGCATCTATTTTCGCTGAAGCCCACCCAAGATTAGTTTCTTGCCAAACAACTTCTTCTGAATGAACAACACCTTTTTCGCCTTCCGCTAATGGCTTAAAATAGCATGTATATGATATGCATTTTCCATTTTCCATAATAGTTTCTACTTTTTCTAGGCCAGCACTAAATTTTGGCATATTAGCGGGGTCACCTACTAATGCATAAACTTCTGCACGAGACTGGTTTAATTCTAATATCATACGGTTTCTTAAGGGGCTTTTTACAAAGTCAATTGCTTTTGGGAAAATTACTATTGTTTTGATTTCTTTTTTCTGATTCATTTTTACTTTGCTTTGTTTACCGCAACTAATTAAAAGTATTAGTATCATTAATAATCGTCTCATTTCTGTTAAAAAAATATTTGAAACAAAGGTAAATTAGACAGGTGACAACCCTATGTCAACTATGGCTGAGTAATTCGGTAAAATAATCTGAAATATTAAATTCTTTTTGATAATCAAAGGTTTGAGAAGTAATATTTAATTCTAAAATTCGGTCGGTTCTAAATTCTCTAACTTCATTCCTCAATCTACAATATGCAATTACAACCCATGCTTTTTCTGTAAAGTAAATTCCTAAGGGTTCTATTTGCCTTAGGGTGACTTCATCTTTATAAAGTGAATGATACATAATTCGTACGACTATATTATTCGTGATTGCTTTTTGAATTATCGATAACGAATTACTTTCGAACGATTCTCTTTCATAAGAAGGCGTTATTCTACTTTCTAGTTTGAGAAGCTTATCTTTCTGAAAATTTCTTAGTATAGATTTTATCTTTAAAAGTAACGAGTTGAAATCTTTTTTAAGCGAGGTATCTCCTTGATTTAAAATTAGCTTTTCTGAAATGATTAGGGCATTGGCTTCTTCTTCTGTAATCATTAGTGGTGGAAGTGAATATCCGTCAACGATATAATATCCTTTACCATTTTCTGAACCAATTGGAACTCCGGATTCTTGAAGTGTTTTAATATCTCTATAAACGGTTCGTAAACTAATTTCAAATCTATTTGCAATTTCTTTAGCAGTTACAATTTTTTTAGATTGCAAGTGAATTAAAATTGATGTGATTCGAGTTAGTCTATTCATCTTTTGTTATTAACTAAAATTACTTATTCTATAATTGATAAACTGTAAAAATAATGCCCTATAATTTAGTAACTACGTTTCACTATTTTCAAACTTTATTATTTTAATTGTCTATTTCATTCATTCGTTTTTCGAGATTCTCTTTTAGTAAATCGAGAAACTTAGTTCTTCCTTTTTTACGCATTCGTATTTCTAAGAATGCCCGATAATAATCTCCCAAATCTATTTTAAAGATGCGTTCAACCACACGCGCTATGTCCTTAATATCTACAGTACCATTGTTTATCACATCTGTACTGTGAAGTGCATAAATCAATTCTATTAAGTTTACTTTTTGACTAGTCCAGGTTATTCTTGATTGCTTCTGTAATTGATTAAGACTCATATCGAAATTGTTATCTTCTAGTTTGTCTATTTCTCTCTTTAAATAGACAATGAGCACGTCATAGGCCATAATTGTTGCGACAATTTCATCATGGCTTGTAGAAAATTCATCATCTATAAAAGAATGGAAGGATTCTGGATGCATTCTAACGCTACCCTTACCACGAACGAAATAATACTCATCGAACATAGTAGCGCCTCTTCTATAATAGTGGTAGAAATCTAAATTGTCGTTAAAGAAAACCTGCAATTTTTCTACCTGACAATTAAAGTATTTTATTTGAGTCTTTCGTGAGCCTCTTGGATGCTTGCTCTCAATGTTGAAAAGTTTGATATAATAAATGAGCTTGCTGTATATTAAAGGTTTTATTGTTTTGAAGAATTGAATTTCTTCTTCAACACTATTAAAACCGTTGTCATAAACTATCCTTTTTACGGAATCTATTGCTACTTTACAGGCTTTAACACATCGCTCGGAAATCAACAAAATATCGTCATATTCCAGCTCGATACTTTGTAATTGTTGTTCGAGCTTTTTAACAATATTTAAATACTCTTTCAACCTTTATTGCTTTTCTAAATAACATATGTTACATGTATGTCTCTACCTGTTGATAGTAGTATTACTTCTAATTTGCTTTTTAATAAGTATTTTACTTGTCCGAGGTGATAAAAGTTCTGTATAATTAATTATCATTTTTGTATAAATAATCCGCGGCAGCTTTACTCATTTCTCTGAAATCGTGGCCTATGTTTGGAACAATTTCAATTTGCCAATTGAATTCAGTATTTAATTCTGATGCAATTTTCTTTGATTCATTGTAAAAATAGATTCCCCTTTCTAATCGATGAAGCCCTTGTTTATCAACCTCTGGCGATCGTCTTAAGCTACCCCTCTTCTCATCGGCATTATCTTTCTCTCCAAGAAATAAGACTAGATTTTTACTGAAATCCACATCCTTTCCTGATTTATAACTACCTCTTAGGCCAGTGGGAAAGTCTTCGTTATCATCGGGAACAGTATACCAACCTGAATTTGATGATAAAATTCTTCTGACTTTACTATCCGACTTAAAAATTGCAAGTCTATGTAAAATTTGTCCACCAGCTGAATGCCCAAATAAATCGTAAGTGTCCGTTTTTAGATTAAGGTTTTCTTTAACTGTTTGGAAAATTCGGTCAAAATCATTGAAAATCCATTCATTAGGGTTTTTACTTATTTTAAAACTTTCCATAGCCGTTCTTTCGTCATTTATTTTCACGTCTTTAATCATTCCTGCTAGATTATAGCTCCAGAATTCCGGATAATATTTATCAGAATATTCAGGTGAGACTACCATTATATTATACGTTTCTGCTTTTTCAATCCAAGCATCTCGATATTCATCCCCATCTCTTCCAGCACCAGGTATAACTAATAAAATCGCAGATTCTGGCTTAATGCTTTTAGGTTTATAATAATGAATGATTATTCGCTTCTCCTTTTGTAAACCTCCGTCAATTAAAAATTTCCCGCTTCCATTTTCAATTTTTATTTCATTAATGATTAGTTTCTTTTCAGAAATTGCCTCACTTTTTTTAATTAAGTCCATTTTACAATGAGAGCAAGTTCCTGGGGCATTGAAAATCATCTGGTCACATGGTAAATCACAGGGTTTACAAACATATTCTTCCGTTTTGTTTTTACAAGAAATAAGAGCAAATAGAATTAGAATAGATAAAAGTTTTGATTTCATTGTTGATTTATTTTAAATAATTGTTGTTCTAATTCTAAATTATGTACAAGTTTCTTCTTAATATAATTACAATAACCACAATCTTAGTTTAATTAGCCCTTTACTTTTCTCCTTACGGTAACTTGTTCACCTTGTATACCCCAATTGTCAGTATCCACTTCTTCTATTATGACAATAGTCGTTCTGCTGTTAGGGGGTAAAACGTTTTCTATTATTTCTGTTGTGCCTTTAATGAGTTCAGCTTTTTGTTTTTGTGTCAACTCTTCTTTGGTAACTTTAATATTTACGTATGGCATAATTACATTTTTAACTTTTTCCTTACAACTGGTGAAATTAAAAGTAGAGAAGGAACTGCTAGCAGATAAGTGATTCCACTGCTTCTTAGCCATAACGATAGAAATCTATGATTATAACCAGCATTTTTCAATACTAGAATCAGACTTATATAACTCGTAATAATAAAGGCCGTTATTAGAGCAAACTTAAGGTTTTGTTTCATATTTTATTTCTTAACAGAATTTTGATACTGCTGTAATAACTTTGGGTTTTCTATAGAGCCGTGATGTTGTAACTGTTTCCAAACACTATTTTGTTTTATAAATACAGGTGAAGTTCTAATAGCTAAAGAAATTGTACGGTTAGCTGTTTTGAAGTGTCCACGTTCTCTTCCAGTAGCTAAAAACATATTGTCAGTTTTATGTATAGTGAAATCATAAAACTCAACATAAACATTTGCTTTCCCATTAAATATATTGTCATACACCGTTTTAATTTCATTCCAAGTACGCATAATTCCACCTAAAGGATTGTTCATTGAAGCTTCAGAGGTATTTAACCAAACAGATTGCATTAAATTAATATTTCCTTCATTAAATGCTCTATAAAATTTATGTAAAGCTATTAACTCACCGTTTTTTAAAGTATCAGACTCTTTTCCTGTGATGACTAAATTTTCGGTATTCATTTTTTCTTGTTTTTGACAACTTACTATAGTCAGTCCTACTCGCAATGTGGTATAGAAGTGAAATATGGTTTCATAATTATATTTCTTTTACTAGGGGAAAATCTATAGGTACTTTCGCTAAAGCGAATAGATAATTGGTAATGATTTTGTCGCCTACTATAAATACAACATCAATCAAATTTTCTGTGGTATAGCCAGCATTAAAAAAGTCAGACTTAATATTCTCAGATACTTCTCCTTTATGTTCTGTTATAGCCTTTGCAAATACCACGAGTGTATTTAATTTTGAATTAAAAGAAGCAGTTCCTTTTCTAATTTCAAGTATTTGCGCCTCTGTAAACCCTATCATTTTACCTATTGATGAATGGGCAGACTTACAATAACGACAGTTATTTAGTTCACTTACTACTAAGTTTATAGCTTCCTTTTCCTTATTATCTAAAGATGTTTTTCTGTTCTGAAATGTGAGATAATCTCCTAAAGCCGAAGGTGAATTAGCCATAAAAGCATACATATTAGGCACAAAACCTACTACTTCTTCTAAGTTGTCAAAAAGAGATTGATTATTTTTCGTCACATTTTCTCTTGCAGGTACTGTCATTTTTTCCATTTTTATTATTTGATTTTTGCTTAAGTGTATTGATTTTACAAAAATGCGATGTTATTCCGCTTATTAAATTAGATATTCTTCTAACTCTTACTTGCCATTCTTATCAATAAGAATAATCATTGCTTTCGCTACTCCTGCAGCCGATGCTGGGTTTTGCCCAGTAACCAGTTTTCCATCAACAACGATTTCAGGCTCAAAAGGTTTAGTATGTATAAATATTGCACCTTGAGTTTTTAATGCATCCTCTAACATAAAAGGAATAACTTCGCCCAAATGATGTTTTTTTGCTTTTTCTTCTGCTTCTGTAAATGCGTTTACATTTTTGCCTTTTAAAAGATATTCACCATTTGACAGCCTAACATTTAATAAGGCTACGGGCCCATGGCATACTGCACCAACAATTCGTCCACTTTCATAAACTTTTTTAATGGTATCATTCACAATTGAATTGTTCAACATATCTACCATAGGGCCTAGCCCTCCTGGAAAGAAAATTGCATCATATGCCTCAATATCGACATCTTCTAATCTGTGACTAAAATTCAGCCTTTTAAACCCATTACTTTCTTTAAATCTATGACTGTTTTTATGTGAAGCGTCATAACCATCTTCAGGTGGTTTTCCTCCTAAGATACTTGCGAAATCAACTGTAAACCCTTTTTCGGTAAACTCGAAATAAGGGTCGGCTATTTCAGAAAACTCGTAGCCTGTAGAATGTTTGGCACTACCTACTTTAGCAGCGCTTGTTACTATAAATAAAATATGTTTCATTTTAAAAAATTAGCTTAGGAATTGAACGTTAATGTTTTCTCTGTCAAGTATTGCTACATTTACTCTTTCATTATAATGTTTGGCTAATCCTTTAACAGTGCCGGCGAATAATTCTGTCAAGTCTCGAGGTGATTTATAACCTACAACAACGGTATTCTCATCTTTCCATTTGTAAGTCAACTTTGGGGGTTTTGCATTGGGAATTCTTTCTCTTATTTCACTATGAATATCATCTAGTTTCACTAGAAACTCTTTGGCAGAGCTTACGCCTTCATAAAATTCCGGATAATGCTTCTTAGTATAATGACTAACCCAAAATTCACCAAAAGCTTCACAAGCTTGTGTAAATTCCATACCAGCAGTTTCGCAAGTACTTCCAAACATTTTTAGAACAAGATCGTCTTCGACATCTTCGTTCATTGCAAAGCTTTTAATTGGATCTACTTCTGATTTAACCAGAATGTTATACCACATTCTTGATCCAAAATTTGTTATTACCAACTCTTTTAGGCAATCTACTACTAAACCTTTCATATGTATTTGTTTTTAAACAATTGAATTGAAGCCAATGCCAAGTATTTGACATTGACTTCAATCAAACGCTATTAATAATGAGGTGAATTCATATCTCTACTTGCTTCTTCAGCTACGTCACCATCAAAAATTTTGGTTTGAAAACTTACGCCAAATCCTCTAGGCTCATTAGGAAAATAATCCCATGCGAATTTTTGTGCGTTTTCTAAAGAGTCGAATTCATAAAAACCACCTACGCTATTACTACCTACACCTGACAACCATGTTTTACGTATAAAACCAGGTTGCTTTTTAATACCCTCATTAATTTTTTGCCATGGAACGCTATCAAAAGGAACCGCGGCTTGTAATTCTGTATAAACAAAAACCTTACTCATTGTTGTATTTTTTTAGATTAAACAATACATCAAAATTGGGGTATATATAAAAAATAAACGTTGTCATATGACAACGTTTTGTATAGCGTAAAGAAGTAAAAACTACTTGAGTTTAGCTCGTAATTTGCTGAGTGTAGAATTAGTCATTCCTAAATAAGAGGCAACCGCTTTGCTTGAAATTCTTGAGAGTAGTTTGGGTTCGTGTTCCATTACCCATTTTAATTTATCAATGCCTTCCATACCTAAGAAACTATAGATGCGCATTTGAGAATGGATAAATGCAAATTCTAAAAATTGGTGATATACGCTGGCAAAAGCAGGAACTTCATTTACCAACTTATAAAAATCATTGCGCCCAATGACTAATAACTCTGAAGGCTCTAAAGAAACCAAACAATCTCTTGATGGTTTTTGGAGCATAAAACTAGTATTAGCAGAAATAATACTATTCTCTAAAGCAAAATAACCTGTAATATCGTTTCCTTTTTCGTCAATTTCATAGAGTCTTAAACATCCTTTTTTCACAAAGTAGAAATGATTACATACTTGCCCAATATTACAAAGCATTTCATTTCTTACTGTTTTTAAAGGCTCGAAATATGAGGTTATCTGTTCAAGGTCTTTTTTAGTAACCGTGACTTGCCCTTTTATATAATCTTCTAGTTCTCTATACATTTTATAACTTTAATAAAACTCAACGAAATTAGTAACCTTAAATTTTTCAAAAATTGTTTTATGACAATGTTTTCATAATCGAAGATAAAAATTAAAAAAAATCATTTTTATTCTGCGTAATACATGTTATAAAATATATTATCTAATCTCGAGGGATCGTCTTTGAATGACTCATACATACCAATTCCCATTTTATCAGGTATAATATCTAATTCATTCGCCTCAACTTTGTTCAATATTATTTCTGCTATTTCATCTGAAGTTGGCATATCCCAATCACTGCCTTTGTTCATATCTGTATCTATTGCTCCAGGATTTACACTATGCACCTTAATACCTTTTTTTGCTAATTCTATTCTAACAGATCTTGTGGCAGAATGAAGGGCAGCTTTGGAGGCAGCATATCCAGCTATAAACGGTAATGGTGAATATGCTGCAATAGAAACGATATTAACTATTCTGGATGGTGCATTTTTCTTTAAAGTTGCTACAAAAGCACGCATCATATTAACCGTTCCATAATAATTGGTGTTCATGTTAAATTTCATACTATTTATTTGGCCATCTAATATATTTCCGTCATATAATACACCAGCGTTATTAATAAGTATTTCCGTGTCTTTAGTTCTTTTAACAATTTTGGAAATTTGAGACTCTTTAGTAATGTCTAGTTCAAGCCAGATTATCCTGTCATCATCGAATACGGGTATTTTAGTACGATCTCTTACAGTAGCATAAATCTTGTTTACACCCTTTTTAAGGGCTACTTTTACCAAAGATTTACCAATACCTCTATTCGCTCCAGTAATTAAAACGGTTTTATTTTCTAAACTTTCCATTTTTATAATTAAATATATTTTTATATTACGATTTAAAACATTTCAAATGATATCAATTCCTCGAGAGTTAATTTGCGATGCTTCCCAACCCATAATTGCAGTTTTTCTAGTTGATCCCCACATATATTCACCTAAAACGCCAGTAGATTTTATAACTCTGTGACATGGTATTAAGAAAGCAATCGGGTTGTAACCGATAGCAGTACCTACAGCTCTAGATGCCTTTGGTTTTTGAATTGATTTAGCTATTGTTCCGTAGGTAACTAAGTTGCCTGTTGGTATTTTTAGGAGGGTTTCCCACACCTTTAGTTGAAAATCTGTTCCTTTTAAGTGCAACTTTATTTTTTCCAATTTATTCCAGTCTCCAGCGTAAATTTTTATAGCATTAAGCTGAATTTGATCTGTTTGCTGAATAAAGTTAGCATTAGAAAATCGATTTTTTAAATCAGATAAAGCTACATCATAATCACTCAAAAACCCCATGAAACAAATACCTTTATGAGTGGAAGCAACCAGAATTTTGCCAAATGGACTATTGTGAAAGCTGTAGTTTATAGAAAGGTTTTCTCCTTTGTTTTTATATTCACCAGGTGTCATTCCTTCTATCTTCACAAATAGATCATGCAACCTACCTGTACCAGAAAGTCCAATTTCGTGGGCGGTGTCAAATAAAGTGGTGTTTGAACTTCTTAAAATCTGTTTTGCATATTGTACACTTATATATTGCAGAAACTTCTTGGGACTTACACCAGCCCAAGTTGTAAACAAACGCTGAAAGTGGTATGGGCTCAAATGTATTTTTTCTGCAATATCTTCTAATGATGGTTGATCAGGATAATGTTGCAGAATATAATTTATGGCATCAGCTATTCTCCTATAGTTAACATTAGATTGTTGGTTCATTGAAAGTAAAAAATTAGAATGGTAAATATATAATGGGTATATATCCCTCAAAACCCAAAACTTGCTAAATGTTTACAATAAAATATGTTGGATTCAACTATCCGTTTTGAGATGCGTCATCATTTTTTTAAGTAACTTTGAAAGCTCTTTTTTTTCTTTCGCTGTAAATATATCAATGGCATCTTCAGCTTCTTTAAAACGAACAACGATGGCCTCATCAATAATCTTTTTACCTTTTTTAGATAAACAAGCGAGCTTTATACACAGATCGGGTTTATTGAGCGCTCTTTTCTAATACACCTCTTAAAACAAAACTAACAACCGTACTCCATTCTAATCCATTGTACTTGCCTTGTCCTTCGTAAAGTCCAGCATTAGAAAGTACAATCATTAAGTTTCCATTATCGTAGAACCTGATCATACTATTATGTCCTACACTTGCATCTTCGGCACCACCATGTCTGGTTTCTATAAGCTTGCCCTCCTTAAATTGTAAAAACCAACCATATCCGTATAGTGTGCCATTTATTGTATCGCCTCTAGCAGCAATGTAAGGTGTCAATAGTTGCTTAGTGCTTTCTTGATGTAATAACGAATCGTTATGTATTGTTTTGATCCATTTATATAAATCTTCAACTGTACTGTAAATTCCTGTTGCTCCTTTATATCCATAATTTTGAACGCTCTTTCCTTGGCTATAAATTGTTTCCGGAAACAAATGCATGGAATCAACATTTTTGAAAGACGCTACATTTTTAGATTTTTCGTTGTCAACACCCCAAAATCCTGATTGCTTTAAACGTGCTGGAAGAAACAATTGTTTAGAAACATAGTTTTCGAACGAATCACCTGAAACCAATTCGACTATAATTGCCAAAAGGTTATAACCTTCAGCAGAATAACTAAATTTCTCTCCCACATTATATTTTAATGGCGAAGATAAAATTACGTTTATTGCCTCGTTTCTATCTGTAATACCATCTACTATATAGTTGTTTGCTAGTCCAGAGCTGTGCGTAAGAAGATGATGAATGGTTACTTCTTTTTTATCTGCTGGTACATTATCGATGAATTTGGATATGGAATCGTGTATAGCTAGTAAACCATCTTCTTGAAGTTTAAGTATAGCCGTAGCCGTAAACTGTTTGGATATAGAGCCAATCCAAAATGGGGTTTTAGTTCTGTTATGATAATCACCAAAGATTTTATTGAAAATGACAGTATCTTTTTTAGCAACCAAAACAGCCCCCTTAAAACCTTTAGTATTATATTGACTAACAAGAGAGTCAATTTTTAAAGTTAACTCGTTATCTGAACTTTTAATTTCGGATTGTTTTTTTTGAGCACAAGAGGTGAAAACAATTGCACTTAACAAAATTAGTTTTATTATGACATGAAGTTTTTTCATGTAATCTTCTTTATGAATTAGTAAAATGTTCGCAAAATATAGTGTCTTTATCTTTAAAAGTTTGTCATATGACATTATTTCAATTAATTTTCCTTGAGATGAAACACCATTTTTTTAAGCAATTTTGAAAGCTCTTTTTTTTCTTTCGCTGTAAATATATCAATGGCATCTTCAGCTTCTTTAAATCTAATTGCAATGGCCTTATCTATAATTTTTTTTCCTTTAGCAGATAAACATGCCAATTTTATACGTCCATCGGTAGCATCAGGTGCTCTGTGTATTAGTTTCATCTTAGTAAGTCTATCAAGCAAAGCTGTCATAGCGCCCGAAGTAATTAACACAGACTCCATAAGCTGTTTTGGGGATAACGTGTAAGGTTTACCCGAACGCCTTAAAGTAGCAAGAACATCTAAATCGGTATAGTGTATTTTACTGCTAGACAGTGCCTTACCAGCTCTTTTTTCTAAAATTCTTCCGAGCTTTAAGATTCTACCAACTATCAACATAGGCGAAGAATCTAAGTCTTGACGCTCACGTCTCCATTCATTGACTAAAGTATCAATAATGTCTTGCTCTGATGGCTTCATAAAAGGTTAGTAATAATAATTTGAGTAAAAATATAAAAAATATCTTTATATGAAGATAAAATTGTATGTTTGCATAAATATCTTGATGTAAAGATAGTTTTTAAAAGTACAACTGCTTGAAATTTTGATAACACATTGTTTAAAAGATTGTCTTATGACAACATTTTATTATTTAAAGCTAGATAAACTTGCACAAAACTTCTTTATACCCTGGTAAGTATAAATTTGAGAAAATAAAAAATATGAAGCTTTTTAAATTAATTGGTATCGTTGTAATACTGATAAGTTGCAAAACCCAAGATAACTTAAAATCAAAACAAATCACAACGTTCATAGAGAGGGCTATGGATAGCGTGAAAGTAGTACCTGGCTTAGCAATCGCAGTTGTAGATAGTAGTGGTGTCGTTATGAAAAAGGCTTTTGGATATGCAGATACAGAGAAAAATTTATTAGCAACAGAGGCCACTAATTTTTACATCGCTTCTACCACCAAATCTTTTGTTGGATTATTGGGAACTATATTGGATTACGAAGGTCTCATTGATCTCGATAAAAATATTAGTGATTATAAACCCTTCAAAAACTTTAATAGAAAGGACGTGTTTAAAAATATTACTGTTCGAGATTTACTCACTCATCAAACAGGTATAGATAATGACTTCTTATCATTTAGATTGTCTTACACCGGTAGTTATACTCGAGAAGATATATTAAGAATCATAGAAGATTATACTTATTTTAAAGAAGAGGGTAAGGAATTTGAGTATACTAATTATGGATATTATCTCTTTGGCGTTCTATTACAAGAAGAGCTCGGTAGAAAATGGCAAGATCTTCTTGATGAAAAAGTATTTACACCTCTACAAATGGATAAGGCTTCTGCCTATATTTCTGAGAGTGAAGAAGGGTTATTTGCTCAACCTTATTATGGTACTTTTACCAATACGGTTAAGAAAGCCGTAACGCATAAAACTGACGCCACAATGCACGCTGCAGGTGGTCTAATTATGAATACTGATGATGTAGCTAACTTTTTACTCTTTTATTTAAATAATGGTGAACTAAATAATAAACAAATATATCCTGTAGATGTAGTAAAAAACAGTTATAAAAAGTATGCGGATACTGGTGATGATATCCCCGTTTTTAATACTCATGGTTATGCCATGGGATGGATACTTGGCACTGAAAAAGATCAAGATATTGTAAACCATCAAGGGGGGTATATTGGATACAAATCTACGATCACTTTTTTTCCTAAAAATAAATTAGGTGTTGCCGTATTTGCGAACCATCAGGAGTTAGGACGTACTTTAGGTAATACCATTGCAGATTACGTTTATGAGCTCTATCTGGGTGATGCCAAGAATATAAATAACTATGCAGATAGTTTAATGGTAAAGCTAAATGAACGCATTGTAAAAGTTCAAAAAAGAGAGTTGGATGAAAATGAGGAATGGGGAAATCCTGAATGGAACCTTTCTTTACCAAAAGAGGCCTATACTGGTGAATTTTATAATGATAAAGATGGTACTTTGACTATTGCTTACAACAATAACAATTTTAAAATTTCTAACGGTAATTTAGCCTGCATAGCAGAGCCCTACAAAGACAGAGATTGTTTTAAAGTAGAATTAATATCTACTTCAAGAAAAACCATGTGTTTTACCATAGAAAACGACGCAGTAGAAAGTGTTTATTTTAGGGATAAGGTGTTTAAAAGGGTAAGTGAATAAGTAAAGTTTTCCAAAATAGTTTTTATGATAAATTCAGAAAGAATTTTTGATGATATAATAGAAAAAATACCGAATGCTTTAGAGAGCAAAATGTTTGGTGCAAAATCTATAAAAGCAGAAAACGGAAAAACTGCTGCTTTTTTGTGGCAGGATCACATGACTTTTAAATTAGATGAAGCTTCTCAAGAAGAGGCTCTTAAATTAGACGGTGCTAAAGTTGGTACACATCTTTACGCCAAAGATCGAATAATGCGAGGATGGATTTTAATATCACAGAGACATTACAGAAAATGGGAATATTTTACTATAAAAGCACTTGAATTCGTTAATCAATAAAACTAGTTTCTTAAAACGGATTATAATTGAGATAAAAATCAATAAGTGAAGCTTCTGAGTTAATTTAATCCTATTAAGAAAAAATACCCCGCCATATGACTTGGTCTACATCATCTTGGAAAACAATTCGTCCAATTTTCAACTCTATTTTAGAAATGCCATTTATTTCTGAATTGATGGATGGAACATTACATAAAGAAAAGTTTAAATTCTACATGCAACAAGACTCTAAATATTTAGAGAATTTTGGAAAAACCCTATCACTTATAGCTTCAAAAAGTTATGAAATTAGTGAAACTATTGCCTTTATAAATTTTGCTGAAACCGCCATCGTAGCTGAAAGAAAATTACACGAATATTATTTTAAGGATTTTAATATTGTACCTAGCCAGGTGATTGAACCTGTATGCCACCATTATACAAGCCATATTAAATCTGTTGCCGCCTATGAATCAGTAGAAATTGCAATGGCTGCCGTATTACCCTGTTTTTGGCTCTATAAGAAGGTTGGTGAATATATTTACGAAAATCAAACTTCGGTAAATAATCCTTACATAAAATGGATTGAAACGTATGCTGGTGACGATTTTGACTTATTAGTTAAAGAAGCTATAGGAATTTGTGATAACGCTGCATTAAATGCTTCCACAAGAGTTAGAAAACGTATGACAGAAGTCTTTGTTATTTCCACACGATTAGAATATGAATTTTGGGATTCGGCATACCAAATAGAAAAGTGGAAAACATTTAATTAGAATTCGCAATAAAATAGAAAACGTTAATTCAATAATAATTTTAGGTAGTCATCATTAAAACTACTTAACTCAGAAATTCTTAAGTCGGCTAAATTAAATTTGTCATCATAAAACTCTTCTTCTAAGCAAAGAACCACTGCTTTCATATTTGCATTTTTAGCAGCGCTTAAACCTGAAGGTGAATCTTCAAATACCAGGCATTTATCTGGTGATACTCCTAATTTTTTTGCTGTAGTCAGATAAATTGAAGGGTTTGGCTTCCCTTCTTTTTCAAATTCGGAAGATGAAATTACATCGAAGCAATCAGCTATCCCAACTTTGTTTAAAACAAGCGGAATAAGTTTATAAGGTGAGTTGGTTGCTAAACCTATTTTAAATCCTTTTTGTTTAAAAAAGTATAGTAATTCTCTAATGCCATCTATTGCTTTACCCTGGGTACTTATTAAATTACTGACTAAATCTATTACTTCGTTTTCAACTTCATTTTGTGTTTTACCTTCCCATGGCATATAATTATACCAAAAGTCAGTTACTTCTTTAGTGGTTAATGATTCTGTGATTTTTGATAATTCTTTATCTACTTTTACCCCCACAGCACTAAACACTCTTTCTTCTGCTAGCTTCCATAAAGGCTCAGAATCGATGATGATTCCATCCATATCAAAAATTACAGCTCTTTTAGTTTTCATAATCATTCATAAAATACACCAACTTCATCTAGCTTTTTTCTTTTTAAGTCTGGAACGTAAGTAGGATATTTTGGATAGCCAACCGGAAACAAGATGTATGCACGTTCATTATTTGGCCTGTTCAAAAGTTTACCTAAAAAATTCATTGGGCTAGGTGTATGAGTCAAAGTAACCAATCCTGCATTGTAAATGGCTGTAATCAAAAATCCGCAAGCAATGCCCACAGATTCATTCACATAATAGTTATTGTGTTTTGTTCCGTCTTCATCGAGTTCATATACTCTTTTAAAAGCAATAATTAACCAAGGTGCCTCCTCTAAAAAAGGTTTGTGCATATCGGTGGCTAGTGGTGCTAAATCGCGTTTCCAACGATCGCTCATACGAGAGTTATAGTTTATCTCTTCTTCTATTTCAGCGGCTTCACGAATTTTCTTTTTTAATTCTTGGTTTGAAATTGCACAAAATGTCCATGGCTGTTTATGTGCTCCTGATGGCGCGGTGGAAGCCACTTTTATTAAGTTTTCAATTACTTCCTTTGGCACATCCTTATTAGAAAAATCGCGTACCGATCGTCTACCATCTATCCAAGAATAAAACGCCTCGCTTTTGGCTTTCATTTCTTCATTTTCGTATGATTTATCGGAACGAAAACTATTATGCTTGTAGCCATTTATAAAAATATGTTCTTGAAGTTCCATATCTATAATTTTAGATACTAAAAATAATAAAATCGTTGCGCTTTACGTCTATATGAATCACATCATTTAAATAATTCTATATTGACGTACCGATTTTTTTAACTAATAAATAAAAGTTATTGTAGATACTCAAGATATCCTCATCAGAATAATTAATCTTCAATGGAATTGCTTTCTTAGAAATTTTCTGTAGTTTAAATTGTATTTTTTTATCCTTACCGTCAGCAAAAGCAATAAACTCACCTTGTTTTAATTTAAAGAATATTTCTGCTCTACGTTTAGGAATCTCTTTTTCACCTTTTGTAATTCTCGCATCCCAAGAAAGCCCTGTACCTTTACTAACACTTCGTGTAGGATTCTTTATAATTTCAAAGAAACGTTCATAGTATTTCGCGGTGTCTGGGTCGTTTACCTTACCAAAGAATTGGTAAGATAGATTACTTAAAATAGCTTTACTTGCTTTATCTCCGTAGAGCATATCGTTCTGTATTTTATCCTGCATGACATAAATAGTTGCAATATCATAACTACGTAATGTTGCCGGAATGCGGTGCATATTGAGTAATTTTATAGTTGGTGCTTCTTCCATCAATACAAATGATGATTCTCGGTTTCGAACGCTCATTTGTTTGATTACAGTATGAATTATGGTCGCAATTATTGGTGAATAAGCAGATTCATATTGAGGATTATTTACGATTGAAATAACAGCTTTATTGTCGGGGTTGTTTATATCCAATGGTACTTCATCTACAGACAACACCATGAATATTTTTTGAGAACTTATCTTTTTAAAAGCATTTGCCAGTGTACTTTTTACACCAGCGGTTTGTTTTTCCGATTCTACACCGTTAATGAAAGCACTTGCCATAGCTCTAGAAGTAAAATCTGAAGATAAAAAAGCTACTAGTTTTTTGGTATTCATCGTTTGAAACAATGCGATTAAATGAGGTAAGGTGCAATGTTTTGGGTAGGCTGTTTTTAGTTTCCAAATGAGCCCACTTAATAAACCCTCAACAGCATCAATAAAAAACTTTGAACTTCCTGAAGTGTCAGAAAAATTCTGTTCCAGTAAATTTTCAATTAAAACTTTTGAAACTTCATTAACACTTTCTTCATTGGGTAAATATCTTGGTGCTATTGGATTTACACAATGTTGAATTTTATCAAACGAAATTGTGTAGAAATTTACGTCTTTATCCTTGAAAAGGGGATAGGCAATTTCGGTGAGTTCAAAATCTTTGTAATCGTGAATGATTCCGCAGAAGTTATATTTAGCAAAATGTTGTAATAGATTGTAAACAACACTTTCTGTTTTGCCACTTCCTGCCGAACCTATTATAGAAACACCACGCCTAATATTATCAATTTTAAACTTCCCATTCTTCAATTTAAAATGAACTTGATATTTTTTATTTGAAGTAACAGGTGTTTCAGTGCAATAGAATACATAGAAAATAATTCCTAGGATGATTATTGGAATGATGATATATAAAATGATATGTGCCAATGTCCAACTCATATTCCTATAGAACTTGACTTAATGGCAACATCAAAGCCTCGCTTCAACTGCTTAATCGTCTTTAAAGCGAGTTGTACCTTATTGGTTGGAATACTCATTAAAGATGTATTAACTCCTGTTTTACCTAACAGTTTAAACGCCATCGCTTTTTGATGGGTTGGTAAACCCGTAATGCTGGCAAAGTATTTCTCGGGATGTTTGATGAATGTCTTTCTAGCCTTATAAGTTTCTACATAATTGCGTTTATAATTAAATAATCTGTCAAATGCCTTTTCAGAATTTTTAAAGAATTTGTCTCTATTAAAACCTCGCTTTATGTTTTTACCATGCATTTCAACTTGTGAAGCTTTATGTTTACTTCCAGGTGACAAGCTGTATTTGTTTGTCATGTCTTTTCTGCTCACAATAATATGAATATGAGATTGCGAACCCTCTTTTTGCATTCCTCTAACAATGCGTTTACCATTAATTTGGTGTGGCGCTTCTTTTTCTAGCTTCGCTATTTGCTTTTTAAGAGTTTTTATATTCCCGTTTAAGTCGCCTTCTTCAATTTTTCTAATCTCATTTTTTAATTCCAAAATTTTAGTTGCATAAGGTTGATTTTCGACAATCGCTTTGTCTGTTCCTTTGTAGGTACGTTGTTGTTCTATTTTGGCATAATACTTAATATCATCAACTGTTACAGCCCGTCCATTAATCTCTCTATTAAAAGCTTTGGCATACTCTTTCATGAGTTCCCGAGTATATTGTTTTAGTTCTTTAGAGTGATTCTGTAATCTTTTCAATTCTCGTGCACTTGGATTTACCGTTATAGAATAAAATCGAGGCTCCGTTTTTTTGAGCTTTGCTGCATTACCATCAATTTCTCGTATAACTTCTTCAGAAGAAATTTCCTCGCCATACTGATTGAAAAAAAGTTCTTGTTCATCAATCGTTTTTCCTTCATTTTCCTTTTCGAGATAAGAGACAAAGTCCGAAGAACTTTGCACATAATTACCTCCCATTTTCTGTGCTGTTATGGTTATGTACATTGTTTATTCTTTGTTTTAATTCTTCGAATTCCTTGGTTGTCATTTCTAATTTGAAATAACTATTTCCAAAACTTCCTTTTACATATTTTATGTTATTTAAAACCGTTTCTAATTCATTATTGACTGAATTCAGTTTCTGTTGATATTTATAATATTCCTCTCTGTAATAGGCGAGTTCTTCATTCTCAGTTATTAAAGTCGGTGTCCCAAAATCATAGGTTTCCTCTTCTTCAATGTTGCTTTCTGAAGTACCTTCAAGCAATGCTTGTAAAATGGCAGTTGTTGGTTTGGTTTGGCTTTTTTCAATGTCTCGAATAATGGCAATAACTGCATTAAATCGTTTTTGCATTTGATACTTTAAACTTGAAATTGTTTCACCCAAACGTTCATTTGGTGATACTTCATTGACTTCAAAAAAGTCGAGCATAGCCAATAATGTCATGGATTGCGATTTAGAAAATTTCTTGCTGAATTTTCTAAACCGTTTAGCAACAGACATCTTAATTCGCATTCCTGCGAACTTCTCATTTTCATACCCTACATCCATTTTTTCATCAAAAATTCCTTGATTATACTGAGTTGAACACATTTTTTCATAAAAAACGAAGCATTCAGCTTTTTTCCGAAATCTTTCAATCCCTTATTTTTAAAGGAATTTCGAGATAAATAGATATCGTAACACCGCGTGAGCGTGTTACCCTCTTGCTCTTCGATTTTCGTCCCACAGGGACAAAAATTTTCAGACAATCTGATTCTAAAATCAGTTGCCAGATTTCATATGATATGGAAATTTTAGGCTGTTTTTGAAAGTCAAAAAATGAAAAATGACAACCTAAAAATGATGCAGGAATATTACACCGTAAATATACGAATAGACGCCCTAGAATCAACAAAAAGACTCAACATTTAATTTGAGCCTTTTTGGTTTCATTTAGTACTCACTTGGCAGCATCAACGTATTGTCAACAAAGAATAATCGCAGGCTATCCAATGGAAAATCGGTGACATAGTATTTATGGGTTTCAAAGACTTTACCATTACCATCGCTGTATGTGATTTCGGCTTCATAGCCCTTTTTCTTTCTTATTTTTTCAGGTAGTCGCTTAAAATCAATAGTGATAAATGGACTTCTATTCATTAAACTTTTTGCAATCACGGACGTATCGGTAATCAGCCAAAAACACTCGGCAGCATTTACCAAATATTTCAATCCGTTTGTAAATCGCGTACGTATTAATGGAATTTGATACAACATTTCCGAACCTTGAAAATGTTGCAATCCAAGTTTTATTTTGTTAGCTTTAACCATCTTTAAATTCATTATAAACATGATGAAAAAGAGGGCAAGACTTTAGACAGTAGTGCCCTCTTTATTTTTTAATTATACTGCTTTTGATAAAGTAGTTTTACTTCCTAGTAGTAGTATTTCGCTTGCCACCACTTCCGTTACATATTTTTTAACACCCTCTTTACCCTCATACGAACGAGAATTGAGTTTTCCCTCAATGGCGATTTCCTTACCCTTATCGGCATATTTGTCAATAATCTCCGCGGTTTTACCCCAAGCCACTATAGTATGCCATTGTGTGCTTTGCACTTTTTCGCCTTTGGCGTTCTTGTAAAATTCATTTGTAGCCAATGAAAAACGGGTTACTTTCTTTCCGCTTTCCAATTCCGTTGTTTCTGGGGTTCTGCCCACGTTTCCAATTAACTGTACTTTGTTTCTAATCGTACTCATAACTTAAAGATTTAAAAAATTAAACATTGATTTACTTATTATATCCAGAAGCGTTTTCCTTTTTGTTTTTTTAGTGTCACTTCCTTTTTGGATATTTTGAGATGATTTCATAATCTGTTGTTTTTGATTTACTTCCCATAGAGCCGTCAGCCGTTACCTTTTTTGTTGCTTACACGAGTTCAATATTTAGGCTTGATAAGGACTTATAAAAAGAGCGAGGGTAGCCTGCGCTGAGCGCAGTCGAAGTGAGCCTGATTATGCAGTCTGTTCAAGGTTAAATGTTGGTGTTTTGGTGGCAAAAAAGGGAATAAGAGCTGTTCGGCTCGAGAGTAACTCAAAAATGGATTTCGAAGAATGGAATAATATTAGGAAGTGAGACTAATTAAGAAATTGAAATTCCGATTAAGCGGACTCTATTCACAATTTTGTGTAAAATGTAATGTTCCTTTCCAGCGCAGCGGCAAGGGTTAATGGAATGGAATGCCAAAATTGTGGATTGTGTCCAAGACTTCTTTAAGGGAAGCTCTTTTCCCGAAATGAAGAACAACGAAATGTAGGGAAATGTGCTTAACGAAATCTGACTAAAGATTTTAATTTAGTAAGAATGTAATACTTTGACAAGTATTACGAATATTTATAAACTACTTAAATGTGATGCAATTACTTGCCATTTACCATCTTTAAACAAATAGGTATCTGTATAACGTCGCCTTTGGTAAAACTTATCGTTGCCACCATCACATTCAGTTGTAACTACACCACGTAAAATAATAACATTTCCATAGTCTTTCGCATAGGTTTGAGTAGTATATAACTTCATATTTTTACAAGAATCATCATCACTCTTTATATACTCTATAATATCTTGCTTTTTTTGGTTGTAACCGTTCGGATATGTGATTTCAAAATCATCATCAACTATGGTATTCATTTGCGACGTGTCTCTTTCTTCATAGGCTTTTAACCAATCTTTTTCAAGTTGTAACACTTTCTTTATTTTGTCTGATTGTTTGTAAGACGGTTCTTGAGAGGCACAAGAAGTTTGAAAGATTACAATGATTATTGCTAGAATTATTTTCATTTTCATTTTGATTTGAAGACGTTTTAACTTATACTCAACTTATTTCTTAATCAAACCAGATAAATATTCTTCCACTTCTTTATGCTTCTCTTTTTTAGCAATATCTAATACTGTATCTCCATTTTTCATTTTTAAAGAAATATCTGCACCATTATCTACTAACAGCTTAATCATTTTTAGATTGTTGCGATGAACAGCTGAATGAAGTGCCGTAACGCCGTCCATTTG
This sequence comes from Maritimimonas sp. 2405UD52-3, assembly GCF_056591715.1. Classification (NCBI taxonomy): domain Bacteria; kingdom Pseudomonadati; phylum Bacteroidota; class Flavobacteriia; order Flavobacteriales; family Flavobacteriaceae; genus Maritimimonas; species Maritimimonas sp. 2405UD52-3. Next base: position 415,623 of record NZ_JBWQOL010000002.1, read on the forward strand.
TATGGCATTTACATCAACATTATTTTCTATAAATAGCTTGCAGAGTTCTAAATTCTCTTTTGCAACAGCCGAATGAAGAGCATTTACTTTTGAAGCATTTGTTGCTGGTATATTGGGGTTTGCTTTATGTTTAATTAAGAGTTTGCCTATTTCTGTTTGACTGAAGAAAGCTGCAAGTGAAAGGGGCGTAAAACCATCATTAGAGTAGGTGTTTACAATATTATCTTTTTTGTTTTTTATGTAATCTTCAACCACATCAATTTTACCACAAACAATGGCCTCGTGAAAGGAAAAGTTTTTCTTTAGACTAACTGCTTTGGATAAGGCTTCATCCAACCCGCTGTATGCAATAAGCATTAATCCATTACTTCCGTTAGCATCCTTTAACTCTAAAACTTCAGGGCTGTCTTGAATTAATTCAATTACTTTCTCAACTGCTTTGTTTTTAATATGTGTTTTTAATACCTCTATCATATTGTCGTTTTTAGCTGTGAAACAGATAGTTGCACAAAAAATTAATGTAATTAGTGATTTCATAAGAAAAATATTTTCAACAAATGAAATAACAAATTGTAAGTCTTACTTACTATATATCACTTTTTCTAAAATCAGTTGGCGATTTACCAGTAATCGATTTAAAAAAATGGCTAAAATTACTCATACTTGAATAGCCAACACCTGTTGCTATTTCTGCAATTCCTTTGTTAGTGTGCATCAATTGATTCTTTGCTTCAGTAATTCTTTTATTAGACAAATATTGAAAAGGTGTTATACCAAAAATCTGGCGAAAATTGCGCAACAAATGATTTTCAGAGAGCAAACTAATTTGTGCTAAAGTTTTTAATGTGAGGTTTTTGCTAAAGTTACTATCGATATAGTCTTTAGAGTATAACACTCTTTGATAAATTTCCTCTCGTGTAGATTTCTTCTTTGAATTTAATAGTGAAGCTTGGTAAAAATTGCCATTGTTTTGTTGTAAAATGGCTTGTAAAAGGTAGTGATAATACTCTTCTTTTTCAATGTCCTCAAAACCTAATTTAGATTTTATTCGGCCATACTTTAAAAGTTCAGAAACTAATCCGTTGTGATAATAGTTTCTTTCATAAAACTTAAAACCTTGATTAATTTTTGTTTTAAAATCTAATAAGTTCTCATCAGAAGTTTTTAAGGATGAAATGAAATTTGACACAAAATCTGGCGAAAAAAACACGCAGAAAGATTCGGTTTCTTTTAAAGTATCGATTGTCAATCGATATTTAGTGCACTCGTTTAAAACTAAAAAATTACTTTGGTTTACGTTGTATTCACGTTGTTTAACTTTATAGTTTGCCTGTCCATCATAAAAAGATTTGACAGATAAAAAACAATCGCCATACCACTCGTATTGCTTTGCTTTTTGATGTATTATGAAGTTTTGTATCACATAATAAATATATATAAAAACTTCTTTAGTAATTCTTATATCAAAATTGAGCTGAACTTTATGCTAATTTTCCATAATACCTGAATTTTATTTGTTGTATTTGATTAATAATTTGAAGTATAAAGGATGTTTATCCTTGTAATACGCCAAATGGCTTTCGCCACTTTCAATATCATAATTAGCTCTGCTTAATTGATAGTGTGCTTCCAGAGCCTTTGGTGAAATGTCTTGATTTAAGGATTCTCGCTTCATAATTGTAAGTTTTGGTTAAACAATATTTTAAGCTACAACCAAACGAAAGCTAAAATCACAGCTCAAAAGGAAACGGAATAAATAAGCAGTGGAAGCAGCGTGGACTTTATGCCGTAGTCTTTTGATGGGTGATTTTACGTGTTTAACTTGCTGGGATATTGTATGATAATAAACTCTCAATCGAAGAACTAAGGTTGAAAAAACGTAAAATTTATTAATCCCTATTGGAAGAAATAAGGTTTGATTTTCAAATGAAAGCATACAGCATCAATCTATAATTCGTCTTAAAAAAAGTGAAAAATATTGTACTTATGTTGTACCTAAAATGGCTTATTAATTACTACCTTTTAAATAGGCAAAAGATATACTTGATTTGACTTTCGCAATTAATACTAATCAATGATGTCATCAAGTGCAAAAATCAATAAGAAAATAACAATGCATATAGCACATCATTCTTTTAGAAATATTGCTAGTGATTCCATTCACCCTTTGATGCTCCAAAAACTCTATCGTCATAGTGATTTAAAAACCACTATTAACTACCAAGCCAATTTTATACATAAAGAGGCAGATGATGCTCTTGAAAGTATTTTAAATTTCTTACAAAAACAATTCCGCATTATACAAAAGAAGCTATTCTTAATACAGTACCTGTTATTTTAAAAAAATGGATATCTTAAATGTAGATATCAAAGTAATCCAATATAATCTAGGTTCGTTTTATAATTTCTTCAAACCTAAAGAGAACTTTATCAACAAATTGTTTATGTAATTATCTTTAAAGTAATTTAGGCTTTGTCAATGACAAAGCAGAACAATTTATAAATTTTCACCAAAGTCAGTAGTTTTTAATTCTGTTTGGTTTAAAAGTAATTCATGTAGATATATGAAATCGTAACTATTAGAAAGGTAATTAAAAAAGCTGTATACGCTATTTCCAATTGCACATAATTTCTTGAAATGCTTTTACTCATAAAATAGTTAAATCTTGTCAGGTTACCTATTTGTAAGTTTTGACTTTTCAAGACTTCTTTCATTGAGGATTCGTATTCTTCGAATTCAGGTAATTCAAACAGCATAAAGTTATTTTCTTCTAAATTTGGATATTTTTTCTTTATGGTTTTATTAAATACTTTATACATAGTATAGCTAAAAGGTTTAGCCGCAAGAATTGCAAAAATTAATGAAATAGAAAGCCCAATAATTAATATCGGAATTATTTGATGGCCGAAAGACGAATTTCCTTCAAAATAACCTTCAAAAACTATCAACGCCGAAATTATTGCAGTATTTATTCTAATCAATATTGCTGCTTTTTTATCAGCAATAGCAATCGAACTCATTATTAATCTATTTTGATTCTTTAAATAAACTCCGAATGATTTTCTTGGCTCTTTTTTTGTATCATAAGTAAAATTATTTTTCTCTTTTGAGATAAACTGCTCACGATTCATCTCATTAGTTATTGGTTTTTCATTTTCCATTGTTTTCATAATTTGAATTGCAAAATAGCTTTTTAGGAATTCTTAAACCAAACATTAATATTATAATTGAAAATTAGACGTAAATATTTTTCTTAGATTATGGTAAAAGTTCAAAACGGATACATTTTTTAAAATGACACTTTTGCCGAAATTTTTGGCTTTACTTGAAAAGTATCAATACTATCGAAAAATCTTTCAAAATGAAAGTGGAATACTTAAAAGAGATACAGACTTTTTGGCATCAAAAAAACCTACCTTTCATATGTCTAGATATGTATTTTCCACCACTCAAATTTATACCCATGTTTTAGATAGAAAACTGAGCGATGATATGGATATTTTAAGAGCCAAATTAGGGAATCAAGAAAGTGTTTGATTTGCTAAATTTAGGATAATAGGAAAAATAGTAACTTATCGACTTTAAACCAATTTTTAATAAATCATTTGAAAAAGGTCAAAATTTTTACAACAGGTGGTACTATAGTAGGACTTGAATATACTGACGAAACTGAAAGACAAAATCAGAAATCGATAAGTATTGAGAATTATCTCGTCCGAATGAATATTCAGTTTAATTATGAAATAGAGTCTCTTTTTAGTAAGGATAGTCGTTTAATAACAAAGAATGATAGAGATTTTTTGACAAAAAAGATAAAATCCACGGAAGCGAACCACGTACTAGTTACTCACGGTACTTTCACTATGGCAGAAACAGCAATTCATTTGGGCAAATTGAGTTTAAAAAAAGTCATTGTTTTAACGGGGGCTTTTGTTTTAGGCACTCAACCAGAAACTGATGCAATATTTAATCTTGGCTTCGCTTTATCTGCCATCCAATTTTTAAACGAAGGTGTTTATATCTGTATTAATGGAAAAGTCTTCAATTGGGATAATGTTAGAAAGAATACTTCACTTAATATTTTTGAATCCATTAGACCTAATCTAAGAAATTAAGTAAACTCAGGGATACAATTTTTTAAATCTTTGAAAGGAAGAGCTCGTCAAATCGTTGATAAAAAAGTTATTTGTAACTTACTAGGCAAAATGAATGCGTTTTATAAGTTTAAATAATCACTAAATTTTGAAAGTTTTTAATAGGAGTGTTAATGGTGTCCATATGTCCGAGGTTAGAACTTCGTTAGGTGATATAAATGTATCAACTTCATTTTCAAAATCGGTAATCGGTAGGTCTACACCTGGCTTAGCAATTAAGTATGTTAAAAATGGTAAAGAAAAGTATAGTGTAAAAAACAAAGTCTTATCTGTAAATAGAGGTGAATTTATTGTTTTAAGAAATGACACCCACTTTCAAGCATATAACGAAACAAATAAATTAGGCACTAAAGGGTGCTGTATAAACCTTAATATAAATCATTTTTCTTCTATAGATAGAATTTTAAATAACGATATATTATTTGAAATTCCCTTTTCTACTTCAAACTCTACCAATATAGGAAAGAACTTATTCGAAATATCCAATGATAGTCGTTTTTATTCTAGTAATATTCATCAAAAAGTCACAGATTTTTCTGATTTACTAGAGTTTTTCAGTGAAAGAATTTACGAGTTTGACGAAAGGCTATCTGCATCGCAGAAAAAACTAATTACAAGACAAAATATTCTTAAAGCATTATTTAAATCTAAAGACTATCTGTATAAAAATTACACAAAAAAAATTACTTTGGATGATTTAGTATCTGTTTCAGGAATTTCAAAATATCATTTTCAAAGGTTATTTTCGAGATGCTTCGGACAAACACCTTTGCAGATACAACAAGATTTAAGAATAGATAAAGCAATTAGTATGATTGGTCTACAAACTTACAGCCTTTCAGATATAGCATTTCATTTAGGATATAATGATTTAGCCTCTTTCTCTAATCATTTTAAGGATAGGCTAAATACTTCGCCATCAAATTATCTAAAGTCACTTTAGAAATTAGCAAGATTTTACAAATTCTTCCTTTCACATCAATTTACATTTGGTTATAGCGAGAAATGTTTCTTGCCTTAATCAATAATTGATGACTATGAACAAATATTTTTCACTAATTCTTTTGCTTACTGTTGTAGTAGGCAATGCACAAACTGATACTACAGCTGTAAAAACTATCAAAGGCATAACGGATAAAATGCTAGAGCTTATATCCGTGCCTATTGGTGAAAATCCTGATTGGGAAGAGTACAGAAACCTCTTTCTGCCTACCTCACAGAAATATTCATTAAATCCAAATGCTAGGCCAGGACGTGAGGTGCGCGCATGGAATTTAGAGGAGTTTATAAGAAATGTGGGGCCATTATTTGGACGCGATGGGTTTAAAGAAATTTCAATTGGCTTAACTGTGCATGAGTACAATGGTATCGCCATAGCGTTCCAAGCTTACCATTCAAAAAACTTGAAAGGTACTTACGAAATGCGAGGTGTCAACACTTACCAATTAGTTTACAAACAAAATCGTTGGTGGATTGTTAATGGTCTTTTTGTCAATGAAGACCCTAAAAATAAAATCCCAGAAGAGTATATAAAAAAGAAATAAAAATATAATATAAAATGAATGCGCATAATGAATAGTAAAACAAAATCAACAAATCTAATAGCAATAGTCATAGGATTCATTAGTATTTGTATTGGTATTTACAACGTACTCAAAGGTGATGCGTTTAGTTTATATTTCTTTCCGTTGTTTTTAGGAATTTCATTAATAGGAACAGGTTTAATAAATAACAGTGACCAAAATGCTAAATAAACGAGATTGGTTTGAGATTTTTGAAACCGCCATTACGTGGATTGTAGTTTTAGGAATGCTCGTTTATGCTGCTGCCAAAATAGTACAATTTGACAATGGTAAAATACCAGATGTTAAAGTCAGCGAACTTACAGGGACGCAGTTAATGTGGACGTTCTATGGCTACTCAAAACCTTTTGTATATGTATTGGGAACCTTTGAAATTATAGGAGGGTTACTCTTGTTCTTTAAGAAAACTCGTTTGTTAGGTTGTTTATTTACAACAACAATACTTGTTAATGTCATTCTTCAAGATGTTTTTTATAGTGTCCATCTTGGTGCACTAAAGGCAGCAATTATCTATCAAACAATTATCATAGTAATTCTTTGGATACATAAAAATAAGGTTCTAAAAATTATTAAAATACTAACTCAAAACACATCTATAAAGCAGACCAAAAGTAAGTGGTTTCTGAAACTTGCATTAGCATTTAATGTGTTTGCAATTTTAAGAATCTTAGAATACTACATAACTACTAAATGGAGTAATTAAAAATCTATAAAACACATATCAAATATGATATATATGATTAGAATATTAGTGTTATCAGTTTTTGTACCTGCAATACCATTTCAAAAAGGTAATACTGAAAAGATAATACAAGGGCATACACTTTCTATTCAATTTTCCAATCTAAAATTGGAGGGAACTATTTATTTAGAATTGCTTAATGACAACGAAGAAACAATAAAAGAAATTAAGCAATTAGTAGATGGTAAAGACTGTAAAATTAGCATTAGCGGAATACAGAAAGGTCAATATGCAATTCAATATTATCATGACCAGAACAACAACGGTAAAATGGATACGAATATGTTTGGTGTACCAAAAGAGGGCTATGGTTTTTCTAATAATGCGAGAGGTTTTATGTCTGCGCCAAAATTTGAAAAACAACTCTTTCTTATAGAGAATGATACTACCATAACGTTAAAAACTAAATATTAAAAATGAAAGTAAAAGTAAAAGTTACAGTCACGCTACTTCTGGTTATTGGCCTAAGTTTAAAAGCACAAGAAATTGACATAAACTATTATCCGGATTACAATGGTGAAGTCAAAAAATCAGAATACAACAGAGGTTTAGAGATTTTAAAAAACTCATATCGACAAATAATTGAAATTAGTAATCGAGAACCTAATTATGCCGATTATTGGAATGTCGCAACTGCATTTGCTATTATGCAGGTGAATAAAGAACAGGTTTGGGAGTTTTTGAAAAAATCAAAGTCTATGAATAATGAAAGCTTCTGCATCGTCGCCAATTCTTCGACCGCAACTAACGATGGATTAAAAGGCACAACATTTTATAAGTTTCTAGGTGATGAATATGTGGAGTTTATTTCAGACTGTGAAGGAATTACAAATACACCTGTATCCATCGAGAAGAAGATGAAAATAAAAGAAAGTTTAGACCTTAAAAAATTAAATGAAACCCTTATAGATAAACTAATTGTTCTTTCAGAAAAAGACCAAAGATATAGATACGATAGAAAAAAATATTATGATAATGTAGAAAAACAAAGACGCTTAGATAAGGAAGTACAAGAAGAAATGGTACGTATTCTAGATGAATATGGTTATCCAGGTAAAGACATGGTGGGCGAACCTTTTATGAATCAGGCATGCATGTTTATAGAACATTTTGTATCGCTTGAATATCTTGAAAAATACCTACCTATGGTTGTAGAAGCTTATCATAATAATCAATTGGAGAAGAACTATGTAACAATGCTTATTGACAGAAAATATAATAGAAAAAGAGGAAAACAAATATTTGGCAGTCATGCAGGTGTGCCATTTGAGTCACCGGAAGAATTGAAGCGAATTAAAGCTAAATACGGACTGGATTAAAGGTAAATCATGAATAATAAACAAAGCTTCATTGTTTTTTTTGCTTCGATACTCATAACATTTGTTTGTCTCTACATAGTGTTTAAAGAAAAATCATACGACTTATCAGAATTAGATAAGGAAGAATTAAAAAAAGAGCTAAATGTAATCGTAGAAGCCGACCAAAAATACAGAAGTTACATGGCTGTAGGCACTTTAAATGATTCGATTATAAAACTAGATAAGGATAAGGGAAATACTTTGCCTCTCATCGAATATTTAAAGTTTAGAAAATCTATAAAGAGAGAACTTACAGAATATCAAATCGATTCTCTTTGGGAGTTGCAGCATCAAATAGACTATGATAATTATATAAAAACAAAAAGCATTATTAAAGAATACGGATATCCATCGAAAGAACGTCTAGCCATGGAAAGCGATAAACTTTTTCCGATTCTCTTGCATCCGCCAAAAAGTATAAATCCACAAGATTATTTGGATGAAATGGTTAAAATTTTAAAGCCTGAAGTTTTAGATAAAAGAATGGCACCTAAAAGCTATGCTATGTTCTATGATGATATTATTCATAAAATATTAAAACAACTTCAATTATACGGCACAGGCAAGGAGTTTAATGAACAAACAATGACTTTAGATTCACCAACAATAGAAGATATCGAAAAAACGAATAGAGCACGGAAAGAAATAGGTTTGGAAGCATTAAGAGAAGGTGAATATCGATTAAAAAACAAATAACTATGAATATAAAAACCAAAATCACCATTTTAATCAGTTTATTATTACTTATCGTATCGTGTGCAACTGTACAAAATAAAAAAGCTGACAGTAACCAAAACCTTAAATGGCAAATTCTCGAAACTGAGCCTTACAGAGGTAAACAAGACGACATCATTTTTACAGACAAAAACACAGGTTGGTACGTTAATGGCTATGGAAAGATTTTCCATACCAAAGATGGTGGGACAACTTGGGCAAAGCAATTAGAACAAAAAGGTACATTTTTTAGAACCATTGCCTTTATTGATGAAAATGTAGGTTTTGCAGGTACAGTAGGTACAGAATATTTTCCAAACGTAACCGATACCATTCCATTATATGGAACAAAAGATGGAGGCAAAACATGGAAACCAATTAATTATTCCGGTCCTTATGTTAAAGGTTTATGCGGAATGGATATAATTGAAGAAGAATACATCAATCATGGCGTATTAGATACAAAGTATCACATCTATGCAGTTGGCAGAGTAGGGAGTCCTGCAAACTTTATGGTATCTCACGATTCTGGTAAAACATGGACATCAAAGTCCATGATGGACGATTGCAAAATGTTATTTGATATTAAAATGTTTAATAAAAATGAAGGCATAGCGTGTGCTGGTACCAATGCAAATGTAGCTGAATCTAATGCATTAATCCTTAAAACCTATGATGGTGGTGAAACTTGGAAAAAAGTGTATCAATCTACTAGGCCTTTCGAAGGGACTTGGAAGGCATCCTTTCCAACAGATAAAGTGGGTTATGTGACCATACAATCTTATAACAGAGACCCAGATGTGGTACAGCAACGTATTGCAAAAACTACAGATGGTGGTGAAACGTGGACAGAAATCAATTTAGTTAAAGATAACGCAGCACGACAATTTGGGATAGGTTTTATTGATGAAAATCATGGCTATGTTGGTACGTACAATATTGGTTATAAAACTACAGATGGTGGAAAAAGTTGGGAACGCTATGACTTAGGGCAAGCCTGTAACAAAATAAAAATTTATGAAGACGAAAAAGGAAAACCTTATGGCTATGCTATTGGTGTAAATGTGTTTAAGCTCATTACAGAAAATTAAATACTGGTAAAGTCATATTAAAAGACATGAAAGAAGCACTTAAATTATTACTCATTCTATTACTTACAAGCCACCTTAGCTGCAGTGATAACGATAATACTATAGAAAAAAGAATAGACGCTTTATTTTCAGAGTATAATTCTAAAACGCCTGGTGTGGCCATTGGAGTTGTAAAGGATGGTGAATTGATTTTTAAAAAAGGGTATGGTTCTTCATCACTAGAATATGATGTGCCGATAACATCAACCACAGTGTTTCCTATGGCGTCTGTTTCCAAGCAATTTACGGCATTCGCAATATATCTTTTAGAAAGTGAAGGTGAACTTTCGTTAGAAGATGACGTTCGTAAATATATTCCTGAATTGCCAGATTATGGAACTACTATAAAAATTAAGCATCTATTGGCGCATACAAGTGGTTTAAGAGACCAATATGCATTACTTACTTTGGCTGGTTGGAGAATGGACGATGTCATATCCACAAGGCAAATTACGAACTTGGCCTTACGGCAAAAAGCTTTGAATTTTGAACCGGGAACAGAATTGGGATATATCAATACAGGCTATACATTTTTGGCTATAATTATTGAGAAAATTACTCGAAAATCCTTTGCAGAATATACAAAAGAGCAAATTTTTAATCCTTTGAAGATGTATGATTCTCAATTTTATGACAATTATAGAAAGGTTGTTAAAAACCGAGCGCATCCTTACGAAAAAACTAATGACACAACCTATTTAAAACAGGATATCAGCTACCAGAATGTTGGCCCAACAGGCTTATATACAACCGTAGAAGATTTGGCAAAATGGGTTAACAATTTTGAAAATCCCATTGTTGGTGATAAAAAGGTATTTGATAGATTCAACGAGTTCTCAAGATTAAATAATGGTGAGAAGGCAGTTATTAGAGTTATGGCAGATGGTGACACACTTTTTCATGCCAAAGGTCAATATAGAAGAAAATATAGAGGTCTAAAGTTGTTAAGTCATGGAGGGCATCATGTTGGTTTTAGAACATTTTTAGGAAGATTACCAGATGAAAACTTGTCGATAATAGCTTTAAGTAATGACGAACATTACGATATACTAGAAAAGAATTTTGCAATCGCTGATTTTTATCTTGAGGATATACTGCTTCCAAAAAAAGAAGAAAAAGTAGCTAACCAGCAAGTTACTAACAATACACCACCAAAGACATTTACAAACGATTTACAACAATTCGAAGGTAATTATTATAGTGATGAATTAGCCACAAACTACAACATAAGGGTTAAAAATGGAAAATTAGTAATGCAGCATAGAAGGTTGAGTGACATGGTATTATCTCAAAGTGATGATAGTGTATTTTCTGGCGCGAATTACTTCTATTTTCAATTAAAATTCATCAAGGAAGAAGCTGTTGTATCTGGTTTTGAAATATCAACTTTTGGTATCAACAAAATGAAATTTAAAAAATCACCTGAAACTGTAAAAATTGAATATTAATCTAAAATTTAAATAAAATGAATGAGTCAAAAGAATTTATGCTGCTGTTTAGATATGAACCAAGCAACGAAGAACCAACACAAGAACAATTACAAGAAATGCAACAACTTTGGGGAGAATTTATTGGAGGAATTGCAGCGCAAGGCAATCTTGTAAGTACGCATCAATTAGGATTTGAAGGCAAAAGAGTTTCACCAGACCTATCTACACAAGATGGATTCTATATTTCAGATAATCAGATTATTGGTGGAAATATGATATTAAAAGCAGCATCTTTTGAAGCCGCATTGGAATCAGCTAAAAACTGTCCGATACTTAAAATGGGAGGCAACATAGAAGTAAGAGATATTATACCTATGAACTAATAACCACTCAAAAATGAATAAAAAAATGATATTTACAATAATCGCAATTGTACTTGGAGTATTTATAGCTCTAGGACTTTTTAAGGCAAGCAAACTACAAACCATTGAAATCAAAAAATCGGTAACAATAAATGGAAATATGGAAGAAGTTTTTGATATGGTCAAATACCTTAACAACTTTCCAAAATGGTCACCATTTTTAGCGCAAGACCCAGAACAGAAATATGAAGTCAAAGGGACAGATGGAACAATTGGCGCACAGTATCATTGGGATGGGAATAAAGGAAAAGACCTTGGTTATCAAGAAATTGTAAAAATTATACCCAATAAATTTATTGGAATGAAATGTGATATTCAAAAACCCTTTAAAGCACAGCCTACATTCGATTATAGTTTTGAAAAAACATCAAATGGTATTAAAGTTACCCAAGATTTTAAAGTTGAATCAGGAATGATGGATGCATTTTTTATGTGGCTATTTGGCGCGAAAAAAGGAATGGAAGAAACCAATCAACAAGGGATGGAATTATTAAAGAAAGCTGTTGAGAATAGTTAAATTTAAAATAATTAACGCAGAAATTATATGAATATGTTAGAAGAAGCGATAAACCTATATTCATATAAATAAAAGACTCTCTTCATACATTTTTTTGGATTTTCAATAATATTTTGGAATTAGCATTAAGGTTTTTTATGGTTATCAAAATTTTGTTAAAGGCTTTTTCGTGTGGTATAAATATAATCACGACAATTAAAGGAATTTTAAATGGTTTTATATATAAGACAGTATGATATGAGAAAATTAACGTGTTGCTTTATTTTATTAATAAGTTTCTACTCTTGTAATAAGAATGATACTTCAATTCAAGAAAATTTGTTTGCAGGATTTTATACTATCGAATCTATAAAATCAAAAGAGTTTGTGGATTTAAATGGTGATTTACAACAATCTATAGATTTAAAAATTGAAATTGACCAATACTTCATTGATGAGGATTACGATTTAGAGATTAGACCCAATTTTACAAACGATTCTGAGTTTCAATTAATTTTATTGTCTTTACCAGAACCCTATCTTTCATTTGATTATCCTAGTCATCCAGATGGATATGTGGAGCATGCGCGAGGTGGTTCAGCCTTTCAATATGAGTTAAGAAATGAAAATATTTTAATTTACGAACCTACCAATGAATTTGTTACTATCGATAAATTTCAAATGGAAGAAACAGGAGCGATTAATGCAACTATTTTAAAAAACTATTACGATTTTGCTACTCAAAGTTGGAGAGAACTAGAAATAGATGTCATTTATAAATTATTGCAATAACCTTATGTTGAGTAGTAAGTTTAAACATTACATGCCGCATGATTAGAATTATAAATATTGTCTTATATATAGTAGTTTTTGCGCCAATAGTTAGTTTTTCACAAAATGAGCTTACAATTAATGAAAATTTCCCTAGTGGGAAGCAAGGTGAAACGATTAATAAGTTTATTGATTGTGTTAATTATGACACACAATTATTTTCTAAAACTGATACTCTATTATTAAAACAAATTCATCAATTAAAACGATTAACAGGCGGTATTGTATTTAAAGGAATTTTTAAATCAAGAAGACTAAAAGAAAATCAAACAATACTTATAGTTGAAGATAAGAATTATAACCTCTGGAGAGGTGTCACTATTGAGTTTAGTAATGATGATAAAGTGAAAATTGAAAGCATACAATCCAGACTTTTTCCTAAACCCATTTCTACCTATAAAATTTCAGAAAAAGAAATGCTAAAGCGTTTATCTCATAAGATTCAAAGCCTAACACAAAACGATTTGTTTTCTGGTACTATTCTTATCGCAAAAGGAGACAAAGTATTGTATAAAGATGCAAAAGGTGAAGCAAGTAAACGTTTTAATGTTAAAAATAAACTAGATACCAAGTTTAATATCGCTTCAGTTGGTAAGATGTTTACCGCAGTTTCTATTATGCAGTTAGTAGAACGAGGTAAGTTACGTATAGACGACACTATTCATAATTATATTGATAAAAGTTGGTTAGCAGAAGAGATTGCCAAGAAAGTTACAATTCGTCATTTGTTAAGTCATACCAGCGGATTAGGAAGTTATTTTAACGACAAGTTTTTTGATAGTTCTAAAGAAAAATACATAACACTAAATGATTTTAAACCTTTAATAGCAAATGACTCTTTGCAATTTACACCTGGTACAAAGCACAGTTATAGTAATTCAGGCTTTATGTTACTAGGTGTAATTATTGAAAATATTACCGGAAAGACCTATGAAAACTATGTGAATGAATTTATATACAAGCCATCAGGAATGATTAATTCTGGTTTATATAAAATGAATACACCTGTAGAAAACTTGGCAATTGGTTATATAAAAAGTGATATCGATAAATCTACTTGGGAGAACAATTTGTATAAACATGTCATTAAAGGAGGCCCTGCAGGTGGTGGATATTCTACAGTTGAGGATTTATATAAATTCATATTAGCATTAAAGCACAATAAACTAATAACCAAAAAAAGTAAGGATATCCTTTGGACCAAACCATCAAACATAAGAGCATCATACGGATTAGGATTTTATGTTTTCGAAAATCCTTTAGGTAAACAAATAGGGCATTCGGGTGGAGCGCCTGGAGTTAGTGCCTCAGTACTGTATAATTTAGATAATGATTACATCATAATAATTTTATCTAATTATGAACAAGGTGAACAGTTTTCTTTCTACTTAAAAGATATGATTGAACAAACTAAGGTTGAATAGAATTTTAATATCAAAGTGAATGTTAATTAGTATAATATGTTAAAATGATAATTTTTTACAATTTCGGCAGTCTTTGTAATACTCATTTGTCGCCTATTAAAAACGGGCTACTTTCTTTCCGCTTTTAAGGTTTGTAATTGTTGATTCTTGTTCAACGTTTCCAATTAACTGTAAGTAATTTTTAATGGCACTTATAATAAAAATTAATATTTGTTTGATTTATTATATCCAGAGCATTTTCCTTTCGTGGTTTTTTTAACTTTTGTTCCGCTTCTTTTTTGAAGTGCAAAAGTATTGAAAATGGTTAACGGAATGGAAAACTAAAATTGTGAATTATGTCCAAAATTAGCGCAGTGGAGCTTTTTTCCCGAAATGAAGAGTAACGAAATGTAGGGAAATGTGCTGAGCGACAACTAGAAAACCTAACTTTGTTATTAATGCACTTTAATAAAACAAAAAAGCGGTTTTAGAACTCAAACCGCTTTTATTATGAACTACTTTATATCTATGATTCAAATGATTAATCATTATTGAAAACAACTTCTCCACTCTCCATATCATAAACCGCAGAAACTATCATGATTTCCCCTTTATCTTCCATGTTCGCCATAGTTGGTGAGGCTGTTCTAATGTTTTTTACTGTTCTCATAGCGTTATTAGTTATTACATCATTTGTAAATGCAGTGTTTTTTGAACTACGAGTTCCTTCAAGTTTTGTTTCGACTACAGCTGGTTCAATTTCTTCCATTAAATCTGCCAGCGATTGCATACCTAAAGATTTGGCGTCTACTTTATCAATGGTTGATTTTACGGCACCACATGCAGAATGTCCCATTACGATTACAACTTTTGAGCCGGCTACTGCAGTAGCAAATTCCATTGAACCAACGATATCTTCATTCTCAATATTACCAGCTACCCTGGCGACGAAAATGTCACCAATTCCCAAGTCGAAAACGTCCTCAACAGGTACGCGACTATCAACACAAGACAAAACTATAGCTTTTGGAAATTGGCCAATCATTGCCTTTCTGCGTTGCTCGGAATGGTCGCGTTGGGTAAGGTTGTTATTCATAAAATTTTCGTTCCCTTTTTTTAAACGTCCAATTATTTCTTGGGGCGACATATCGGCTTGTTCTTCAGCAGTTAAAATACTTTTGACTACTTTTTCTTCAACAAGTTCTTGCTGCGAATTTTGTGTTTTGGATTGTTCTTGTTTTGTCTCTTGACAAGATATTAATAGCAATACTATTGATAATGTGATTAATGGTAAGCTAAATTTTCTCATATATCTATTGTTTAAAGTTAAAATTCTTAAAGTGTATGGTGCAGACTGAATTGTAATTGTCCTTTTTGCCAACTTACAGTCGTTTGTTCCATCCATCCTAGCTGCACTCTTAATTTATTATTTATAGGATAACCAAGTCCTAGATAGGTTCTATTACGGTCAAAAAACTGTACTTCACGTCCATCTCCAATCTTAAGCTCGCCATTGATAAATAATTCATTGTAAAAAGCGAAATATGGTGTGCCCTTGCTTAAAGTGGTTCCTTTAAAAGGCACATTTATAAAAAGATTGTAACGATAGCGTGTTCTGAAGTCTTGATTTTCTACCCATCTTTGCTCATAACGAAACCTGTGCGTCAGTAGTAGTTTTTTCAGAATAGTATTAGAGAATAATGCCTCTTGATATATACGATTCTCTGATACTGGATTGTCAATGTCTGTTCCAAATTGCCCTGTTTTAATGTTAGCAAAACCGAGAGTGAATTTTACACCAGAATCCGTTGGCTTGTACGTAATACCAGAACGTAATAATAACTGTTCTCTATCACCAAGTCCACGCCAATCACGATATTGAAAATCCCCTTGAATTCCCCAGTTTGAGTTTTTGAATGTTGTATTGTAAAAATACATGTACCAAGCTCCCAGTTGATTTTCATCTGGTCCTTGCGCACTGGTAATAGTTATGGTTAAAAAGCAAAATGTAAATAAGTAAAAAAATTTCTTCATATTGTTTAATTATTTTCAGTAAATATTAAACAAAAATCTAGCCAAGTTATAAGCCCATGATTAGTTTTAACAAAGTTTTAATAGTAATATTATTAAATATTAATGTCTTACTATTAAAATAAATATTATGGTATTAGTTTAGCTACGTAGATAAAATAGAAAACAAAAATTTAGGGTGGAAAAGACGAATATGGTATATCGAATTGAATTAGTTCGCACTATGATTTTCCTAATTTAGGCTCGGGCAATGGTACATATTCTTTATGGTCATCTGGTATCCTTGGAAACGCATCAAGGTTTTGTTGTTTCCAATTTTCTTTGGCTTCTTCAATTACAGCCTTATCACTTTGAACAAAATTCCAAAAAATAAATCGCTCTTCAGGAAAAGGTTCACCACCAAAGAGATATAACGTTGTATTATCATTCGTTTGAAATTCACACAAAGAAGCGCTTTTGGCGACAAGTAATTGCTTGCTTCCATATTCATTATTTTCTATGGTAACGGTTCCCTCTAGAACATACATACCAACTTCACCAAATAGCTTATCGCCTATAGCTATGGTTTGTGCGGCTTTGATATGTATTTCAATAAAAAATAATGGACTGTGGACATCAACTGGTGATTTCTTTCCTTTTATATTTCCAGCAATGAGTTTGTAATAGACGCCATTATCTTCCCATTGAGGAATCTCTTCTTTATTGTAATGTTGAAAACTAGGCTGCGCTCCTTCAAGGTGCTTTGGTAGTGCTATCCAAATCTGAAAACCATGTAGAAATTTATCGTTTTTCCGTAACCGTTCAGGTGTCCTCTCAGAATGTACAACACCTTTGCCTGATGTCATCCAATTCACTTCACCAGGTAAAATTTCAACCGTGTTACCCATACTGTCACGATGCATAATAGCACCATCCAATAGATAGGTCAGGGTGGAAAGCCCTATATGTGGATGTGCTGGTACATCTAAATTTTCAAACTCCTCCAGACATGCAGGCCCCATGTGGTCAATAAATACAAAAGGGCCAACGGCACGCTTTTGGCGAAAAGGTAATAGTCTACCTACCATAAAATTGCCAATATTTCTGGCACGCTCCTCGATTATTAAGCCTATATTAGATTGCATTGGCTATTCCTCATTTTCATTAGTATTAGCATGTATAAGCGTACGTATCGGAAAAGGAATATTGATATTATTTTCATCAAAAACCTCTTTTATTTTTATGATAGCTTCACTTTTCACTTCTAATGCAGTTAAATTTTCCTGTGCATCTACCCAAAAACGCAATAGAAAATCTATTGAACTTCCTCCAAAATCTGTGTAATAGAACTCTATTTGCTCACCCATGGTCGGCGGATAAATTTCCCTTATGGCATCCATTGCGAGAGTTCTTACTTTCTTTAAATCTGAGCTATAGTCTACACCGCAAGTGATAGTAGTACGAATTCGTTTAGTTAAGCCATAGTTTTTAAAGGGGTTTTCTAAAATTAATTTGTTAGGAATAACGACTATGTTATTATCTGCTTCTTTAATTTTCGTATTACGCAAGTCAATGCCTACTATCTTCCCTGAATAACCATTTGTTTCTATCCAGTCACCAATGTTTAACTCATCTTTAATGGCTATGAAGACACCAGAAAATGTATTAGATAGCGTTCCTTGTAAAGCCAAACTTATGGCAAGTCCAGCGATTCCGGCACCTGCAAGTAAAGATTTTAGCGTGCCATCTAAATTCAATATAGCCAACGCCATTATAATCCCGAGCACAATCATTACAATTGATGATACGTTTGCAATAAGTCCTCTTATCGCTGGTTGTTTTATTAACTTTTTCAAATATTTGTTTATCCAAGCATGTAAATTTCTAGATAACCAATAAATCGTGACAAAAACTATTAGCGCCAATAAAAAATTCGGTAGATTAAGTATTAATGAATCTAGCCAACCCGATAATTTTTCCAATAAATTTGTCCACGATGATTCCAACTGTTTCTCCATATTTAAATTTTGTTGTGCATTTCCTCTAAATTACTATTCTTATTTCATCCAAGATGTATACATCCAGTTTCTTTTTTCAAGGCTTCTCATAAAGTCAGTAATAATCTGTTCAGTTACATTATCACCAGAGTCCAAGGCAGAGTTTACAACATCAAGCATTTTATCATGCAATATATCATAGTCTTTTAAAACTTCCGCTACCATAGCTACTGGCGACATTTTCTTTGATTCTACTTCATTAATTTCAGCCATTTCAAGAATTTCTTTTATGCTCATTGATGGCTTCAATCCAAAGGCTCGAATTCTTTCAGCAAGGACATCTATTTGTTCTTTTGTTTTATTGTAATCATTTTCGAACTCTTCGTGTAATTCAAAAAACTCTCTACCCTCAATATTCCAATGAAAGTTTCTCAATTTAAAATAGTGAACATAAAAATTCGCTATTAATTGATTGATATTTACAACAATATCTGCTGTTTCTAAATAAGTAAATCCTAATTTTCGATAAGATTTTTTAGTTTTATGTAAGGTTTCCATATTATATGTTTTTAATGTTAATAAAATGAAGTATGCCCCAAAAAATTGAGGAATACTATTGTTTAAAAAGAATTTGATTGTGTGTAATTAGCAGCACAGAAACTATAGGCCCTATTAAAGCCTAGATAACCGAAGAATTATGTGATGATATTAATTTCATACTCTATTTAATATAAGAAAATTCTTATAAATTCCAAATCTTTAACTTATATTAACATTATTTAAAAAGCTAGACTAAAGCCATTTTTTGTGACGAAAGTAAATCAAAAGTGATACAAAAATTACTATCATAAACCCCCAAACAACAAAATAACCATTATCTGATTGTAGCTCAGGCATGTTTTTGAAGTTCATGCCATAAACACCCACTATAAATGTTAATGGAATGAAAATGGTTGCTATGATAGTCAACACTTTCATTATAGTATTCATCTTATTACTGATAGTGGTCATGTACATGTCCATTAGTCCCCAAATCATTTCACGATATACATCTATATTCTCGTTTATATGGACAATATGGTCTTGTAGGTCTCTAAAGTAGTCTTTGGTCTTATCTTGAATTAAATCTGTTTCTGATTTTACAATCCTGACTATTACCTCTCTTGAGGGAACAATACTTCTTCGAATCCTCAGAATTTCATGCTTTAATAGTTGTATGTCCTTAGTAATTGCTTCGGTATGATTTTCGGTAAATAATTTATCTTCAATCAGCTCTATTCTATCACCCATCTCATCAACAACTGAAAAATAATTATCTACAATGGCGTCCATTAGGGCAAAGGCCAAATAATCTGCACTAGAATTGCGCAATCTGCTTTTTTCGTTTTTCAATCTCTGTCTAATGCTGTTAAAAATATCATCTTCGGATTCTTGAAAGGTAAGTACGTAGTCCTTACCCAAAACAAAACTAACATGTTCTATAGTAGACTTCTTGTCTTTGTCGAAATAGAGCATCTTAAGGACAATAAAAAGATAATTATCATACTCGTCTATTTTTGGCCGCTGGTCAGTATCAACAATATCCTCCAAGATTAGTGGGTGTAATTTAAAATACTCACCAATCTTTATTATTTCTTCGGTGTGTCCGAGGCCATCAATATTTATCCATGTAACTTTATTATTACCCTTAAATTTAAAGACATCTTCAATTAAGTCTGTTTCTAAAGACTTTATGGAACTTCCATCATAATCATAAACTTCAAGTTTAGTAGGCTTTGACTCTTTTTCACCAACATATATCACCTGTCCAGGTGCCTTACCTAGGCTTTTATTTACCTTCCTTTTTTTTGTTCTTTTCATTTATTTTACTGAATAGCCGTCTGTAGCAAAAGAGAAAGATTTATTACTATACTGACCAATCATGATGGCTTGTATAATTGGTTTAACATTATTTGTCCTAGCACTCAATTCAACAACAAAATTTGCGCCAGAGCCACCAGAATTATCTTCCTTTTCTATCACGTAATTGATAGTTGCCATTGGTGGTAAGCTTATGGTGCCATCAATAAACTTCTTTACAAGGTCTCCTTTAGTATTAAAGTAGTCAATCTTAGAAATGAAAAGCGAATCTTGAAAACTGGAATTTCTTATGCTGAGTGTTGCGGACAGTAGATGATTTTGATTTTGAGAGTCTATGTAAATGTCAGAATATATAGGTACGTAAACCATATCATGAAATTCAACATCTTTTTCATTTAAAGGTTCTGAAACCTCCAGGGATTCCAGTTCATCTTGTCCGGTAGCATCTACATTCGGGTCTTTAGTGTCAATGCAACTAATGCATATTAAAAAAAGAGAGAGTAAAAGTAAATTTTTTAAGTTCATGGTATTCTAAATATTATATAGCTATATCTTCAATTTTTATGTCATCATTTAATAATGGGGCTTCGGAAATAAGTGCAAATCCAAAGGTCAGCACGCCTAAACGTCCAATAAACATCAATATAGCAATTATTATTTTACTACTATCAGACAGGTCTCCAGTAATTCCGGTAGATAGTCCTACAGTGCTTAGAGCAGAGCTACATTCAAAGACTATTTTATCTAAAGTGAAATTAGAACCATCAAAAAGTAAAATGCTCCATATACCTAAAGCGAGTATTACTGTATAAAAAATTCCTGATGCCACAGCGAGGTATATTTTAGAAGCTGGAATTTGTCTCGTGAGAAAAGTGATGCGTTTTCTCCTTTTTAGAATGGCAACAAGAACAGCCCATAACGCTGTAATCGAGGTAGTCTTTATGCCACCACCTGTGCCAGCGGGTGAGGCACCAATTATCATAACAATTATGAAAATAAAAATCGCGGAAGTACTTAAAATACTAAGATCATAATTATTAAATCCAACAGTACTATGCGCCGATAAGGCCTGAAAAAAGGAAAATTTAAAACCATCCCAACCATTGAGCATCAAAGTTGAATCAGATAAAAAGATTAACACTGTTGGAATTATTATAAACGCCAATGTGGCAATTAATATGATTTTTGAGGTAAGCGTAATCTTATTTTTCTTTCGAATGATACTGAGCCAAATATCAAGTAAAACGATAAAGCCTATAGAACCTAATAGCGATAATATTAGAATGGTATTCGTAATTAGATTATTATGACTGAAACTTGACATCGAATCTCCAAATAGACTAAATCCTGCAGTGCAAAAAGCCGATACACTATGAAAAATAGCATTCCATAGTGGTTGGGCAATACCTTCTTGCTTAAAGCCGAAGTAAAGTATGATTGCACCTGCTACTTCAATTAGAATTGTAAAAATAAAAACGCTATATACAAAAGCCAGTAGTGGATACTTTTGAGGTAGATTAAACTCTAACCTCAATAGTTTTGCAGATATTGTGGGTACTCGACTAAGCTTTTTAAGAATAATAAATGAACTCAGTGCCATATATCCTATACCACCAAGTTGAATAAATATCAGACTAATAATTTGTCCAGTCAACGAATACGTTTCGGCAAAATTCAAGGGCGCAAGTCCTGTAGTACTTACCAAAGACACTGAAAAGAATAAATGATCAATGAAGGTTATTGAATCATTTCTTGAAATAGGAAGAATTAGTAATAAAAAGCAAATCAATGTTAAGAAGAAATAACCGCCTATCAAAAAGAGAATGATTGATTTGTCACTCTTACTTAGTCTTTTTAAATGGGATGTTATCTTCAATGGTGAAAACGCTTTTGTTTAAAATTAATAATTAGGCATTTTATCGATGTGACAGTCAGACTCATAAATTAGTATTTTCCTCCTTAAGAATTTCTATTCCTTTTTGAATAACAATGGAAGTAGGAATGGAAATATCTTTGCCATTATCGGTTTTCATAAAAAGATAAAAGCCGGTTATATCTTTAACTTCCCCAGTCCAGTCAAAATCTTTCTCGAAAATTTTAATACGATCTCCTATACGTAAAGGATGATTAAAAAACAGTATGACACTTGCCGTTAAATTGGACAATATACTCCATTGCGCAAAAAAGCCGACTCCTAAAATTGCCAATACTGACGAAATAAAAACAGTAAATTGCTCTAGATTGATTCCCCAAATAATGGCTAATCCTGCAATACAAATTAGATAGAATAGAAGATAAACAAGATTCAAAATGATCTTTCTTCTATTAATATCTATTTTATTGATTATAGTAAATCGTCTTAATATAAATTTTAAAATTTGGGCTACAACGACAAAACTTACTAAAAGAACTAACGTCTGAACAATTTCGATTTTCATTACTTAATAACTTAAAAAGTAAATTTAAAGAAATTGACTATAATTTATGTAAATGGAACAGTAATAAAAAAATTGGGACTAATCAAATTAGTTCCGTTTGAGATTAATTGGTTTTAAATGAAATGAAAGGTCTGAAAATACCAAAATGTTGTACCTACGTTGTGCCTAAGATTTTTTTGAGAAGATTTTTAAACAAAAAAAGCTCTCAAAAATTTGAGAGCTTTTAGTGCGGATGAAGGGAGTCGAACCCCCACGCCTCGCGGCACCAGATCCTAAGTCTGGCGTGTCTACCAATTCCAATACATACTCATTTAATAGTTTTATGAACTTTTTCTTACTTAATTCCTAAGTTTAAAAGTATGATTAATAAGTATGATTAATAAGTATGATTAAAAATTTACAACTTTATCTAATGCTGTATCTGCAGATTTCTTCATAAAATTCGCTTGATAAGTTATAGTCGTAGTAACTGAAGAATGGCGATATAATTTTTGAAGCATTTGAATTGGTATCTTATCACCCGAAATATTGCCAAAAGTGTGTCGGGCTATATGCATGCTAATTTTTTTATTGATTTTTAGCTTATCTGAAACTCTTTGTAGTTTTCTGTTTACATTCCTTGTAACGGATTGCGTTCTTGATAAAAGAACTCTTTTATCATTTAAGTTAATAGCTCCTAAATCTGGGAAAACTAGATTGTTTTTATTTGATTCTTGTCTATAAATTTTAAGAATTGCTTTTGCTTTTTCAGGTATTTTTAAGGAATCAAATTTTTGGTTTTTATTCATTCGATAGTATAACCTATCGTCTTTAAAATCAGTCCATTTTAGTTGTAATAAATCTCCAATTCTAATTCCTGCAAAATAAAAGCTAAACAACCATAGATTTACGGCATGTTGTTGTGGTGGACTTAATTCTTTGGTATTTTCAAGAAGTTTGACTTCTTCAATACTTAAACCTACTTTTTCAGATTGAGGAAACTTAATTTGAATCTTACCTTTACCAAAAGGATAGGTCTCTTTATTAATTATGGAATCAACAACGGCACGATTATAAACAGTCCTAATAATCATTAGGTAATTCACAACGGTTCGAGGGGATTTGTTCTCTTTGTGTAAAAGATGTGTTTCAAACTTTCTTAATAAAGAAACCGTTATGTCTTTAAATTGTAATTCTGATTTACCAACAAAGAGCTTAAATTTTTCAATTCTACCTTTTTCAGTTTTATATTGGCGATACTTTTCGCTTTTTTCTAGGTTGTCTAAATATTTATTTGCAATTGCAAAAAAGTCAATCCTATCTCTTTTTACTATTCTTTTTTTTATACTTGAAATAGGTTCATATTCATTTTTAGTTTCTGCTTCTAAAATTTTGTCGTTTGCCTCTGCAAGTTTTGTTAGTATTAATTGATTCAATCGAGTAGCATTAGGATGAGATTTGCGAACTCTTCTGTTTCTCTCATCCCAAAATTTTTCATCGATATATTGTCCAGTATATATATAAGAAGGTTTCCTATCCTTTGTTATTCTTATAACAATAGGATGAGGGCTAGGGCGATTCTTTTTTTGCCATAATAAAACTTTAACTGAAGCCATATACCATATATCTAGTATAAAGGTAAGATAAATTTGGTAAAACATAGGTAAAACATTTTGTGCTTTTACTTGCTTTATTTTGATTTTATTTGACATCAAAAAATATGTAACTAATTGATTTTAAGATGATTTATGTTTTTATGATTATGATAGATAATAGCTCATAACCCGAAGGTCACTGGTTCGAGTCCAGTTCCCGCTACTAAAAAAGCCTCATAAATTTATGAGGCTTTTTCTATAATATATCTATTAAATTTTCTATTCCTTCTCTAAAAGCACAATATCAAAATCAGATGTTAATTTAACTTTACCATCTTTTACCTCAGTACTTACATTTGAATAGGCATCGTGAACTTTACTACCATCTTCAAATACTTTTGAAACAGCGACAGTTTTTTCACCTTTTGGTAAATTCAACCCTACGACTACGATATCTTGAAAATTGTCTTTACTGAACTTTCTACTAAATATGTAAGGTGATTCAGACATAAGCTCATGTCTTCCAGCACCAACAGCAGGGTGCATTGCTCTAAATTTTCCTAATTTTTGCCAATGTGCTAGCACTTCTTTCGTTTTAGAATCTTTGGCTATACTATCCCAGTTCATAAAAGAACGTAATGTGGCATCACCTTCGGTTCCTTCTATAACTAAAGAACGTGCTGATTCATCTCCATAATATACTTGTGAAGTTCCAGGAGTCAATAATAATAATGTACCCGCTTCAAAAGGCTTTTCACGCTTCGCATCAAAAGGTTGTCCATCATCATGAGAACTTAAATAATTAAGTGTACCATAGTCTTTTAAATCCGTACTTAAAATAGTATCGTATTTTTCAAATACATCATTTATAGGCATCTGCCTGGCATTCCATTTAAGCTCAAAATTGATCAAACTATGAAATGCCTTATCAAAATAGTTTACCTTCTTGTCACCAAAGTCAAAGAACTGACCTCCTGAAATATTATAATTATAGACTTCACCTACCAAGTAGAAATTATTATTATCTAATACTTTGTCGGGATTGCTTTCTTTCCATTTTGCAAATGCATGATCACATTCTACTTTAAACTCCTGCCATACGTTTTCTTCTGTATGTTTTACAGTGTCTACACGATATCCATCAATGCCGAACTCAGTGATATAATCTGTTAACCATTTCATGATATAAAATCGAGGGGCTCTTGGATATCCTGTACGCTCAAAAAATTCATTTAATTCCTTTACTTCCTGTTCATAACGACCTTCAGCTTTCCATTTGTCAACCAATTGCGGAGGAAGCTCAACATTGTCATTACTTTCCGTTAAAATATCCGGTAGGTTCTTCACCAAAGTACAGCTAGTAGTATTCTCGTAATTATCATAGGTACACTCTGGACCTGTGCGCACCCAATCACTAGGCCAAACAGGATCTTTCTTTGTAACGGGTCCTGTATGATTGATCACCGCATCTAGTAAAACTCTAATACCTTTATCATGTGCGGCTTCTACCAATTCTTTTAAATCTTCTTTAGTACCAAAATTCGGATCAATATTTGTCCAATCTTTTGCCCAATAGCCATGAAATCCGTACGAAAGACCCGTTCCTTCATCTGTACCCCCATGAATTTGTTCAACAACAGGTGTCATCCAGATAGCATTAATTCCTAAATCAGTAAAATACCCTTCATTTATCTTTTGGGTGATTCCTTTCAAATCTCCTCCTTCAAAACCTCTTAACTTGCCAGGCTTTTCAGTTCTATCAAAATTTACATCGTTTGACTCATCACCATTATTAAATCGGTCTGTTAGCAAGAAATAGAGGTTCGCACCTTCCCAAATAAAAGGAGTCTTCACTTCAGGTTTTTCATTTTGAGCTATCTGTTCTGTCTCTTTTTTCTCTTGACATGCCATGAGTACTATTACTAGGATGATAAATGCTATTTTCTTCATGATTAGGTTTTGAATATTATTCTATTTTTAGGATGAACGATTCTAGAGATTTTATATCAATTCGCACCCTTGCCTGACCATCTTTTACTTTTAAGGTAGATTGATAGGTATTATATAATTGATCTTTCAATTGATATTCCCCTTCCTTTAAATCCCATTTTTTAATAATGTCTTGAGGTAACTCTAATTCAAATCCAAAGGTGTTTTCTGCATTAAAGTTAGAAACTATAATTAATTTTTCTTGATTATTCCATCGCACAAACGAGTGAACTTTATCATTATACCATTCTGTATTTTGCTTATTGAAAGCATGTAAGTCTTGATATTCACCCGTTAAAGCCGGGCTGTTGATTGTAAAATTGAGCAGTCTTTTATAAAAATCTCGCAACGACTTTTCAGCGTCAGTTGATTGGCCGCCATCAAATTGTTTGTTGTTCACCCAACGCTGTAAAGTAGGAACACCTATATAATCAAAGATAGAAGTACGTGTAGGTTTACCAAAACCAGCATTCTCTGCTCCAGGTTCTCCAAATTCTTGCGCAAAGTAAATCATGGTTGGTGAAGTACTTATTGTTGCTGAAGTCACCATTGCAGGTTTTCCTTTTTCTGCACTACCTGCAAAGTCAGGACTCGCAATACGTTGCTCATCGTGATTCTCTAAAAAATGTAACATATGATGTTCAATATCTTTTAAACCTTCTTGAATGGGAGCAATGTGATCTGTAGAACCATGACCTTGCATCACCTTTTTTATAGTATCATATAGTTCAACTTTATCATAGAGATAGTCCATTTTACCTTTACGTATATAATCTCTATATAAATGTGGTTGATACACTTCCGCCAATAGAAAGGCTTCAGGATTTTTCATTTTGATATGAGAATTCATATAACTCCAAAATTCAACGGGCACCATCTCAGCCATATCAAACCGAAATCCGTCGACACCTTTTTCAATCCAGTATAAAGCGATATCCTTAAATTTTACCCAAGAATCAGGCACAGTTTTATTTCTCCAGAATTCGCAATGTTTTTTATAATCTTCATTGCCAAAACCCTCTGGCAATTCGTCAAAATCCTTGCTACCTTCCGGTGAAATACCATAGTTTACCTTTACCGTTTCATACCAATCATAAAATCCGGGTTGCGAAGCTCGCGAGCCGTTACCTGTCCATTTAGCTGGAGTTTCATCAAACTTTTCGTCAGCCATTGGATGTTTTTCTCCTCCCAAAGGAAGATAGTTTTCTTTCCATTCGGGCACCTTAAAACTTTGTCCAGGATTGTAATAGAAATTATTATTGACATCATAAGTAACTTCTGTATTATCATTTGCTCCAAAATCAACAACACCTTCAGGATTTGTCAAACTTTTGTAATTTCTAGCAACATGATTCGGCACGATATCAATTAATAATTTTAATCCTGCCTTGTGCGTGCGATCGATTAATGCTTCAAATTCTTCCAATCGCTTTGACGGATCAATCGCCAAATCAGGATTGACATTATAATAATCTTTTACGGCATAAGGAGATCCAGCACGTCCTTTCACCACATCAGGATCATCATTTGATATCCCGTATTGCGTATAATCTGTAATAACATCATGATGTGGCACACCCGTATACCAAATATAAGTAACACCTAAATCTTTAATTTCTTGTAAGGCCTTGTCAGTGAAATCATTAAACTTACCTACTCCATTTTCTTCTAAGGTACCCCATGGTTTATTTGTAGTATTAGTATTTCCAAATAGCCTTGTAAAAACCTGATATACAACCTGTTTTTGCTTCATCTTTGTAGTACTTGAATTTGTGAGCACTTCATTTTGTTTTATGTCTTTACCATCTCGTTTGCAATTCCAAATAAAAATGGATGCCAGTATCAAGAGCATACTTATTTTAATTCGTTTCATAATCGGATGATATTAATTTGCATGGTCTTTTCTTTTTTCCAATTGAAGGTTATCGTAGCCTTTTTTTGTAAATCATCCCAAATAAAATTTGCTTTCTTTTTATTGATCTTAATTTTTTTGGGCTTACGCTCTAAATTATGCAGTACTAATTCAATTTTTCTGTCTTTTTCTTCATAGGATTTTCCACCTTCATTACTAAAACTTAAAAAGGTAAAGTTTCGGTAAGTATCGTTGGTTAATTTCAATAATTCATAATTTCCTTTTTCATAAGCATTCGGTGTTTTTCCATCGTCATTATAAACTATTGCATTACTTTTAACAACATTAGGGTCATAATAAAAATGCACTATCAAATTAGAAGATTCATACTCTTCTGTTGATTGCATTTTTTTTGCCATGGGAATAAAAGCGCCACCACGTACATAGGTAGGAATGTACTCAGGTTTGGTAGCAATCTCTTTTACTTGCCCTCCTTTAATCTTTTCATCAGAATAAAAGTCAAACCAATTATTCCCTTTCGGAAAATGAACTATTACCTTTTCAGATCCTTTATTGGTTATTGGTGTCACCAAAAAGTCTTTGCCCCATAAATAAGTTGTTGCTAAATTTTGATAGGTTTTATTCTCAGGCTCTTCAAAAAAAAGAGGCCGCATCAAAGGTGTGCCCTTTGTATGATTTTCAAAGGCTAGTGTATAATTGTAAGGCAATAACTGATAGCGAAGTTCTATTGATTTCTTGGCTAACTCTTTTGTTTCTGCCTCACGATATACAGGTTCACTAGGCACTGATTCTTGCGCATGCGGCCTGTAAATAGGTTGAAAAACGCCATATTGCAACCATCTGGTATACAATTCATCATCTAGGTTGGCTCCGGCAAAGCCTCCCAAGTCAGAATGCATATAACCTAAACCTTGCATTGCCATCTGTAGTGCTATTTCAGTTTGTGACTTTAAGCCTCCCCATGTTCTATTAACGTCTCCAGACCAAGGAATTAAACCGAAACGTTGAGAACCTGAATATCCAGCACGCATCAAAATAAAGGGTCGCTCATTTGGAAAATCCTTTTGATATCCTTCATATACCAATCTTGCCCAGTCATGACCATATGTATTGTGAACCTCATCAGCAGTTCCTGTGGCATGTATCAAATCAGAAGGGTGTACTTCTGGTTCACCTAAGTCACCCCAAACACCATCAACTCCCATTTCGGCTATTTCTTTATAGACATTCCAAAACCAGTTTTTCCCTTTTTTACTGTAAACATCAATCAAGCCTGTATTACCAAAATAAAAATCATAGGTATATGGATTTCCTAATGAATCTTTTGCCAGCACATCTTGACTGACTGCTTCATCCCATTTTTTTGAAGTTGTTAAGACAAAAGGCTCTGTAATTAAAACTGTTTTTACATTGTTATTTTTAAAATCTTGAATCATCTTCTTTGGGGTAGGAAATGAATCTTTGTAGAATTCAAAATTTCCCATAGCACCTTTAATGTCTTTACCAAACCAGAAGATATCCAATATTACAGCGTCTAAAGGAATCCGCTCTTCTCTGAATTTTTCAACCGTTGAACGTGTTTCTTCTTCTGAACGGTATCCAAACCTACTGGCAAAATTACCCAATGCCCATCTTGGCGGTAAGGGTTGCTTTCCGGTAAGGTCCGTATAGTTATCTAGTAGATCATACCAAGAATCACCTACAATAACTTGATAGGTTTTTCGTCCAGAAATTGTTTCATAGGTCAAAGTATTTTCTTGATAACTATCTAGGTCTAAAAAGCCAATAGGTGCATTGTCAAAATGGATCATGTATTGATTTGAAGAAAGTACAATTGGCATACTATAATTCAATAATGTAGAATACGATTCATAGCCGTAATCTGCCTTGTTATATAATCTCAGCTTATGGCCTCTGCGATTCATCCCCAAAGCTCGCGCTCCTGCACCGTATAGAACCTCATCTTCATTTAAGCTAAACTGAATGGTCTCAAGATCACCTATTGTGCGATAGCCATTCTTTTCTGAGGTGATTTCCTTTCCTTTATAGTTATACGAAATCTTGAAAGGTTGTTTTTGAATATTTACGGAGACCCCATCTGTTTTGATAGAGTATAAATTAGAAGAATTATTGAGTGTTGTATTTACAAATTCTGGTTTTAATATAACAGCATGAGATTCTTTTTTAGGTTGCTGTCCTTGAGGAATAAATGTAGTTTCTACAATTTCTTCATTATAAAACTTGATATAATATGTACCATCACTAACTACAATATTATAGATACCATCTGAAATTTTTGAAATGCTTTTAAAACTCCTAGCGTCTTTTTTTGCTTCAGGGAAAAGCCATAGAATGGCTTCTTCAAATTCTTGTTGCCAAAATTGTTCATTATGATTAGCCTCTGAAACAATCTTTTTATACATATTCGATTCTTTAAAGCCTTCAGACTTCATAAGATCAAACATCTTGTTCATGTCAGATACCATTTGAGGGCCTTCTAATCCACCCATTAAAAAGTACATCTTTGAGTTACTCTCTTTACTTTTTGAACGTGCCAGTTCAAAAGCCTCTTCTGAATACCAAAAAGAAGGTGAAAAAATGCCAATTTTTCCAAAAACTTTCGGATACTTCAGACCTGCATAATGTGAAATGAACCCCCCCATTGAACTACCTAGAATACCAGTGTGCTTAGCATCCTTCAAGGTTCTAAAATTCTCATCAATATGAGGTTTTAAATTTTTGATTATAAAATCAACATATAGTTCACCTTCACCTTTACCAAAGCGTTCATTATTCCAAGGAGAATATTCTGTCATACGATGATCTCCACCATTATCTATTCCAACAATAATGAGTTTAAAATTATCGGTTCTAAACAAGCTATTTAGTGTTTCATCTACACCCC
The DNA here is from genome assembly GCF_056591715.1 of Maritimimonas sp. 2405UD52-3. Classification (NCBI taxonomy): domain Bacteria; kingdom Pseudomonadati; phylum Bacteroidota; class Flavobacteriia; order Flavobacteriales; family Flavobacteriaceae; genus Maritimimonas; species Maritimimonas sp. 2405UD52-3. The sequence goes on from NZ_JBWQOL010000002.1 coordinate 446,533, forward strand.
ATTCATCTGCATATGAAGTGAGTTTATCGAAAATATTTTGCCCATCATGCATGTAAAGCACTGGATAGCGCTCGTTAGAATTAGTATAACCTGGTGGAAGATAAATCCAAATACGTCGTTCTCTATTTAATTGAGGAATTTTAAATGCTTCTGAAATGATAGATACATTTTTAGCAGCGGTTGATTTATTACCTCCACCCTGGTCGTCCCAACTTGCAATTTTTACAAAAACAGTGTCATTTTTTTTCTCAAATTTATGCGTTCGATTATCTGTTTGATTACCATTTTTATCGCGTTCAACTTCTTGCCATGAACCCAATGTAAACTTAAAAAGCATTGTCTGATCTTTTTGAGGTAAAGAAATTGAGTAGATGTTATCTTTCAGTTTTAATTTATAAGCATCTATACCACCTGACCAACCTTCAAAATCACCTGAGATATATACAGACTTTTCATAATCATGATTTGCAGGTAACTCATCAACAACAAAAGTTACTTGACTAAAAGTAAATTGAATAAAAAAAAGAAAAGAAGTAAAGAGAACTTTTCTCATAAAGTGATTACATTTTGGGTCTTACAGTTAATTTTTTACCATTTACTTTAATATCAATCACCTTGTCACCTTCTAATTCAAATTTAGTGTCGTCTTGGGTAACACTAACTTTAAGAATTTGTCCTCTGAAATTTACCTTAAACGAATAACCTTGCCATTGTTTTGGTATTTGTGGTGTAAAACACAACGTATCATTTTTAACACGCATACCTCCAAAACCTTCCACTATACTCATCCATGTGCCAGCCATAGAGGTAATATGCAATCCCTCCTCAACTTCCTTATTATAGTCGTCTAAATCTAGTCTTGAGGTTCTTAAATAAAAGGTGTATGCTTGTTCCATTCTACCCAATTTTGCAGCTTGAATACTATGTACACATGGTGACAACGAACTTTCATGTACTGTAAAAGGCTCATAGAAATCAAAATGACGCTCTAACTCTTCTTTTGAAAAATGATCTTCAAAGAAATAGAATCCTTGTAGCGTGTCAGCCTGCTTAATATAAGGAGAACGTAAAATACGATCCCAACTCCATTTTTGATTGATAGGACGTTCCGATCTATCTAGCTTATCTACAGTAATCAACTCTTTATCTAAAAACCCATCTTGCTGCAAATAGACATCGTGTTTTTCTGAATATGGGAAGCACATATTATCAGCCACTTTCATCCAATGATACATCTCTTCTCCTTTTAAATTTGTGGCTTCAATAATGCGCTTAAAATCATCAGGGTAATCGCTCTTTACTTCCCCTATACATTCTACAGCATACTCTAAACACCATTTAGCAATATAATTAGTATACCAGTTATTATTGATATTGTTTTCGTATTCATTAGGGCCTGTCACCCCTAAGATGACATATTTTTCTTTGTGTTTAGAATAGGTCGCTCTTTGGTTCCAGAAACGTGCTATCCCAATTAACACTTCTAACCCTTTTTCTGGGATATAACTGAAGTCGCCTGTATGACGATGATAGTTGAAGATAGCAAAAGCAATAGCTCCGTTTCTATGAATTTCTTCAAAAGTAATTTCCCATTCATTATGACACTCTTCACCATTCATGGTTACCATAGGATAAAGAGCAGCACCATCTTTGAAACCTAATTTCTCAGCATTTTCAATCGCTTTGTCTAACTGATTGTATCTATACGTTAATAAATTTCTGGCCACTTGTTGATCTTTAGTAGCCATATAGAAAGGAATACAATAGGCTTCAGTATCCCAATAGGTACTACCTCCATATTTTTCACCGGTAAATCCTTTAGGCCCAATATTTAATCTAGAGTCTGTCCCAAGATATGTATGATTTAATTGCAAGATATTAAAGCGGATTCCCTGCTGAGCTTTTATATCTCCTTCAATGGTAATATCTGCCATCTCCCAAATCTTTGCCCAAGCTTCTTTTTGTTTTTCTAATAAAGTATCAAAACCTAACTCAAGTCCTTTACTTAAAACCTCTATTGCTGCATTCACCAGCTCAGACTTATCATGATTTCTGTCAACAGTATAGCCCGCATATTTTTGAATACTTAAAGTTTCACCTTTAGCAGTTTTACGCTTGTATGTAAATGAAACCCTGGTTTCTGAAGCGTTTGATTCTGGCGTTAACGTTAATTTATTTCCATTTAAATATACTTGAGATTGCATGAACGTACAGGTATGAAAATTAGTTTTCATTGTATGCGCCTGAACAAATGCTTGTTCTCCTTCAATAGTAACATCAAAGGTATTCCAGAACTGATCATCCCAGTTTGAGTCTTCATTGTGAATACCACTATCTAAGTATGGTTCAAAAGTTATTACTACATCTTGATTGACCGGAGTAATACTATAATTAATAACACCTAACTCATCTAAGTCAAGACTTAAAAATCGCTTAACTTCAATTTTTACTTGTATATCATTGGGTAAAGTAGCAGTAAAGCTTCTTGATAACCAGCCTTCTTGCATATTTAGTTCACGACGGAAATCGGCTACTTCTTTACAGGTGTTTAAATCCAATACCTCGTCATTTAAATGAACGTTAATACCTATCCAGTTTGGAGCATTCAACACTTTTGCAAAGTATTCCGGATACCCGTTCTTCCACCAACCTACTCTGGTTTTATCAGGGTAATAAACCCCAGCAATATAACTTCCCCGAAAAGTATCACCAGAATATTGTTCTTCAAAGTTAGCACGTTGTCCCATAGCGCCGTTACCAATACTAAATAAACTTTCAGATGATTTTACACGCTCCTTGTCAAAACCTTCTTCAATAATTGACCATTCGTTTGGTATGATATAATCTTGATTCATTTCTTAATTAGTTATTAGTTGCTCAATAAAATTAGCTTCAAATTCGGTAAAATCTTTATATACTTGGTTGGCATGCCCTAACACATCTTCGCTTCCTATACCAATAGATATCATACTTGCCGCATTAGCAGCTGTAACTCCGGCTACAGAATCTTCAAATACTATACAATCTTCTGGGGCAACTCTCAATTGTTTTGCACCAATCAAAAATACCTCAGGGTCTGGTTTAGCCTTGGTTACACTATTTCCATCTACAATGGTATCGAACATATGTAATAAGCCCACTTTTGCCAAAATAGTAGTAGCATTCTTACTTGCTGATCCTAATGCTATTGGGTGTCCTTGCTTATTAAGCTTATTCAAAAAATCTTCAACACCCACAAGAATATCTTTTGTGTCCATGTTATTAACATACGTTAGATATTCTATGTTTTTTTCGGCTGTAAGTTTATCAAACTTTTCTTGCTCAATAGAAACCCCTGCCCAGTCTAATATTTTTTGTAAAGAACCAATTCTACTTACACCTTTTAACTGCTCATTTAATTCTTCAGTTAAATTGAAACCTAGCTCAGCTGCTGTATTCTTCCAGGCTAAGTAATGAAAGTGTGCTGTATCTACGATGACACCATCTAAGTCAAAAATAAATCCCTTTTTATTCATTAATTTTATGTTTGTTTTACATTTAATTAAATTGATTCTTAATAGGAAATCAGTTTTTAATTTTCTTTGTTTAAATTTTGTTTTTTGAAGAATACTAATTTAAAATTTCTTTAGAGAAGGCTTATAATTTAGATTCAGATTTTTTCACACGAAAACGGAATAGTGCTATTTTTTAGTTTTAATTACATTATCATATTATTTTCAAGAATCTTTGAAAAGCCTTATCAATGCTTTCCTATTAATAATACAATAAAGCCCGCATTATTTATTTTGTAGACTGTCTCAATTTTAAGTTGGTAGACAATACCTTTTTTTGAAAAGCTATTTCTTCTTCTTTGTTTTCTATTCTATGTATAAGTAATTCTACCGCTTGTTTACCCATTTCAAAACCGTGTTGAACCAAAGCTGTCAGTGGCGGAGAAGAGTATTTAGAAATCAAACCATCAGTAAAAGTAATAATGCTTATATCATCAGGAACTTTCAGACCTTTATCCTTTGCTAATTGCATAGCCGTACTTGCAAAAATTTCTCCATTAGATGCCAATATGCCATCAGGATATTGTTCAATATTTTCAAATAGGACAGAAATTTTTTCCTGAATATTTTCATCCTCACTGACATCTATGATCAATTCTTCATCAAAAGAGATATTGTGTTTTGTTAAGGCTTTCAGGTATCCTTTTTTACGTAAAGCTCCTATTCTAACATAATCAGGAGACTTCAACAATGCAATACGTTTACAACCAGATTCTATCAATTTCTCAGTAGCCTTTTGTGCGCCACCCTCATCATTGATAATTACTTTATCACAAACCAAATCTTCAACAACATTATCAAATAAAACCACCGGAAACTTCTCGTCAAGCAGTTTTTGTATATGTCTGTAATCTTTTTTATGTTGTGTTTCTAGAGCCGTAGATAAAAGCATACCATCTACACTACCATCCAATAGCGTTTCTATACTTTTTACTTCTTTTTCATGTGATTTATTAGAAAGACATATCATCACATTATAGCCTTTACTATTTGCAAAATCTTCTATTCCTCTAAGTACTGTTGAAAAAAAATGATGTACAATTTCAGGAATAATTACACCTATCGTCAAGGTTTTTTGACTTCTAAGCTTCAGTGCTAGACTATTTGGTTTGTAATTGTGAAACTTTGCAAAAGCTTTGATACGTTCACGAGTTTCTATACTTATTTCATGGCTATCTTTTAATGCTTTTGAAACAGTAGAAATAGAAACATCAAGCTCACGAGCAATATCTTTAATCGTTAATTTGGGTTTCATCTATAGATTGGTGCTTGAGTACATAAACCTGCCCCAAAGTACGAAACATTTTAGCAATACTAAATTAAAATTATCATAAACTCCATCCTTCTCTATACTCGCGTTTTACAAACTGATTGGCAGCATCAAAATTCGTGATTTGCATGTTTTTACCATCCCATAACAGCTTTTTTCTACCCGGATAATTATGGCCTCTACCATCCCTTCTTGGTTTACGCACCAAATAACTTCTAATAGCCAGATTACCCATTAAAACTGACTCTGTTAAAGGGCCTGCAAAATTAAATGAAGAAGTTAGTGCTTTATGTTTTGACTTACCAAAACCTTCTTTACAAGCTTCAACCCAACTGACTTGATGACCGTGCTCAGGAAGAGCACTCTCTTTGTGTTCATAAGTTAAAACTTCACCATTATTAAAGTATATTTTTGGATTTTTTCCATATGTACCACAAGTCATAATACCCTTTTCACCAATCATGATCACACCATTAGTACTATTATTATCTCCAATAGAATGATCAGCTGGAATCAGTTCCGGATGGAAAGGCCGTAACCCTCCATCAGTCCAAGTCATCGTAACATCCACTGGATTTTTATCCGTAGCTTTAAACTTTAATTGCGTCCTAGATGATAGTGGGCACGATTCGGGTAAATACTCAGGCACCCAATCTTTAATATAGACTGCTGCTACACTACTTTCCACTTCTGTAGGATACCCTAATCCTAAAACTCGATATGGCGGATCGATTAAATGACAACCCATATCTCCTAAGGCTCCAGTACCAAAATTCCACCAACCCCGCCATTTAAATGGATGATATAAGGGATGGTAATCAACCATTTTGGCTGGGCCTATCCATACGTCCCAATCTAACCCATCCATCATTTTTGATGTATCAGTTGGTGATGGTATTCCTTGTGGCCATACGGGTCTATTTGTCCATACATGCACCTTTTGCACATTGCCTAATTTTCCTTCATCAAACCATTTTATCATCTGTTGCACCCCATCACCTGAGGCTCCCTGATTGCCCATTTGTGTTACTACTTTATATTCATTAGCAGCTACGGTAAGTTTTCGTGCTTCATAAATATTATGGGTTAACGGTTTCTGTACATATACATGTTTTCCTAATTTCATAGCAGCAATAGCAATGACAGCATGCGTATGATCTGGAGTAGAAATTGTTAAAGCATCAACTTCCTTTAACTCGTCTAATAACTTTCTAAAATCTTTATACTTCTTGGCTTTAGGGAATTTCTTAAAAGCGTTTGCAGCCATATTCCAATCAACATCGCAAATAGCTACCATATTTGATGTACCATTATTCCATGCATGAACAGCATCAGAAAATCCTTTACCTCCACCCCCAATAGCTGCAATATTTAGCTTATCACTTGGCGGGATGAATCCTTTACCTAAAACATGCCTTGGCACTATACTAATTCCTGCAAAAGCTAATGAAGCACTTTTAATAAAATTCCTTCTTGAAGTAGTATCTTTTTTCCGCATAATGATATCTTATTAATCAAGCTTTAGCAGCTCTATATTTCTAAATTCTATAGGGTGACTTTCACTTTGTAAAGCAATATATCCATGTTGAAGCGGTTGCCCATCTCTAACTTTCCATTGCTTTTTGTCAGGCGTAAAGTCTCCGCCATAAACAGGTTTAGAATAACGTATGACTTCTTTACCATCAACGGAATGAGTAATCAAAGAATCACCTAAAACCAATGCTTCCATTTGCACCCAGCGACCATCGTAAATGGTTTTTGAAGAAGAATTAATACAATGTTCAGTAATCTGTATGTCATCTATTTCCACATGCGTTCCAGGAGTACATAAATTTGCAGTAGGTCTTTCCTTACCTTCCTCTACTCCACCTAAAAATTGTGCTTCTAAAGAAATTGGAAACCCTTGATTTAAACCCATGCTTTCAGGAGATTGCGCATGCAACATCACTCCACTGTTTTTTGTTGCCCAAGCTTCTCCTCCTGGAGCTTGATCACTCACAAATCGATATTCTAATTGTAACTTGTAATTTGAAAATGGTGTTTTATAGAAAATATGCCCATATAATTCACCAAAATCTTGGTAATTTTCGTATGATACTTTCATCACCCCATTCTCAACTTGAAATGTATTAAATACATTTTCCCCAACAGGATACCCGTTGATCTTTACTACCCAATCGGTCAAATCTTTACCATTAAAAAGGGAAATCCAATTTTCAGAAGTGCTTACTTTTTCTGCAATAGTACTTTCATTTTTCTCTTTGCAACCCCAAATGAATATTAGAAAAGAGATTGTTATGAGAGAAAAGTGTTTCATTTTTTAAGATAATGACCAAACTTTACCTCCGGTAGCTTCTTCTAATGAAACACAACCTATATACTCACCTGGTACTGGGTCATATGGTAATATTTCCATTCCTACTTTCTGATTTGTCTTATAACCCCAGATAGAGATTTCTCTGAGCCCAATTAAAGCTTCAAAAACAGCTTTTTCATCTTCGTTTTCTTGAAATGCTTGTATTTGCTCAGGAGTAGCTTTCAAATATTTAGCTAATAATTTATTATAGTCGTCATCAGATGCCTTGCCAATAGGTTTACCCGTGGCTTTAGCTATTGCTATTAGACCTTTCTTAAAACCTTCTTGATCTTCTTTACTAGCAACCTGTGAAGCATATTTATCAATAAATTCAGGTACATTCACATCAGTAGCTCCGGGTAAAACTTCCGTTTTCGGTAAAATCAACTCAACCAATTTCTTAATAGTTTGTCCTTCTTCAGGAGAGAAAAACTCAGGAGTCCAATCAATTTTTGGCTCGCTTTTACAACTTTGTAGTAGGCTTATCACTGTAGGAGTAGCAACCACCAAACCAAATGACAGTCCTAAACCTTTTATTGCTTCTCTTCTATCCATAATTATGCTTTCATTTTTTTGATTTGTTTCGCAGCATGGTCGGCTGCTCTGGCCGTTAAGGCCATGTATGTCAATGAAGGATTTTGACATCCTGCAGAGGTCATACAGGCACCATCAGTAACATAAACATTAGGAACTGTGTGTACTTGATTAAATTCATTTAATACAGATGTCCTGGGGTCTCTACCCATTCGAGCCGTTCCCATTTCATGAATTCCCAATCCTGGCGCTCCTGGTCTATCCATAGGTTGTATATCTTCAAGTCCTGCTTTTTCAAGCATTTCTATAGCTTGTTGAATCATATCCTTACGCATTTCCCATTCGTTTTCTTTCCACTCAGCATCAAAGGTAATTGTGGGTAAGCCCCATTCATCTAATTTATCATAATCTAATGTCATTTTATTTTCATGATAAGGCAAACATTCACCAAAACCGTTCAAGGTCATTCTCCATTCTCCAGGCTTTAAGATTGCTTCTGTAAGTTCAGGGCCATAGGCAGCTTCAGCAACATATTCTGATGCTCCCCAACGTCCGGCACCACCTTGATAACCATACCCTCTAGAAAATTCTTTCTTGGTATCCTCATCACCTAAGTTTCTAAAACGAGGAATGTAAATGCCATTGGCTCTTCTACCCTTATAATATTTATCATCAAAGCCATTATACTTACCCGAGGCACCAGCTGTAAAATGATGATCCATAATATTGTGACCTAACTCTCCTGAATCATTCCCCAATCCATTAGGGAAACGCTCTGATTTAGATTGCATTAAAATAGAAGCAGAGGCAATAGCAGAGGCGCACAAGAAAATAATTTTTGCATTAAATGTAAGTTTCTCCTTAGTTTCTGTGTCAATAACACGCACTCCTGTAGCTCGTTTTAATTTATCATCATAAATAGCCTCATAAACAATTGAGTTAGGGCGCAGTGTCATGTTACTTGACCTCTCTGCTGCCGGTAAAGTACAAGAATTACTACTGAAATAACCTCCAAAAGGGCATCCGCGTATGCACCTGTCTCTGTATTGACATTTTCCACGGCCTTCGTATTCTTTATCACCTGTAATATGAGCGGTTCTTCCGATAGTAAGCACTCTGTCTTTATAATTTTCAGCAATCTTATCCTTTACATGCGTTTCTAAACAATTCAATTGCATAGGTGGACCAAATTTACCGTCAGGTAACTGTGGTAATCCTAAATTTTCTCCACTTACTCCTATATATTCTTCTACATAATCATACCAAGGTGCAATATCTTTATAACGAATAGGCCAATCAACAGCAATACCTTCCTTTTTATTAGCTTCAAAATCAAGGTCACTTAATCGATAGCTTTGTCGCCCCCACATAATTGAACGACCTCCTACATGATATCCACGCATCCAGTCAAAACGTTTTGTTTCGTTATAAGGGTGTTTTACATCATCAACAAACCAGTGTTTGCTCGCTTCTCGTGTAGTATACCCTGTTCTACTTTGCTTTGCTTTTCGTTCCCTGGTCTTCTCTGTAATAACATTTGCACCAGGCTCAAAATCCCAGGGGTCTTTATTCATTGTTGGGTAATCTTGAATATGCTTTACCATACGACCTCTCTCTAACACGAGGGTTTTCAAACCTTTTTCACATAATTCTTTAGCAGCCCAGCCCCCACTAATACCTGTTCCTACTACAATAGCATCATACTCTTGTTGAATGTTCATTTTTATTTAGTTATTCATTAGTTAGTATATTCCAAAAACTATTATTTTTGCATTTTTACCCAACTATAATTGTCAATGTGTAAAAATTCAAGCCTAAATGTAAAGAATATTCCAAAAAATACCGCTTTTTTTAACAGGCATTTTTTACTAAAACGTTTTCGTAATTCGTATTAGACGTTCTTTATATAAATAGTAACTTTAGTACCTCTACTAAATAATTTAACACTTATGAAATTATCCATAAATTATCTTCGAAAATTTTGTTGTCTTTTTTTGCTAAGCTTCTTAATTTTTGCTTGTAAACAAGATAAAAAAACAGCAAAAAATGAAGAACCAATGAAAAAAGAAACAATCAAACCATTTTTCAAACTATCACTAGCACAATGGTCATTAAACAAGGGCATTAGATTTGAAGGAGCAGATCCCACAGATTTTGCTCAAAGGGCAAAGGAGTTAGGTTTTGAAGGATTAGAATATGTTAGTCAGCTTTATAATAAGCAACTTGAATCTATTGGTATGGATTCATTACTGGTTATGTTAAAAGTAAAAAGTAAAGAACACAACATGAAGAACCTTATTATTATGGTGGATGGTGAAGGTGATCTCGCTGCTATTGATGAAAAAGAGAGAGATCAGGCTGTTGAAAATCACAAAAAGTGGGTGGATGCTGCTGCACATTTAGGGTGCCATTCCATACGCGTGAACACCTTTGGCACCAATGATTCTGACATATGGTTAAAAACTGCTGAAGATGGCTTACGAAAATTATCTACCTATGCTACTACCAAAAATGTAAATGTATTGGTAGAAAATCACGGTTGGTTATCTTCTGATGCACCTAAAGTAGTTCAAGTAATGAAAGCGGTAAATATGGAAAATTGCGGCACACTACCTGATTTTGGCAACTGGTGCATCAAGCGAAAGGATGGTGAAAAATGGGGTGAGTGTGTTGAGGAATATTCTGATATGTATAAAGGGATTGAGCTTTTAATGCCATTTGCGAAAGCAGTAAGTGCTAAGTCATATGATTTTGATGAAAATGGAAATGAAACCAAGATTGATTATAAAAAAATGCTACAAGTAGTAAAGGATGCAGGTTATACTGGCTATATTGGTGTGGAATATGAAGGTAGTAGACTCAGCGAAGAAGAAGGTATAAAAGCCACTAAAGATTTACTGCTAAAAGTTGCTAAAGAATTGAATTAACCCCCTCATATAACTAACTCAATATAATGAAAAAAACTATACAATTTCAGCTCTCTTTTATGATGTTCCTTGAATTTTTTATTTGGGGAGGCTGGTTTGTAACGCTAGGTTCTTTTTTAGGAAATAATCTTAAAGCCACGGGAGCAGAAACAGGAATGGCATACTCCACCCAATCTTGGGGAGCAATCATTGCGCCTTTTATCATTGGTCTAATTGCTGATCGTTTTTTTAATGCTGAAAGGATTTTAGGAGTACTCCATTTAGTAGGTGCAATTCTAATGTATCAAATGTCTCAAACAACTGAGTTTAGTACATTTTACCCATATGTATTAGGTTATATGATTGCATATATGCCCACATTGGCTCTGGTAAATTCAGTATCATTTAATCAAATGAGTGACCCTGCAAAACAATTCCCTTTTGTCAGAGTTTTTGGAACAATAGGTTGGATCGTAGCCGGTTGGATCATTAGCCTTGCTTTTAAATGGGATTCCATTGAGAATATTCAACAAGGTCAATTGTCAAACACTTTTTTAATGGTGGCTATCGCTTCAGCTATACTAGGATTATTTAGTTTTACATTGCCAAAAACGCCTCCAAGTGTTAGAAAAGGTGAAAAAGTTACCATTTCAGATATTCTAGGGTTAGATGCACTCAAACTATTAAAAGATAAAAATTTCTTAATCTTTTTTATCTCTTCAGTACTTATCTGTATTCCTTTAGCTTTCTATTATCAAAATATAAGCTTATTTCTAACAGAAAATAAAGTTGAAAACTCTACAACATGGGCGTCATTAGGGCAGATCTCAGAAGTGGCCTTTATGTTACTATTACCTTTTTTCTTTAAAAAATATGGGTTTAAGAAGACTATTCTATTCGGTATGTTAGCTTGGGGCATCCGTTATTTATTGTTTGCTTATGGAAATGCAGGAGATCTATTCTTTATGCTTGTAATAGGAATAGCATTGCATGGTATTTGTTATGATTTCTTTTTTGTGTCTGGACAAATCTACACCGACTCGAAAGCTGGAGAGAAAGTAAAAAGTGCTGCACAAGGGCTAATAACATTAGCAACATATGGTGTGGGTATGCTCGTTGGTTTTTGGGTTGCCGGAAAAATAGTTGATAGAAATCTGATTTCTGAAGGAATTCATAATTGGAGTGGCGTTTGGATTTTTCCTGCAATATTTGCTGTTATAGTACTTATTTTGTTTGCAGTATTATTTAAAAATGAAAAAGTTGAATATAAAGAATAAGAAAATCAATGAGTAATAAAATACGTTTAGGTATTCTTGGTGGTGGTGGTGATTCTCTAATTGGTGTTCTGCATCGAGTGGCTTCAGCCATGTATGATAGGTATCAAATTGTTGGAGGTGTTTTTAACCCGAATTTCAATGATAATGTTGATTTTGCCAAGAAAATTGGCCTAGCTACAGATAGGGTTTATAAAGATTTTGATACACTAATAGAAGAGGAAAATAAGCTTCCTATTTCTGAACGAATGCAAGTTGTCTCTATACTTACACCCAATTTTTTGCATTTTCCTATGGCTAAAAAGCTTCTTGAGAATGGGTTTAGTGTTATTTGTGAAAAGCCTATGACCATGAATTTTGAAGAAGCAAAAATACTTCAAGAAACTTTAGCAATGACAAAAGCTGTTTTTGCAGTAACATATACCTATACCGGCTATCCAATGGTACGGCAGATGCGTAAAATGATTGAAGAAGGAAGACTTGGAAAGCTTCAAAAAATAGATGCACAGTATTATCAAGGTTGGATCAACCCTATTATTCACGACAAAGAAAAGCGTTCTACAACATGGCGTTTGAATCCTGAAAAATCTGGTATAAGTTGTTGTATAGGTGATATTGGCACACACGCTTTTGATATGTTAGAATATGTTACACAACTGAAAATAGATACTGTACTTGCAGATTTGAATTATTTATACCAAGACAACAAAATGGATATTGATGGCACTGTTCTAATTAGATGTGAAAATGGTGTAAAAGGCACGATCTGCACGAGTCAAATTGCTACAGGTGAAGAAAATAGTTTTATTGTTAAAGTATATGGTGATAAAGGTGGGTTAAAATGGGAACAAGAGAATCCTAATTATTTATATTTCCTTGAAGAAGATGGAGTGCAACAAATAATGAAGCCTGGCCATAGTTATAATAGCGAACTTTCTTTAGAAGGCACAAAGCTACCACCAGGGCATCCTGAAGGCATCTTTGATTCAATGGGTAATATTTATAAAGGTGTAGCCAAGGCTATTTCGGGTGAACCTTATGATCATGGAGAATTTCCAACGCTATTAGATGGACTTAGAGGTATGAGTTTTATAGAAAAAGCTGTAGAATCTCATCAAAAAGGAAATATCTGGATAAAAATTGAAGAATAATGAAGACTATTAAAGGACCTGCGGTTTTTCTTGCTCAATTCATGGATGATAAACCACCATTTAATTCTTTAGATGGTCTTTGTAAATGGGCATCAGAGTTAGGGTATAAAGGTATTCAAATTCCTACTTGGGAATCAAGATTGATCGACCTTGATCTTGCCGCCAATAGTAAAGACTATTGTGATGAACTAAAGGGAAAAATAAACTCTTACGGTTTAGAAATCACAGAACTCTCAACACACTTACAAGGACAATTGGTTGCGGTGCATCCTGCCTACGATATCATGTTTGATAATTTTGCTCCTGATAATTGTAAAGGCAATCCTAAAGCTAGAACAGAATGGGCTATACAAACTGTAAAAAATGCTGCCACAGCAAGTAAACATTTAGGATTAAAAACACATGCCACATTTTCTGGGGCTTTATTATGGCATACTTTTCATCCTTGGCCGCAGCGCCCTCCTGGACTTGTAGAAATGGGCTTTGAAGAATTAGCAAAGCGTTGGCTGCCAATTTTAAACCATTTTGATGAACAGGGTGTTGATGTTTGTTATGAGGTACATCCTGGTGAAGATATTCATGATGGTGACACGTTTGAGCGCTTTTTAGAAGCAACAGGCAATCATAGACGTGTAAACATTTTATATGATCCATCACATTTTGTATTACAGCAGCTGGATTATATTGAATACATAGATCACTATCATGAGTTTATAAAAGCGTTTCATGTAAAAGATTCGGAATTTAATCCTACAGGAAAAAAAGGAGTTTTTGGTGGCTATAATGACTGGGGGAATCGCGCTGGGCGTTATCGTTCTCCTGGTGATGGGCAAATAGATTTTAAAACCATCTTCTCAAAACTCACACAATATGGTTGTGATGTTTGGGCTGTTATGGAATGGGAGTGTTGTATTAAATCACCTGAACAGGGTGCACGCGAAGGTGCTAAATTTATTCAAGATCATATTATTGAAGCTACAAAAAAGGCTTTTGACGATTTTGCAGGTGCTGAAGTAGATAAAACACAATTAAAAAATATATTAGGACTCTAATTTTAAACAAATGAAAAAACTTATTGGCTTAAGTATCCTTTGCATAGCTTTTATTGTATCCTGTAAAAAGGATAAAAAAGAAAGTGTAGCAGAAAAGACAGATGAAAGAATTGAACAAAAGATGGAAAAAGAAAATGATTGGATAGTACTCTTCGATGGTAGTTCCTTAGACAACTGGAGAGGTTATTTATCTGATAGTATTTATAAAGAGTGGACGATAGATGGTGATGCTATGAAATTTACACCAAGTGATAAAGGAGGTAAAAATATTATTTCAAAACAGAAATTTAAAGACTTTGTGCTGTCATTAGAATGGAAAGTATCAGAAAAGGGAAACAGTGGTATTTTCTGGAGTGTTTTTGAAGATGAAAAATTTCCTGAAGCCTATCAAACAGGCCCTGAAATTCAAGTTTTGGATAATGAACTGCATCCTGATTCATTTGTAGCTGAAGGTACACATAAAGCAGGTTCTCTATACGATATGATTGCCTGCCCAGATGATTTAATTAAACCTGCGGGAGAATGGAATGAATGCATTTTAAAAGTCGATCATAAAAATAATGTAGCTTCTGTTACCATGAATGGGGAGGAAGCATTTACATTTCCGGTTCATGGAGAGAAGTGGGATGCTATGGTGGCCAATTCAAAGTTTAAAGACTGGGAAGGTTTTGGAAAATACCATAAAGGACATATAGGTTTACAAGACCATTCTGACATTGTTTGGTTTCGAAATATTAAAATTAAAAAGCTATAAAATAAAAGGGCATACTGCTACATAAGTGTGCTTTTTCATGATTACCTTTTTTATGCTTCAGATTCTGCAGTTTTAGGGATATTCAATCTCATTGCTAATATTGCCGCTATGGCAAAAAATACACCTGCGAATAACATCGCGTTGATTGCATTGCCTCCTAGTAAAAATTTATAAATAGGTCCAAATGTTAAGGTTTCTATACCCATTGGAATAACAATCATCATATTCAAAATTCCCATATAGACACCTCTTCGCTCTTGTGGAACCACTTTTGAAACCATAGTATATGGAATTCCCATCATAGCTGCCCACCCGATGCCAAACAAAACCATTGGTGCCAATACTAACAGTGGATCAGTTATGAATGGAATTGAAAATAACGCAATTGCCGTTCCAACTAAGCTTAATGCATATACCTTTTTCCCACCGTACTTCAACGTTAGAGGAACCAAAGCTAAAGCAACTAGCATTGTTACAATGTTATAAGTAAGGCTCATTTGAGCTGACTGTGAAGCTGCTTCTGAGGTAGAATAACCCATAGTTAACTTAAATAGAGGCGTTATATATTGCCAATAAACAAACAAGGCATACCATTGAAATAAATATACAGCAGCAACCTTCCACATAAATTTCGGCATTTCTTTAATGGCATCAGCTATTTCTTTAAATGGTTTACCAATACGAACTCCCAATGGTTGGGCCTTATTATGATTAATCTCCGCCAATTCTTCATCACTTGGTGGTATTTCTGGAGTTTTAAGAACGGACCATAAGATGGTTGTTATTGATAGAATACCTCCTATATAAAACGAATAATACAACCATTTAGGAATAGAACCAGCTACTTCAATTGACTCATCACCTAATAACTTTTGAAAAAGCACAATAGAGCCATTAGCTAAGAGAATACCAGCTCCTACAAACAGACTTTGCATTTGGTAACCTAAACTCAATTGTTTTTCTGGTAGTTTATCACCCACAAACGCACGATAAGGCTCCATGGCCATATTATTACCAACATCTAATATCCATAACAATCCTACAGCAAACCATAAAAATGGGCTTGTTGGAAAAGCAAATAAGCATAAACTGCCAATGATAGCTCCTATCAAAAAATAGGGTTTACGTCTTCCCCAACGAGCTGACCATGTTTTATCAGACATAGCTCCAATAATAGGTTGAACGATTAAACCGGTTACCGGACCTGCAATATTCAAGATAGGAAGCATTTCTTCAGAGGCACCTAAATAAAGAAAAATTGGATTTATCGCGGTCTGCTGTAAACCAAAACTATATTGAATCCCCAAGAATCCAACATTCATATTTAAAATTTGCCAAAAGGAGAGTTTAGGCTTTATAGGGCGTAAGTTCATTTGAGTTAGATTTCTTTTAAAAGTAGGAAATTTTTACCGAATTGGCATATAAACCTCTGTTTTCCAATTTAATTCGTCACCCATACTTGGGTTATTATTATAAACTTCTATTATTGGCGGCGGCACAACCTCTATTTTCTTCCGTTCAGCATAATCCATAAGAGCATACCAAGTTCTGTCCGAAGTGATATAGTTACCGATATATTCTGCCTTCAAAGCAGGCCCGCTATTTAATTGTTTATATTTTATGATATCATGATCTGGCAAAGAATCTGATTTTACAATTGGATAGCAAAAGTTGTAGTATATACTATCTGTATTTTGATCCCATTTTGTAATTTCAACCATGGGAGTGCCATTTAATTCAATACCATTTTTGGCAACAAAAGCACTTAAAAAGGCATAATTCTGTTTCATTCCATTTGCTTTGTGTAACTGAATATTTTTTATAGGAACATAAGCACAATAGGTGCCAGCAAAGGTATCCTTGCCAACAATGCTTAGCTTAATCTTGTTAAGATGATCTCTAAGTTGATCATTGAATTTTAATAAAGTTTTCTTAGTTGTTTTTTCAAAATCAGTCTCAAAAAAAGGGATTCTAATTTTGTTGATAAGACTATTTTCTACATCTTTAACATATACTTTTATTTTAGATGTAGAATCAGTTAGTGCTTGTAATTTCCAGTTGTAAATATAAGTTGTATCATTGATTGTTAACTCTTGGGTGATTCGTGTTATATCATTTGGTAATTGAGTGACTTTCGAATCCTTCAATGTTGTGTTCCAGGCTTTTATAGATTGATTAATTGTTCCTGGAAACGTATTGGCATTAAATCTCACCAAATAATCATAGGGCTTCACAAATAGATACCAGATCAATAATACAGTTAAAATTATACCTATAGCTAGCGAAATTTTTTTCTTCATGCTCTAAATGAAATTTGTTAATTAGAAGTTTGAAGCATAGTTAAATTATCAACCACAAATTTCCCTAAATCTCTACCTTGTTTTACACCAATTTCAACTGCCGCTCTATAGTGAATCCCACCATACATTCGACTTATTGCTGCTTCATCGGCAGCGTCAGCAAAAGAATTAAATCTTCGGATAGGTAACCCGTAAGCCAACTCTGTATCATCAGCAAAAGCAAAATTGTCACCAAAAATTTCTGTTAAAGCAACTGAAGCTGCCCCTGAAACCACAGAATGACCACTTACATATTCAGGAAATGGGGGTGTTTGTAAAATGGGTTTCCAATTTTCGTCAATATGCTGATTTATCAATGTTTCTGGCCTAATCAGATTACTGCGGTATTTTTCATCCCAACAACTAATAAATGCATCTGCTATCGCCATTGAAGTCTTAGTATAAGCATACACAGTTTTGTCAAAATCTGAGTTTGTTTTTCGTGAAGCTATCTTTACAATACCTATCCAATGTGCACCAGGTGTTATCTTTTTGGTTGCGAACATCAAATGTCCTCGTGTTACCGAAACATAAGGATTACAATCCCAAAACTGAGCAATTTCTATTTCTTCAGATTCATCACCATTTTTAGTGATATCGACACTTATATCATATACTTCTTTAAGTTCTTTATAAAAAAGAGATTTTTCCTCCATGGAGAATTTCGGTGGAGGTTCGGGCTTAAATTGTGCTGCTGAATCTATAACAAAAGGTCTAATTTTATTCCAGTGAGGTTCTATACCATCCATATATGATGGAGGAGTGGGCTGCCATCTAGACGGATCGTTCGTGTTCACCGTAAATTTGGGCATGGTACGTGTTTGTTTGTAATTGTCTTCGTCCATCCAAGAAGCAATGTATTCGGCAACTCTTAAACCATAGGCCTTTGCAGTCTCAAACTCGGTGGCATTTTTATTCTCCCAAATCTGGTACAGGCTGTCTCGGTAAGTTTCAATTCTGTCTTCAGAAAAAATTAATCTTTTACTTATGTCCAAATGAGCAATCAAAGCCGCTAACCGATAATTTAATGATTCAGAATCATTTTTAGGAATAGCTTTTAAATCTGTCAATTGATTCTCAAGAGATTTATAAGTATCATTTTGTTGTGCAATAATTTCATATGCGGCAATGTTAGGATAGGCATATATTCTACTTGCAACCGGTGGCGAGAAAATATCATGAACCATAATTTCTGTTACCTTGTCAACCGAATAATGGTAGTCATCAGGAGAAATTTCTATCGAATCATTTTTAGTTGTACATGATATTGATACGAGTAAAAATACAGCAATTAGTGGTCTGATCATTTTTTCAATTGTTTTACTTGCTAATTTCATATACCTGAACCTTATCATTATTAAAAGTGATCATTAAGTAGTTTTTACTATTCAAAGTAATAATATTGATATGTCTAGCTGATTTTTGCGTGAGATCTAAACCAAGTTTATTTCCCAAAATTACATTATTTTCATTTTTTATCAATGCTCCGGAAAAGGAATCAAAGCGTCCGTGATAGGGTTTTACACCAAAATAATTACCAACAGCAAGAACTTCTTCTTTACCATCACCATCAAAATCAAAGTTCAAAAATGCTCTAACAGGGGCTACCTGTAATTCTTTTTGAAACGCTATAAATTCGTACTTTCCATTAATATTTTTTAAATAACCTGATGCTAAGGTATTTACTTTAAGGATGTTTGAGTTCTTTAATTGTTGCTTGTTTAAGACTTCTTCGATAGTTTTTCCTGTATAATCTTTATATGAAGGAAACTTCTTTTTTAAGCTAACCATCTGTTCTGATAATGCATCTAGGCTTGCTAATGGGTAATACTTGCCATTTTTTTCAGTAGTTACTATCGTTTCCGTAGTACCATTTGAATCAAAATCAGAATAATACATTTTCATAGGATACTTGTCCGTAGCTTTGAATTTAGTATTGATTCCCCAATTCCCTAATAAATAGTCTTGGTCTCCATCATTATCAATATCAAATGGAATAATAGCCTGCCATAATCCATTGAGATTTTTATTAAGTAGCTTGGTTTCTATGAAAGTACCATTTTCATTTATAAAAAATGTGGGTTCCATCCATTCACCCACAACAATTAAATCATTAGTACCATCGTCATTGAGATCATCCCAAACAGCGTCGGTGATCATTCCTTTATTTTGAATGGATTTATTTTTTGTAATGGAGAACTTACCATTATCATTTTTTAATAAGTATGAATTTGGAATCTTACCAAAATCATTTGAAACAGCGTTGCTCGCAACAAATAGGTCTAAATCACCATCATTATCAAAATCATAGGGTTTGATCACTGAGGCATTTTCAAAGTAATCGGGTAATGCTGCAGTCACAAAAATAGTGTCTTGATTAATATAGTAAGAATCTAATAACGGCTTCATTTCATTATAGAAATCTGCTCCTCCGGAGCCTAAGAAAAGATCATTCTTTCCATCTGAATTGAAATCTTCTATTACAGCGGAAACATCCTCTTTAACGGAATCTTTAGCGATTGAAGGGATTACTTGTTCACTGAAGGTGGTATCTTTTTGAATATAAATTTTCGAGGGTTTAAATTTTGATCCGCCAAAGAAAATATCATGCTTCCCATCATTATTTATATCACCTATTGCTAGCGCAGGGCCTCTATCCGAAACCTGATATGGAATGAGTTTTTGACGATTAAAATCTATATAGTTGTCTTCTATATGTGTGAAGTCAATACCTAAATTATTTTCAGCTTTTTTGAATATAAGGTCTAATTTTGGCTTTAAAGATTCGTAGTTAAATGGAACCGTATTTTCAGGTGAAATAGTTAAGGTTTGGTTAACATCAATATTCTTTACTACTTGAAATTTTTTATCCGGCCAAATAATTTTTAATGAATCAACGGTTTCTACTTCACCATAACCAAAATGAACAATAGGTTCTGATGATGCTTGAAACCCCCTCACCGTATAAAGCTCTTTATACTGTTGATTACCATTATGATAAGAAAATACTTTAGTACCTATACCAAATCTATTTTTACCAGTGTAATTAAATTTTAATTTTAAATAGTTACTGTTTGAATTCGTTACATTTACATATAGCGAGGCTGGGCTATTAATATTATTTGATATGATATCTAAATCACCATCATTGTCTAAATCGGCCAAGGCTGTGGCTGCTGAAATTAATGTATCCTGAGTAATCCATTCTTTGGATTTATCTTCAAATTTTAAATTTTGATTTCCTTTAAAAATATAATTGTGTATGGCTCCTGAGGGCATTAATTCTAAAGCTTCTTGATCAACTAATTTTGTGGTACTGATCTTTTTTCGAATTTCATTGCTCGAAACAAACTTTATGTAGTCGATATCATTCGGCCTTTTTGGAATACCATTTGAAATAAATAAATCTTGCCATCCGTCTTGATCATAATCTGCAAACAAACCACTCCAACTCCAATCTGTGGCGGCTATGCCGTTCATTAGCGCGGTTTCATGGTAGGTGCTATTTTGCTGATTTATGAACAACATATTTCGAGTAAACTGGTAATGGTAACCGAACCGTTCTATACGTAATTTTTGCGTTTGAATATTGTCATCTCCTTCAGAAGATTTCAATACCTTCTCATCTTCGGGTAACATATCAAGAGACAAAATGTCTTGCCAACCATCATTATTTACATCAGCAACGTCATTACCCATTGAGAATCTTGTTGTATGCCCAAAATAATTTTTAAGGCTCTCGGTAAAAGTACCGTCACCATTATTAAGGTAGTAGTAGTCATCTTCATGAAAATCGTTACCAACATAAATATCAGGGTATCCGTCATGATTAAAATCTGAAATAGCGATGCCTAGTCCATAACCATTAATACCACCATATATACCTGCTGCTTCACTTACGTCTGTGAATTTATCTCCATCATTACGCATTAATTTGTCACCGGTTTGGTAATTTCGATTTTCTCTTAGATCGGCATGGCCAAAAGATTCTTGCGTATGTACCGCATGATTTAGAATATAAATGTCCAAGTCACCATCAAGATCATAGTCTAAAAAGGCAGCATTAGAACTATAGGAGTCAAAATTTAGTCCATATTTTGCAGCGCTTTCAGTAAAAGTCGTATCTCCATTGTTTATATAGAGTTCATTAAACCCAACAAACCCTTTCATACCAACTACTGCACAAACATAAATATCTAAAAGTCCATCGTTATTGACATCCCCCATTACAGCACCGGTGTTCCAGCTACTATTTCCTGCCACATCTGCCTTTTCTGTAATATCTTCAAACTCAAGATTTCCTTTATTGAGGTATAATTTATTTTTTACTTGATTTCCGGAAAGGAAAATATCGGGTAAACCATCATTATTGATATCACCAACGGCTACACCACCACCATTATAAAAATATAGGTAATCTAAAATATTCAGTTCATCAGTTTCTGTAATTGTGTTTGTAAATGCAATTCCCGTTTCTTCAGGTCCTGGGTTTTTAAATAAGCTACCTTGTTTTTTTGTGCAGCCTATTAGAAGAATAAGAGATATTAGAAAAAAGAGGTATTTATTCATTGATCTCGTATATTTTTGGCTTACCATCGTTAATAGCTGTAATAATATAGGTTTTACCGTTTTTATCTTTAAACTGACCAATGTGTTTAATTTCACCTTTGACAAAAAAGCCACTTTCGTCATAATTTTGCCACTTAAAATTTAGTTTTCCGTCATTAAGTAAAACGCTACCATAATTGGCGTCTAGGCGAGAATACTGGGGTTTAAATTCAAAATTATTTCCGCCTAAAATAATATCCAGATGGCCGTCGTTGTTGACATCTGCACAGGTAATACCGCAAACACATGAGAGTTGTACCCTGGCTGGCAATTTTTTTATGGTAAAGTTTCCATCACCATTATTAATTGCAATCACTGACTCTGCAATAATTGCTTTTTTCTCAATAGAGTTTTTGAAAATATCTTCCGGAAATAATTGATCAACAGTTTTTTTAGCATATTCAGAAGCCTTTAAATTTTGTTTTTTAAGTGATACCATTTGATTCGTCAGCTCCTTTTTTTGATGGATGGGGTAATCTTTACCATTATGATGCTGCGTAACTATTTGCTCAATAGTTCCATTATTATCGAAATCATTGATCCACATTTTCATAGGATTCGTTTCTGATGCTTTATAGTGCGTATTACTGCCTTCATTGCCAATGATAAAATCTAAATCACCATCCTTATCCAAATCAGCTGCTTCAATAGTATTCCACCACCCATGCAAATCGTTCAAGTTGGTCTTAAAATTAGACAGCCGTCTACCTGAATTTTTATAGATAGTTGGTACACCCCATTCTGAAACCGTTACGAGGTCTTTCTTATTATCGTTATCAATATCTATCCATTTTGCATCAGTGATCATTCCGGCATCTTTGAGGCTATATGCTATTTTCTCAGTTGCATCTGCAAAAACTCCGCTGCCACTATTCTCTAAAAATAAATGATTGGGGCTTACCCCATAAGTTCCTACAACACTTCTTGAGCCTATAAAAATATCGACATCTCCATCATTATCAACATCATATGGAGCAATGACCGAAGTGTTTTTGAAGTTTGAAGGGATCTTATTCGCGGATTTAGAAAAATTACCTTTTCCATCATTTAAATAAAGGCGTATTTTATAATTTCTTTCTTCTTTTACTTGGTTACCACCACTTCCCACCATTAAGTCTAAATCTCCATCTCCATCTGCATCAAAAAATGCCGAAGCTGTATCTTCAAAAGACGCCTCATTCTTAAAAATATCCTGAGGTTTTACTTTTAACTTACCATTGCCATAGTTTAGGTAAAGTGATGCTTGCTGTTGCTTAGCTCCACCTATGAAAATATCTTCATTGCCGTCACCGTTTACATCAGCAATTGCGAGTGCTGGCCCTTCTTGAGATATTTTTTTTGAGATCAAACCTTCATAATCAAAATCATTATACTCATTTTCTTTGTGCGCAATGAGTTTAGCATTACTTACTTCTTTAAGTAAGGGGCTAGTGTTTTGTTTTTTTATTGGGATGTATTTGGTTTTGGCTTCATCTTGATTGAATTTTAACGTTTGATTGACATCTATATTTGTGAGCTTTTGGGTGGTGTCATCGGGCCAAATAATTCGAATCGAGTCAATCGCTTTAGCTTGCCCCAGCCCAATAGTCATAGTATGTTCCATTGACGACTGAAACCCTCGAGAAGGTATGAGCTCTTGAAGTACCGTATGGTCTTCATAATATAATTTTACTATTGTTCCAATGGCAAATTTATTATTGCCTTTTCCTTTAAATTTTAGTTTAATATAGTTGTTGTTGGTAATGGCTTCGGCATTATTTCTATAGACAAATGCTTCCATATTCACGTTGTTAACCACCATATCTAAATCTCCATCATTGTCCAGATCCCCATATGCAACGCCATTCGACTGACCCGGTAGTTCTAACCCCCAGTCCTTCGTTTCATTACTAAAAGTGATGTCCCTATTATTCTTGAAAGCGTAATTTGATTGCGGAGATACGGGCATTTTATTAATAATGGAGTCAATTGCCTGCTTTTTACCGGTTAACACCATGTCTTGGATAATTTCATTAGCAAAGAAGTCCACAAAATCGAGATCAGTCAGATCATGGTTGATTCCGTTTGTGACATAAATATCTCTGAAGCCATCATTATCCATGTCGAATAAAATTCCTGCCCAACTCCAATCGGTAGCGTCAACACCACTATAATAGGCTATCTCAGAAAAAGAACCATTACCATTATTTAGTTGTAATGTGTTTTGAATATACTGCTGATAAAAATCTTTACTTTGCTTTAGTTTAAAAATGTTATATCCTTCAAATTCCATCACAGATTTTACTCGCTGGTCTTCTTCTGGTAGCATATCTGTAATAAAAATATCGGCATTACCGTCATTGTTAATATCAGCTATATCAACACCCATAGCCGAAAGGCTTAGGTGAGAAGTCCACTTTTTTATTTCCTCTTTAAAAGTTCCATCTTGGTTATTAATATAAAGATAATCTCTCTCATAAAAATCATTGGAGACATAAATATCAGGGTATAGATCCTTATTAATATCTGTGATCATCACCCCTAGTCCAAACCCTATAAGGCTACCATAAATTCCTGCTTTTTCACTAACATCCACAAAATTTCCATTATCATTTCTGAGCAACATATCACCCACCCCTCTGAATATTTCAGGAACACCTTCCCAATCTTGTGCTCTTACCTGACGTTGCTCTGCGTAACCAAGACTATTCACCGGAATGTTACTATTATTTAAAATGTATGCATCTAAATCTCCGTCTTTATCATAATCGAAAAAAGCTGCATGTGTACTAAAACCGGTTTTTGCGAGATTGTATTTTTCCGCACTTTCGGTAAACGTAAGATCACCATTATTTATATAAAGGTCATTATCATGATTGTTACCCTTCATGTTTCCTGCATTACTTACATAAATATCTAAAAGACCATCTTGGTTTATATCTACCATATTTACACCAGTAGACCAAGGCTTATTTCCTGTTACGCCTGCTTTTTCAGAAATATCTTCAAAAGTAAAATCACCTCTATTTAGGTAGAGCTTGTTCGCATCCATATTACCTGTCATGTAGATATCTGACAGGCCATCATTATTGATATCACCAATAGCAACACCACCGCCATTATAAAAATTGCGATACATGAAAATATTGAAGTCCTTTTGATTTTCAACTCTATTTACCATATCTATTCCTGTTTGTTCAGAACCCATTAATGTAAATAGCTTTATTTCATCTTTTGGGGAAGACTTATCAGTATTTTCGGTTTTCTTACAGTTTACAAGCATCAATAATAAAACTATTGAAACTATGATTCTTGATGTATTCATCAATTTATTAATTTTATAAAAGTTTGTTGTAATTATCCAGCAGGTTTCAAATCTACTCAAACAACTATTAATTTCATAGATAAAAGAGTAAAAAAGTGTGTTAAAGTTACAATTAAAAAACGCCTTTAGTAAATTACTAAAGGCGTTTTTAATTCAAATAAGTTTAGTCGTTAGTATCCTGAATTCTGATTAAGATTAGGATTCGATAATATAGCCGTAATAGGTATCGGGAATAAATTTCTATCAGGATTACCTACAGCTGCAGGATCTTTAAATTCCCAATCTTTTGTGAACTGCCCAAAACGTAATAAATCATTCCGTCTCCAATACTCAGCATACAATTCACGTACCCTTTCATCCAAGAGTTCATCTAAGTCTAATGAAGCTAAAGGAGATGCTTCCCTTAAGTCTCTTAAGTCATTAACCATTGTTAAAGGATCACCTGTACCTAACCTTAATAATGCTTCAGCCTTCATTAAATAAGCATCTGCATATCTAAATAAAATCATATGTTGTCTTCTAGAACCAGCATCACTACTTGGGTGATACTTTATTACTCTTACGCCTGTTCTTTCATTATTACCAACTAACCCTGGGAAATCTTTTGTAAACACAAGAGGGTTTCCAGGTCTGTCTGTTAAGGGTGTACCATCTTCCTCATACTGTTGGTTAATTAAAAAACCGTACCCAATACCTAAATTATCGGCACTTGCCGTAGTAGCATCAGGAACCCATCCTCTTCGTTCTTCTTGACCATCCCCTATATAATTAGAATTTGGATCCCCTTCGAATAGATCATAAATTTCTGCTAAGGTTGCAAATCCATTCCAACCACCTCCACCATTATCAGGCGAATTAAGATTATAGTGCAATGTATTCCAAATTCTTGTTCCAACATCACCTCTAATCACAAAAACACTCTCGGTATCCGAAGTAGGTTCAAAAATATCAAAATAGTCATCTTCTAATGCGTAACCATCAGCTGTTATAGCATCAACAGCATCTATTACACCTTGATAATTTGCCGATTTACCATATCTATCCGCATTAAGATATAACTTAGCCAATAAGAAATTAGCAGCTGCCTTAGATGCTAAAAATGGGTCTCCTCCAGGTGTAATTGTTGGTAAATTTGGCAATGCCTCATTTAAATCTTGAAGCACAAAATCATACG
Organism: Maritimimonas sp. 2405UD52-3; assembly: GCF_056591715.1. Lineage (NCBI taxonomy): Bacteria > Pseudomonadati > Bacteroidota > Flavobacteriia > Flavobacteriales > Flavobacteriaceae > Maritimimonas > Maritimimonas sp. 2405UD52-3. The sequence goes on from NZ_JBWQOL010000002.1 coordinate 472,806, forward strand.
CCTCTGAAGCACTTAACACCGTTGGGTTTATTTCTGGTCCTTCATCAACTTCTCTAAAAGGAGCTTGCCCCCAAAGGTCTAGTACAAAATATACATTCAAGGCTCTTAAAAACTTGGCCTCAGCACGTTCTAGGTCAGTTGCTGAAGTTCTACTATCAATAATTTCAGAAGCTCTAAAAATAGCCTGATTTAAGTTGTTCCAAGCATCTAAAATAAAACCATGGTTAGAATCCCAAGTATGATTATGATATGATCTCCATATACCATTGTCTCCCCAATCAGTTCCCCTTGTAGGCACTAACATTTCATCTGAACCTACGATACTCATACCGTACATACGCTCTTGATTTCCAAAGTTCCCTCCTACATCATTGTAGAGCTGGCTCAATGAACTGGAAGCATTTGCTAAGCCAGAGAAACCGCCTTCACCTCCTTCAGAGATGATAGAGTCTGTACCTTCTACTTCTAAATCAGTACATGATACAAAAACTAGAACCGCAAAAATCGATAATGTCCATTTAATATATCTTAACATTGTTTTCATCATTAATAAATTTTCTAATTAAAATGTTGCATTAATACCAAAAGTTATGGTTCTTGGTCTAGGAAAAGCCGTGTAGTCTATACCTGCTACCGGCAAACCATTTAAAAGATCATTTTCAGCTCCATCTGGTATAGGAGACACGCTTACTTCAGGGTCTAGACCACTATAATCAGTAATTACAAATAAGTTCTGCCCCGTAAGTGATAATCTAATACTGTTAAATGCACTCTTCTCTTTAAGAGGCACATTATAGCTCAAAGAAGCTGTTTGTAATCTTACAAAGTCACCTTTTTCCAAGAAGCGCGTTGATACAGCTGCTTCAGCATTTCCAGATTCACCACTTGTAAGAACATCTGAAGTAACATTTCTTGCATTGGCAATAGCACCAGCGGTAAAGAAGGCATTGGCTGTGTTATTATAAACATAATTACCAAATTGACCATTAAAGTACATATTAAAATCCCAGTTTTTGTAGTTCACGCTAGTAGATAGACCACCTGTAAAATCTGGTAATGCACTTTTATCTACGAAAGTTTGTATGTCACCTATTGGTTGTCCATTTTCATCAAACCCTTCAAACTCTCTCACAAAGAAAGCGAACAAAGGTTGTCCTCCCGCTAAAATTTGAGAAAACGCCCGTGAAAGTCCCTGACCCCTAATAGTACCTGCAGGAATTAAACCATCAAAATCTTGGATTTCATTGTCATTATAAGCAATATTGAATCCGGCTGTCCAATTTAGGTCGTCAGATTGTATAAAATCATAATTCAAGGCCAATTCAAATCCTTGATTTATTACTGAAGCATCCAAATTTTGAAAGAAAAATGGTTGTGGTGAAGGCTGAGCTGCATTTACACTCAATAATAGATCTTGAGTATCCTTATAATATACGTCAAAACTACCATTTAAACGATCATTGTTAAACCCGAAATCAATACCTGCGCCATATTGCGTAGTTTCTTCCCATTTTAAGTCTGGATTTGCGAAAGCTACAGCGGTTAGACCAGGTGGATTAATATTTCCATTGTCCTGAATTGTAGCACTATTTCCCGCAAATCGTTCTCTATTAACAAAATTGGCATACCCTAAACCATCTTGGCTACCTGTAAGACCATAATTCAATCTTAATTTAAGCGTGGAGACAGCATCACCAAAAAAGCCCTCCTCGTTAATCTTCCATGCAAAAGCCGCGGAAGGAAAATAACCATACTGATTATTCTCACCAAATCTAGAAGATCCATCCGCCCTTACCGTAGCGGTAAATAGATATTTGTCTGCAATCGTATAGTTAACCCTAGCAAAAAATGATTGTAACTCATCTGTAAAATCGAATGTATCAGCAAATATAGATTGCACACTTTTATTAACACCTGCTAAAGCGACAGTCTCAGAAGTTGCTTCGGGAAACAACCTATTTATAAATACATCAGTAGCCCCAACCTGACTTCCGTACTGCTGATAACTCCCTGAAATAAGTCCTTCTATAGCGTCTGCAGTTCCTCTAAGATCACTAGCCATCTGATCAAGACTATTGGTGTTATAGCCCCAACCATAAACAGTCCGTCCTCTTCTATTGAAATCTTGAAATGAAAAACCGACAAGAGCATCCAACTTAGAATTTTCAAATTCCTTATTATAATTTAATGTGACTTCAAATAATCTGTTCTCAGTAATTAAGTCTGCCAAAGCACCCCTACCGTTATCTTGAGCACCCCTATCTACGTTTCTTGCAAGTGGAGATAGTGATCCCTCTCTTTCCGAATCAGAATTATCATAACCTACATTCAATTTAGCAGCTAAATCACTTGTAATATTATATTCTGCTGAAAAATTCAATAAGAATCTTGTTGCTCCTGCTTCGTCCTGAAAATTAGCCAATAAGTTTGCTGGGTTAGTAAGGTTTCCAGAATCAAAATTAGGGTCATTAGGCCAAGTCGGATTTGCCGAATAAGCAGCACCAAGAAGATCTCCTCTAAATCCTGCGCTACCGCTTAACGGAGCTGATTCGTCATTTATTCTTGAAACTGTAGTTTGAAGGCCTAACTTGAGTTTATCATCAAAAAATCTATGATTTAAATTTAATCTCCCTGTTATTCTTTCTTGCGAAGTATTCTCAATAATACCTTCCTGATTGGCATAATTAATAGTAGCTCTTACCGAACCAGCACCGTAATTTCTAGAATAGGCAAAATTTGTGTTCGATGAGACTGTATTTCGAGTAACTACATCCTGCCAGTCTGTGTTAGCACCAGAATCTTGAGCTGCAGCATCACCTCCAAATTGGGCAACACCATCAAGAAATTCATTTCTATTTAGTAGATCATATTCGTCGGCAGGTGAAGAGAAACTTATATCAGTAGAAAATTCAAAATTATTACCACTACCTTTACCCGACTTAGTAGTTATAATAACTACACCATTTGCGCCCCTAGATCCATAAATAGCCGTCGCAGAGGCATCTTTTAAAACACTTATACTTTCGATATCATTAGGATTCAAGAATGCTAAGGGATTTCTATTGGTACTTGAACCAACACCAATATTTGCACCTCCTCCTGAAGTATCATCTCCAGCTAATGGAACACCATCAACTACAAACAGAGGATTGTTGTTAGAACGTATTGAGGAAGTACCCCTAATCCTAATGGCAACTCCAGCTCCAGGCTCACCACTTCCTTGTACAATTTGCACACCTGCAGTTTTACCCTGAATTAATTGTTCTGGAGAACTAATAACCCCCTTATTAAAATCTTCTGATGTTACCGCAGCAACTGAACCAGTTGCGTCCTTAACGGTGGTTTGACCATAACCAATGATTACAACTTCATCTAATGCTTGCGCATCTTCTTGTAATTGCACATTAATAGTACTTTTACCGTTAACGGGCACTTCTTGAGTTGAATAACCCACAAAACTAAATACCAGAACGGCATCTGAGGGTACATTTTCAATTGTGTAGTTACCATCAAAGTCGGTAGTAACACCTTGAGTTGTACCCTTTACAACAACATTTACCCCAGGCAAAGGCCCGTTTGCATCTGTTACCGTACCACTTACTGTTTGTGCAAATAAAATGCCTGAAAAAAGCATTGCACTTAAAAAAAGTAATTGTTTAAGTAATTTGAATTTCATAATTATTAAAATTAGTTAATTGTTCGTGTTTAAGAATTATGTTGATTTTTAAAACTTCATAAAAGTGAAACATTTAACAATGCAAAAAAACTACACTTCTAAAATGCTGCATTCTTAATTAGAATTAATAAAAACTATCGAATTCTTAAAAATCTAAGTTGAAAGATAGTTTAATTTCATGTTCGCTTCACATTTTTTTAACACACGAAAACGTTTTCGTGTTAATAACTTTATTACGAAAACGATTTAGCTATAATTAATGAATATTTCTTCAATTTCGAACTGATCAAGTAAAGCATTGGCCCCTTCTTTACTAGCTACTAAAGAACCAACAGCACAAGCAAAAGAAAGTGCATCATTGGGATTTTCATTTGAAAATAACTTATAGATCAAGGATGCTAAGAAAGAGTCACCAGCTCCGACAGTGTCCTTCACTACAACTTTATAACTTGGGTGATTATAAAGTTTACCATTCCATAAAAGTGAAGCTCCATCGCCTCCTTTAGTGACACAAATAGTTTTAGTCTTTGTTTGATCAGACAAATACTCTATCATTTCATTAAAACCCGAACCTTCAAAATTTAAATGCTTGCAGACCTCAACTAATTCTTCATCATTTAGCTTAATAAGATCAGCTTTCTTCATTAATTGCAGCAGTAAGTCAAAAGAATAATGCGGTGGTCTTAAGTTAACATCAAATACTTTAAACGAAGCATACTCCAAAAGCTCAAAAAGTGTATTTCTAGATACCTCATCTCTGCAAGCTAAACTTCCATAGACAAAAGCACTTGATTCTTTAACCATATTAATAGCTTCCTCTGTAACTTTGATCTTATCCCACGCCACAGGATATTTTATTTCGTAAGATGCTGAACCTTTACTATCTAATTCAACATTAACTACTCCTGTTTCGAATTGTTTGTTAACCTGAATGGTATTCGTATTTAATCCTTTATCCTGGATATACTTTATGGCATTCTCACCGTTATTATCGTTCCCAACTCTACTTATGATTGATGCATCAACTCCAAAAGAATTCAATCGTAACGCCACATTTAGTGGAGCCCCTCCAATATTCTTTCTATCAGGAAATACATCCCATAAAATTTCACCAAAGCAAGTAACTTTTAACATAACTAATCTTTTAATAATTGTTTTTGTAATTCTTCCAAAGGAACTCCCTTGGTTTCAGGCATCATAAAATGTACAAATATCAATTGCAACACCATCATACCAGCAAATACTGAAAACACAATACCAGGACCAATGCTAGCAAATAGTAATGGTATGAGTCCAGGAATTAACCATGCCAACACCCAATGTGTAGATGATCCAAATGCTTGACCAGATGCTCGTAAATGATTCGGGAAAATCTCAGAAATAAATACCCAAATAACAGCTCCTTGCCCAATGGCATGTGCTGCAATAAATATGAATAAAAATATAGGGACCTCTAGTCCCTTCCAATCCAAAAAGAAGGCTGATGCAACCAAGGATAATGAAATAATATATCCTAAAGAGCCAATGTACATCAATTGGCGTCTACCCAATTTGTCAATTAAAGCAACACCCAACAATGTAAATATTAGGTTAGTAATACCTATACCTATACTACTGAGTAACGCTGTGCTCTCTCCAAGGCCGGCTTCTTCAAAAATTCTTGGCGCATAATATAAGAAGGCATTGATACCCGAAAACTGATTGAAGAATGCAATCAAAAATGCTAAGAGCAATGGAAATCTATATTTTTTTATGAAAATGGACTCTGAGCTTTCTTTTGCTTTGCTTTGAACCTTATTTAAATTAGCAATTAACCCTTCTATATTTTCCTTTGGGTTTGCCAATTGCAATACCTGCTTTGCTTCACCAATCTTACCTTGTGTCAATAACCAACGAGGACTCTTAGGAACGGTAAATACTAAAAACGTATATATAATTGCAGGTAAGGCTTCAACACCCAACATCCACCTCCAAGCATTTGCCCCAATGCCATTCAACAAATAATTAGATATAAAAGCTATTAAAATACCCAACACAATATTGAATTGATATAAAGCCACTAATCTTCCTCTATCTTTTGCAGGAGCTATCTCAGAAACATAAGCTGGTGCAGCAATAGTGGAGGCACCTACGCCCAATCCTCCTAAAAATCGAAATATAGCAAATGCGTAGGGGTCATTGGCCATAGATGACCCTATTGCAGAAATGGTGTACAAAACACCAATCCATATCAATGTTTTCTTTCTACCTAATTTATTTGTAGGAACTCCGCCGAAGATGGCTCCGAAAACGGTTCCAAAAAGTGCTGTAGACATTACTATAATACCGTGAAAAGCATCCGACGAACCCCATAAGGTTTGTAATTTCTTATCAGCACCTGAAATTACTACAGTATCAAACCCGAATAGAAATCCGGCCAAGGCAGCAACTATAGACCAAAAAAGTACCTTATTTTTCATTCCAGATAGATCTTATTGGCTGAATTTTAAAATTCTTTAATTGTTGACTTATAACACCTTTGATAAAAATCTTATTGAAAGGTTCGTTTGGAAAAATCTGATCAGTCATCGAGTATAGCCCGTTATCAATTAGTAGTTCCACAGATGATCTATCAAAAAATATTTGTACGGTTATTTCTTCATCATGAATATCAACAGGCATAAAATGTCTAGCTGCAAAACTGGACTGAAAATCTATCTTGCCACAATGAGTTCTATCTAAATACACTTGTTGTTTTTCAGCATCAAAGCCAAATACTAATTTGTCTTTTTTATTATTTGTGAACTCCAATTCAAAATCATTGGAGGGATTTACAGAAAAAGTGACTAATGACTCATTAATATTTTCGTTTTCAATACTCTCCGCAGCGTCTGTTGAAAATGTAATTTCCCTCTCAAAAACAGGAGCATCTAAATAATTACTTATAGAATTAAGAATCTCCGTTTTAATTAAATAATCTTCGTCTTTTTTCACTAAAGAGAGCTTACGAGGAAGTGTCATTGCACCACGCCAATTTTGGGTAGGTGTATCTCTGGCATAATCCCAATTACTCATCCATGCAATAAAAATCCGATCACCATTAGGCACATTATTATAGGTGACACCAGCGTAATTATCAGTACCATAATCTAGCCATTTGATATCATCATGGTCAGCAGTAAACGTTTTACCATCAAAATCACCAACAAAATATTGTGTACCTGAACCTCCATTAGGAGCACCAGGATTGATACTAATGATTAGCACCCATTTTTCTTCATCAGTGCCATCAACTGGTAATTTAAAAAGATCAGGGCACTCCCATACACCACCGTGTGCGCCTTTATCTTTTCCGAAATCACTCAAGAACTTCCAATCTTTCAAATTTTGAGAGCTATAAAATTTGGCATGATCTCCCGCAACCAATGCCATAACCCATTTATTAGACTCCATATCCCAAAAAACTTTAGGATCTCTAAAGTCTTTCATACTGCCATCATTGCCAATCACAGGATTACCACCATACTTTTCCCAGGTATCTCCATTATCTAAGCTATAGGCAATTCCTTGTGTTTGAAAATCTGTTCTTCCTGCTTCCTCGCCCTCCATCAAGTGATAGGTGAAAAAGGCAACAAAAGGTGGATTTTCCTCAGTACCAAGACTTGAAGTATTATTCTTGTCAACTACGGCACTCCCCGAAAATATAAGTCCATGTTCATCAGGGTACAGTGCAATAGATTTATGTTCCCAAGAAATCATATCTTTACTTACAGCATGACCCCAATGCATGGGACCCCAAACAATATCATCAGGATAATATTGATAGAACAAGTGATATACTCCATCATGATATACCAATCCATTTGGGTCATTCATCCATTTTTTAGAAGGTGTAAAATGGAATTGAGGTCGGTATTGTTCATTATATTTTTTGGTCATAGAATTTGAAGCTATTTGATTGATTTTTTGTTGTTTTTGTCTCTTATTTTCTGAACATGAAAATAACAGGAAAATCATATTCAAACATATCATCTTGACGAAATTTTTGTGCATTAATAGATGATTAATTGATTAGTTAAGCTTGCTAAAGTTATCAAATTTTTGATACTGTACTTAATTGTTATGTTATATTTGTTAGACTAACTAACTCGTTCTTACCATGAAAAACCTCGGTATAAAAGCTTCTATTTATATCAATTATTTTGTGTTTGCCATCTTATTAAATAGCGTAGGAATTGTCATTGCAAAATCTATTAATGTATATGGCGTAAGTGAATCACAAGCGTCTGTTCTAGAAGCTTTCAAAGATTTACCTATTGCCATCGTTTCTTTTTTTATTGCTTCTTTTTTGCCAAGATTTGGATACAAAAAAGCAATGCTTACCGGATTAGCTATAGTATTTGCAGGATGTTTATATATGATTTTTGGTAACACTTTTTTTCATACCAAGGTTCTTTTCTTATCAATAGGCGTCAGTTTTGCACTCATAAAATTATCTGTGTATTCTTTAATTGGAATTATCACAAACTCTAAAAAAGAACACTCTGCATTGATGAGCTCAATAGAAGGATTCTTTATGGTTGGTATTGCCATAGCTTACTTTTTATTTCCTGCATTTTATTCAGATACCAACCCTGATGCTTGGTTAAATGTTTACTATGTATTATTAGGATTGATAGCAGCATCATTTATTTTTCTATTATTTTCAAAAACGGAATATGAAGTAGAGTCCGCCGGTTCAAATTTTAAAGAAGACCTCCTATTTTCTTTAAAACTCATTATCGTTCCGCTGGTACTGGTTTTTTTGGCTTCAGCCTTCTTTTTTGTCATGATTGAGCAAGGCATCATGACTTGGTTACCAAGATTTAATGAGAAAATATTCATGTTTACAGATACATTAAGCGTTCAAATGGCATTTATTTTTGCATTGTCTCTAGCGTTGGGGCGCTTTATGGCAGGGTACTTAACCAAAAAATTCTCATGGGTATATCTCGTTATTGTTTGTATCATCATTTCAGGTGGTATTTTACTGAGTGTATTACCACAATTGAAAGAAGGAACAGGTAATTTATCAGAAATTTCTAGTCTAGGTGATGTTCCCATGCTTGGGTTTATACTGCCCTTAATAGGATTGTTTATTGCACCTATTTATCCTTTACTAAATTCTACTGTATTAAGTTCTTTACCCAAAAGTTTGCATTCACCTATGTCAGGTTTGATTATCATTTTTTCGGCCTTGGGAGGTACTTTAGGATCAAGGATTGTGGGTGAATTATTTGAAAGTATAGGTGGCGCCAATGCTTTTTATTTTCTTTTGATTCCGATGGCATTGCTAATTGTTTTTGTATTGTTGATTGATAAATTATCTAAAAAAGAAATCCAGATTCAATGAGTCAATTCAAAATAGACATTGAACAAACATTACAAACACTTCTAAAGCAAGAAGATACTGATGGTGATAAAAAAATAACTTCAGAAGATAAAGGGCCGAAATCTTTTTTAGTTACTTGTATAGAGAGTGGTAATAAAGTTATAATTGAAGGGACATATCACCTTTCTAATTTATTACAGGAATTAATCCTTGCCAAAGAAGCAAACACAAACTTAATTAATACCAAACTTATTATTGAAAAACCTATTGTCCGCTTTAAGCGAATGATAGAAGAGTATTATTGGGATGGATTGACTAGGACTATTGATAGAAATGGGTTGCAAAAAGTGTTGGCAGATGAAAAATCTGATTCTGAAATTCAGCGAATCTATGTCCCGTTTCAAGATGAAGTTGGCTACAACTACTATGAGGATTTGAAGTCAGAATTTTCTAATCTAGAAGTGGTTCGCCTTCCGGAAAATATAACTCCAGAATACGTGTCAAGTATTAATGAAAAACCAGGTATTCTTTCCCTAAAATTAGAATATAATAACAACGAATTAAAAGGTGTACCTTTTGTTGTTCCCGGTGGGCGATTTAATGAAATGTATGGCTGGGACAGCTATTTTGAATCAGTTGGACTACTCCTTGGTGCAAAGAAGCATTTAGCCAAAACTATGGCTGATAATTTTCAATATGAAATTGAACATTATGGAAAAATCTTGAATGCAAATAGGACTTATTACCTTACCCGTACACAGCCTCCTTTTTATAGTTCCTTAATCAGAGAAGTTTTTGAAACGGGTGTTGAAGGAGCAGATATTAATTGGTTGTCCTCACATCTTAAAACAGCAATTAAAGAATATGAAACCGTTTGGATGGTTCAAGGAAAACGGCAAACCGAAAACGGATTGAATCGTTATTTAGCCGAGGGTATTGGTTTACCCTCTGAAGTGGAAGAAGGACATTATAATGCTGCTATAAAACCACACGCTGAAAAAGCTGGAAAGTCAATCACTGAATATGAAAAAGCTTATTATAAGCGTGAGTTAAAAAATGCAGCTTTAGATGATTATTTTATTCATGACAGAAGCGTTCGTGAAAATGGTCATGATACTTCCTATAGACTTGAAGGTAGGTGCGCACATTTGAACTGTGTGGAATTAAATACATTCTTGTACAAATACGAGTTAGACTTTGCATATCTAACCAAGAAATATTTCAGCGATTCCTTTGATTCCAAAAACAGTACTTATTGGGAGCAAAGAGCAGCTGAAAGGAAACAATTAATTGATCAATTTTTATGGAATGAAAATGATGCTTGCTATTACGATTATGATATTGCTGAAAAGAGACAAATCCCATTTATAGCTGCCACTTCTTTAGTGCCTTTATGGGCAGGCATACCGAGTAAGAATCAAGCAGAAAAATTAGTGCAAAATATACTACCAAAACTTTTATGCTTAGGTGGTGTTGCCGGGTGCACAGAAGAAGCTAGAGGTAAATTATCAGAAGATCGACCTGCCCGTCAATGGGACTTTCCCAATGGTTGGGCTCCTCATCAAATGATGATCTGGAAAGGTTTATTGAATTATGGATTTGAAAAAGAAACTCAAGAATTGATTTATAGATGGCTCTGGATGATCACCAAAAATGCAGTGGATTATAATGGTACAATTCCTGAAAAATATGATGTCATGACTGCTACGCATAAAGTATTTGCAGAATATGGAAATGTGGGAACCGAATTTGAATACATCACCCGAGAAGGTTTTGGCTGGATGAATGCTTCTTATATTTATGGATTAAGTTTGCTAAACGAAGAATTGAAAAGTCCACTAAATGAATTGACACATCCAGATAAAGCGTTGTATAATTAATTTATCTTAATTTCTCATTTTCTAAGTAGTATCATATAATCGCTTTTCTTCTTAGCTCCTAATTTATGAATTGTTCAATTTCATAAAATTTCTTGAAATAATTTGTAAATTATACGAACGTTCGTATATTTGAATCATGAAGAAAAAAATTTCTAATGAAAAAATGCTAGAAATAGCGTTTAAAACCGTCTTAATAAATGGCTATTCAAATACAAATGTTCGTAGTCTCATGGAAGCCGCCGGTTTAGGAAAAGGATCATTTCCAAATTATTTTAGCTCAAAAGAAGATATGGTAATGACCGTTTTAGACGCATTCATTACAAAACAAAAAGATTGGCAAAATGAAGCTTTAAGCGATAAAGATTTATCTCCTCTAAACAGAATCAAAAAATATTTTGCTGCGCTCATCACTTTTTTTAAGGAGACCACAAACTGTAGAGGTGGGTGTCTTGCAGGAAATCTAAGCCTAGAGTTGGCTGACTCAAATGAAAAGTTTAGAGATAAGCTTAATTCATTTTTCACAGATTTGAATTTTGCATTCTCTAAATGTATTGCCGAAGGTCAGGAAATTGGTGAAATATCTAATGTTATGCATGCAGAAGATTTCGCTGAACTTGTTATGATAACCTGGGAGGGAACTCTTTTAAGAATGAAAACCATGCAATCAGATTATGCTTTAGACATGTACATTAACAACTTCTTTGATTTGATTAAAAACCCTAATTATAAACATTAAAATTTTAAACTTATGAAAAACGCTATTAATTGGTTTAGTATTCCTGTAGAGAACTATCAACGTGCAAAAAAATTCTATGAAACTATTCTAGAAATTAATTTACTTGATGTCCCTATGGGAAATGAAAAAATGGCATTCTTTCCTACAGAAAGTGATGGCGTGGGTGGTTCACTAAATGAAAAATCTGAAAATTTTGTTCCATTAACAAATGATCATATTTCTGTGTATCTTAATGCTAACAACTTAGATTTTTCGCTAGATTCAGTGGAAAGCGCAGGAGGTAAAATACTAGTTAACAAGACGCAAATTTCTCCTGAGTTTGGGGCTTTTGGGGTAATTATTGATACTGAAGGCAATAAAGTAGGGCTCCATTCAAACTAGTATCAATGAAAAGGAAAATTATAATTACATTGATTGCCCTTTTTTCAATTATCACTATTTATATGTTCTCAAGTAAAAAATTCTACACAGTTCAAGTTGTTGATTCGATAGATGCTCCCATTGAAAAAGTTTGGCATGTTTTAGCTGAAGAATATGGTAGTATTCATAAATATTCAGAATTTGTTGCCGATGTTGAAATTTTAGGAGATAAACCTGTAGGATTGGGCTGCGTGAGAAAATGTACATTAGAAGATGGTGGGTTTATAAAAGAAGAAATTCAAATATGGGAGGAAAATGAAAAGCTTGAAATAGTAATTCAAGATTCTAGCATGCCAATGGTACCTGGCACTAGCGTATCATTTCATTTAAACGAAAAAGATGGCAAGGTACAGATTACCGCTATTGGAAAATATAGGTTAAAGTATATAGGGCCCTTATCTCCTATTATTGCGAAGTCTAAGTATACAGATCTTATAGCGTACCTCGTTGATATCGTAAAAAACAATGTCTAATTAATCGTAAAAAATGCCTTTTAAATTTATTTAAGGGGCTTTTTTATTTCTTAGCTAGCTATTCTTTTTAATATCTTTAGTCTCTCCAAATCTAGCCAAATAATCTATGGATAATTACGGATTCCTATCTATTTTACCACCAGTTGTTGCAATTATTTTAGCATTAAGAACCAAACAAGTTTATATATCGCTGTTATTTGGAATTTGGTTTGCCTGGATTATTTTAAGTGATTGGAATTTCTTTGCAGGTACTTTAGCCTCCATTGAAGCCATAATTAATGTTTTTAAATCAGCAGGAAATACCCGAACCATTATTTTTAGTGCCTTGGTAGGAGCTTTGCTCCTATTAATTCAATATTCCAGAGGTGTAGAAGGCTTTATTCTCAAACTTAATAAGATTATTCAATATTTTGAGAAAAAAGAGGCAGGTTATAGTAGAGTGATCATTCAATTATTGGCATTACTTACTGGAGTTTTATTATTTGTAGAAACTACCATCAGTTCCTTAACGGTAGGCACTCTTTTCAGACCTGTATTTGATAAACTCAAAATACCACGTGAAAAATTAGCCTATATAGCAGATTCTAGCTCATCACCTACATCTATTTTAATTCCTTTTAATGCTTGGGGCGCTTTTATTATGGGATTGCTATTAACACAAGGATTAGAAAATCCGTTTGGATTATTACTATCATCCATAAAATATAACTTCTACCCTATTCTTGCGCTAATAATTCTTTTCCTAACGATTGTGTTTAAAAAAGATATTGGTTTCATGGCAAAAGCTGAAAGGCGCACAAGAGAAACTGGAAAATTAATGAATGATGGATCAAAACCTATGCTTTCAGATACAGTGACCTCCCTTGACCCTAAAGAAGGTATTCCGGCTAAAGCCAGAAATATGATTATACCATTAGCAACCATGGTATTTTTAATGCCTGTTTACCTAGCCTATACGGGTTGGAACGAAATAGAAAATTACACTTCTTTTTCTGATCATTTATTTCAATCAATAAGTGCAGGATCAGGATCATCAGCAGTTTTATACGCAGTGATTACGGCCATCTTGGTTTCTTTTGTTTTCTATAAAATCCAAGGGATTATTAGAACCAAAGAGATGGTTGACATTACCTTGAAAGGCATTAGTGAATTAATGCCACTGGCTTTATTAATGTTATTCGCATTTGCTATTGGCGATGCTTGTAAAGCCCTGGGAACTGGAGAGTTTGTAGCCAATTGGTCAAAAGATTGGCTCTCGCCTACTTTTTTACCAGCAGTCGTTTTTGCTATCAGTTCATTCATTGCATTTTCTACAGGGACTTCCTGGGGTACCTTTGCAATCATGCTGGCTATTTCAATTCCTATGGCAGAAATCCATAGCGCTCCCGTTACACTAGTAATAGCAGCCACACTGGGAGGTGGTATTTTTGGCGACCACTGCTCCCCTATCTCAGATACATCCATTATTTCTTCTATGGCATCTGCTAGTGATCACATAGATCATGTAAAAACGCAGTTGCCTTATGCATTAATTGGGGGCGGAATTGCTCTGATTTTATATCTTATTCTTGGTTTTACCCTGATTTAAAAACATACTTTTGCAATATGAAGCACAAAGCAGGTTTTGTAAATATTATTGGTAATCCAAATGTGGGAAAGTCTACCTTAATGAATGCCTTTGTTGGTGAACGATTATCTATTATCACATCAAAAGCACAAACTACACGTCATCGTATCTTGGGTATTGTAAATGGTGATGATTTTCAAATAGTGCTTTCAGATACACCGGGTATTATTAAGCCAGCATATGAATTGCAATCATCAATGATGGACTTCGTAAAGTCGGCTTTTCAGGATGCCGATGTTTTGGTTTACATGGTTGAAATAGGTGAAAAAGATTTAAAAGATGAAGAATTTTTCAAAAAAATAACCAACACAAAAATCCCTGTGATTTTGTTATTAAATAAAATTGATAAATCATCACAAGAGCAACTAGATAACCAAGTGGATTATTGGAAGGAAAAAGTACCCAATGCAGAAGTATATCCTATTTCAGCATTAGAAAATTTTAATGTGCAGAATGTTTTTAATAAAATTGTGGAATTACTGCCAGAGTCGCCTCCTTTTTATCCGAAAGATCAATTAACAGATAAACCTGAACGCTTTTTTGTAAATGAGGCCATTCGCGAAAAAATCTTGCTGCACTACAAAAAAGAAATTCCATACTCAGTTGAAATTGAAACCGAAGAGTTCGTTGAGGAAAAAAATATCATTAAGATCCGTTCAGTGATTATGGTAGAACGTGATTCTCAAAAAGGTATTATTATCGGCCATAAAGGTTCTGCATTAAAACGCGTTGGCGCAGAAGCAAGAAAGGATTTAGAAATATTTTTTGATAAAAAAATCTTTCTTGAATTGTATGTGAAAGTGAATAAAGATTGGCGCTCAAATAAAAATCAATTGCGTAGATTTGGGTATCAAGAATAATCAAATTCTACCTAGAATTGTAATGTCTACGCGTGTTATAACCTTACTTTTTGCATTTCTGTTTTTTAATTGTCTTCTGGCACAAGATTCAACGCTTGTAAAAAAAGTAGATTCTATTAAAGGAGCCATAAACTCTCTAGATGACAAGGTGTCTAAAACTCCATTCTTTGTAAGCCCGAATTATCAAAATAAAAAGGAGCGCTATGAAGTTGACCAAGTACCTCATCCAAAAAAGAATGGTGCCAATGGTTATATTTCAGATCCTAACGACTACCTATCAATAATTGATGAGCATGAAATAAATACAATGATTTGGCAAATAGAGCAAAAAACTACAGCTCAAATTGCTATTGTAATGCTTCCGAGCATAGGCAATGAAGTTCCTAAAAGTTTCGCCGTAGATCTTTTTGAAGAATGGGGCATCGGCCAGGCAGACACCGATAATGGCTTATTGATTTTAACAATCATGGATCAACGTCGTACTGAATTTGAAGTGGGCTACGGACTTGAACCCATACTAACAGATGTGGTATGTTATAAAATTGGTACTGATGAAATTGTACCTCATTTTAAACAGACGCAATTTGGACAAGGAATTCTTGCCGCTTTGCAACGTATTCAACAATTTCTTGAAGACCCAGAGGCTATCAATGAGATTTATTCATCAAGTGTAAGTCACACAAATGAGTTTAAAATAAATCCGATATTCTTAATTATTCTGCTCACTTATTTGCTAATCACGGCTATTTTATCCATTTGGAAATATGGTGTTGCCTATGACATTGAGCGCTCAAAAGATGATTATTATGATAAATATCAACGCCTTAAAAAGCAGAAAGTTGGATGTTTGGCTTTTCTATTTCCGCCACCGCTTTGGTTTTTCAGCAAAATGGTACAGAAACGATTAAAACGATACCGCTATGCTAAACGTTATAGCAAGGTAAATGGAAAATTACTCTTCTTAAAAGATGAATGGGCAGAAAACGAATTTTTGGAGCAGGCTCAAATATTAGAAGAAAAATTAAAATCTGTTCGTTATGATGTTTGGGTAACTGCAGATGAAAGTGATATTTTGATTTTAGAATATGAAGGTTCTAGTAGAAAGTACTCAGATTGTAAGGAATGTGGTTATAAAACCTTTGGTAGAGAAAAAACATTGGTACTTATAACAGCCACATATAACAGAAGTGGCAAAAAAAGAGTGCATTACAATTGTAGAAACTGCCATTATAAAGAGCAAATAGAAAGTATTATTCCACAATTGGTAAAAAGTAGCTCGTCATCCTCTAGCTCTTCTTTTGGAGGTTCAAGCTCTGGTGGGGGATCTTCAAGTTTTGGTGGGGGCAGTTCAGGTGGTGGTGGAGCTGGTGTTAGTTGGTAATGTTTAATTCCTTAAATTTGAAATTAACTCTAACCTTCTTTTCATGAAATCTCTTTTTGATCAGGATGCTTTCTCGGAAATTGAGCGACGAATAGATAAACTCACACCAGACACCAAACCGTTATGGGGCAAAATGAATGCTGGGCAAATGCTTTGGCATACTCAAGGTCCATTAAATATTATGCTCGGCAAAAATGATTATGGTTTAAAACCAAATTGGTTTTTAAAAATTTTCTTCAAGAAATCTTTTTATAACGATAAGCCTTGGAAGAAAAACTTACCTACAGTTCCTGTACTAAGAGCTAAAGAGTCAAAAGATTTTGACAAGGAAAAAGGTCAACTAAGAGAGTTGTTGAATGAATTTGGATCTCAACGAGAAAAAAATGATTGGGGGCCTCATCCAGCATTTGGCCATTTTACTAAAGAACAATGGGGTAAAATGCAATACAAACATTTAGATCATCACTTACGTCAGTTTGGCGTCTAAACCATTTTAATTTGAAAAACAAACAAGTAGTACTTAAAGAACGTCCGGTTGGTTTACCTACAGAGGATACCTGGCAATTAACTGAAATCGAAACTCCAAAACCTGGCGAAGGTGAATTTTTGGTGCAATGCGAATATATTTCATTAGACCCCGCTATGCGTGGATGGTTGGATGACAGACCTTCTTATATTCCACCTGTTCAGATTGATGAAGTCATGCGTGCAGGAGGAGTGGGCAAAGTCATTGAATCAAATCATCCTGACTTCAACGTTGGCGATTGCGTATATGGTCAAACAGGTGTACAACAGTATATAGTTTCTAACGGAAAAGGATATCATAAGGTTGATCCCAATTTAGCGCCTCTACCCATGTATACCGGTACTTTAGGAATGACGGGCATGACAGCCTACTTTGGCATTTTAGAAGTAGGTGAACTTAAAGAAGGCGACAATGTTTTTGTTTCAGGAGCCGCTGGTGCAGTAGGTAGTGTGGTAGGACAAATTGCAAAGATCAAAAATTGCAATGTCGTTGGTATTGCCGGTGGACCTGAAAAATGTAAATACTTGGTTGAAGAACTTGGTTTTGATGCCGCCATTGATTATAAAAATGATGATATTTCCGCCAAGTTAAAGGAATACTTTCCTAAAGGAATTGATGTCTACTTTGATAATGTTGGTGGTGACATTTTGGAATTAGCCTTAAGTAAATTAGCTATGCATGCACGCATTGTAATTTGTGGTGCCATTTCTCAATACAACAACACCAAACCTGTAAAAGGTCCTTCTAATTATCTTTCATTATTAGTTAACCGGGCTTCTATGAAGGGGATGGTTGTATTTGATTATGCCAAAGATTATGAAAAAGCTGCAATGCAAATGGGACGATGGTTACTGCAAGGAAAACTTAAATCTAAAGAGGATGTGTATGAAGGTATTGAAAACTTTTACGACACATTCTTACGGTTGTTCTCAGGTGAGAAATTAGGAAAGTTAGTATTGAAAGTGAGTGAGTAAACTTTCTCTGTCATTGTGAACGAGTTTACGATGTGAAGAATCTTTCAATAGTTAGATTCTTCGCTTTGCTCAGAATGATAAGTTAAATTAAGTTTTTGATTTCTTCAAAATCGAGTCCACCATAATTACCTGAACTCATCAACAGCAAAGCTGTATTTTCTAAATTTTGAGAAAACAGAAATTCTTTGAATTCAGTGGGCTCAGTATAAATTAGTAGATCATCTCGTTCAAAAGCCAGCGCTATTTGCTCAGAAGTAACTTTATCTAGTTTCTTGATTTCTACTGCATGCGGTGAATAAAAAACAACAGCTCTATCTGCTGAGTCTAAAGCACCTTTATATTCTTTTAAAAATTCAGCATTTAAACTACTATAGGTGTGTAATTCTAAACAAGCCAACACTGTTCTTTCTTTGTATTGTTCTTTTACAGCTTTGGTAGTGGCGGCAACTTTACTTGGTGAATGCGCAAAGTCTTTAAAGACAACCATTGAATTATTTTCTATAATCTTCTCTAAGCGTTTACTAGCTCCTTTAAAACTAGCAATGGCTTCGTAAAAATCGTCCTCATCAACGCCCATGTGCTGACAGATCCATTTAGCACCAGCCAAATTTTGCAAGTTGTGTTTTCCAAAAATTTCTAAAGGTAGCATTCCATCAGAAGTATCTAAATAAGTCGTTCCGTTTTCAATAGTATATTCAGGTGTTTGGTAGGGATATCTCTTTATATGATTTGTACTCTCTTCTACCACTCTTTTTACTTCGGTATCCTCGGTATTGTAAACCATCGCTCCACCATTGGTGATTGAATCTACAAAAATTTTGAACTGCTCCACATAATTCTCATAGGTAGGAAATACATTAATGTGATCCCAGGCAATACCACTCAGCAAGGCAATATTAGGCTTGTATAAATGAAATTTAGAGCGTCTGTCTATTGGTGAACTTAAATACTCATCACCTTCTAAAACAATAAACTCATTCTCTTTAGTCAAATGTACCATCGTATCAAAACCATCTAGTTGTGCACCTACCATATAGTCTACTTCCCTTTCATGGTAATGCAATACATGTAAAATCATAGAAGTAATAGATGTCTTTCCATGAGAACCACCAATGACAACTCGTGTTTTATCTTTAGATTGTTCATATAAAAATTCAGGATACGAATAGATTTTCAATCCTAATTCTTGTGCTTTTAACAATTCAGGGTTATCCATCTTAGCGTGCATCCCTAAAATTATAGCGTCTAAATTTTTGGTAATTTTTTCAGGAAACCAACCAAATATTTCCGGTAATAAACCCTTTGATGCTAATCTAGATTTTGAGGGATCATGAATGGTATCATCACTTCCTGTAATTTGGTATCCTTTTTGGTGTAAAGCTAAAGCGAGGTTGTGCATGGCAGCACCACCAATAGCAATAAAATGTATGTTCATTTGAATAACATTACGTCATAACGAGTAGAGAGCGGTTATCTCATAAAACAGATTGCTCCACTAAGTTCGCAATGACGATTAGATCAACCAAAAATACAAAATCAATGCACAAAAAATCGGTATCTTTAGATCAAACTCAACGAAAAAAGGCTTTTACTTCTAAATTTAGATCATTCCCTAACTTTTAATTGGAATGTTCCTTTTTTTAAAAGTAATTTGAGTTTAATAAATAGAAAGTTATGCAAAAATCAATCACTATAACACTCATGACCATCCTGTTCTCATTGTATACGAATGCTCAAACCGACAAATTTGATAATTATCAAAAGGAATGGAAAGTGGTGGAGCAATTTGAGATCAAAGGATTACCAAAATCTGCCTTAGAAGAAGTGGAGAAGATCTTTAAAAAAGCTAAGAAAAAAAAGAACCATCCCCAAATCATAAAGTCATTGATTTACAAGTCAAAATTTGCATTAGCTCTTGAAGAAAATGCACAGTTAAAAGTGATCAATAAACTAAAGGATGAAATCAATGAAAATTCATTTCCCACAAAAAATATTTTAGAAAGTATATTGGCCGATCTCTATTGGCAATATTTTCAACAAAACAGATGGAAATTCTATAATAGAACTAATACTGCCGAAAAAGTAGATTCTACCGATTTTAGAACTTGGGATCTACAAACCATCTTTGAAGAAGCACATACCCATTATCAAAAGTCATTAGATAATACCTTGGTGCTGCAAAAAACTTACCTAGGAACATATGGTGAACTTCTTAATGCCCAACAAGGATCTATAAAACTAAGGCCAACACTTTATGATTTTTTGGCACATAGAGCCATAGACTTTTATAAAACAGGAGAGCAAAATTTACAGCAACCTGAATACAAATTCGAAATAGAGAATAAGGGTTTACTGGCGGATAATACCGTCTTCATAAAACAAGAGTTAACCTCAAAAGACAGCCTATCACAGCAGTTAAATGCATTGAAAATCTATAAGAACTTGACATTGTTTCATTTAAAAGATGAATATCCTGATGCATTGGTTTACCTTATCCTACAGCGTTTGGAATTTGTAAAAACCAATGCCATTTTTAATGATAAAGAAGATATCTATTTAAACACTCTAAAAAAACTCTTTGAACATCATAAAGATCATGAAATTTCAACAGAAGTAGCCTATCGAATTGGACTTGCTTTACATGAAAAAGCAAATTCCTATATCCCTTTAGAAAAGGAAGAAAATCGTTGGAAAAATAAGGAAGCATTAGAGTTTTTAGAAACTGCTATTACCAAATTCCCAAAATCATCAGGTACAAGAAAATGTAAAAGCCTGCAACAGCAAATTCGTAATAAAAGTCTCAGTCTTACAAATGAGAAATTTGCAACTATTGATGTTCCCTCGCGATTATTGGTTAGCTATAAAAATATGGATGAGTTGTATTTTAAAGCGTATCAAATTAATGAAAAACAGAAAAAAGTATTTCATGAAATTTATAATGACTCTGCAAGAGTAGCCTTTATCAATGAATTGAAGATAGCGAAAACTTGGAGTGCTAAACTTAAAAACGAAAAGGATTATCAAACACACAAAACGGAAGTCGTTGTTCCAGCATTAAATCAAGGTCAATATATCATCGTTGGCTCTACCAATGACACTTTAAACAAAGATAAAACCTTCGGTTATAGTTTTGTACAAGTAACAAACATTGCATTGATAGACAATTCAAAGTATGGTAATTATTCCTATCAGGTTGTGGACCGCACTACTGGGAAACCTATTCAAAATACTACTGTTCATATTAAAAATTACAATGTAGGCAGGTATAACAAATCTTATGAAAATACATTAATCACTAACAGTAATGGGTTTGTTTCCTTTAAAGTAGATCAGCGATATAGCAATGTAGTGGTAACAGTCACTAAAGATAAGGATAAAGCCATTTTTGGTGACTATTATTTAAGTAAAGGATATAAACCAAAATACGATAATAAGACCTACGGCAACATATTTCTATTTACAGACAGAAGTATTTACAGACCCGGTCAGACGGTTCACTTTAAAGGAATTGCCGTTGCTATGAAGGCTAATAAATCTGAAATTATTGCAGATAAAAAAGTGACTATTACACTTAAGGATGTCAACTACCAAGAAATAAAGACATTGGAGTTAGCAACCAATGAATTTGGTTCGTTTAGTGGTGAGTTTATATTACCAAATACGGGTTTAACAGGAAACTTTTATATGGAAGCTCAAGGAGCTAGTGGTTTATTTAACCGGTTCATGAACGGCAGTACTTATTTTTCTGTTGAGGAATATAAACGCCCTAAGTTTGAAACTGAATTTAAACCTGTAACTGAGACCTACCGCATCAATGATAGTATTACAGTCAATGGATTTGCAAAAGCTTTTGCTGGAAGTAATATTACAGACGCTAAAGTAGTTTACAGAGTATATAGAACGGCGCAATACCCAAAATGGTATTGGTATTACAGGCCTCAAATTTCTTCGGAAAGTCAGGAAATTATGCATGGAGAGAGCGTCACTGACGCATTAGGTAATTTCAGTATTATGTTTAAAGCTATTCCTGATTTAAAGGTAAACTCTTCAACCCAACCTACTTTTAATTATAGAGTTACTGCTGATATAACAGATGTAAATGGCGAAACACGTAGTGCTGAAACCACGGTAAACGTGGGTTATCATGCCTTAGATATTTCAATGACTATTCCTGATAAATTGGATAAAGCTAAGAATCATAAATTATTCCTTTCTACCAATAATTTAAATGGTGAGTTTGTACCTGCCAAGGGAGCCTTAAAAATTTACAAGCTCAAAGCCCCAGAGAACGTGCTGCGAAAAAGACCTTGGATTGCACCTGATTACCAAACTATTCCTAAGGAGGAGTTTAAAAAGTTATTCCCTCATGATGCTTATACTGATGAAGATAATATACAGAAATGGGAAAAAGGAGAATTAGTCTTTGAAACGAAAATAGATACTGAAAAATCAAAAGAAGTTGATTTAAAGTATATTTCAAAATGGCTTTCTGGTAAATATATTGCTGAATTTGTTTGTAAAGACAAATTCAATCAGGAAGTGCGTGATGAAGTCCTGTTTGATGTTTATGGAACGAATGACAAAAAAGTAGCTGACAACCAACTATTTTTCATAAAAACCAATAAAAATGAATACAAACCTGGTGATTATGTTCGAGTTACACTGGGGTCAGCTTCAAAAGACGTGTATATTACTTTACAAGTAGATAAAAATTACACAACAGTAGATACAGAGGTTATCCATTTATCTAATGAAGTAAAAACTATTACAATTCCAGTTAAGGAAAAAGACCGGGGTGGATTTGCAATTCAATATCAACTGGTGAGTTACAATTCATTTGAAAACGGAATGTTGCCTATATCTGTTCCCTATCCTAAACATGAGCTGGAAATCGAAACCGCAACATTTAGAGATAAGCTGCAACCGGGTCAAGAAGAAACATGGAGTTTTAAGATTAAAGGTAGTAAAAATGATAAAGTAGCTGCTGAGATCTTAGCATCTATGTATGATGCGTCATTAGATCAGTTTAGAACACATCAATGGGGTATCAATGCCGTAAATTATAGATACTATTATCCTTACAATGCAAGCAATGCTAACTATAGTTTTGGCACTACTAATTTTAACGTGTTTAATCTAAATAATGCGTATTACGGCTTTAGTCAACAAGTTTATGACCAATTAAATTGGTTTGGATTTTCATTTGGTAATAACCATTGGGCTAATAGAAACTATATTCAAAATTTAAAACAAGATCGCGATAAATGGGATAAGATAATTACCGGAAATGTTACAGATGAAAGTGGGCCTTTACCAGGTGTTAATATCATTATTAAAGGTACAACCTACGGTACTGTTACTGATTTTGATGGCAACTACAACATTAAAGTAAAAAATAATGATGTGCTTATTTTCAGTTTTGTTGGAATGAATACTCAGGAAATAAAAGTTGATCGCAAAAAAAGTATAAACGTTAGGCTAGAAACAGATCATGAATCTTTACAAGAAGTAGTTGTAACCGCTTATGGAAATGCCAAACGAAGAAAACTAGAAAGAAGTGCTGCTCCTATGCAAAGCTTAGAAGGAAAAGTGGCAGGAGTGCAAGCTGAGGCGGATATGGCTGAGATGGTTGAGGAGGAAGCGGCAGGTGCGCCGTTTTCCATATCTCAAAATGGGCCTAGAAAAGAAATTGAAAAGGTAGACTTAAAACGCATTGTAGCTCGTAAAAACCTGCAAGAAACTGCCTTTTTCTATCCCCATTTAATGACAGATACCAAGGGAAATGTGAGTTTTAATTTTACCATTCCTGAGAGTTTAACACGATGGAAGTTACAATTATTAGCGCATACTAAAGATTTACAAACGGCTACACAGCAATTCACAACAGTTACACAAAAAGATTTGATGGTGTTACCAAATCCACCAAGATTCTTTAGAGAGGGTGATCAAATTGTTTTCGTATCCAAAATTGCAAACCTATCTGATAAAAAATTAGAAGGTATTAGTGAATTGCAATTGTATGATGCGTTAACTAATAAACCTATTGATAGTAAATTAGGCAATAGTGAGAATCAGAGATCATTTACTGTTAATGCCAAAGGAAATACCAGCGTAAGCTGGAACTTGCAAATACCAGATGATGTCCAAGCAATAAAATATAAGATCGTTGCCAAAGCAGGAGATTTTACAGATGGTGAAGAAAATGCCTTACCTGTGCTTTCTAATAAAATGTTAGTGACTGAAACCTTACCTATGTGGTTACGTTCGGGTCAAATCAAAACATTCACTTTAGAGAAGTTAAAAAATAATACCTCTGCAACATTAAAAAATCATAATCTAACGTTGGAGGTTACTTCCAATCCGGCATGGTATGCAGTGCAAGCACTGCCTTATTTAATGGAGTATCCTTATGAATGTGCAGAACAAACGTTCTCAAGATATTATGCCAATGTATTGGGTAATCATATTGCGAATTCAAATCCTAGAATTCAAGAAGTCTTTAACCAGTGGAAATCGAGTGATGCGTTGCTTTCTAACTTGGAGAAAAATCAAGAATTAAAATCATTGATCATTCAAGAAACACCTTGGGTGCGTGATGCACAATCTGAAACTGAGCAGAAAAAACGAATTGCTTTGTTATTTGACCTAAATAAAATGAATAATGAATTGTCTTCTGCATTGCGAAAGTTGAAGCAAATGCAAATGAGCAATGGTGGCTTCCCATGGTTTAAGGGTGCTCGTTATCCTAATAGATATATCACACAACACATCGCTTCAGGCTTTGGTCATCTTAAAAAATTGAATGTCACCCTGAGCGGAGTCGAAGGGTCTATGCTTACAAAAGCTGTAAAATTCTTGGATGACGAAATCTTGGAAGACTATCGTAAGCTTGAAGAGCAAGCCAGACGCATTCGCGAAAGTGCAAAAAACAAAAAAGTAGGCACCAAAAAAGAAGCTGAATTCTGGAAGCAAAATCACACAGGCAATTATCAGATTCAATATCTGTATATGCGTAGTTTTTATAAAGACATTGCCATAAATGACAAGGTGCAAAAAGCGGTAGATTATTATACCAAACAAACTTACAACTTCTGGTTAGACAGAAACCTATATACCAAAGGTATGATAGCACTAATTGCAAAGCGAAATGATAATGCTGTTGCTGAAAAAATATTGACTTCGTTAAAAGAAAATGCGGTAACCAGTGAAGAATTAGGTATGTATTGGAAAGAAAATACTGCTAGTTGGTATTGGTACCAAGCACCAATTGAAACGCAAGCTTTATTAATTGAAGCGTTTAGCGAAATATCTGATGATACCAAAACCATTGATGAATTAAAGGTTTGGTTGCTAAAAAATAAACAAACAAATAGATGGCAAACCACTAAGGCAACCACAGAAGCAGTGTATGCTTTGTTGCTGCAGGGAACCAGCTGGTTAGAAGTGACCGATTTTGTGGATGTGAAAATTGGTGCTCAAAAGATTGATCCGTTGGCTTTAGAGGATACAAAAGTAGAAGCTGGTACCGGTTATTTTAAAACTTCATGGAAAGGCAATGAAATTGAACCTGAAATGGCAGAAGTAAAACTAGCCAAAAAATCAGATGGTATTGCCTGGGGAGCATTGTATTGGCAATATTTTGAGGATTTAGATAAGATTACTTCAGCTGAAACTCCTTTAAAGTTAAAAAAGAAACTTTTCTTAAAAAAGAACACCGATAAAGGTGAAGAACTAACGAAAATAGATTCAAGTACTGATTTGAACTTAGGGGATCTGGTTCGTGTTCGTATAGAATTGCGCGTAGATAGAGCCATGGAATTTGTACATATGAAAGATATGCGCGCTGCCGGGTTTGAACCTGTAAATGTATTGTCGCAATACAAATGGCAAGATGGTTTAGGTTATTATGAAAGTACAAAGGACGCAGCTACCAATTTCTTCTTTGACTATTTACCTAAAGGTGTGTATGTTTTTGAGTATGACTTACGCGTCAATAACAAAGGTGATTTCTCCAATGGTATTACTACCATACAAAGTATGTATGCCCCAGAATTTAGCAGTCATAGTGAGGGATTAAGAGTTAAGATTGATTGATTGTTAGGTGTTAGGTGTTAGGTGTTAGGTGTTAGGTGTTAGGTGTTAGGTGTTAGGTGTTAGGTGTTAGGTGAAATTATATATTTTGCCATGACGAAGTAATTTGTTCAATTGGTACTAAAAATAAACAGATTGCTTCTCCACCTTTGGTGGATCGCAATGACGGTAAACATTATAATTAGAAAATGAATAAATCATTTGTATACTTTGTGACTAATAAAAATAATACTGTCATTTATATAGGAGTTACAAGTGATTTAGTAAAACGAGTATATCACATAAAACAAAACATATAAAAACAACGTCATTACGAGGAGTGAAAACGACGAAGTAATCTGTTTATCCATAGTGAGATTGCTTCACTATGTTCGCAATGACGAAAAAGAGAACTATGAAGAAAATATATTTAATCTTATTCTTGATCGCCAGTGTTAAAGGCTTTAGCCAAATAACTACTCAAACGCTAAGTTTACCGGATGCAGCTTTAGAGCTTACCAAGGATAAAGTAGTGTACGATGGTAGTTATTTTTCCATTGGTTACCCAAATGGAGATGTGCCAAGCGACAAAGGCGTATGCACAGATGTTATAATACGCGCCTATAGAAAACTAGGTGTTGATTTACAAAAGGAAGTACATGAAGATATGAAAACGAACTTTAGCGAGTATCCAAAAATCTGGGGATTAAAATCAACTGATAAAAATATAGACCATCGTCGTGTACCCAATTTAATGACCTATTTTAAACGAAAAGGAGCTTCAAAAACCATTACCCAAAATGCCACTGACTATAAACCAAGTGACATTGTCGCTTGGCGATTAGCAAACGGACTTACTCATATTGGTATTGTTGTGAATAAAAAATCTAGAGATGGTAAACGCCATTTAATAGTGCATAATATTGGTGCCGGGCAAGTAGTAGAAGATTGTTTATTTGACTTTAAAATTATAGGGCATTATCGATATCATCCATAATACTTGCCATTCCGCGCTTGTTGCGGAATCTGGAAATGCTCAAAATCTAGATTCCTGCCTGCGCAGGAATGACGCAATAATTTCTTGGCACCATTCTTGACTACTACTAAGTAATTAATAATTAAATTTTTAAAAATGAGTAAAGGAACAGTAAAATTCTTCAACGAGTCAAAAGGATTCGGATTTATAACAGAAGAAGGTTCAAACAAAGAACATTTTGTTCACGTGTCTGGTTTAATCGATGATATTCGTGAAGGTGATGATGTAGAATTCGAATTAACTGAAGGACGCAAAGGATTAAACGCAGTAAATGTAAAAGTTATTTAACACTATATTGAGTTCAATTTTTAAGAAAGCTTCTCTATTGAGGAGCTTTTTTGTTTTTATATCTCTGTCATTTTGAGCGCAGTCGAAAAATCTCTTATAAATAAGATTCTTCCCCAAAAAACTCGGGTCAGAACGACAAGTAAAATTCATTTTTTATTTTTGACAAAGTGAGGAACGAACCACGAGAAATTTTTCTAAAGATTCTTCACATTCGTTCAGAATGACACTTAAAATCCCTTTGTCATTCCATCCCGATAGCTATCGGGATTGATGCGGGAATCCATTTACACTTTAATGTGATCCTGAATCAAGTTCAAGATGATATAATCTACCTAATTCAGCTTATATAATACCTGTTGTGTTTCTAATGTGCTCAGCAATTCTTGAGATATCTTTACTTTAGAAGTACGACTAGGCATGGTTAATTTCATTTTTTCTTCAACGTCATAAACCACAAAATTCAACACATCCTTGCCTTTATGGTCTTCTACAATTCTTTCTATTCTACCTATCTTTTCATCATTCAATTCATCAATATTTAACTGTAGCGTCAGTTTTTTCGCCATCGTCTCTAAAATATCTTGTAACATCTGCACTTGATTGAATTGAATACGAATATCACCTTCACGCCATCCGGGTCTTACAGACATTTTGATATGTAAAAATGAATTAGGAATTAAAAAGTGTTTGAACTTTAAATAGTCTTCGCCAAACATTCTAAATTCATGAGCTTCGGTATAATCTTCAATAGTAAATGCCGACCAACCTTTTCCATTTTTAGAAATGCGATGCTGTACATCGGTTATGATACCTCCAATAGATAGGTCTTTACCTAGTAAGTCTTCTTCATTGGTAAAAGCACTGATGGGCGCATTACAGAAGTATTTTATTTCTGTTTTATAATCATCTAACGGATGACCAGAAATATACATACCAATCACCTCTTTTTCCTTGGCCAGTTTTTCCATGATACCCCAAGGTTCACAATCTGGAAGTGAAGGTTCTTCAAATTGCACTTCAGAAGCTTCACCAAACATAGAAATCTGTGCTGAATTCTTGTTCTCCTGGTATTTATTACCAAAACGGATGGCACGTTCTATAAATGTTTGTCCGCGTTCATCAATTTCAAAATACTGTGCTCTATTAGAATCAAAAGAATCGAAAGCTCCTGCAAGTATTAATCCGTCAAAAGCCTTTTTATTGGCTGATCTTAAATCTATACGCTTAGCAACATCAAAAATGGATTTATAATTTCCATTTTCTTTACGCTCTTTAACAATAGCCTGAACAGCACTTGCTCCTACTCCTTTTATAGCACCCATTCCAAAACGTATCGCACCTTGTTTATTTACTGCAAATTTGTAGAATGACTCATTAATATCTGGACTCAATACTTCAATACCAGCACGCTTACATTCATCCATAAAGAAAGATACCTGCTTGATATCATTCATATTATTAGACAGTACTGCAGCCATATATTCAGCAGGATAATGTGCTTTTAAGTAAGCCGTTTGATAAGCAATATATGCGTAACAGGTGGAGTGTGATTTGTTAAATGCATATGCAGCAAATGCTTCCCAGTCTTTCCAAATTTTTTCTAATATTTCTTCAGGGTGTCCATTACTTTTTCCTCCTTCAATAAACTTTGGTTTTAGCTGTTGCAGTAAAGCAAAGATTTTTTTACCCATGGCTTTACGAAGTACATCTGCTTCACCTTTGGTAAAACCGGCAAGCTTTTGAGACAGTAACATTACTTGCTCTTGATAGACCGTAACACCATAGGTTTCTTTGAGGTATTCTTCCATTTCCGGAAGGTCATACTCAATAGCTTCTATACCATGTTTACGCTGAATAAAAAGTGGAATATACTCCATGGGACCCGGACGATACAAAGCATTCATAGCAATGAGATCAGCAAACTCAGTTGGTTTGAGATGCTTCATATGCTTCTGCATACCTGGAGATTCATACTGGAATATACCAACTGTTTCACCTCGTTGGAATAATTCATACGTCTTAATATCATCTAATGGAAACGAATCGGGATCAAGCTCAACATCATGTAATGCTTTTACTATCTTACAGGTATCTTTTATTAAAGTCAAAGTTTTTAATCCCAGAAAGTCCATTTTTAGGAGACCGGCATCCTCAACTACATAGTTATCAAACTGAGTAACATACAGGTCGGAATCTTTGGCCGTTGCTACCGGAATCAAATTTGTAATATCTTCAGGAGTGATGATCACACCACATGCATGAATGCCTGTATTACGCAGTGATCCTTCCAGCTCAACCGCTTGTTGAATAGTCTGGGCTTCAATACCCTCTCCATCAGCCAAATTTCTTAATTCATTGACTCTTAAAATCTCATCTTTACGAAGCTCTTCAATCTTCTTGACACTTTTTTCGTCTTCACCAAAAATAGTCTTCAGCTTAGTATTGGGAATTAACTTGGCGATTCTATCTGCATCGGGCAAGGGTAAATCTAATACTCTAGCTGTATCGCGAATAGAAGACTTAGCTGCCATGGTACCATAGGTTACGATTTGTGCTACCTGATTAGCTCCATATTTATTAATTACATAGTCCATGACCCTACCTCTTCCTTCATCGTCAAAATCAATATCAATATCTGGTAGCGATACGCGATCTGGATTGAGAAAACGCTCAAAAAGTAAGTCATACTTAATAGGGTCTATATTGGTAATCCCTAAACAATAAGCTACCGCAGAACCTGCTGCAGATCCACGACCAGGTCCAACAGAAACATCCATTTTACGAGCCTCAGCTATAAAGTCTTGTACAATCAAAAAATAACCCGGGTACCCCGTATGCTCAATAACGCCTAATTCAAAATCAAGACGTTCTATGATCTCATCGTCTAGCTCTCCCCAACGCTTCTTAGCACCTTCATATGTTAAATATCTTAAGAATGCATTCTCCCCACGTTTACCGCCATCATTGGCATCTTCCTTATGAATAAACTCATTTGGAATTTCAAACTCAGGTAGTAATACATCACGCGCCAACTCATAGGGTTCTACCTTATCTATGATCTCTTGAATATTGATAATGGCTTCAGGAATGTTCTTGAACAACTCCTTCATTTCATCAGCACTCTTAAAGTAGTATTCTTCATTAGGCAAGCCGTAACGGAAACCTCTACCTCTACCTTTTGGTGTGGCCAACTTTTCTCCATCCTTAACACACAGTAAGATGTCATGCGCCTGGGCACTTTCTTTATCAACGTAATAGGTATTGTTAGCAGCAACCACTTTTACATCATGCTTTTTTGAAAACTCAAGCATTGTTCTATTGACATTTGCCTCATTAGCTTGCCCATGATCATTCAATTCCAAGTAAAAATCATCTCCAAAGGTTTCTTTCCACCAAAGAAGAGCATCTTCCGCTTGCTTTTCGCCTACATTTAATATTTTACTGGGAATCTCACCATACATATTTCCGCTTAAAGCGATAACATCTTCCTTGTATTGCTCAATAACCTTTTTATCGATTCGAGGTACATAGTAAAAACCATCTATATAAGCGATAGATGCCATTTTTGCTAGATTGTGATAACCCTTTTTGTTCTTAGCCAGTAAAACTATCTGATAACCATTATCTTTAACGGACTTATTCGTATGGTCTTCACAAACATTAAATTCACAACCAACAATCGGTTTTAGAGGATGCTCAGTATCTTTATTATGCTTTAAAATCTCCTTTACAAAATTGAAAGCTCCCATCATATTACCGGTATCCGTCAAAGCTACTGCAGGCATTTGATGTTTGATAGCCGCATTAACTAACTTAGATATACTAGCGGTTGACTGTAAAATGGAAAATTGAGAATGATTATGTAAATGTGCAAACGCAGCATCGGCTAGGTCTAAAGCTGCACCTGTTGAAATTGCATCAGAAACTACCTCTTCTTTCTTTTGGAACTTTGCACTTTCTTTCTTGAGATTACGATGTTTTAATCCTACTGATTGAATTGGTTCTGGGTGCTCTTCTTGAAAAGACTTAAAATAATCTTCCGTAACATCCAGCTCATCTTTTGTATAAATTTCTTGACGTATCAATTCAAAGAAACATCGTGTTGTAGCCTCAACATCTGCTGTAGCATTATGCGCTTCGGCAAAAGGAACTTTGAACAAATGTTCATGTAATTCTGTTAGTGTTGGTAATTTGAATTTACCCCCACGACCTCCTGGAATTTTACATAATTCAGCAGTGGTTTCTGTACATGTATCTAAAACTGGTAGGTCATTTAATTTAGTTGTGATTCCCATTCTATAGAATTCGCAACCCATTATATTCAAATCAAATTCTACATTTTGTCCAACTACATAGTCCGTCTTTGCTAGAGCTTCATTGAACAATTGCAATGCCGTTTCTAGAGTCTCACCTTGCTGCTCAGCCAGTTCGGTTGATATTCCGTGAATCTGTTCTGAATCATAAGGAATATTAAATCCATCTGGTTTAATTAAAAAATCTTGATGCTCTATTAATTCACCATATTTACCATGCAATTGCCAAGCTATTTGCACACATCTTGGCCAATTGTCTGTATCGGTAATTGGTGCATTCCAGCTTTTAGGTAAACCTGTGGTTTCGGTATCAAATATTAAATACATCTAAGAATTTTTAAGTAGAAAAATAAAGTTTAAAAGTACATAAAGAGGTACTTTAATACAGTATAAGAAAGCAGCTTTTTATTAACAGTATTTAATAAATAGAAATGATAATTATGACAACAATCTAAATCTTTAGAAAGGAGATTTACGGAATAGTAAAGTGATCAAAACGAACTTGTTAACTAAATCTTAATCAAACTATTGCTTGTAATTTCTGAAGGTTCTTCATTTTTAAAGAATAAGCGTGCAGATAATTCTCCTTTTAGATAAATAGTAGTATCTAAAACTTCAAGCCAACTTCCTTCTCGTAATCCCAACACCGGTGTGTCATTGAAAACATGAAATTCTTTAATTCTAGTTTCTCTTGTTTCCCCCATATGTTTCAAGCCTTCAATGGGATCTAAGTAATGTGCATTAATATTAAATGGAATAAACTCCAACGTATCAAAACTTGGAGGATACACAATAGGCATGTCATTTGTGTTCATCATAGTAACTCCAGCTATATTACTTCCAGCACTTGTTCCCAGATAAGGAACTCCTTTTTCAACAGCCTCTTTTAAATCTGGAAAAACATCTTGTTCATATATTTTTCTAACAAGCTCAAAGGTATTACCTCCTCCAATATAAATTGCCTCTGCTTCTTGTATGGCTTTTTTTTCATCCTGTAGTTCATGTATACCAATTACGTTCTTATTAATTTTCTCAAAAGCAGCCCTAGCAAATGAAGTATACTCATCATAAGTTTTACCGCCGGGTCT
The DNA here is from genome assembly GCF_056591715.1 of Maritimimonas sp. 2405UD52-3. Taxonomy (NCBI): domain Bacteria; kingdom Pseudomonadati; phylum Bacteroidota; class Flavobacteriia; order Flavobacteriales; family Flavobacteriaceae; genus Maritimimonas; species Maritimimonas sp. 2405UD52-3. The sequence continues at coordinate 505,504 of NZ_JBWQOL010000002.1, forward strand.
TGCATACGGAATAAACAAGATGGTCTTACTTTCAGTAAAGAAATCTTCTAAAACTGGAAATAGGTATTCTAAAAAGCCACTTCCGTAGATTGTGGATGTACTGGCTAAAATTAACCTTTTCAATAGATTTTTGAATTACGAATTATTTTTTTGCAGTAGAGCTCTCACTTTCTCAACGTCCGCCTGAGTATCAACCCCCAGAGTTTGAATATGTGTTATTTCTACTCTTATTTTTTTTCCATTCTCTAACCATCGGTTTTGCTCCAAAGACTCTGCTTTTTCTAATGAAGTTTGTTGCAGACTGGCAAATGCATTTAAGGCTCTGGGTTTAAAAGCATACATACCAATATGTTTATAAAATGTATGCTTTTTGGTCCAATCAGTTTTTTTTGCATCACGCAGAAAAGGAATAACCGAACGACTAAAATATAAAGCATTTTTCTGTTTATCAATAACAACAAATACACCCGTTTCTAGGTCTTCCCCTTCTTTTACGGGAATCACCAACGTCGCCATCGGAATCCTGCCATTATAAAAACAAGAAACTAATAATCGTATTTGCTCAGGGTCTAATAAAGGTTCATCACCCTGAATATTAACAACTACATCAAAGCTAACATCAGCCCTTTTCTTATAAACACGGTATGCTTCTAAACATCTATTTGTACCAGTATTATGATCTGGTGATGTCATCACAGCTTCACCGCCAAACTCTTGTACAGCTTGTACAATTCGTTTATCATCTGTAGCCACAACAACATGGTCCAATATTTTCTTTGCCTGTTCATACACATGTTGAATCATAGGTTTGCCATTTAAATCAATAAGAGGCTTACCTTCTAATCGTGTTGAACCGTAGCGGGCAGGGATGATTCCTAATACATTCATCAAGTCATTTTTATTAAGACAAATATCTACAAAAATCAATCAAATAAATAATAGATTGCTAGCTAGTTATATTTAAAAAACATTGTATCTTTGCGCCCACTTATCACGAGATGGTAAGATTTTTAATAACCGAGGTCGTGTACCTCAAATAATTAACAAAACAATGTCAGTAAAAATTAGACTACAAAGACACGGAAAAAAAGGAAAACCATTTTATTGGATCGTTGCTGCTGATGCACGTGTAAAAAGAGATGGTAAATTCTTAGAGAAGTTAGGTACTTATAATCCTAATACTAACCCTGCAACTATTGATTTAAATGTTGATGGTGCTGTTAAGTGGTTACAAAATGGAGCACAACCTACAGATACTGCCAGAGCAATTTTATCTTACAAAGGTGCTATGCTAAAAAAGCATTTAGCAGGTGGCGTTGCTAAAGGTGCTTTGACTGAAGAACAGGCTGAAGAAAAATTCCAAGCTTGGTTAGAAGAAAAAGCAGGTAAAATTACTTCAAAAGCTGATGGATTAGCTAAAGCTAAAGCTGACGCTAAAGCAAAAGCTTTAGAAGCCGAAAAAGAAGTAAATGAAGCACGTAAGGCTACTGCTGCACCTGTTGTAGAAGATGCCGCAGAAGAAGTTGCTAAAGATACTGAAACTTCTAACGAAGAGGAATAAAAAAATTTACTTTTTTATAATTTTGAAACCTGACTAATTAGTCAGGTTTTTTTATATCCGACTTATGCAAAAAAAAGATTGTTTCTTTTTAGGGAAAATTTCAAGAAAGCACAGCTTTAAGGGTGAATTAGTGATCTCATTAGATACCGATGAGCCCGAGTTATATTCAAATATGGACGCAGTTTTTGTTGACATGGGTAAAAGTTTGTTACCTTTTTTTATCGAAAAAAGTTTATTGCAAAAAGGGAATAAACTTCGTGTAAAATTTGAAGATGTAGATTCTGAAGGTGATGCTGAAGCACTCTTAAAACATGATGTATACCTACCATTAGATTTATTACCTAAACTAGAAGGTAATAAATTCTACTATCATGAAGTCATTGGGTTTACTGTGAAAGACACCAAGTATGGCTCTGTTGGTGAAATCGTTAGTATTAATGACAGTAGTGCACAGCCACTCTTTGAAGTCAAAAAAGGTGATATAGAATTATTGATACCCATGATTGATGATTTTATAAAAAAAGTAGATAGAGATAACAAGACGATTATAGTTGAAACTCCTGAGGGGCTTATAGATATGTATCTTTAGGTGTTAGGTGTTAGGTGTTAGGTGTTAGGTGTTAGGTGTTAGGTGTTAGGTGTTAGGTGAAAAATAAAAAATCTGCCAAGTTGGGGGCATTTCAGTACTAACTAAAAATAGATACCCGTCTTCGTAGGAATGACAAAAAATGAACAAGCCATTTAAATTCAAAGAGTTTACGGTTCTTCAAGATAAATGTGCTATGAAAATCGGTACTGATGGTGTGTTGTTAGGAGCCTGGACCTCTTTAAAAAACAACCCAGAATCAGTTTTAGACATTGGTACGGGCACTGGTGTTATTGCTTTACAATTGGCACAACGAAGTACTGTACCAACAGTTGATGCAGTAGAGATTGATGATAATGCTTATGAACAAGCGGTAGAGAATTTTGAAAATTCAGATTGGGGAGATCGCTTATTTTGTTATCATGCTTCTTTACAAGCGTTTGTAGAAGAAATAGATGATAGCTATGATTTAATTGTTAGCAATCCACCTTTTTACACTGATAAATTTAAAAGTAATAATAAGGCACGTAATAAAGCGCGATTTACATCTTCACTGTCGTTTGAAGATGTAATTGATTCTGTCAATAAATTATTATCCAAAGATGGAATTTTCGCTGTCATAATTCCGTTTAAGGAAGAAGAAAATTTTACAATGCTTGCGAAGCTAAGGAAGCTTTATCCTGTACGGATTTGTCATGTAAAAGGAACACCAAATTCGGAGGTTAAACGTAGTCTACTAGAGTTCTCTTTTAATAAAACAACCATTAAAAAAGAGGAATTAGTTATAGAAACAGCTAGACATCAATACACGCCAGAGTATATTAATTTAGTTCAAGATTTTTATTTGAAAATGTAACAATTAGGGTATTTTCTCGCCACGCGCGGTAACCCATAAGTTATACCAATCTTTTCTTGTCAATTCAATAGTAAGAGACTCAGCACAGGCTTTAATTCGATCAGGGTTTGTAGTGCCTATTACAGGTTCTATAGCTCCGGGGATTTTAAAAAGCCATGCCAGTGCAATTGCTTCTTTAGAAGTGTTATATTTTTCAGCTAAACTTTTTACCAATTTTCTGGTTTCATGATCCTCTTTAGAACTATCATTGGTAAATCTTCCTCCATCTAATGAGCTATATGCTTGAATAGAAATATTGTTTAATCGTGAAAATTCCAACAAACCTTCAACACCATTAAAACCAACATTATTAACCCTATCCACCAAAATACCTGTTTCTAAAAGCAAAGGGTGACCCAGACTCAGTTGTATTTGATTTGTAACCAATGGATCGTCACAATACTTCTGAATAAATTGAATTTGGTGTAATGACATATTACTTACACCAAATTCTTTAACTTTTCCAGCTCTTTTCAGTTTCCTAAACGCATCTGCAATCTCCTCAGGTTCCATTAGTGGATCTGGTCTATGCAATAAAAATGTGTCTAGATAATCTGTTTGCAATCTTTCAAGAATGATATCAACTTGTTGCAAAAGATACTCCTTACTTAGATCATAGATACTTGAGTCACCAAGCTCATGATGTCTTATTCCAGCTTTTGATTGTATAGTTATTTTATCTCGTAATGAAGGGTTGTTCTTTAAGATTTTTCCAAAAACTACTTCAGCCTTGCCCTTTGTATAGATATCTGCATGATCAAAAAGAGAAATTCCAACTTCCACAGCAGTTTCTATAGCGACTTCAGCCTTAGCTAAATCATTTTTGGTAATAGGGTTAGTATTCCAACTTCCTCCAAGCCCCATACAACCATATATTAATTGCTTTTTAGCCATTTACATTATTTGGGTTATATCCTAAATAAGGCACCTGTTTTTCTACAAAACGAATACCATGAGATTCTAACTCTTTTAAAATGGGCTCATATACTTCCTTGGTAATAGGAATTTGAACTCCTGGCGTAGTAATCTCCTTATTCAAAATCTTTAATGTCGCGATTGCAACCGGCAATCCAACAGTTTTTGCCATTGCAGTATAAGTTTGATCATCACCAATAACTACCAAACTACTATCAATTTGTTTCTGTTCACCTTTATACTCATATCCAAATTTGTGTTGCATCACAATCATGTCTTTATCATCTTCTTTCAGCGTCCAGCTATCCATCAATATTTTTTGAAGCATTTGTGCAGGAGTAGCATCTTTAATACCAATCTTCTTATCGGCATTAAAAATATCAAGTTCTAATAACTTTTCCCACATAATATCGTCTTGATCAATCTTAAGATATGAGCGCAACTTCAACTCTACCGAATCACTCGGGCTATAGGCCAAAAATAAATTAGTAAAATCGCGATAGCTCATATTTTCTGAGTTCTCAACAGTATAGGTATCATCGGTCATACCCAGTTGTACAAATACATTCCATGCCCTAGAAAATCCTATTTTTCTGACAGTACCCCTATACATTGTAGGAACAGTATCCAATCCATACACACTTCTATATTTCAGTGAATCTCTATTTGCATAGGCCTCAAATTTTCCTGCACCATTTATAGTTAAAAATTCGGTTCGTCTGAATAATTTATGATAGGGAATATATTTATACGTGCCTTCCTGAATGAATTTAGCTGCACCACCCTGTCCAGCTACAACCACATTTCTCGGGTTCCACGTGAATTTATAATTCCATAGATTATCATCGCTTTCTGGAGCTACTAGTCCTCCGGTAAATGATTCAAACAGTAATATCTTAGCACCATTATCCCTAATTTTATCTATGACTTGCATAGCACTCATATGATCTATGCCAGGATCAACACCTATTTCGTTCATAAAGACTAAGCCCTTAGCTTTGACTTCAGCATCTAAGGATTTCATTTCTTCAGACACATAGGATGCCGTAACTAAATTTTTACCAAATTCAATACAATCCTTTGCTACCTCCATATGAAATCTTGCCGGCAGCATTGAAATAACAATATCTGCATTTTCAACAGCAGCTTTTCTTGCTTTTTCATTAAAAATATCTAAGGCAATAGCTTCACCATTTTCATGTGAACCAATTCTATCTTGAGCTGTTTCTAAAGCAACATCGGCTACTACAACTTTTAATTGCTCACTATTAGATTTCTCAAGTAAATATTTAATTAAAGAAGATGAAGACCGACCGGCTCCAATGACTAGTATTTTTCTCATTAGATGCTAAAGATTTACACAGCGAATGTATAAAATAGCAATGGTAAAACGCAAAAAATTATCAGGTTTTATACAAACTTAAAATGGTTCTTGCATTTTCATAATCTGTATTCGCTACGTTTAATTTATAACCTTCAACTAAGGCAGTACCAATGATTGAATTTAAGTTTTCATCTATAATATAACTCTCAATACCTTTACTTGCTAATTTAGCCTTGGCTAAATGGATTTCATGAATGAACGTAGCAACAAAAACTGTTTTTAAACTCTTATCTTTATACATTAACAAACACTTTTTGTAAATATAAAATTTATCCATACAAGCAAAAAATCAACTTATAAAATTTTGAATGAAAAAATATTTAATTATAGCTTCCTTTTTGGGAGTAATCGCCATCCTTTTAGGTGCTTTTGGTGCACATGGTTTAAAAGATAAACTAACTCCAGAGTCTTTAAAGAGTTTTGAAACTGCAGTCGATTATCAGGTTTACCATGTCCTAGCCATTCTTTTTGTAAATAGTTTTCAAAGATTCTCAAATAAATCTAAGGCACTAATTAGTCAACTTTTCATAATAGGCATACTCTTATTTTCTGGATCTATTTATCTCATTACCACCGGAAATATACCCGCCAAAACTATTTGGTTTGTAACTCCAATTGGCGGTATAATTCTTATTTCAGGATGGTTATTACTGTTGTATTCAGTATACAAATTAAAAGAAGCCTAATTCTTAAAAACTTTATTTCAAACGTTTGAGTTATAAAATAATGTGTATTTTTGGTCCCTATTTACAGAACACAACCAAATGGAAAAAATTGCGAACACCGTAGATAGAACTTTAGAAAGCTACGGTATAAAAAATGCCAAAACAAATTGGAATCTATCTCCTGAAACTTTGGCGCAAATTACTGTTGAAAGAGAATTAGGAAAATTTGCAAATACTGGCGCTCTAGCTATTAATACTGGAGAATTTACTGGTAGATCACCTCAAGATCGTTTCATTGTAAAAGATAATATTACTAAAGATAAAATTTGGTGGGGTGATATTAATATCCCTTTTGATACTGATGCTTTTGAAAAATTGTACAATAAGGTTACTAATTACTTATCAAACAAAGAGCTTTATGTTCGCGATGCTTATGCTTGTGCAGATGAGAATTATCGTTTAAATATTCGTGTTATCAATGAGCTACCATGGTCCAATATGTTTGCTTATAATATGTTCTTAAGGCCTACTGAAGAAGAACTTGAGAATTTTGAACCAGAATGGACTATTGTAAATGCGCCAACCTTTATGGCAGATGCTTCAATTGATGGAACACGCCAGCATAATTTTGCGATTTTAGATTTCACGCGAAAAATAGCTTTGATAGGCGGTACAGGATATACTGGTGAGATGAAAAAAGGCATTTTTTCAGCCCTGAACTTTATTTTACCAGTATTTAAAAATACTTTACCGATGCATTGCTCTGCCAATGTGGGAGAAAATGGTGAAACGGCCATCTTTTTTGGATTGTCGGGAACCGGAAAAACAACATTATCTGCAGACCCTAATAGAAAATTAATTGGTGACGATGAACATGGCTGGACAAGTGAAAATACTATTTTTAATTTTGAAGGAGGGTGCTATGCAAAAGTGATTAATCTTTCACAGGAAAATGAACCAGATATTTATAATGCAATTAAATCTGGTGCCCTATTAGAAAACATAATTTTCAAAGAAGGAACCAATGAGGTTGATTTTGCTGATACATCTATTACACAGAATACGAGAGTTAGTTACCCTATTCACCATATACAAAATATACAAACACCTTCATTTGCTGGTAATCCGAAGAACATCTTTTTCTTAACGGCGGATGCTTTTGGAGTACTGCCACCTATTTCTAAGTTATTACCCAATCAGGCAGCCTATCATTTTATTTCTGGATATACGGCTAAAGTTGCAGGTACAGAGGCTGGAGTTAATGAACCCTTACCTTCTTTTTCAGCCTGCTTTGGCGCTCCTTTTATGCCATTGCACCCTGCAGTATACGCTGAAATGCTAGGTAAAAAAATGAAAGAAGCTGGTGTGAATGTTTGGCTTGTAAATACCGGTTGGTCAGGTGGACCCTATGGCATTGGTAAGCGTATTAAACTGAAATACACACGCGCTATGATTAATGCTGCGTTAAACGGTGATCTTGGTGAATACTCCTATGAAAAATATCACTTGCATTCTGTATTTGGAGTAGCGCAACCAAGAGAATGTCCAGGCGTTCCAACGCAAGTATTAAGCCCTAGAGCTACATGGAACAATGATGAAGCTTATTATAAAATGGCTTTCAAATTGTCGAATGCATTTAGAAAGAACTTTGATAAGTTTGAATCGTTTACCAATGAGGAAATTCGTCGCGGCGGACCACAACGGTTTGCATTTTAATTATTGACAAAAGCTGGTGATACAACGGTACCTCCGGGTCCATACACTCTAAAAGGCCCCAGGCTCATGCGATATTTTCTCTGGGCAAATTGAAAATACCAGAAAAGTTTATAGTTTACATCTAAACCATAATCTACATGTGGCTGATAGTCTATAATGTTCTCATAAATCAACGGATTGAATTGAGAAGGATTCCGCGCTCTCATATTCCAGTTAGTAACATAAATCTGGTTACGGTTTTCAAGAAAACTTTGTGAATAGTAAGATTTTGGAAGCGCCACACTATTTAAGTATGTATAAAAACCAGGGTCGATAATTATAACCTCATACTCTAAACTATCATTAGCTACTCTTACTGGAGTTTCATCTTGTGAATTTTCACCTGATGCCACAGTTTTATTCTGAGTACCACAGCTAAAAATTAAAAAACTTATTACTGTTAAAATGTATACTATGTTTTTCATTTTATAAATTTTTTGTTACATCAAAATTACCAAACTCAACCGCCTAAAATCAAACATGATTGAGTAATAGTTCCTAAATACATGGTGAAACATACTTTTTACTTACTAAAACTCAAATTTTAGCTGTACATTCATCACTGGTTCTTTCTTTTTTGTTTGGGTATTTAGATTTGTAACAGAAATACCCAACAATCGTACCGAATTTTTCACTTTTTCCTGATAAAGCAATTCTTTTACAGTTTCTAATAAAAGACTTTTATCTGTAATAAAATATGGTAGTGTCTTACTACGTGTCTGCAATGTAAAATCACTATATTTTATCTTTAAAGTTACTGTTTTTCCTGCTACTTCAGATTTTTTTAACCTTTTTTCTAATTCATCAGCTATTTTTTCAAGCTTTTCAAGCATATAGATCTCTGAAGTCAGGTTTTCCATAAAAGTACGCTCGGCTGCAATAGACTTTCTAATCCTATCTGTTTTAACTTGACTTCTATGAATACCTCTTACAATATTATAATAGTACCCTCCTGATTTTTTAAAGTGCTTAGTTAAAAATTCTAATGACTTTTCCTTAAGGTCACTTCCTTTAAATATTCCTAGATTATACATCTTTGCTGCTGTTACTTTACCAATACCATAAAACTTAGCGATGTCTAATTCCTCTAAAAAAGAAATAACTTCTTCAGGTGGAATGGTTTTTTGCCCATTAGGCTTATTGATATCTGAAGCTACCTTAGCCACAAACTTATTAATAGAGATTCCTGCTGACGCCCTTAAGCCCGTTTTTTCATAAATAGCATTGCGAATTTCTGTTGCTAATAGAGTGGCCGAAAGATGTCCTTTTTTGTTTTCAGTAACATCTAAATAAGCCTCATCTAACGAAAGTGGTTCTACTAGTTCAGTATATTCATAAAATATACTTCGTATTTCTTTAGAAATTTCTGAATAACGTTTAAAATTTGGACGTACAAAAATAAGGTGTGGGCATTTTTTTCTTGCTAAGACACCACTCATTGCAGAGCGTACACCAAACTTCCTGGCTTCATAACTTGCTGCTGATACCACGCCTCGCTCTCCTCCTCCACCTACCGCTATTGCTTTACCTTGAAGTTCAGGGTTATCCAGCTGTTCTACAGAAGCATAAAATGCATCCATATCTACATGAATGATCTTTCGGTATGGTGGCTGTAAGTCCATACTCAAAAATATGAAAAGCTCATCTTAATCTTCAAGATATTGAGAAACAAAAAAGCACACCTAAAAGGTGTGCTCTCTATAGTTTCATTAGCGTTTTTGATCTAAATAACCCCTTGCGCTAACATTGCATCTGCTACTTTTACAAAGCCAGCAATATTTGCTCCAGTAATATAATCAACAGAACCATCTTCTTTAGTTCCATATTTTACGCATGATTCATGAATGTCTGACATGATCTGTTTCAGTTTATCATCAACTTCCTTTCTACTCCAACTTAAGCGAAGCGAGTTCTGACTCATTTCCAATCCGGAAGTAGCTACCCCTCCTGCATTTGACGCCTTACCTGGTGCAAACAAAATATTTGCTTTTTGAAATTCATGAATAGCCTCTGGCGTAGAAGGCATATTAGCCCCTTCAGCTACACAAATACATCCGTTTTCAACTAATACCTTTGCGGCATCTCCGTCTAATTCATTCTGCGTTGCACATGGTAATGCAATATCGCATTTAACGCCCCAAGGCTTTTCTCCTTTAAAGAAAGTAGCAGACGAATATTTTCCTGCATATTCATGAATACGTCCTCGCTTTACATTCTTTAACTCCATTATAAATGCCAATTTTTCTGCATCTATACCATCGGCATCGTGAATGTAACCAGAAGAGTCAGACATCGTAACTACTTTTCCACCTAATTGTGTGGCTTTCTCACAAGCATATTGTGCCACATTTCCAGAACCAGAAACCACAACCGTTTTTCCATCAAATGAATCACCCTTCGTTTCTAACATATTTTGCGCGAAGTACACATCTCCATAACCAGTTGCTTCTGGACGAATTAATGAACCTCCCCAAGTAGCACCTTTACCTGTTAATACACCGGTAAAAGTGTTGTTTAATTTTTTATACATACCAAACATAAACCCAATTTCTCGGGCACCCACACCTATATCACCTGCAGGCACATCTGTATTGTGACCTATATGCCTAAATAATTCAGTCATAAAGGCATGACAAAAACGCATAATTTCATTATCCGATTTCCCTTTTGGGTCAAAATCTGAACCTCCTTTACCACCACCCATAGGAAGTGTAGTCAACGAATTCTTAAACACCTGCTCAAAAGCCAAGAACTTAAGAATACTTGCATTAACTGTAGGGTGAAAACGTAAACCGCCTTTGTATGGGCCAATTGCTGAATTCATTTGAACTCTGTATCCTCTGTTTACTTGAATTTCTCCACTATCATCAACCCAACTTACACGAAATGAAATCAAGCGTTCAGGTTCAACCATGCGCAGTAAAATGTTTTTACCGTGATAGATATCATTCTTAACAATATAAGGTATTACCGTTTCGGCTACCTCTTGTACTGCTTGTAAAAATTCTGGTTCATGGCCGTTACGCTTTTTAACTAGATCCATGAAAGCATTAATTTTCGATTCCATAAATTGTTATGATTTTTTATAGTGATTTTTAACAAATATTCAATGCAAATGTAGGTAAATTACCATTATAACAATTTAAAAAAATAGTTTATTTAGCTTTGAAATAATGTGAATCGAAAACGTTTGAATTAAGGCAGCTTATGATTCTTGTTTTCCTACTAGTTTCTGGGCTATTTTCTGATGAAAAAGATGTAAATTTGCCGCTTACTATTTTGATTTTGCATGCTAGATAAAGTAAAGGAACTGATTGGCGAAGTAGAAACATTTAAAGTTTCCAATGCTGAAGAAATTGAAAATTTCAGAATTAAATTTTTAGGCTCTAAAGGGATCTTAAAAGGATTGTTTGCCGAGTTTAAAAATGTTTCTAATGATCAGAAAAAGGAATTTGGCCAAACCATCAATCATCTAAAGAAAGCTGCTGAAGAAAAAGTTGAAGCTTTAAAGGAATTGCTTGAAAGTCAAGTTGAAGAAAAAGGTGTATACGGAGACCTTACTAGACCTGCTGAACCTATTGAGCTTGGAGCAAGACACCCTATTTCTATTGTAAAAAATCAAATTATCGATGTGTTTTCACGGATTGGATTTACTGTTTCTGAAGGTCCAGAAATTGAAGATGACTGGCATAACTTTACAGCTTTAAACTTGCCGGAATATCATCCGGCAAGGGATATGCAGGATACTTTTTTTATTGAAAAAGACCCTGATATTTTATTACGTACACATACCTCATCAGTGCAGGTGCGTTATATGGAAAATAACACCCCGCCAATTCGCACTATTTCTCCCGGGCGTGTTTTTAGAAATGAAGATATTTCGGCTAGATCTCATTGTATATTCCATCAAGTGGAAGGTCTTTATATAGACACTGATGTTTCTTTTGCCGATTTAAAACAGACACTTTTATATTTTACAAAAGAGATGTTTGGCAAATCTAAAATTAGATTGCGCCCTTCGTATTTTCCGTTTACAGAACCGAGTGCTGAAGTGGATATTTATTGGGGATTAAAAACGGAAACAGATTACCGAATCACTAAGGGCACCGGCTGGTTAGAGATTATGGGATGCGGTATGGTAGACCCCAATGTGCTTCAAAACTGCAAAATAGACCCTGAGAAATATAGTGGATTTGCTTTTGGTATGGGTATAGAACGAATTGCTATGCTGCTATATCAAATACCAGATATCAGAATGCTATTTGAAAATGATATTCGCTTCTTGAGCCAGTTTAAATCCGCCCTTTAAATGGCATTACGAAAGCATCTTAAAAAGCAAGGTTATCATAGTGTTAAGCTTAAGAAAACAAAGACCAACCACTTTGAGGTAAAAGCAAAAATTAATGGTGTAAAAGGCAGTTTTATCATAGATACCGGGGCATCAAATTCTTGTGTTGGTTTTGAAGAAATTGAAAAATTTCACCTTGAAACTGAAGAATCAGATCATAAAGCCGCAGGAGCAGGTACCACTGAAATTGAAACTCAATTATCTACGCACAATAAACTGGAAATTGGCGATTATAAGCTCAAAAAAGTAAACCTTATTTTGCTAGACTTAGCTCATATTAATAGCGCACTGGTAAAACAAAAAGCAAAACCGGTAAACGGGATCATTGGTGCTGACATCCTTGAAAAAGGAAAAGCTATTATTGATTATAATAAAAAACGAATTTACCTCTACAAATGAGCCAATCAGCTGACAATCGGTATAAACTACGAGGCGTATCTGCTGCTAAAGAAGATGTGCATAATGCCATCAAGAACATAGATAAAGGTCTTTTTCCGAAAGCTTTTTGCAAGATTATTCCTGACTACTTAACAGGAAGTGAAGAGCACTGCATTATCATGCACGCTGATGGTGCCGGCACAAAATCTTCACTAGCTTATATGTACTGGAAAGAGACTGGAGATTTATCTGTTTGGAAAGGTATTGCTCAGGATGCCTTGATTATGAATATAGATGATTTGTTATGCGTTGGGGCTACCGACAATATTTTACTTTCCTCTACCATTGGTAGAAACAAAAATTTGATTCCGGGTGAAGTACTTTCTGCTATTATTAATGGAACAGAAGAATTGCTAACCGATCTTAAAAGATTTGGAGTAACTATTCATTCTACAGGAGGTGAAACTGCTGATGTAGGTGATTTGGTACGCACGATTATTGTGGACTCTACAGTAACAGCTAGAATGAAACGTAGTGACGTTATAGATAATGCCAATATTCAAGCTGGCGATGTCATTATTGGCTTGGCTTCCTTTGGACAAGCTACATATGAAAGTGAATACAATGGTGGCATGGGTAGCAATGGTTTAACTTCTGCACGTCATGATGTTTTTCATAAATATCTAGCTTCAAAATATCCAGAAAGTTTTGATGCTGCTGTTCCAGAAGATTTAGTATACTCCGGAAATATAAAGCTGACCGAAGATATTGAAGACTCACCCATAGATGCAGGTAAATTGGTACTCTCTCCTACCCGAACATATGCACCTATCATTAAAGAGATTTTATCAAAATATTCTTCCAAAGAAATTCATGGTATGATACATTGCAGTGGCGGAGCTCAAACCAAAATCTTACATTTTATTGACAAGCTGCATGTCATTAAGGACAACCTATTTGAAATGCCTCCTTTGTTCAAACTCATTCAAGAGCAGTCAAATACAGATTGGCGAGAAATGTACCAGGTATTCAATTGTGGCCATAGAATGGAACTTTACGTGTCTAAAGAAATAGCTGATGACATTATAGCTATCTCGAAAAGCTTTGATGTGGATGCGCAAATAGTTGGGAGCGTAGCATCTGCATCAAACAAAAAACTCACTATTAAAAGTGAGTTTGGAGAGTTTGTGTATTCATAGGAAGAATTCAGTTACAAAATCTCTTTCAGCTTCATATACTGCAACAACATAATTGTTTTACCATCTTTAATTTCTCCAGTTTCAATCATCTGTATGGCATCATCTATATGATATTCTAGTACTTCTATTTCTTCTTGCTCTTCCTCAAGACCACCTCCTAATGTTCTTTTCATAGAAGCATCATATTCAGCAATAAAAAAATAAATCAACTCAGTAACTGAACCTGGAGACATATACACTTCAAAAACTTTTTCTACTGAACTTAAATGAAAACCGGTCTCCTCTTCTGTCTCTTTTTTGATACATTCTTCAGGATTTTGATCATCTAGCAAACCGGCACAGGTTTCTATCAACATTCCTGTTTCGTTACCGTTAATATAAGTTGGTGCTCTAAATTGTCTGGTTAAAATAACCGTTTTCTTTTCTTTGTTATACAATAAAATAGTAGCTCCATTACCCCTGTCATAAGCTTCACGCTCTTGAGCTTCCCAAGTTCCGTCTTTTTTTAAATAATCAAAATACAATTTGCGAAGTGTATACCAATTGTTAGATAAGATTTCTTCTCGTAAGTTCTTGACCTTATTATTCATAGATGTTTTTAAAGCGAAGTAAAGAAATATTTTAAAACTAGCTATTCTATAAACAAGCATACCAGGTATTTTACTTATTTTTTGACTTTTAAGCAAAAAATCAATATTTCTTATACTAGATTCCTGCCTTCGCAGGAATGACAGATTTAATGGAAACCTTGATGCTTAGCATCGAGGAATACTTTTTTTATTTATTATTAATTTTAAACCTTCTGTAACAAAATTAGCTTTATCCGCACTTATTATTCAAACAACTCAACATGATTCTGAAATTCTTATCACTAGAATGGAAGCAATATTTCCGTTCCTCCTACTGGCAAAAAGGTATTGCTATAAAATTGCTCATGGGTTTCTTTGCCTTATACCTAATTGTATCTTTTTTATCCATTGGCATAGGCGGGTACTATTTATTAAAAAAAGAATTTCCGAATCTGGATCCACTACAAATAGTAAACTCCTATTTGACCTTTTTCTTTTTAGGTGATCTTATTTTTAGATACCTCATGCAGAAATTACCCATTATGAATATTAAGCCAATGCTTATTTTACCTATTAAAAAAAGCAAATTGGTTCATTTTGTCTTAGGTAAATCAGTTTTTTCATTTTTCAATATCGCCTCGCTTTTCTTTTTCATTCCTTTTTCGTTGGTATTGATAAAGGAAGGCTATTCAATCCCAAACATTTTAGGATGGTTGGCAGCAATGCTTTTGTTAATTCTATCAAACAACTTCATCAATTTTTTGGTCAATAAAAACAATACAGCATTCATTTTAATAGCAAGTCTTGTTGTGGGGCTGATTTCATTGCAATATTTTAACATCGTTGACATCAAAAGTTATAGTCAGCTAATATTTGATACAATTGTAGTTAATCCTTTATTGGGAATTACGCCAATAGTATTAATACTAATTACTTACTATTTGAACTACATTCAATTAAAAGACAAAGTTTATCTAGACGATGCTGTTCAGGTAAAAGCAAAAGAAGCAAATACCTATAGTTTATCATGGGCTGATAGACTTGGAGACGTTGCTCCTTTTATAAAGAATGATATTCGTTTAATTTGGAGAAATAAACGAACAAAGACCGTTTTCTTAATGTCTTTTCTTTTTTTGTTTTACGGACTGATATTTTTTGACAATCCTGTTTACCGCGAAAAAATGCAGGGCTTTATAGTTTTTGCTGCATTATTTGTTACAGGTGGATTTGCGTTAAACTATGGTCAATTTATTCCTGCTTGGGACAGCTCTTATTACAAAATGTTAATGAGTCAAAATATACGTTATCGTAAATTTTTGGACAGCAAATGGTTTCTGATGGTGACCATGACTAGCATTCTATATGTACTCAGCATACCTTATATATTATATGGTTGGGATATTTTTTTGACTATTTCGGCTTGTGCAATCTTTAATATTGGTTTTAATTCCTTATTCTTACTTTTTGCAGGCTCATTTAACAGAAAGCGTATTGATTTAGAGAAAAGCGGGTTTTCAAATATGCAAGGCACAAGTGCCACACAATTTATAATCATTATTCCTTTAATGCTGTTTCCAGTCTTTCTATTCTGGATTTTCAATAAATTTTTTGGATTTAATGCAGGTCTGCTGGCAATAACTGTTGTAGGACTCGTTAGTTTATTCTTCAAAAATTATTTCATGAACCTTATTGAAAAAAAATACATTAAATATAAGTATGCTACCATTCATGCTTTTGACCAAAAAGCATCATAACCAAAAACAATGCAACTCATGATACAAACAAAAAATATTTCAAAAAAATACGGACAAACTGAAGTCTTGAGTATTCCATCACTAGAAATTCCTACGGGAGAAAGTTTTGGATTGGTGGGAAATAACGGAGCAGGTAAAACTACCTATTTCAATATGCTACTTGACCTTATTACACCAACCTCAGGAGAAATTAGTAACAATAATATTATAGTTAATAAAAGTGAGGATTGGAAACCATTTACCAGTGCCTTTATTGATGAAAGTTTCTTAATAGGTTATCTTACTCCTGAAGAGTATTTTTATTTTATTGGTGACCTTCGTGGAATGAATACAGCTGATGTTGATAATTTCTTACATCAATTTGAAGAATTCTTTAATGATGAAATTATAGGCAAAAAGAAATATTTAAGAGACCTCTCTAAAGGAAACCAAAAAAAAGCAGGTATTGTGGCTGCTTTAATGGGTAATCCTAAGGTAGTTATATTAGATGAACCTTTTGCCAATTTAGACCCAACCACACAAATACGTTTAAAAAAGATTCTAAAAGAAATTACTGATAATCGGGAAGTAACGCTGTTAGTTTCTAGTCATGATCTTAATCATGTAACTGAAGTATGCGAGCGCATTGTGGTATTAGATAAAGGATTGGTTGTAAAAGACATTCAAACTTCACAAAAAACATTAAAAGAATTAGAGGATTACTTTGCTGTATAACACCTTTTATTTTAACTATATCAATAGTAATTAATTCGTACTTTTACCACCCCAATTGACAATATTCATTGTAAATTGTAGTTACAGTATAAAATAATATCAACGTTGAATAAAAGGCTTTTAAAAGGTAGTTCATTTCTTAGCATACTTGTGCTTTTTTTAGCCTGTTCTACACAAAAAAATTCTGTTGTCAACAGAGGCTTTCACTCTCTTACCACAAAATACAATGTACTTTATAATGGTCAGATAGCTTTTGATCAGGAAAAGCAGCAAATTGATGATAATTATAATGATAATTGGTGGGAGCGTTTACCTATAGAACCTTTAAAAATTGAGGAAGAGAAAATAGAACTCCCTGCGTTACCCGGACAAAAGAAAGAGCCTGAGGAAGAGTCATTACAGGGTTTCGAAAAAGCAGAGCAGAAAGCTATAAAGGCCATCAAAAAACATTCAATGGATATTGATGGTTTTGAGAGAAATAGGCAAATAGATGATGCATACCTTCTATTAGGAAAGACCAGGTATTATCAACAGCGTTTTGTCCCAGCATTAGAAGCCTTTAATTTTATTTTAGGTAATTATACTGATGCGCGGTTACGTGATGAAACTAAAATATGGCAGTCCAAAACCCTGGTGCGTTTACAAAACGAAAAGTTAGCCTTAGAGACCTTAGATATCTTATTGAAAAATGATAATCTTCCTTTAGAGACTATTGAAAATGGCTATACCACCAAAGCCATGGTTTATGAGTCATTAGATAGTACTCAAAGAATTATTGAGAACTTAAATCAAGCCGTTTTATATTCGGTAAACCCAAAATTAAAATCTAGAAATCTTTTTATTCTGGGCCAACTGTATAGGGAGCAAAATAAAATTGATTCTTCAAATATTGCCTTAGAGGCATTGATCAATTACAAAAAAGCTCCTTATAGATATAAGATTCATGCAGAAATTGATCGCGCTAAGAATTATAGCAAAACAGATAGTGCTTCTTTAATGCTAGAAAAATTATACAAGCTCATTAAAGATCGAGACAACCGACCTTATTTAGATGAATTATATTATCAGGCGGGATTAATAGAACTTCAAAATGATAGTGTAAAAACCGCTATTGAAAATTTTAACAATTCATTAAACACACCAGACGCAAAATTGTATCAAAAAGAATTATCATATGAGCAATTGGGTAATATCAATTTTGATAGGGCAAATTTTAAAGTTGCGGGTGCTTACTATGACAGTGTTCTGACCGCTGCTGTTGAAAAAAATAACAAACGAATTAGACGGCTAACGCGTAAGCGGAAAAGTTTAGACGAGGTTATTAAGTTTGAAACCATTGCGCAAAGCAATGACAGTATCTTAAGAATAGCTGCCATGAGTGAAGATGAAAAAAAGGTCTATTATCAGGAATATGTAGATAAATTGATAGCAGAGGCCGAAGAAGCCAAACGTAAGGAGGAAGCTCTTGCGCAGACTACTGGATTTGGAAACTTTGCATCTTCAAACAGAAACAATAATACAGATGGTAGTTTCTATTTTTATAACGTGCAAGCCGTAGGTTTTGGCGAGCAGGAATTCAAACGTATATGGGGAAACAGGCCTCTTGAAGATAATTGGCGTTTATCTGATAAACAGTCGTTTACTATTTCATCTAATGACGTAAATACAAATTTGGCCACAAACAACACCTTAGTTGATTCCCTTAAATTTGATGTGAATTACTACATCAGTAAGATCCCAACAGATCAGAAAGTATTAGATAGCCTAAAAGCAGATAGAAATGATGCCTATTATCAATTAGGATTAATCTATAAAGAACAGTTTAAAGAATATGAATTAGCAGCAGATAGATTAGAGACATTATTGACATTTCCCCCAAAGGAAAATCTCATTTTACCCATCAAATATCATCTTTTTAAAATCTATGAAAATTTAGATGTTACCAAGAGCAATAAATACAAAGATGAAGTCGTTACTAATTATCCAGATTCAAGATATGCAGCCATTGTTTCGAATCCGGAAGAAGTTCTTTCATTTGATGATAAAAGTCAAACACCTCAAGGGGTGTATAATGAAATTTATTGCCGATATGATTTTCAGCATTATGAGGAAGTTGTTGAACGTATTGAATTGGCTATTAAGCAGTTTGAAGATTTACCAATTATTCCTAAATTTGAACTCCTTAAAGCCTATTCTTTAAAACAAACAACAAGTACAGATGTCTTTAAAGATGCCTTGAATTACATTGCATTAAGTTATCCAAATACAGAAGAAGGCAAACATGCAATTGATATATTAGATAAAGGAAAAGAAAAAGAAAACGCTACCGATAAAGAAAAAAGAAATGCTCCCCTACAACCAAAGAACAAAAACTAAATGGAGTATTAACTAAAAACTTAAACTATGTTTTCTGAAAAAAGATCAACACCAGGAGCCCAAACATTAGAACGCAACATTATCGGTAAAAACACTTCTTTTGTAGGTGACGTAACTTCTGAAGGCGATTTCAGAATTGACGGCCATGTAAAAGGTACCATTAAAACTTCAGGCAGAGTTATCATAGGTCAAGCCGGAACTGTTGATGGTAAAATTGAATGTACAAACGCAGATATAGAAGGAAAATTTTCTGGCAACCTGAACGTTGATCAGTTATTATCTTTGAAATCAACAGCTAACATCTCTGGTGAAGTTATCTTAGATAAGCTTTCTGTAGAGCCGGGTGCTACATTCAATGCTACTTGTTCAATGAAAGGTTCCGTTAAGGCATTGAAAAATAATGAGCCAAAACCACAGCAACAACAACAAAAAATCGCAGAAAAAACGGCTTAAGAACTGGGCAGTTTTTTCAGGTATCGGTCTGCAAATGGGACTTACCATTTTTTTAGGAAACAAACTTGGATCCTGGATTGACGGTAAGTATCAAACTACATATTGGGAAGGAATCATCACTATTTTTGCAGTTTTTGGCGCTATGTATATGATTATTCATCGGGTAAACAGCATGAATAAACAATGATTAAGAAATTGCTGACTTACGTTTTTACGTTCATTGTAATTACACTTATAGTATATTTTTTTCACACTGAATTTTTTGAAGATTTTGCCACAAATTCCAGTATACCTTTAGTAAAGGTATATTTCTTTTTGGCAGGATTCTCCTTACTTCTATGTTTGGCCCTTTTTTTTGTTTCTAAACGTGAAAAATTCAAAGACCAAGTAGGCAATTTTTACCTACTTAGTGTAGCCTTAAAAATTATTCTGTTTTGTTTGATATTTAGGCACTATATTTTTACTCCCACTCCCTTTACCACCCAACAAAGCGCTAACCTTTTGATTCCTATATTATTAACCTTATTTCTAGAAGTGATTTTCGTTGTTCAAATACTTAAGAATTCAGACCCTTTAAAAAATGTAAAATAAGGTCTTTTTAGTCAAAAAATAATATCTATATTTGCGCCGAATTTTAGACCTCATTATTTTAATAAATATGAACTTTAGAGGAGCGAACGTAGTTTTGAGAACCATTACCACCTTAAGCCTTATTTTTTTAGTATGCTTCGCAACTTTTGCAGATAATAGCAAAGGCGATGAACAAACTGGTGAGATAAATCCGGTGAATACTATGGAAGAAGTTAAAGAGTATATACAACATCACGTAAAAGATACTCATGACTTTCATTTATTTACATATTATTCAGATAAAGGTGAACATCATATCGGGTTCCCGCTTCCAGTTATTGTATGGGGTAAAAATGGCTTAACTGCATTTATGTCTTCGGCATTTCATCACGATGATAGCGGTCAAGTTGTTGTTGAAAAAAATGGCAGCCGTTTTGTGAAAAATCATGGTGTCATCTATGAACTTGAAAGTGGCGCTGAAACTGTTAAATTTGATGAAGAGCACCATCCAGTAAATGCTGCAAAGCCTTTTGATTGGTCTATCACCAAAAGTGTTTTTGGAATTTTCGTATTCGGATTATTGATGTTTCTATGGTTCGGAAGATTGGGTAGACAGTATAAGAAAAAAGCAATACCCACAGGTTTTGGTCGTGTACTTGAGCCATTGGTTATTTATGTAAGAGATGAAATAGCAAAACCTAACATTGGCCCTAAATACAGAAAATTTACTGGTTATTTAATGACAGTATTTTTCTTTATTTGGATCTCTAATTTAGTTGGTTTAATGCCTTTTGGATTTAATATTACAGGTCAATTGGCCGTAACCGCTGCATTGGCACTTATCACTTTAGTAATTTACTTATTTAGCAGTAATGGTCATTTTTGGAGTCATCAATTATGGATGCCTGGTGTACCTTATCTTATTAGACCATTATTAGCCATTATAGAGCTAGCAGGAACATTGTTAATCAAACCATTTGCTTTAATGGTTCGTTTGTTTGCTAATATTACTGCTGGACACATTGTGGTAATGAGTTTAATTGCAATTGGTATTACAAAGCAACATGAAATGACCGCATTTGGGTCTACAACATTATCATTAATATTATCATTATTTATAACGCTTATTGAGGTGCTTGTTGCATTTCTGCAAGCCTACATATTTACAATGCTTTCAGCATTGTTTATAGGTATGGCTGTAGAAGAGCCCGAGCATCATTAATAAATTTTAATTTTTTGTTTAACTATATATTTTAAATTATGGCTTTAGCAATGCTTCAAGAGGCTACTTCATTAGTTCCAAACTTAGTTGGTGCTGGATTAATTGTAATCGGTGCTGGTATCGGTTTAGGACAAATTGGTAGAGGTGCCATGGAAGGTATCGCTCGTCAACCTGAGGCTACTAACAAAATACAAACTGCAATGATTATTATTGCAGCTCTTTTGGAAGGTCTTGCGTTTGCGGCAATTTTCTTAGGAAAATAATACTTAAAAGCTCATTTTCCTGCAACGGTTGGTTGCAGGAAAATGTTTTAAATTAAAATTTAATTACAACATTATATATGGAACAATTACTAGAGAATTTTTCATTAGACTTATTCATAAAGCAGACAATTCTTTTCGTGGCACTTTTACTTTTAATGGTGAAATTTGCCTGGAAACCTATTCTAAATGCATTAAATGATCGTGAGGAAGGAATTCAAGATGCTCTTGATAAAGCAAAGAAAGCTAGAGAAGAAATGCAAAATATCAATGCTGATAATGAACGCATTTTAAAGGAAGCGCGTGCTGAAAGAGATACTATGTTAAAAGAGGCAAGAGAAATTAAAGATAATATGGTTTCTGAGGCAAAAGAGGAAGCAAGAGAGCAAGCTAATAAAATGATAGAACAAGCAAAAGCTACTATTCAAAATGAAAAACTTGCTGCTATTACTGACCTTAAAAATCAAGTTGCTGACCTTTCTATAGATATAGCTGAAAAAGTTGTAAAGAAAGAACTTTCTGGTAAAGACAAGCAGCTAGAGTTGGTTGAGGAAATGTTGGGTGATATTGAATTGAACTAATCTTTTGATTAATTATAAATGAAAGAAGCAAGAGCAGCCCTTAGATACGCCAAAGCACTTCTTAAATTAGCTATAGAGCATAAAATGGCTGATGAAGTAGATCAGAATATGATTCATATGTCTGAGACTATAGAGGGTTCTAAGGACTTACAGATAATGTTAGGGAGTCCTGTTATTAAATCTGACGCTAAAAAGAAAGCTCTCACTACAATTTTTAAAGATGATATTAACAATATCACAAAAGGATTGATTGAACAATTAATCGAAAATAAAAGGCTTCCTATTTTAAATGATATAGCAAAGCAGTATGTAATTATATATGATCACTATAAAGGTACTGAAGCGGCTAAAGTTACAACAGCCGTTCCTTTAACAGATGATCTTAGAAATAAAATACTTGTTAAAGTAAAAAGCTTGATTGGTAAAGAAGTTCACTTAGAAAGTGTAGTTGACCCTTCTATTATTGGAGGATTTATCTTACGTGTAGGTGACAAGCAATTTGATGCGAGTATTTCAGGAAAAATGAACAATTTACGTAGAGAGTTTGAAGATAACTTATACGTACCAAATTTTTAAAATAGCATAATTTAATAAGATGGCAACAATAAAACCAGCTGAAGTATCAGCAATTTTAAAACAACAACTTTCAGGTTTTGACAACAAAGCTACATTAGATGAGGTTGGTACCGTATTACAAGTAGGTGATGGTATTGCACGTGTATATGGTTTGGCCAATGCGCAATATGGTGAATTAGTTCAATTTGAAAACGGCCTTGAAGGGATTGTATTGAACTTAGAAGAAGATAATGTAGGTGTTGTATTATTAGGTCCTTCAACTTCAATTAGAGAAGGCGCAACTGTTAAACGTACTGAGCGTATTGCATCGTTGCGCGTAGGTGAAGGCATTGTAGGTAGAGTTGTAAATACCTTAGGTGAGCCAATTGATGGTAAAGGCCCTATTGAAGGCGAAACGTTTGAAATGCCATTAGAACGTAAAGCACCGGGTGTAATTTATCGTCAACCAGTAAATGAGCCTTTACAAACGGGTATTAAAGCTATTGATGCCATGATTCCAATCGGTAGAGGTCAGCGTGAATTAATTATTGGCGACCGTCAAACAGGTAAATCTACAGTTGCGCTAGATACCATCTTAAATCAAAAAGAATTTTATGATGCTGGTGAGCCTGTTTACTGTATCTATGTTGCCATAGGTCAAAAAGGTTCTACTGTTGCTGCTATTGCAAATATGTTAGAAGAAAGAGGTGCCTTAGCGTATACTACTATTGTTGCCGCAAACGCTTCTGATCCAGCTCCAATGCAGGTATATGCCCCTATGGCAGGTGCTTCAATTGGTGAATATTTTAGAGATACTGGTCGTCCTGCTTTAATTATCTATGATGATTTATCAAAGCAAGCGGTTGCATATCGTGAAGTATCATTATTATTAAGAAGACCTCCAGGACGTGAGGCTTATCCTGGTGATGTATTCTATTTACACTCTAGGTTACTAGAGCGTGCTGCTAAGGTCATTAACGATGATACTATTGCGGCACAGATGAATGATGTACCTGATGCTCTAAAAGGAAAAGTAAAAGGTGGTGGTTCACTAACAGCATTACCAATTATTGAAACTCAGGCAGGTGATGTATCAGCATATATTCCAACAAATGTAATTTCTATTACTGATGGACAGATCTTCTTAGAATCAGATTTATTTAACTCTGGTGTGCGTCCTGCAATTAATGTGGGTATCTCTGTATCACGTGTGGGTGGTTCTGCACAGATCAAATCAATGAAGAAGGTTGCAGGTACGTTGAAGCTAGATCAAGCACAGTACCGCGAACTAGAAGCATTTGCTAAGTTCGGTTCTGATCTTGATGCTGCTACAATGAATGTAATTGAAAAAGGGAAGCGTAATGTTGAGATCTTAAAGCAATCTCAGAATGATCCATTTACGGTTGAAGATCAAGTAGCAATTATCTATGCAGGTTCTAAGAATTTATTAAGAAACGTTCCTGTTGATAAAGTGAAAGAATTTGAGAAAGATTTCTTAGCTTATTTGAATGCTAAGCATAGAGATACATTAGATACGTTAAAAGCGGGTAAGCTTACTGATGAAACTATTGCTGTATTAGAAAATGCTGCTGAAGAACTATCAGCTAAATACGCTTAATTAATTTTGAATTTTAAGTATTGAGTTTTGAATTACTCATCACTTGACACTTATAACTCATACCCTGAAAAATGGCAAACTTAAAAGAAATACGTAACAGAATTACATCTATTGGTTCAACCATGCAGATTACAAGTGCTATGAAAATGGTATCTGCCGCTAAGTTGAAAAAAGCCCAAGATGCAATTACTGCTATGCGTCCATATTCAAATAAATTAACTGAGTTATTACAGAACTTGAGTGCTACTTTAGATAGTGATTCAGGTGGAGTTTATGCAAACGAACGTGAAGTAAACAAAGTTTTACTGGTTGCGGTTACTTCAAATAGAGGGTTATGTGGTGCTTTTAATTCTTCTATTATTAAAAAATCTATTGACGTTATAACAAATGACTTTGATGGAAAAGAGGTAGATGTATATAGCATCGGTAAAAAAGGAAATGATCTGTTATCAAAAGAATATAATGTTGTTGGTAACAAAAGTGAATTGTTTGATGAATTAACATTTACCAACGCTGCTACTATTGCTGAAGAATTGATGCATTTGTATGCAGAAGGAAATTACGACAAGATTATTTTAGTCTATAATAAGTTTAAGAATGCTGCAACACAAATAACAACTGTTGAGCAATTCCTACCGATCGTTCCTGCGGAAAAAGATACCAGTGCTAACTTAGATTATATTTTTGAGCCTTCTAAAGAAGAAATTGTTCAAGGATTGATTCCTAAGTCATTAAAAACACAATTGTACAAGGCAGTTCGTGACTCTTTTGCTGCGGAACATGGCGCGCGTATGACTGCCATGCACAAGGCAACAGATAATGCTACAGAAATGCGTGATGAACTACTATTGAGTTATAACAAAGCTCGTCAAGCTGCTATTACCAATGAAATTTTAGAGATTGTTAGTGGTGCTGAAGCATTGAACGGATAAACAAAATCAAAAAATAATTCTTAAAAACCCAAACAATCAATTGTCTTGGGTTTTTTTATTTTATTTGTCTAACTTTTAGATAAAACGCTATGAAGAAAACTCTATTTATATTATTTGCTCTATCACTATTTTGTTGTAATTCAGATGAATCTATTTCTGAAGAAAAAAGTTGTGAATTAAAAAACTCTCATTTTTCTTTTCTCGAACTTACGGATAATGGTTCTATTCTTAATAACCCAGAGAATGATGGTTTAATAGAATTTATTCGAGATAAACATGGTAAAATTACAAGAACAAATGGTGGGATTATCTCATTAGATCCTTCATTAGGATTTAGTAGTTTTTTTTCAAAAACAATCTATGACTCAATTGCACATTTCAAAGATTCCATTAGAATTTATAAAAAAGAGCTTGGTGACCCTTATTTTTATAGTGACATCTCTTTCAAATTAAATGACCTTGGAAGTGTTATTGAAATGAACAGAACTTTTCCTTATAAATCTTTCTCTTTTAAATATTTAAACAATAAAATTGTTGAGGGTGTAGATAAAAAGTCAAACGTTATACATTCATATGAATATATAAACGATAATTTGATAAGAATTGAAGCTATTCTTTATGACCGAACTTTTCAAGATAATACGAGGATTGTTAGGAGAGCTGTTCACACTTTTGAAGAATATGATGATAAAGAAAATCCTTTCGAGGGTTTATTTTACTTGAGAGGTGCCTTCTACAGGTCTTTATCTAAAAACAATTACGGAACTCATAAATATGTAGTAGAAAGCCAAACTAATAATGAGGATTGGCACATTGAAGAAAGTTATTTTTATACTGTTAATTTTGAGTATGAAGAAAACAACCTTCCAAAATTCGGTGAATATGATTGTAACTAAATATAACTTAAATTTTTAACACCCAGAGTTTCTTAACTTTGGGTGTTTTTATTTTTAATAAAATGAAAGTACTCCTACTTGACACCAATCATGAAATTTTAAAAACCGGATTAGAAAATCTAGGCTTTAAATGTGATGAAGATTATGCTTCCTCAAAAGATGTTGTTCAACAAATAATTGCTGATTATGATGGTATTATTATTAGAAGTCGATTCACCATAGATAAAGCTTTTTTAGACAAAGCGACAAATCTAAAATTCATAGGTCGCGTAGGTGCAGGGTTAGAAAATATTGACTGTGATTATGCTAAATCTAAAGGAATAGCATTAATCGCCGCTCCTGAAGGTAACAGAAATGCCGTGGGGGAGCATGCATTGGGACTGTTACTGTCACTATTTAATAAACTCAATAAAGCTGATAGAGAAGTTCGTGAAGGTAAGTGGCTACGTGAAGATAATAGAGGTATGGAACTTGACGGAAAAACTATTGGCCTAATTGGCTATGGAAATATGGGTAAAGCTTTTGCCAAAAAGCTTCGTGGTTTTGACGTTGAAGTACTTTGCTTTGACATATTGCCTAATGTTGGAGATAAAAATTGTAAACAAGTTTCTTTAGAAGAACTTCAAGAAAAGGCAGATATTGTCAGTTTGCACACACCTCAAACCGAGTTGACCATCAATATGGTTAACACCAACTTTATTAATACTTTTAAAAAACCTTTTTGGTTAATTAATACCGCACGTGGTAAATCTGTTGTAACAAAAGATTTGGTTAAAGCTTTAAAATCAGGTAAGGTTTTAGGAGTTGGCCTAGACGTACTCGAATACGAAAAAGCGTCCTTTGAAAATTTATTTACAGATGATGCACTACCGGAAGCATTTGAATACCTGATTCATTCTGATAAAGTGCTTTTATCACCTCATGTTGCCGGATGGACAGTTGAAAGTAAAGAGAAATTAGCACAAACGATTGTCGACAAAGTAAAAACAAAATTTTGCTAACTTTCTGGCATGAAGAAAACGATTCTTGTTTTCGGTTTACTTATCCTAGCATTGCTGCTATTGTTTCATTTTAGTAAATATGCGCTGATTTCAAATAATTTAGAAATAGAATTTGTTATTGCTTTTATTGCCGTTGTTTTCTTTTTTGTTGGTACATATATTAACAAGAAGAGTCTTAGTAGTTCTATCGTAGAAACTCGTAAGGAAATTGATCATCAAAAAATTAAAGAATTAGATATCAGTTCTAGAGAGTATGAAGTACTCCAAAAAATTGCAGAAGGACTTTCTAATAAAGAAATAGCCGATTCCTTGTTTTTATCAGAAAGTACGATTAAAACACACGTTTCAAATGTACTCTTAAAACTGAATGCAAAACGACGTACTCAAGCTGTACAAATAGCTAAATCAAATCGTATTATTTAATTTTAAACTAAAGTATGAGTAGTTTGGTACTTTAGTATGAGTATTAAAAGTAACCATAAATCTACTTTAGCACTCATTAAACGTTAAAAACAAATTTCAATGAAAGCAACAGTTTTAAAATATGGTGCTTACGGATTAATAACCGGATTCATTATTTTCACCCTACACCTAGTTTTAGGAATTGACAATTTAGATTTTAAAACAAACGAAATACTGGGTTATGTTTCTATACTATTATCACTTTCATTTATTTTCTTTGGTATTAAACATTATAGAGATCATGTAAATAATGGTAGCCTAACAATCGGAAAAGCAATCGTCATTGGTGTTCTTATCTCATTACTCGTTGGTCTGGGAATAGCAATTGCCGATTTCATCTATACCAAATTTATAGATCCTTCTTTCTTTAGCAATTATGAGCAGATGCTTATTGATCAAGGAAAAGAAGATGAAATTATTGAGATGACGAGCACTACCGCTGCACTATTTATGTTCGTTCTTGTTACGATTATAGGATTTATTATATCTTTAATATCAGGATTAATTCTACAACGTAAACCCTCTTAAAATCAAATAATATGCAATACGAAGCAACATCAGTTGATCATTATATAGAGCAAATTCCGGAGGAAAGGCAAGCTGCTGTAAATAAATTAAGAAAGACCATTTTAGACAATCTTCCTAAAGGATTTGAAGAAGGCATCAATTATAAAATGATTGGCTATTATGTGCCTCATTCTAAATACCCTGAAGGTTATCATTGTGATCCGAAGCTACCCCTGCCTTTTATGAATGTAGCTTCACAGAAAAACTCTATAAATCTGTACCATAGTGGTATTTATGCTGATAAAAAACTGCTAGATTGGTTTGTATCAGAATTCCCAAAACATAGTAAGCGTAAACTAGATATGGGTAAGAGTTGTATTCGCTTTAAACATATTGATGAAATCCCGTATGAATTGATTGCAGAGTTAGTAACAAAAATGACAGCTGATCAATGGATTGATCTTTATGAAACAAATGTAAAAAATAGAAAAAAATGAAAAATAGAGTTACCGGTATAGGTGGATTATTCTTTAAAACAAAAGATCCAAAAGCGGCGAAAGATTGGTATCAAAAACATTTGGGTTTCAACACAGATGATTGGGGTTGCACCTTCTGGTGGAAGGATAAAGAAGGAAACGATTGCTCAACACAATGGAGCCCTTTCAAAGATGACACAACTTATTTTGAACCTTCAAAGAAAGATTTCATGTTTAACTATCGCGTAGAAAACTTAGTTGAATTACTAGAAGAACTCAAAAAGGAAGGTGTTACAATTGTAGGAGAAATACAAGAGTTTGACTATGGAAAATTCGGTTGGATCGTTGACCTTGACGGTAATAAAATTGAACTATGGGAGCCTAAGGATGCGGCATTCTTATGACAATTATAGTTCCTGTGCTTTTCTCACAAGATTCAGCGTAGTTTTATAAATTGAATTTTGTTCCATTTTACTTTTGAGCCAAGCGTAGAAACTCATAACAAAAATATCTTCACGTTTCGCGCCTATCCAATCAAAAGAAGATTCTACAGTTTTATAGAATGTAGGTGTATTAACTATTTCTTGGTTCTTATAATACATTTCAACTAGTTTCAAGAAAGTAAGCACGCGCTCTTGATCAATTTCTTTTAAATAATTGGAATAGTTCCTTTTGAAGCTCAGGAGTTGTGATTCAAACAAGTCAAAATATTCTAACTCAAGAGATAAAAGAATAGCAATTAAGTTCTTTTTAATTACCCATTCTTTCCCTGCTTTCTCTATATACCATTTATCAGTGTGGTACAACTTAGATAACATACTATATGCCTTGGCTAATTCCTTTTGTTGAAAGTAGAAAACCAATAAGCTCAAATAAATGTCTAAATGTGTTTCTAGGTGTTTGTATTTTTTACCAATAAAAGAGCTCAATAGTTCAATTGCCTCTTCAAAGTTTCCAGAATAATTAAGATTCAAAGCTCTAAGTAAATTATATTTAGTTAAGAATCGTTTGTAATATTTGCCTTTCCCTTCTTGCATTTCTTGCAGCATAAGATTTAAGTAATATTGTGACTCATCAAACTTTTTATTTCTGAATAACATGTTCGCCATGATATATAGCACCTGTATGTGATAATATGGTTGCCTATTCCTTCCTTTATTATTCTTTAATAGGTTATAGATTTCTAGCATAAAAGATTCAACCTGAAGATAATCCTTGCTCACAAAAGCTGAAATATTAGCTATGGTTAACAATTGATACAGAGATTTGAAAGAAATGGAGTCATTTAAGCTAATATTATGTTCATTTAATACTTGTTCTAAAACAACTTGAAAATTTATAACCTCACCTTCATGCATTATATTTTTTAAACTCTTTCTGACTTTAGCATATACTAAATTGAGCTCTTCTTCAAGATAATAGAGCTTTTGGTTTTGCTTAAACTCTGATATGATTGCGTCTATTTCTTCAAAAGGATAGGTATGGGCGAACTGAATCTTAATATGATATATTTCATTCAAATAGTTATAGAAATACTCTTCCTTTGCTATAGCCTCAACTTTATTAAGCAATTTAAAAGCTAATTTATGTTGACCTTGCTCAAGGAGAAATCGTGCCGTAGATATATACTTAATGGTCTGCATCCTTTCAGAATTCTCTTCTTCAAGGTTCATGATAGCAATAAAATCAATAATCGAATTCAATAAGCGCTTCCTTAAAGCATGATAGGCATCCTTATTTCTACTGCTCCCGTATAAGATTCTAAAAGTCTCTTTTGAACTAGTATTACTACTTGCCAATAAGCTAAAAAGTTGAATATTTTTAGTACTCTTTCTTCGATTCTTTTCTTTTAAATATTTTACAAAACGCTTCTGTTCATCCTCTGAAAATGTAGAAACAACCGTTTTAATATCAATCATTATATCATCAGTTTTAAAACATATAAATTGTTTATTATTAATAAATTAAAAATTTATAAAATAATTTTATTCATCAGTTTAAATATAAAAAAATATTCTTTATCAACTCACTTCATCACATATTTGCTCCATAATCATTAAAAAATAAAAAATGAATTATCAAACTACAGTCACATTAAAAGAAGACTCAAAACAGAAAAAGAAGCAAGAGACTAAAAAAAGCTTTGATCAAAAGCCAACTTCAGCATTTATTGGAGCTTCATGGTTTGTACTTTTAATAGGAATAACCTCATATTGCATTGGTTTATGGAATGCAGATATGTTACTCAATGAAAAAGGCTATTATTTCACCATACTTTTATTCGGTTTATTCTCTGTAATCTCGGTTCAAAAAGCAGTACGTGACAAACAGGAAGGTATTCCGGTAACAGAAATATATTACGGAATAAGTTGGTTCACCACAATTACCTCGGTTTTATTATTAGTCATTGGTTTATGGAATGCTGATTTATTATTAAGCGAAAAAGGATTCTATGGAATCTCATTTGTATTAAGTATGTATGCTGCCATAGCCGTTCAGAAAAATACGCGAGACATAGCCTACATAGACAGCAAGAAAGAAGAAACTACAGAAGAGGAATAAAGCTGTTTTTTAATGATTGGCTTTTGCCAAAAAAACCCGATACTTTTATAAAAGTATCGGGTTTATCTTCCATAACAATTAACTTTTCTACTTATGCAGAACTCAGTAGTATGCTCTTAAAAAAAACCACTTTTTTAGAATATTCAGCCGTATCTAGGCTCAACATCCCTTTTACATGTTTATATAGTTCAGGTAGCTTTTCTTTAAACTCTTCAGGTGTCTCAAAGAAATGCTCCACCGTTACCGCTAAGAATTCATACTTATTTCTAAATCCGTATTTTCTCAGATAGCCCGTTGCTGCTATTTTACGTTGTAGTTTTCTATCCTTCAACTCTTCTAACATAGCATCAAACTTTTTCATAAAGTTGATAGCTGTAATGCTTCTTCTCCTGGCAAAAGTAAGGTGCAATGCATGTGTCAATTCATGCAAGCCTAAGTTTAAATTATCATTTTCAACTTTAATACCATCCATAAAGTCTTCCCATGAAAATACGATAGTTCTATATTTAGGGTTTGCTTCTCCTTTATGTCTTAGTTTGGTAACCTGAGACAAGTAATTTTTAGGATAAATGATAATATTATCAAACTGAGAAAACAGATAACGGCGCATACCAAACGTCAGCATAATAGCAGAAGAAGCTATTAACAATTTCATCTTCTCGGTAACCACAACACCTTCCCTACCTACAAAGTTATGCTTATCTATAAATTTACGTACTCTGTGTTCAAATCTTCTCTTATCTGAATCTGAAAGTTTTTTGTAAAATGCAAAGTAACGCACAATGAGCCCTCGTTGAAAATCATTCAACTCTCTTTGATTTATAGCCCTGTCAGCTAAATCATTTCCTTTAACCCATAAGTTGAATAACTTAAACATATTTCAAGAGTTACGTTACAATGATAGCCTCAAAAAGTGAACCATTTTAAAAAAAGGCCTAAAAATACGGTTAGTTTAGTTAATGGGGTTTAGGGGCTATTCTCACCAAATATAGCAAAAATAGCCTTAAAAACAAGTTAAAATCAATAAAATGAGCTTATTGCTAAATAAATGGTCAGGATATACGAATTAACCTCAATTAACTTTGCTCACTCTACAAAACCCTACTCGATAGTTATTGGGATTGAAAATAGTTCAAGTAAAAAACACTCAAGCAAACACCAAGTTTAATTTCAAGAATTAACATCGCTTCGCTCGTTGATCCATCAAAGCGCAGCTTTGAAAATCAAAAAGCCGCAAAAACAAAAAAGCAAGCTTTGTATTTTTGCTCGCTTTTTGATTTATTCGTGACCACGGAGGGATTCAAACCCCCGACCGCTGGAGCCGAAATCCAGTGCTCTATTCAGCTGAGCTACGTGGCCTTTTCTCTCTTTAAGATAAATTCTTCTTGACTATTGTTGATATAGTTTTGCCGTCTGCCTGACCTACCAGTTCATTGCTCACTATCCCCATTACCTTACCCATATCTTTCATACCTTCTGCTCCTATAGATTCTATGGTAGCTATTATAACACCTTCTATTTCTTCTTCACTAAGAGCCTCAGGCAAAAATTGCTCAATAACCTCGGCTTCACCCAATTCGGGCTCTGCCAAATCTTTACGGTCTTGAGCTTCATAAATTGCAGCACTGTCCTTACGCTGCTTTACCAACTTCTGAAGAATCTTCAGCTCTTGTTCTTCTGTTAACTCACCACTAGCACCACTTTCAGTCTTTGCCAATAAAATAGCAGATTTCACAGCTCTTAATGCTGTTAAAGCAGTTTGATCTTTAGCTTTCATAGCTTCTTTCATTGCTATGGTAAGCTCTTGTTGTAAACTCATTTCTTATTTTTTGAGGAAAGCAAAGATACTAAAAAACCCAAACCTGCAGAACGCAGATTTGGGTTCTAACAAACAAAAACTAAATAGTGTTAATCAACGTTATCATGCAAAAATGAATTGTTTGATCGCAACTGAATATCATTATTATCATCAGTACCTAAAGAGGTTCTTGATTGACTAGTAGATGTTTCTGATGAAGGTTCAACATCTTCTAGATCAACACCCATTCTCTTATACGCGGGCTGACTTTCAATTTCTTCTATATTTTTATTCATCCTATTAATGAATTTGTAATTGAATTCTTTCATTTTCTGTCTCCGCTCATCTGCCTTTTTCTCAAGTTCTGCAATTGTTAAATTTAAAGGAGAAATTTCTTCTTCAGGAACCTCATTGGCATCAACAACAGGTTTCTTCTCAACTCGCAGGTCAAATTGCAATTCTTCATCCTGCATTTCTTGTTTAGGGGCTTGAGTCACTTTTTCATTTTCATTGACCATAAAATCCTCTAAACCATATCTAATTTTACCATCGTCTGTATGCTCAGCCTTCACCCTGATAGGATCAACCACTTTTATCTCATCAATATTAGAAATTAACTCATGTGTTGTTACTTGATGCTCATTATCCTCTACGACGCTTTTCTTAGGTGTTAACGGAAGATCAAATGTTAATGTAATTTGATTTTCTTCTTCTATTTCTTCTTCCTGAATTTCTTCCCTTTTTGTTACCGGAGTAATGATAAAATCATCAACATACTCAGGAACTACTTCTTCATAAACTACATCTATATTATTGATCAATTCTGTTGTAGGAATCAAGTCTAATGGTTGTTCATACACTTCATCCTCTAAAACATGTTTGATTACTTTTTTTTCAGACTCAGGCTTTTTTAACTCAGCAATAGACTTTGAAGGTTCATCCTCTAAAGTATGAATGACTCTTTTCGACTCCGTAGCGCTTATCTCCATTTGTTGTTCCATATTAAACCCCGTTGCGATTACTGTAACAGCTATGGCATCACCTAGTGAATCATCTTCACCAACACCCATAATGATATCAACATTACTCTTAGCTTCACTTTGCACATAATCATTGATCTCACCTATCTCATCAATTGTAATTTCAGTAGTACCTGATACAATTAAGAGCAATACATTCTTAGCACCTGTTATTCTATTATCATTCAATAATGGAGAATCTAATGCATTGGTAATAGCTTCCTGAGCTCTATTTGATCCCGAAGCAGTAGCAGACCCCATAATTGCAGTTCCACTATTAGCTAATACTGTTTTCGCATCTTTTAAGTCAATGTTCTGAGTATAGTGATGTGTAATTACTTCTGCAATTCCGGTAGCCGCTGTAGACAGCACTTCATCTGCTTTTGAAAAACCAGCTTTGAAACCAAGATTACCATAGACTTCTCTAAGCTTATTATTATTAATAACAACCAATGAGTCAATATGCTCACGAAGTTTTGCAATTCCGTTTTGTGCTTGTTCATTACGCATTTTGCCTTCAAAAGAAAATGGAATTGTTACAATCCCAACTGTTAATAAATCCATTTCTTTTGCTATTCTTGCAATAACAGGAGCAGCACCGGTTCCTGTTCCACCACCCATGCCTACGGTGATAAATACCATTTTAGAATTTGTGCTTAGCATGGCTTTAATATCTTCCATACTTTCCATAGCGGCTTGCTCACCCACTTCAGGATTTGCACCTGCCCCTAAACCTTCAGTTAATGAAACCCCTAACTGAATTTTAGTAGGCACCGGACTATTATGTAAGGCTTGTGCATCTGTATTACATACCACAAAATCAACACCTCTGATACCTTTTTCATACATGTGATTTACGGCATTACTACCTCCGCCGCCTACACCAATAACCTTGATAACGTTAGATTGGTTTTTTGGCAAGTCGAATGAAATACTTTCAAATTCTGTACTCATAACTTATTTTTTTGGGATTGTATTTATTATAATTTTCGTTTGTCTTGTTTCTTTTCCTCAGTCCTACTCTGCGTTATCTAAAAACTCTCTAAACTTCTCTGCCCATTTCTCAAAAATAGACTTACGTTCAACAATAGATTTTTCCTTTACTTTCTTATCTTCTTGATATTCAGTGGTGTCAAAATTTTCAGCTGGAGCTTGATATTCTTTCTGCTTTTGATTCAAGCCTTTCATCAACAGACCTACTGCCGTTGAAAAAGAAGGGCTTGACATATCTATATCAGAATTTCCAGATAAATGCTCATTAGGATAGCCTATTCGCGTATCCATACCTGTAATATATTCTACAAGCTGTTTGATATGCTTTAATTCTGCTCCACCACCTGTCAAGACAATTCCAGCAATTAGTTTTTTCTTAGCCTCTTCATGACCATAATTCTTAATTTCCAGATAGACCTGCTCAATAATCTCAACTACCCTTGCATGAATTATCTTTGAGAGGTTTTTCAAAGTAATCTCTTTAGGCTCCCTTCCGCGTAAACCAGGAATAGAAACAATCTCATTTTCTTTATTTTCTCCTGGCCAAGCAGAACCAAATTTGGTTTTTAATAATTCCGCCTGCTTTTCTATAATAGAACATCCTTCTTTAATATCTTCAGTAATCACATTTCCTCCAAAAGGAATAACAGCTGTATGACGGATAATACCATCCTTAAAAATGGCTAAGTCAGTTGTTCCACCTCCTATATCAATTAAAGCCACACCCGCTTCTTTCTCTTCTTGGCTTAATACTGCATCAGCTGAAGCAAGTGGTTCTAATGTAATATTGGATAATTCTAGACCCGCACTTTTAATACATCTACCAATATTTCTAATAGAAGACACCTGACCAACTACCACATGAAAATTAGCTTCTAATCTGCCGCCATACATACCAATTGGCTTTTTGATCTCAGCTTGCCCATCAACTTTATAATCTTGTGGGAGTACATGAATAATTTCCTCACCTGGTAACATAACCAACTTATGAACCTGACTAATAAGCTTTTCTATATCAGCATCATCAATAACTTTTTCTGAATTAGGTCTGGTGATGTAATCACTATGATGTAAGCTTCTTATATGTTGACCGGCTATACCCACCACAACATCTTTGATCTTGTATTCGGCAATACTCTCGGCTTCCTCTACAGCCTGTTGTATAGACTGAATGGTCTGGGTAATATTATTTACTACACCTCTGTGAACACCTAAGCTTTTGGCTTTACCAATACCAAGCACTCCTATCTTGCCATACTCATTGGCCTTACCAATCATAGCAACTATTTTTGTGGTACCTATATCAAGACCTACTGCTATATTTTCGTGTTCCATGGTTTAGTTTTTTGTACAAACAACTTGATTGTAATATTTCAAGTTGATCGTTTGGTATGTATCTAATGTTTTATCTTTTAAAACCTTTTTATAAAAAGCTTCTAGTTTCTTAAATTTTGCATCAATGTTATCTAAGCTTCCTAACTCAATAGATTGATTGCCCACTCTTGTTCTTAATATGAATT
The DNA here is from genome assembly GCF_056591715.1 of Maritimimonas sp. 2405UD52-3. NCBI lineage: Bacteria > Pseudomonadati > Bacteroidota > Flavobacteriia > Flavobacteriales > Flavobacteriaceae > Maritimimonas > Maritimimonas sp. 2405UD52-3. Next base: position 542,028 of record NZ_JBWQOL010000002.1, read on the forward strand.
CATTTTCAGGATTCGCTTCAATTGCAATTATTTGCTTTTGTAAAAAAGGGTCTCTAAAAATTATATTTGCTAACTCATGCAAATCTTTAGCGTTATTTGAATTCAAGCCACTTACCAATGGAACTCTGGCGGAATAGTTAGATGACAATGGCATTTTACCGCCCTTATCGTCTAAGTAATAAGCCACACCCTCGTCTACAACTCTGGCTATGGGAGTTTTTTGAGTAATGGTAGCGCACAACTTATGATCAACCGTTAAGAAAACATTAACACTTTCAATCATTTCATTTGATTGCAGCGTTTCTTCCAAATGTCTCAAAATTATAGTTTCTTTTGGCTGGGTTTTAAGCGCGCCATAATTTTGTATTAACAATTTATTAACCGTTTCATAGGTAATAAAAAGGTTGTCTCCGTTGGTGAATTTTATGTCTATATCGCTTACTTTTTTGATGTTATTTCTATAAGAGGTAAATCCAAAAAGGAAAACCAAAACACCTACAAACAAAATGATTTTGATATAAATAAAATATTTTCTCATGATGCTCTTTTCAATAAAATTTCTTTAACCGGATCGACTAACTCACCTATATCACCTGCACCAAGCATTACAATTATCTTTGATTTTAATTCTAATACTTCATCCATCAAATTTTCCTTACTGGCTAATTTCTTATGAACAGTGTTAATCTTACTCAGCAACCAAGAAGATGTTACTCCATCTATCGGAAGTTCCCTTGCCGGATAAATATCTAACAACACTACCTCATCAAAAACTTCAAGACTTCTGGCAAAATCATCAATAAAATCTTTTGTTCTGCTAAACAAATGCGGTTGAAACACAACTGCTATACTCCTTTTAGGATATAGTTCTTTTACAGCATTCGAAACCGCATTAATTTCTGTAGGATGATGCGCATAATCATCAATCAATACTAAATCTTTTGTTTTAATTTTGAAATTAAACCTACGCTTAATCCCTTTAAATGTTTTTAAAGCTCTGGCAATATCCTGGAGTTTTATTCCGTAATCATGAGCCATTGCCAGAGCTACCAAAGTATTTAGCACATTATGTTTTCCTGGTAGTGTTATTTCAATATTTTTGAGGCTTTCAGCTGATGTAAAAACATCAAAATAATAGCTACCCTGTTGTATTTTTATATTTTTTGCCACGTAATCAGCTTCCTCATCTATTCCATATGTAATGCCTTCAATGGGCAACCCTTTTTTAACAAAAATCTTATCTGTTACTAATTTTGAAAAGTCTATAAAAGATGCATCTAACTCCTTTGATTCTCCATAGATATCTAAGTGATCTGCATCCATAGAGGTGATACAGGCAATGTTAGGTGATAGTCTTAAAAAAGAGCGGTCAAATTCATCAGCTTCAACTACACTAATTTCATCACCCCCTAAAATCAGGTTAGAATTATAATTTTCTGAAATACCTCCTAAGAACGATGTTGCATTAATTCCACATTCCGTTAAAATATGACCTAAAATAGTTGATGTGGTTGTCTTGCCATGCGTACCAGCCACAGCAAAGCAAAATGTATTTTTTGTGATCTCGCCTAAAATTTCTGAGCGTTTGAAAATTATAAATTTCTTTTCTTTAAAATAATTAAGTTGTTTGTGATCCTCGGGGATGGCGGGTGTATATACCACCAATGTATTTTTTACATCCAAAAAAGAATCTTCAATATGACGCATCTCATCTTCATAATTGATCTTCACTCCTTGGGTTTCTAAAGCATCTGTTGTAATGCCATGTATTCTGTCATAGCCAGAAACATGCTTACCATTTGTATGAAAATAGCTAGCTAAGGCACTCATACCAATACCACCAATACCAATGAAATAAATGTTATGTATATCCTTTAAATTCAATGAATCAATTTTTCTATTTCATTTACAATGTCCCTCGTAGCATTAGGCAATGCCAATTTCTTTATATTTTCACTTAAAACTGATTGCTCCTCTTCATTACCTATTAAATTTTCAAGTACCGATTGAAAAGAATTGAGTTCAGATTCTTTAACCAATAATGCAGCATTTTTATTTACCACGGCCATTGCATTTTTAGTTTGATGGTCTTCTGCTACATTTGGTGAAGGAATAAAAATGACAGGCTTTCCAACAATACATAATTCAGAAATTGAACCTGCCCCAGCTCTGCTAATAACAATATCTGCAGCAGCATACGCTAAGTTCATATCATTTAAAAAAGCATGTGTTTGAATAGCATTTTTATGATACTTTTTATACTCATCATAATAGAGCTTACCCGTCTGCCATATTAACTGAATATCATTTTTATAAAACCAATCAATCTGGCTTTCTATTAATTGATTAACAGCTCTGGCACCTAAACTTCCGCCTAAAACCAATACGGTCTTTTTATTGGGGTTCAACCCGAAAAAATCTTGCCCTTTGGTACGATGATGATCAATCTCCAACAAATCCTGACGTACAGGGTTCCCAGTTTTTACAATTTTTTCTCTCGGGAAAAACCGTTCTAATCCATCATAAGCCACACAAATAGTCTTTGCTTTTTTTGACAACATTTTATTTGTAATTCCCGGATATGAATTTTGTTCTTGTAACACCGTTGGAATACCTTTTCTATTTGCCATTTGCAATGTGGGCCCAGAAGCAAACCCTCCCGTGCCAATAACCACATCAGGTTTAAACTTTTTCACAATACCTCTTGCTTTCCATAGACTACTCATCAACTTAAATGGAAATAGTAGGTTCTTTAATGTTAACTTTCTTTGAATTCCCGAGATCCAAAGACCTTCTATATCATAACCTGCCTGTGGTACTTTTTCCATTTCCATTCTATCCCTAGCACCCACAAATAAAAATTTAGCATTCGCATAGCGTTGCTTGAGTTCATTTGCAATAGCTATGGCAGGGTAGATATGCCCTCCTGTGCCACCACCACTTATTAATATATTAACCGATGGCTTCATGCAATATTTTTAACGGATTATCATCATCCAATTTCTTATGCTTGCTCATGTCTACCTCTCGTTTTGCACTCACACTCAGCACAATACCAAGAGCGAAGCAAGTCATCCATATGGAAGTACCTCCTGCGCTAATAAGCGGTAAAGGCTGTCCCGTAACCGGAAACAATCCCACCGCAACAGCCATATTGATAAATGCTTGAAACACAATGGGAATACCTACACCTAAGACTAAAAGCGTTCCGAAAATGGATTCTGTTTTATTCGCCACAATAATTACTCTAAAGAGTAACCCTAAGTAAGAAATCAACAAAAAGAATGCTCCAAAAAGTCCAAATTCTTCGACAATAATGGCATAAATAAAATCTGATGAAGATTGTGGTAAAAAGTTCTTTTGCACACTTTTACCAGGACCTTTACCCTGGATTTCTCCAGAAGCGATTGCAACCTTAGCTTTTTCAGCCTGATAATTTGCTTCTTCATCTGGTTCTGCAAAATTTTCAATCCTATTCACCCAAGTATCTATTCTACTTCCTTCAAAAGCATCAGGAAAGGCTTTGGCAGTTAAAATGAACAAAGCAAAGACTAAAACGCCTAAGCCTATTATTGATGCTAAATATTTTATGGGGTATCCTCCTATAAACGTCAAGATTAAAACAGAGGTAAAAATGATTGCCGTTGTTGAAAAGTTAGCGGGTAAAATAAATATCAAAACCAGGGCTACCGGCAACCATAATTGAAAAATACTTTCTTTAAATAATATTTCTTTATTCTTATTTTTTGCAAGATAGCGAGCCACATACATCATAATAATCACGCCTGCCAAAGTAGAAGTTTGGAAACCTATCCCCACAAAAGGGATTCGTATCCAACGACTTGCATTCACCCCACTTATGGTCTGGCCTTGCATTAATGTATAAATAAGTAGCAGTATAATGACAGGTATCAATAAAACAGAAAGGCCACTAAAATATCTGTATGGAATTTTATGGGTAGCATACATAATAACAAACCCTAGCACCAATAACATTCCATGCTTCAATAAGTGGCCCCATGTAGTACCATTTTCTACTACATATACCAAATTAGTACTTGCGCTATACACTGGGAGAAAGGAAAATATTGCTAATAAAGCAACTATAGCCCAAATAGTTCTATCACCTCGTATGTTTTTGAGGATTCTGGTCATTTACAACTGTCTTACTGCTTCTTTAAATTGTCTACCTCTATCTTCATAATTATCAAATAAATCAAAACTGGCACATGCAGGAGATAGCAAAACAGCATCGCCTTTTGTCGCCAATTTATAAGCTACTTTTACAGCTTCTTCAGCGCCTTGTGTCTCAATCATAAAATCAACCACGTTACCAAAAGCTTCAATAATCTTAGAGTTATCTACTCCTAAACAAATTATAGCTTTCACTTTTTCATGTACAAAAGGCAAAAGATCTGAATAGTCATTACCTTTATCTACCCCACCAACTATCCAAACAACATCTGTCTGCATACTATCTAAGGCATAAAATGTTGCATTTACATTGGTGGCTTTTGAATCATTTATGTATTGCACACCATTGATCTTCAAAACCGGCTCCAGACGGTGCTCAACACTCTCAAAATCTTCTAAACTCTCTCTTAAGGTTTCATTTCTAACCTTTAATAATTGTGCCACCATACCAGATGCCATAGCATTCTTAATGTTATGACTTCCTTGTAGTGCTAGATTTGTAATACTCATTGTAAATCTGTTTGAATTGGTTTGTATTATGATGTTATTATTCTCTTTATATGCTCCTTTACGGAATGATTTTGTTAGTGAAAAAGGAAGAAGTTCAGCCTTGGTTTCATTTTTTTTCAACCAATTTGTTATGGCTTCATCATCAGCATCATAGATTAAATAATCAGATGCCTTTTGATTCATGGTAACCCTAAATTTTGATGCGATATAATTTTCATACTTGTAATCATACCTATCCAAATGATCGGGAGAAATATTGGTGATAATTGCTATATGCGGTGCAAAATCAACTATACCATCTAACTGAAAACTACTGAGTTCTAACACGTAGTTTTTATGATCATTTTCTGCTAATTGCAAAGCAAAACTGTCGCCAACATTTCCAGCCACCCCCACATTTAATCTTGCCTTTTTCAGGATGTGATGCGTCAATAATGTTGTGGTAGTTTTACCATTACTCCCTGTTATCCCAACTACAGTAGCATCTGTAAATTTGCCTGCAAATTCAATCTCTGAAATCACCGGAATACCTTTTTCTTTTAGCCGCTCTATTAGAGCCACTTTATCAGGAATACCCGGGCTCTTCATGACCACATCTGCATCAAAAATCTGTGATTCTGAATGCTTACCTTCTTCAAAAACTATTTCATTATGTAAAAGAACTTTCTTGTATTTATCCGCAATTGTTCCTTTATCAGAAACAAAAACTTTATAATCTTTTTGTTTTGCCAATACTGCTGTACCCACACCACTTTCTCCTCCTCCTAATACAGCTATCTTCATGCTATCTCACTTTTAAAGTGATGATTGATAACACTGCCAACATGATTCCAATAATCCAGAACCTGGCAACTATTTTACTTTCATGATATCCTTTCTTTTGAAAATGATGATGCAAGGGTGACATCAAGAAAATACGCCTGCCTTCACCAAACTTCTTTTTGGTATACTTGAAATAACTCACCTGTAATACCACCGATAAATTTTCTGCTAAAAAGATGCCCGCAAGGATGGGAATCAATAATTCCTTACGAACCGAAATGGCCAACACAGCAATGATTCCTCCTATTGTCAAACTGCCTGTGTCTCCCATAAAAACCTGAGCGGGATATGTATTGTACCATAAGAACCCTATCAAGCCCCCTACAAAAGCACTTATAAAAACAGTCATTTCACCGGAATGAGGTATATACATTACATTCAAATAATTGGCAAAAATGAGGTTACCCGATACCCATGCAAAAATGCCTAGTGCCATTACCATAATCGCTGAAGAACCGGCTGCCAATCCATCAATTCCATCCGTCAAGTTGGCTCCATTAGACACTGCTGTAATGATGAATACAACAATAATTACAAACAATATCCAGCTGTAATTTTCAGCTTCATCACCTAACCAGCTTACCAACGACGAATAATCGAATTCGTTATTCTTAACAAAAGGAATGGTAGTCTTTAACGATTTGTGTTCTTTTTCAAATAAATCTGATGGGCTTTTTTGTTGGATTTCGGCTTGAACCGTCGCCGGCAATTCTTTCTTCTCTTTTACAGTAACACTTGGTGAGAAGTACAACATACAGCCCACAAAAACTCCTAAACCAACCTGTCCTAAAATTTTAAATCGCCCTTTTAAACCTTCTTTATCTTTTTTGAAAACTTTGATATAATCATCAATAAATCCAATAAGACCCATCCATAAGGTAGACACCAATAGTATGATGATATACACATTACTTAGTTCTGCAAAAAGCAACACAGGAATCACTGTTGCCAGAATGATAATGATACCGCCCATTGTTGGTGTACCTGTCTTTTCCTTTTGCCCTTCTAAACCGAGATCGCGAACGGATTCACCCACCTGCAATCGACGCAACTTATCAATGATACGACGCCCAAAAATGGTTGAAATGAGTATTGAAAAAACAAAAGCTGCAGCAGAACGAAAGGATATATATTGAAATAGTCCCGCTCCAGCTAGGTCATAATGTTTTTCCAAGTATTCAAATAAGTAATACAACATGGTTTAGCGCCTTATTTTTCTAATTCTTTTAAAATGTCTTGTACTATGGTATAGTCATCAAAATCTGTTTTTACACCATTGATTTCCTGATAGGTTTCATGTCCTTTACCAGCGATCAATACGATATCTCCTTTTTCGGCCATTTTACTGGCAGTTTTGATGGCTTGTTTTCTATCTACAATAGAAATGGTCTTTTTATAATTCTGAGGTTGAACACCCGCTTCCATATCCTCAATGATGATCTGCGGATCTTCAGTGCGCGGATTGTCTGAAGTAAAAATGGCCTGACTTGATAGTTCAGAAGCAATATGTGCCATTTTAGGACGTTTCGTCTTATCTCTATCTCCTCCGCAACCAACTACTGTAATCACCTTTTCATTGTGCGTTCTGATAGTATTAATGGTTTCTAGCACATTTTTTAAAGCATCTGGTGTATGTGCGTAATCTACAATAGCTGTAATACCGGAATCAGAGACCAAATACTGAAAACGACCACTTACGCTTTCTAGCCCGCTCAAAAGACGAAGGTTTTCTATCTCTTCAATACCCAGAAGATCAGCTGTGGCATAGATTGCCAATAAGTTATATGCATTGAAATTGCCAATAAGCTTGGTCCAAACTTCATTGTTATTAATATTTAGTAGTAACCCACTAAGTTGATTCTCTAAAATTTTTGCTTTGTAATCTGCTATCGTTTTCAAAGCATATGTGTATTGTTTAGCTCCCGTATTTTGAAGCATTACCTTACCATTCTTATCATCAATGTTTACCAAGGCAAACGCTGATTTTGGTAGGTCATCAAAGAATTTCTTCTTTACATCTCTATATTCAGCGAAAGAATTATGATAGTCTAAATGATCATGTGAAAGATTTGTAAAAATCCCTCCCGTAAACTGTAATCCTTCAGAGCGCTTTTGATCAATACCATGAGAACTCACTTCCATAAAACAGTATTCAATACCTACTTCAACCATTTCATTTAAATAGCGATTGATAGTAATTGAATCTGGTGTAGTATGAGTTGCGGAAAATTCATTGTCACCAACCATCACTTTTACTGTTGACAAGAGTCCCGTTTTATACCCTGCTTTTTTAAACATTGCATAAAGCAATGTGACAATTGTAGTTTTGCCGTTAGTACCTGTAATACCAATCAGCTTTAATTTACTTGAGGGATTCTCAAAATAATTAGCTGAAAGAATTGCCAATGCTTCATTTGAATTAGAAACTAATACATAGGTAACTTTCTCATCTCTATGAGCAGGCATTTCCTCACAAATGATTGCAGCAACATGTTTAGACGTAACTTCTTCAATAAATTTATGCCCATCAACAACAGTTCCTTTAATTGCCACAAACACGTCGTCTTGAGATATTTTTCTAGAATCAAAGTGAATTTCAGAAACATTAATATCCGTTGGGCCATAAACAGCTTCGACAGATACTTTATATAATATGTCTTTTAAATTCTTCAACTACTTATGATAAATTGAGTTTAATGATTGACCCTTTTTGTATTTGTTTACCTGATTTTATGGATTGTCTTTTTACCGTTCCCACTCCATTTGTTTCTACACGAAATCCTAAGTTTTCCAATAATGCCACTGCATCCATACCCGACATGTTCTTTACATTAGGCACTTTCACATGACTTTTTCTGGCAACCTCCATGTATTTTTCAAAATCCTTTTCTACAACCGCATATTCAAATTCATTGTGATTTACCTCATCTAATAAAGGTGTGTCTGTATAAATTTTCTGTGCAATCTTTTTGAATACAGGAGCCGCCACCACATTACCATAGTACCCTTTCTTTTTATTGGGTTTATGGATAACAACAATGCATGAATACTTAGGATTATCAGCTGGGAAGTATCCTACGAATGACGAGATATATTGGGTATTGCCAGTCCAGTAATCTGTTTGGCATGTTCCTGTTTTACCAGCCATAGAATAGTTCTTATCATAGATATTAGCAGCTGTGCCTCGCTTCACAACATTTTCCATCATTACTTTCAGCTTATCTATGGTTTCTTGAGAACATACTTGCTGCTTAATAATCTCTTTGTCAAATTGCTCAATAACTTTATCTTGTGCTTTTACCTCTCTGATAAACCGAGGTTTTACCATTTCACCATTATTGGCCACTGCGTTGTAAAGTGCTAGTGTTTGTAATGGGGTTATATGCACACCATAACCATGTGTCATCCAAGCCAATGACGTACCATACCATTGTTTCTTATTCTCTGGATTGGGAATCACAGGTAAACCCTCACCTTTAATAGGCACATTCAATTTATCTCCTACGCCCATTTTATTCAATCCAGCAATGAACTTTTTAGGGTTGTTTCTGTAGTTTTCTTCAATAATTTTTACAATTCCCACATTTGATGATACTTCAAACACACGCGCAGTAGATATTTTTCCATACCCACCTCTATGTGAGTCTTTTACCCTTCTATCATAAATTTTAAGCGTTCCATCTTCAGTATCTATGACCTTACCTGTATCTACTACCTTATCTTCTAAAGCAACGATCATACTCATTAATTTGAATGTAGAGCCCGGTTCATGAGACTCGCCTACAGCATAATTCAAACGCTCATAGTACTTACCTTCTTTATTTCTACCAAGATTAGAAATGGCTTTTACTTCTCCTGTCTTGGTTTCCATCACCACAACACTTCCGTGATCCGCACTATACTTTTCCAGCTGCTCCAAAAGTGCATGGTGTGTAATGTCTTGAATATTTAAATCAATGGTAGTGTAGATATCTTTGCCATCAATAGGCTCTACCTCATTGTTATCATTCAAAGGTTTCCATTGTCCTTTTGCAATTTTTTGTTTGAGGCGTTTTCCATTTTTACCCTTCAAATAGCTATGAAAATTACCTTCAATACCTACTCTCCCTCTATAATCGTCATAACCTATATAGCGTTCTGCTATTTTACCTATGGGATGTTCACGCACGGTGCGTTGTTCAGTTATTAATCCACCTTTATAGGCTCCCAATTTGAAGATTGGAAACTTTTTAACACGCTGGTATTGGTTATAACTGAGATTTCTGGTGATAAATAGATATCTGTTCTTATTCTTTCTAGCTTTTCTTATTTTGTTTTCCCATTTACTAGAAGTAGCACCCAGCATACTCGCAAGCTCTTTACTCAATCCTTTAATACCCTTTTCAAATTCATCAGATGCTACCGTTACAGGGTCCATTCTGATATCAAATTTTGAAACCGATGTTGCTAATAAACTACCATCTGCTGTGTATACATTTCCTCTATTAGCAGGAATATCAAAATCACGAATGGTACCCTCCTGAGCCTTTTGCCGGTAGAACTCTCCTTTTAGGAACTGAATATCGACAAGCTTATAAGTAATTGCCAGAGCGAACAAGAACATAAAAGCTGAAATGAGATAAAGTTTGTTAAGTATGTTCTTTTTTTCTGTTGCCAATGAGTTAGTTTGTTACTTTAATTTTTTGCGGTGGATTTTCTGAGATATACAATCCTTTTTCTGCTAATTTTTTGGTGATTGATGATTCCATTTTTAACTTCATCAAATCTGAACGTGTTGCTACAAATTGTGACCGCAACTCACGTTTCTTTTTATTTAATTGCGCAATCTTCTGTACCTTATTATCTATGCTGTGTGAACTGGCAATCATGATCAAGGCTAGAAAGGCTAGAAAGATGAGTAAGCGCCAATTTTTTGGTGCATCTTCATCCACTAAAAATTTTCCTTTTAGCAGATCATACATTCGTTGTTTTACTGATGCCATTTATAATTTGGTTGCTATTCTTAGTTTGGCACTTCGTGCCCTATTGTTCATTTTTATTTCTTCTGCTGATGGTACAATGAGCTTTCCCTTTTTAAATGGAACTTGCACATTACCGTAAAAATCTTTCTCAGGCTCTCCTTCAAATAATCCACCGCGCACAAACCGTTTTACTAACCTATCCTCAAGGGAGTGGTAAGAGATAACACTCAACTTCCCTCCTTCTTTTAACAAGTCAACCGTTTGCTCTAAAAACTCTTTTAACACTTCTAATTCTTCATTTACTTCAATTCGAATTGCCTGAAATACCTGCGCTAATATTTTATGTTCTCTGTTATTAGGAAGGAATCGTTGCAACACTTCTTTTAATTGGAAACTGGATTTAATTTCTTGATCACTCCTAGCCTCAACGACTGTTCTTGCCATTGCTTTCGCATTTCTTAACTCGCCATATAAAAACAGTATACTTGCCAGCTTTCCTTCGTCATAATCATTGACCACATCATATGCTGAGATAGCGCCTTGCTGATCCATGCGCATATCTAAGTCTGCTTCAAAGCGAGTAGAAAAACCGCGCTCAGCTTTATCAAACTGATGTGACGACACACCCAAGTCTGCAAGAATACCATCCACTTGTTTTATTCCATGAAACCGTAAGAATCGTTTGATATACCTAAAATTCTCACTAATCAATGTAAATCGAGGATCATCAATAGTGTTTTGCAACGCATCAGCATCCTGATCAAAGGCAAATAGATGACCATCCTCACCCAACCTTTTCAAAATTTCTTTTGAATGACCACCTCCGCCAAAAGTGACATCCACGTAAATTCCGTTCGGATTAATTTCTAGACCATCAACACTTTCAAAGAGCAATACCGGATTATGATAACTCATCATCCGTCATATTTTCACCACCCATCACCTCTTCAGCCAATTCGGCAAAATCAACAGCTGCATCATCAATGGCTTTTTCATATCGCTGCTTATCCCAAATTTCAATGATGTTGACTGCTGATGACAACACCACTTCTTTAGAAATACCAGCAAACGAATGCAAATCTTTGGGTATTAATAACCTTCCGGCACCATCAAGATCTACCACTTTTACCCCTGCTGTAAATCTTCTTATGAAGTCATTATTTTTCTTCACAAACCGATTCAGCTTATTCACCTTTTGCATTAGGGTATTCCATTCCCTCATCGGATACAATTCCAAGCAGGGCTGAAAAACCGCACGCTTTAATACAAAGCCATCTTGAAGCACCGTAGTTAATTGTTTCTTTACCGGAGAAGGCAATAACAAACGTCCTTTTACGTCTGCCTTACATTCATATGTTCCAATAAGATTTACCACTTAATTACTTTTTGCTGAAGATTTTAATGACAAATATATAGATTTTTACCACTTTTTACCATATTTTACCACTTTGTTAATAACTTTTTATTTTGAGAAATATTGTACTGATTATGAAATAGTTAGAGAAGTTGTCTTTTAGGGAGAAGTAAAAGGCTTTCTATATTTAGATAAAATCTGTACTTTGACCCAAAATAGTTACTTTTGCCACTGACCACTTAACCGAGAAATATTTAATGGGAGACAACTACAAAAAAGAAGGTAAATTCAGTTACTTAGAATCTGGTGAAGGAAGACCTATTATTATTCTCCATGGCCTCATGGGCAATCTGAGTAATTTTGACAGTGTTTTTGATACTTTTTCTCAGAAAGGATATCAAATTTTAATGCCAGAGTTGCCTATTTATTCGTTGCCTTTGTTGAACACTAATGTAAAGAACCTAGCCAAGTTCATTAAAGAATTTACCGCATTCAAGCAACTAGATGATTATATACTTCTAGGAAATTCTTTAGGTGGTCATATCTCATTGTATTACGCTAAAAATTATCCTGAAAAAGTAGCAGGTATTGTCCTAACAGGAAGCTCTGGATTATATGAAAATTCTATGGGAGAAAGCTACCCAAAAAGAGGAGATTATGAGTACGTAAAGAAGAAGGCACAAGATGTTTTTTACAATCCAGAAATAGCCACGAAAGAGATCATTGATGACGTATATGATTCTATTAATGATAGAAATAAATTGATTAGAACATTAGCCATAGCTAAAAGCGCCATCAGACATAATATGTCAAAAGACTTACCAAATATGGAAATGCCCGTTGGTCTTATTTGGGGTAAAGACGATACGGTTACACCCCCTGACGTAGCTGAAGAATTCCATAAACTGTTACCCAATGCCACTCTGTATTGGATAGATAAATGTGGGCATGCCCCTATGATGGAACGCCCTGAAGAGTTTAATGTCTTTTTAGAAGAATGGCTTACTAAGGAACAACTCTAGTTTCTTCCTATGAAAATAAAATCTGCCGAGTTTATCATTAGCAATACTGATGTTGCTAAGTGCCCAAAAGAAATGCTGCCTGAATATGCCTTTATTGGTCGGTCCAATGTGGGAAAATCTTCGCTTATCAATATGCTGACAAATAGAAAAAACTTAGCAAAAACATCAGGCAAACCAGGAAAAACTCAACTAATCAATCATTTTAAAATAAATGGTAATTGGTTTTTGGTGGACCTGCCTGGTTATGGATATGCGCAGACTTCAAAAGATAAACGTAAAGTTTTTCAGAAGTTCATCACAGAATATTTCTTGAAAAGACAACAACTTAGCTGTGCATTTGTATTAGTGGATTGCAGACATGAGCCTCAGAAAATTGACTTAGAATTCATGCAATTCTTAGGTGAAAAAGGCATTCCGTTTTGTATTATTTTTACAAAGTCTGATAAACTAAAACCCGCACAACTCAACAAAAACCTTCAGAAATATCAGACGCAAATGCTGCGAAGTTGGGAGGAAATGCCCCAGTACTTTATTACTTCATCAACAGCAAAAGCAGGTCGAGAAGAATTGTTAGGCTTCATTGAGGAGATCAATCTTGATTTAAATTCTAATGAATAATGCCTTCATCGGTTTCAAATCTTGAAGTGCTTTACGAAGACAATCACTTGATTGTAATCAACAAGAAAGTGGGCGATATAATTCAGGGCGATAAAACAGGAGATACTCCGCTCAGTGAAGTCGTTAAATGTTACATTAAAGAAAAATACAACAAACCAGGAAAAGTATTTCTAGGTGTTGTACATCGGCTCGACAGACCGACAAGTGGTATTATTATTTTCGCTAGAACTTCAAAGGCGCTAGAACGCCTCAACAAAATGCTACGTAACAAAGAAATTAAGAAAACATATTGGGCAGTGGTAAAAAACCAACCACCAAAACGTTATGATTCCCTAATTCATTATTTAAAAAAGAACCCTAAAAATAACAAATCAACTGCCTATAGTAGAGAGACTGAAGGTAGTAAAAAAGCCACTTTGCAATATAAAATTATAAAAGAACTTGACAACTACTACTTATTAGAAATTGATTTAGAAACTGGTCGTCACCATCAAATACGTGCGCAACTTTCATCAATTGGGTCTCCTATAAAAGGAGATTTAAAATATGGTTTTAATAGAAGTAATAAGAATGGTGGTATTCATTTGCATGCACGAAAAATAGCCTTTACACACCCAGTTTCAAAAGAAAAAATATTTATAGAAGCTCCTTTACCAAAAGACCCTATTTGGGATAGTTGCACTTAATTTTTTAGTTTTTTAGATTTCTCTCTTATGATCTCAGCTACAGGTTTATTATCTATTTTACTCTCTAGCCATGATAAAAAATCTAAATACAAAAATGATCTTCTTTCATAAGGATCATTTTCAAACTGCTTTAATTTATTATATAACTTAACAAATTCTCCTTTCAGTTGATGCGGATAAATATCACCCAGTCCTCTTAAAAAAGAAATGATCTCTTTTTGAACATCATGCAAATCGTTCATTTTGATGAGAAACTTATAAGTGCTTTTTAGTTGAACTTCTAAATGATAATCAAGTCCTGCTTCATAATGAGCAATCAAACTTAAAATCCTAGAAAAACACATTAAGTCTTCACGCATTTTTAAAGTCCGGTTATTGATAATGATTTCCAGATATTCAATACACTTTTTGTAATCTCCCAATCCAAAATATAAACTCGCTATTTTATAATAGAAGAGCATTACATGATGTTCATCTATCCTGTTTCTGTATTTCTTTATTTTCTTTATAACATCTGGCACCAAAGCAACACCCTCTTCAAAAGCTCCTTGTAAAAAATAGAGATGAAACTTATTATTATATATGTATAGAAAACTAAGTACTTCTACATTGTCATCCTTTGGAAGTTCATCAGAATCTGTAATCGCTTCCATCTCTTTAAGTGCTCGCTCAAAGCGCTTAGGATACTGCAAAAAGAATAATGATTCTAACAAATAATTATTACCTTTTAAAAAGAAAACCGGATTCAAATTTATCATTGCTCGGTATTCATAAAATAAATCTACCCACTTGCGTGCGTATTTATAGCTAGAGAGAAAATCCTGCGTTAAAAAGCTATACCATAAATGCGATTTATAGAGCCACAATTTTTCTCTAAATCCTAGTTCGCTAAAAGTATATTTTGGTAATCTATCATTAAAATAATTAGTAATTACCTGATATTCTTCATCATTCTTTACATAGCCTTGCTTCAACAAGATACCATAGAGTTGCAATGACAAGTTTGAAAGTTTACTAGCAATTACATTCTGCATGCTCAACTCTTTAGCTTGTATTGTTAGTTCATCTGCCCTACCGCTAATACTTCTAGTAATGTATTGCGATTCAATAATTTTCTCAAGTTCTACTATTTCATAGGCTATATTTTTCTCTTCATGATCAACAGCCATGTTCTTAGCCTTATCTAAAATTTTCAATGCCTGTTTATACAACCCCTTGTGATATAAGATGGTTGCAAAATCTAACTGCTCTCTAATTTGAATCCTAATATTCTGATGTGATGGATTCAGACGCAAACTAATAAGAATTTGCTTGTACAAGTGCGCCTTTAGATTTGAAAGTTGTGCTTTTTTGACAATTCCTGCCTTTAAAATCTCAGCTTCATTGTACTTAGGTATCTTTTCTAAAAGATTAAACAACGCCAAAAATTTTGATTCAGCATTTCCCCCAATCCTATTGACATATAGCTTAAATTGGCGTTTTTCTGACTTAGAAAGCGATTTTACCAATACAAACAAATTATCTTTTTGTGTATTAATCATTGTACCAATTAAGAGGTTAAAATATTGACAAACAAAACGTTAAATAAAGGTAAACTTAGTTAAGCATTGTAAAAAAAATGAAGCTCCTAAGAGCTTTCATAAAACCAAAATATAAATTCGTACTCATAAAAAGAAATATTTCTTTAACTAATGAATACAGATAAGGTTCAAATTTTTGATACCACCCTACGTGATGGTGAGCAAGTACCCGGCTGTAAATTAAATACAGAACAAAAATTGGTCATTGCCAGAAGGCTTGATGAATTGGGTGTAGATATTATAGAGGCAGGATTTCCTATTTCAAGTCCTGGTGATTTTAACTCAGTCGTTGAAATTTCAAAAGTGGTAAATAATGCCACTATTTGCGGGTTAACGCGATCAGTAAAAAAAGACATAGAAGTTGCGGCAGAAGCACTAAAGTATGCTAAGAAACCAAGAATACATACAGGTATTGGCACTTCAGACTCTCATATTCAACATAAGTTCAAGGCTACAAGAGAAGAAGTTCTAGAACGTGCTGTTTCAGCTGTAAAATATGCTAAGTCTTTTGTGGAAGATGTAGAGTTTTACGCTGAAGATGCTGGAAGAACTGATAATGAATTTTTAGCACGTGTTTGTGAGGAAGTCATAAAAGCTGGTGCAACTGTTTTAAATATTCCCGATACTACTGGTTATTGTCTTCCAGAAGAATATGGCGCTAAAATGAAATATTTAAAAGAAAATGTAAAAGGTATAGATAAAGCTACTTTGTCTTGCCACTGCCATAATGATCTTGGTTTGGCTACTGCCAATTCAATTTCGGGTGTTATTAACGGAGCTCGTCAAATTGAGTGTACAATAAATGGCATTGGTGAGCGCGCAGGAAATACCTCTCTAGAAGAAGTAGTTATGGTATTGAAGCAACATCCATATCTTAACTTAGACACCAATGTTAATACACAGCTATTGTATAGTACTAGCAGGTTAGTTTCTGAAAGTATGGGTATGATTGTTCAACCTAACAAAGCTATTGTAGGTGACAATGCTTTTGCGCATAGTTCAGGTATTCATCAAGATGGTGTGATTAAAAACCGCGAAACTTATGAAATCATAGATCCAAAAGACGTTGGTGTTACTGAGTCGGCTATTGTTTTAACAGCAAGAAGTGGAAGAGCAGCTTTAGCATACAGAGCCAAAAAAGTTGGATATGAATTGACCAAGGACCAATTAGATGAAGTCTATGCAACCTTCTTAACTTTTGCTGATAGAAAAAAAGAAATTCAAGACGTAGATATTCATGAGATCATGAAGGTCTGTGAAAGTGTAAACTCAATACCTGCTTAACATGGGTAAGACATTATTTGATAAGGTGTGGGATAGTCATGTGGTAGACACGATTGAAAATGGACCACAAATCATCTATATTGATAAACATTTAATTCACGAGGTCACCAGCCCCCAGGCATTTCAGGAATTGGCACAGCGTAATATTCCAATATTCAGACCACAACAGATAGTAGCCACCGCCGATCACAATACTCCTACTATAGATCAACATCTTCCTGTAAAAGACTTACTCTCAAGAAATCAACTAAAACAACTTACTGAAAACTGTAAAAAGAACAGCATAGAACTCTATGGTTTAGGGCACCCTAATAATGGCATTGTGCATGTTATTGGTCCTGAATTGGGCATTACGCAACCAGGCATGACCATTGTTTGTGGTGATAGTCATACTTCTACACATGGTGCTTTTGGCACTATTGCTTTTGGTATTGGTACTAGTCAGGTAGCTCAGGTTTTTGCCAGTCAATGTTTATTGATGAGTAAACCTAAAAAACTGAGAGTTAATGTAAATGGCTCACTTAAAAAAGGTGTTTTACCTAAGGATGTAATCCTCTATATTATTTCAAAACTAGGCACGAATTCAGGTACCGGTTATTTCTGTGAATATGCGGGAAGTGTATTTGAAGAAATGTCTATGGAAGGCCGTATGACCGTATGCAATATGAGTATAGAAATGGGTGCCAGAGGAGGTATGATTGCCCCTGATGAGACCACTTTTGAATACATTAAAGATCGTGAGTTCGCCCCAAAAGGTTCTGAATTTGATAAAAAAGTAGCCTATTGGAAAACGTTGAAAACGGATGAGGATGCTGTCTTTGACCAAGAATATCATTTTGATGCCAAAGATATTGAACCAATGATTACCTATGGTACAAATCCAGGTATGGGTATAAAGATTTCCGAAACAATTCCACAGGAATCTGATGCTTCTTTTGAAAAGTCATTGGCCTATATGAATTTTGAAAAAGGTCAATCTTTATTGAATCATCCAATTAATTATGTATTCATAGGTAGCTGTACGAATTCAAGAATAGAAGATTTTAGGATTGCTGCAGAATATATTAAAGGTAAACAAAAAGCTGCGAATGTTACTGCCTGGTTTGTACCGGGCTCAAGGCAGGTAGCTAAACAGATTATAAGCGAAGGCTTAGACACTGTTTTTACGGAGGCTGGTTTTCAATTGAGGCAACCAGGCTGCTCTGCTTGTTTGGCTATGAATGATGATAAGATTCCTGAAGGTGAATATTGTGTATCTACCTCTAACAGGAATTTTGAAGGACGGCAAGGTCAAGGTGCTAGAACCATTCTGGCAAGTCCGTTGGTGGCTGCAGCAACGGCTGTGGCAGGAAAAATAGTAAATGTATTAGATGAAATTGAAACTTTAGAATTGGTGTAATATGGAAAAGTTTAAACGATTTACATCAACAGCAGTGCCCTTATCAACTGAAAATGTAGATACTGACCAAATCATTCCGGCACGTTTCTTAAAAGCAACCGATAAGAAGGGATTTGGCGACAATGTGTTTAGAGATTGGCGTTTCAATAAAGATGGTAGTGTCAACACCTCTTTTGTCATGAATAATCCGCTATATGGTGGAAGTATCTTAGTGGCAGGCAACAATTTTGGTTGTGGTTCGAGTAGAGAACATGCTGCATGGGCATTAGCAGGATATGGATTTAAAGTAGTTATAAGTAGTTTTTTTGCTGATATCTTTAAAGGAAACGCTTACAATAATGGCATTTTACCCATTCAAGTATCTCCTCATTTTTTGGCAACTCTATTCTCTGAAATACAAACAAGCCCAAAAACTCAGTTAGATGTTGACCTTGAAAATCAAGTAGTGAGCATTGTGGGTAAACCCATTCTAGAAAAGTTTGAAGTAGATATGTATAAAAAATTATGCCTCATCAATGGTTATGATGATATTGACTATTTAGTGAGTAACAAAGAAAAAATAGAGGCATACGAAAAACAACGAAGCATATGAAATTAGATATTGCAGTATTAGCAGGTGATGGTATTGGTCCTGAAGTTACACAGCAGGCAAAAAAGGTATTAGAAGCCATTGCTTTTAAATTTGATCATACTTTTTTGTATAAAGAAGCTCTGGTAGGTGCCATTGCAATTGATAAAACAGGTGACCCCTTGCCGTCAAAAACACTAGATGTATGTAGCAATGCAGATGCTATTTTATTTGGTGCTATTGGCGATCCTAAATATGATAATGATCCTTCAGCCAAGATACGACCTGAGCAAGGATTATTAAAATTACGCAAGTCACTAGGGCTGTTTGCAAATATTCGTCCTGTAAAAGCATATGAAACCCTATTAGACAAATCTCCACTAAAGAAAAATATCATAAAAGGAACAGATATTAGTATTTATCGTGAGCTAACAGGAGGCATCTATTTTGGGGAGAAGAAATTAAGTGATGATGGCCAAATGGCTTCTGACCTTTGTATGTATACCGCTGATGAAATTGAACGTATTTCACATTTGGCATTTAAAGCAGCGCAAAGTAGACGTAAAAAATTAACATTGGTAGATAAGGCTAATGTCTTGGAAAGCTCTCGTTTATGGCGCAAAGTGGTGACAGAAGTTTCAAAAAAATATACAGATGTTGATTTAGATTTTCTATTTGTAGACAACGCCGCAATGCAATTGATATTGAACCCTAAGCAATTTGATGTGATCTTAACAGAAAACATGTTTGGCGATATTATTTCTGACGAAGCCAGTGTTATTGGGGGCTCCATAGGATTGTTGGCTTCAGCTTCTGTAGGTGAAAAATTTGCCTTATTTGAACCTATTCATGGATCTTATCCTCAGGCTAAAGGTAAGGGCATTGCCAACCCTGTAGCTTCTATATTATCGGCTGCCATGTTATTAGATCATTTTGAATTGTATGAAGAAGCCGATCTTATAAGAAGAGGTGTAGAGCGTTCATTAAAATTAAAGATCTCTACACCTGATATTAATACGGAGCATGATAATGTGACCACAGATAAGGTAGGTGATTTTATTGCCGATTTTATTGAGCACCCAGAAGATACAAACATTAATTTTAAAAATATTCACATAGGACAATCCACCATTATTTAATTGATTATTTGAATTAGTACGTTAGATAGTAGTTGATTTTAAAGAAGTACATGTTGACTCATGTACTTCTTTTTCATTCAGCCAATTTTACTGTTTTTTGAAGCTTTGCACTTTTGATAGCAGCTTCCAGTATTTCCATAACCAACATATTATTTTCTAAAGAAGATAAATCATAGGGTTTGAGCATTACTTTTCCTCTTACGACTGCTGCCAATAAAGAAAAAGGATCATTATATGGACTCTTTAACTCTGGTAATTTCTCTTTTTCTTCCTGAAAACCATCATAACCTTTAGCAATACGAATACGCAAATCATTTCGATTATCAGCATATACTGCACCAGTAAGGCCATACACTTCCATATCCTTTCTTCCTATAGGCCAGTTCCAGGAAGCTTGAATAATGACTTGACTATCATCATAAGCAACAATGATCGTTGCTTCATCATCTACTTTAGGTTATTTTCTTTTTGCAATTGTTGGGTAATTGCAGTAACTGAAATCGGCCGCTTTCCACCCTGCAACCAGGTCATCAAGTTGGCACCATAACAACCAAAATCCATTAAGGCTCCTGCTCCATTTTCTTCAGGATCTAATAACCAATCTAAAAACTCTTGATTAATCCCTAGTTTAACGGGACCTCTATGACCATCCCTAACAATCACTTTTCTCAAATCACCTATGCTTCCAGATTCCAAAATATCTTTTACTTTGTGATTGGAAGGATACCAAGTGGTTTCGTAATTAGTCAATAAATGAATATTGTGCTTTTGAGCTAAAGCTTTCATTATCTTAGCATGTTCTAAACTGACTGCCAATGGTTTCTCTACCATTACATGAATGCCTCTGGGAGCACAAATTTGTACTACTTCCAAATGTTCTTTAATACTTCCAAAAGCCGTGATTGCCTCAGGTTTCTTAGCTTTGATCATTTCCTCTAAGGAATCATAGACCAAGTCCATAGAAAAACCATGTTGCTTGGCATAGCGTTCGGCAAGAGCGCGATTGGGTTCAGTAATACCTACAATTTCTATATGTCCTATATCATCACGGCCTAGGATCCAATGAACATGGGTATGTGTAAGTCCAGCAATACCAACTCGCAAAGGTTGTTCTTGAGCAAAGTTGATAGCACTCGTTAAAAGAACTATTAGAACAATTATTCTTCTAGGACTCATAAATTAACGTAGATTATTCATTCTTTTGATATACTCGTATCCAATCTACATACATATACTGAGGAAAGGTAGTAGTATCATCAGGATAATCTGCATAAGTACCTCCAACAGCAATATTTAGCAACAGAAAAAACTCATGATGAAATTCAGAGAATTCATCAGAAGTAATAGAAATTGACGCATACTGTTTTCCATCAACCGACCAACTGATTTTTTCTTTATCCCATTCCAATTCAAACACATGAAAATCATCGGAGAATTTGCCTTTTGGTAATTTGTAGCCTTTTGCTCCCATCATAGCATGAGAGCCCGATTTGTCAGCATAGTGTAAATTGGCCTCTATCAGCCCATTATCTTTAGAACCGTAGAGCTCTAAAATATCTACTTCACCACAAAATGGCCAGGGTGTATCACCTCCATTTTCATCAATGTTGTTACCCAGCATCCAAAAGGCAGGCCAAATACCTTGACCCTCAGGCAACTTGATGCTAGCAACTATCTTACCATATTTCCAAGCCTGTTTATTAGCAGTATTTAAGCGTGCTGAAGTGTACTGATTAAGACCATGGGTATCACTTTCATGAATGGCTTTAATGACCAGCTGTCCATTTTCTACATAGGCATTTTCGTCACTGTTGGTGTATCGCTGCCATTCTTCATTAAAACGTCCAGCTTTTTCAACTTGAAAATTCCAATTATTGCTATTGAGGTTACCTTTTTCAAACTCATCTGACCATACTAATCGCCATTCTGAATCAGAATTATGAAAGTTATTTTTCTTTTCTTTTTTCATGCAAGATATAGTAAGTATTAATAGCAATAATGCAAATGCAATAGAGAACCTTTTCATTTCATTGTTGAATTAAATATAAAGATAACACTAAAAACATTTTAAATTTAGACAAAGATTCCTCTTTTTGTAATTAGTGATTATAACTATTCTTTTCTTCTACCACCTCACTTAGGTATTGCACAAACTCATACTGGTTTCCATCAGCATCAGCAAAATAATCTCTAATCCTGAATTGTTCAACTTGTTTAGGATAATCTCTCTTATAACCATTTTTTAATAAGTTCTCAGCAATTTCTTCAACGTCCTGAACTACAAAACCCAGGTGGTTAATCCCAATTTTATCATAGTTTTTTTCAACTTTTAAATCACTTAGTTTGGCTTGGTTAATTGCGATATACGTATTATCATCACCTAGATGAACCCACTCTCTCATATCATTACCACCCCCTCTTATTTTGAAATGTGGAAATGCTGTTTGAAAAAACTTTATTGTTTCCTGCAAATCATTCACTGTAATGTTTGCATGTTCAAGGTATATTTTCTGTGTTCTCATAATAGTTTATTTGAGTACAAATATCACTACTACGCATAAGGTGTAAAACGAACCTAAGTACAGATTAATACCTGTACTAACGTACAGCAATAGAAGAGTTGACGTAAACTAAATACCAATAAGTCCTCTTTTTAAACCTATATCAACTGCCTCGGTACGATTGCTAGCATCAAACTTGGATAGAATTGAAGTAATATGAAATTTAACAGTTCTTTCGGTAATGAATAATTGCTCACCTATCTGTTCATTAGTTAGTCCTTTTTTTATAAGGTTAAGAACTTGAAGTTCACGTTTTGTAATGGGTTGTCCAGGATAATTAAACTCATTAATTGCCTTATTATCCTCTTGAGATTTTCCTGTTTCCTGGATAAGAGTTATTAATTCTCTCTTAAGGTCAACTATTTTTTCATAAGCTTCGGTCATCTTATTTTTATCGCTCTTTGAGCCTTCCAGATCAGAAATTATGGTTTCTATTCTTGGAAACAATACCGTTTCTAAAATTCTACCAAAAGCTGTTTCTGACATCAGATTTTTGCTCACATAAGGACGTTGTATACTTGTTCGCTGAATAGCAGTTCCAACCAACTCGCTAATAGTATTCAGAATAGTTAGTTCCTTTTCATCTAATTTTCGAGTTTCTTTACTTAATAAGTTTATGAGCCCCACCTTTTGATCACTAACAATAATAGGAATAGTTGCGTGAAACTTAAGGCCTTTTGTTCCTGAGCTAATGTCCTTCAATCGTGAGCAAGCAATTTCACTAATGTTCAGAGCCTCATTTATATCATCAGACAAGTATTGTTTTATACAATAACACCAACCGGATAGTCGTTCAGGATGTTTACTTAAGGCGGGAGGAAGGTTATAGGAAGCTGCTAAATACACGGATTTATTGCCTGGTTCCGTAAGCCAAATCCAACCTGTTTCTACGGCTAGTATTTCTGCTGTTTTTTCTAAAGACTTTCTAAGAACAGCATGAAGAGTGAATTCCTTGTTTAATAGACTAGCAATTTCATAAAGGTGAAACAAGTATTCTTTAGTATCCATTTGTATACTATTATTCCGGATTTATGTTATCGCCAATATACCTATTTCTTATTCACTATTTTGTAATAGTTGGGAATTTACTTCGTATATCATCCAAACACAATTTATGAATACTGCCCACATGACTATGCTTTTTTGAAGTATCTGGTGTATAAATTCCTTCTTGTACCTGCTGCCCTATTTGTTGGTAGGCTTCTCTAAAAGAAAGCCCGCTCTCTACTAATGTATTAATATTATCAACAGTAAAGAGATATTTATACTTTTCATCATATACATCCACATCCTTAACAACAACTTGCTGAATGCTATAATTAAAAATATCAAGGATATGCAGCATATCTACAATTGCATTGATCATGTTTTCTTTGAGTAGCTGAAAATCTCTATGATAACCACTAGGTAAGTTATTTGTAATGAGAATCATCTCGATTTGTAATGCTTGTATTTTATTACATTTCCCACGAATCAACTCAAACACATCCGGATTCTTTTTGTGAGGCATAATACTGCTTCCCGTTGTTAACTCATCAGGAAAAGAAATAAAGTCAAAATTCTGACTCATATACAAACAAATATCCATAGCAAATCTACCTAGTGTATTCGCAAGGCTTCCCAAAGCGGCAGCAATGGTACGTTCATTTTTACCTCTACCTAATTGTGCGGCTACTACATTATACTTTAAGGTTTCAAAACCTAGTTCTTTAGTCGTAAATTCTCTATCAATGGGAAAAGAACTACCGTAACCTGCAGCCGAACCCAGAGGATTTTGATCTACCGTTTTTTGAGCTGCCTGTAATACATAGACATCATCAATCAACAACTCAGCATAAGCAGAAACCCATAAACCAAAAGAAGAAGGCATAGCAACCTGTAAATGTGTATATCCTGGTAATAATTTTTCTTTGTGAGTTTCTGCTAAATTTAATAAGGTATCAAAAAGATCTTTTGTTTTAGACTTAATTAATTGCAGATGTTCTTTATAGTATAATTGCAATGCAACCAAAACCTGATCATTTCGAGAGCGTGCCGTATGTATCTTTTTTCCAACTTCGCCATAATGTTTAGTCAGTTCAAATTCTATTTTTGAATGTACATCTTCAAACTGATTTTCTATAGTAAATGTGTCATTTTCAATTTGCTCTTTTAGCTCGGCCAAACCTTTTTCTAACAAAGACAATTCATTATTAGTGATGAGTCCAACATGCGCTAGCATTTTGGCATGTGCTAAAGATGCTTGTACATCATATTTAGCAATATGCAAATCAATCTCACGATCATTTCCAACGGTAAATTGTTCAATTTTTTGATCTATAGAGAATCCTTTATCCCAGAGTTTCATTTTCTAAATGTTTATTTGTTCATATGTTAAGTTGTTGAATCGTTCATTTATATGATCTTATGCATTTAAACAATTACACGATTTAACAAATCAATATAAATCCGTATGCCTTCCTTTATTTCATCTATATAAATATACTCATCGGCAGTATGTGAACGCGTGCTATCTCCCGGACCTAACTTTAGAGACGGACAGCTTAGGGCTGCTTGATCAGATAGTGTTGGTGAACCATAAGTTTCCCTTCCTAATGCAATTCCAGCTTGCACCAAGGCATGCTCTTCCGGTATTGATGAAGAATTCAAGCGTAAGCTTCTTGGTTCAATACTGTCACAAGGTGATTCTTTTTGCAACAGTTCTGCTATCTCAGCATTTGAATATTGATCATTTACACGAACATCTACCACTAATTTAACATCAGCAGGAACTGCATTATGTTGTTTTCCTGCACTGATTTGGGTAACCGTCATTTTCACATCGCCCAACACTTTTGATGTTTTTTCAAATTGATATTCCTGAAACCACTTCAACACATCTATGGTATTGTAAATGGCATTATTATCATTAGGGTGCGCTGCATGACTAGGTGTTCCTTTTACCACAGCGTCAAAAACCACTAATCCTTTTTCAGCAATAGCGAGTTGCATTAAAGTAGGTTCACCAACAATAGCAACATCTATCTTTGGAATAACAGATAACATGCTATTCAAGCCATTTTCACCACTGCTTTCTTCTTCAGCAGAAGCCACATACACCAAATTATATTTCAAATTAGGACTTTCATAAAAAAAAGTAAATGTTGCTAACAAGGACACCAAAGCACCACCTGCATCATTACTTCCTAAACCAAATAGTTTCCCCTCTTCTACTACTGGTTCAAACGGGTCTTTAGTATAACCATTATTAGGTTTTACAGTATCATGATGTGAATTCAGCAGTAGGGTAGGCTTTGAAGTATCAAAATATTGATTGGTTGCCCACACATTATTTTGATTTCTCTTGTATAAAATATCATGTTTTACAAACCATTGTTCAATTAATTCAGCTGTTTGATCTTCTTCAGACGAAAACGATTGTGTAGCAATAAGCTCCTTTAATAGTGAAATAGCTTTTTCCGTGAGTTCCTTGATCATAGTTGTATCGTTGTATATTTTTCATTTGTTTCAAACAACATTGCTGGTTTACCTATACATACCTTTTCTACCTTGTTTTCTAACGCATGAAAGCAATTGGTCATTTTAGGGAGCATACCATCAGCAATTATTTTTTGTTCTAATAGTGATTCATACGATTTGGAATCGATTCTTTCGATCACAGAATTTTCATTTGCCACGTCAGTCAATACACCACTCTTTTCAAAGCAATAATACAATTCCGTTTTAAATGATCTGGCCAATCCAATGGCTAATTCAGCAGCAATAGTATCAGCATTGGTGTTTAAGAGCTGTCCATTTCCATCATGTGTAATAGCACAAAAAACAGGTGTGATTCCAGTATTTAATAAGAGCGTAAGTACCTCAGGGTTTACCTTGGTAACATCTCCTACGTAACCAAAATCGATATCTTTAACAGGACGTTTTACTGAAACAATGCTATTACCGTCAGCACCCGTAAATCCAATAGCATTGCTTTTATACTTTTGTAATTTGGCGACAATATTTTTATTGATCTTGCCTGCATATACCATAGTAATAATATCCAAAGTATCTTCATCAGTAATACGTCTACCATTCACCATCTTTACTTCTACACCCATTTGATCAGCCAATTTGGTAGCTAATTTCCCACCCCCATGTACTAATAACTTCGGTACAGGTAGATTTGCAAATTGCATCAGAAAATCATCCAGCGCTTTTTCATCATTAATGATGTTTCCGCCTATCTTTATAACCTTTAGTGTTTTCATTTTATCGTCAAGCTGAACTTGTTTCAACTTCTCATTTATATATCCTTCTGTTAATAAGATGTTACCCTGAAACAAGTTCAGGGTAACAGTCATTTATAAATTTTCTAATATTTTTTTAAGTACAAGCTGTGCAGCGTAAGTTCTGTTATTAGCTTGTTGAATTACAAGTGAGTTTTCACTATCTAAAACTGCATCTTCCACAATTACATTTCTTCTTACTGGTAAGCAATGCATAAATCTTGCAGCACCCAATTTTTCTTTCGTTACCATCCAGCTCCTATCTTTAGACAGCACTTGACCATAGTTGGTATAACTACTCCAGTTTTTAACATAGACAAAATCTGCATCAGCAAAAGCCTCTTCTTGATCATAAACTATAGGAGTTTTGCCTGTAATTTTAGGATCTAATTCATATCCTTCCGGGTGTGTAATTTTAAAATCTACATCCATTTTTTGCATGGCTTGTACAAAACTATTGGCCACAGCATGCGGAAGCGCCTTCACATGAGGTGCCCAACTTAAGACCACTTTGGGTTTAGTACTCTTCGCATGCTCAGAAATGGTAATCGCATCTGTCAAGCCTTGTAAAGGATGTCCAGTGGCACTTTCCATGCTAACAATGGGTACAGTAGCATATTTCATAAACGAATTGATAACATGCTCACTTTCATCCATCTCCTTATTCGTTAAGGATGGAAAAGCCCTGACTGCAATGATATCACAATATTGAGATACCACCTTGGCCGCTTCTTTAACATGCTCAGCAGTTGAGCCATCCATAATAGTTCCATCTTCAAACTCTATACCCCATGAATCACCATATACGTTCATAACGATAGGATTCATTCCTAAATTCAATGCCGCTTTTTGAGTGCTTAATCTAGTACGTAAGCTGGAATTAAAAAATAATAAACCAATAGTTTTATTCTTTCCTAGCGCATTATTATTGAGTGGATTTTCCTTTAGTGTTTTAGCTTCTTCAATCCAATCATTTATATTGTCAATATCATTTATAGAAGTGTAATTCATAGCTATCTTATTTTCGTAAATGGCATAGTATTACTGAAAGCATTTTTTATAAAATTATCATTCAACCCATTGACAATCCAAGTTTCAATATCTGCTTGTTTTGTAAGCGCAATGGCATCAATTTTAGATTGCATTCCGCCAGTGCCATGCGTCGATTTATAGTTTACCACCTGATGTATTAATTGATTTAAATCTGATACCTCCTCAATGGTTTTTGGATACTTCTCTTTAATCGATTCTTTGGTATAAATACCATCCGTATTTGTCGCAATGATACATAAGTCAACTTTTAGTAATGAGGCTGTTAATGCAGCTAATTTATCATTATCTCCAAACTTTATTTCATCAGTAGCCACGGTGTCATTCTCATTAATAATTGGAATGTAATTATTTTGAACAAGCACATTTATGGTATTGACGATATTGGTTCTACTTTCCTCTTTTTCAAAATCTGAATATGACAATAAGCATTGTGATGTCAACAACCCATATTCTCTGAAAATTTCTTGATAAATCCTGATAAGGTGCGGCTGACCTATTGAAGCTAACGCTTGCTTCACAAGTACCTCTTGTTGCTTACTCTCTAATTTTACAAATTGCTTGGCAACAGCTATTGCACCTGAACTTACAATTATAAATTCACAGGTATCTTGAAGCTGCGCAATTTGGTTTGCAATATCTTCAATCTTACCTCTTGAAATGTTATTAGTTTCTTTGGTAAGCGTATTAGACCCAATTTTCAATAAAACTCTTTTCTTTTTCATAGCTACCTTATTTGTCCCTCGCCGTGAATGTACCATTTGTTAGTTACCAAATGTTGCAATCCTATAGGGCCTCTTTGATGTAATTTATCAGTACTTATAGCCAGTTCACCTCCCAGCCCTAGTTGACCACCATCAGTAAATCTGGTAGACGCATTATGGTATACTGCAGCAGCATCTACATTCTCCATAAACAGCTGAGCAGTTTCATTATTTTTTGTGATAATAGTTGAAGAATGCCCTCCGGAATACTTGTTTATCATTGCAATAGCATCATGACTTGACTCAATCTCGCCAATCAAAATTTTATAATCTAAAAATTCTTTATACCAAATATCATTACTTGTAATGGCCTTCACTTCATCATAATTTGATACCACCATATCTCCTAAAATCTCCACATCAAATCCTTTTAATTTAGCAATTAGGGTCTTTATAAAGCCTTCCTTTCCCGAAAGGTATTTATCAACGAGTACTTTATCAACTGCATTACACGCTGATATTTTAGAGGTTTTACCGTTAACAATTATGTTCAATGCCATTTCTAAATCTGCCTCGTTATGAACATACACGAAGTTATTTCCACGTCCGCTTACAATGACCGGGCAGGTAGCATGTTGCTTCACAAATGTAATGAGCTTCTCACCTCCTCTTGGAACAATTAAGTCTACACTTTGTGTAGGGTTTTCCAAAAATGATTGTGTTTCTTCTCTACTAAACTCTAAATATGTAATCCAGTCTTTTGAAGCATTATTTTCTTGTAAGGCTTGGTGCCATAAATCAACTATCTTAAGATTAGATTTCAAAGATTCTTTACCGCCCTTTAGCAAAATTTTATTTCCAGATTTAAATGCAATCCCAGCTGCTTCAATTGTTACATCAGGCCTTGATTCGTAAATAATCAATACGGTACCAAAAGATGCAGTTCTATTATACACTTGCATTCCATTGTCATGTTGAAAATGAAAGCGTTCAATACCCACAGGATCCTTCTGAGCAGCTAAATGTTTCACAGAAGTAATCATGCCTTCAATTTTTAAATCATCAACTTTTAAGCGATCATACATAGCAATATCACCACCATCATAATTCGTCAAGTCCTCCTTATTAATCTTGATAATATTCTCTCGCTCCTGACCTAGTAAATCTGCCATTTTTAGCAGTACCGAATTTCTTGTTTCTATAGATAATTTATTCATTAGAAATACATTTATAAGGCTTCTTTTAATGCTTCAAAAAATTGATCAATATGTTCCTTTTGAATGGTTAACGGCGGTAAAATTCTCAACACCATAGGGTTTTTAGAACTGCCTGTAAATATTTTATGATCATAAATTAGTTTTGCCCTTAATTCCTTAATTGGAAAATCAAATTCTAACCCCAACATTAACCCTCTACCTTTTATTCTTCTTATCTCTGGGACTTCCTTTGCTTTTTGAACAAAATACTCTGAAATCTCAGCAACGTTTTTCATCAAATTTTCCTTTTCTAAGGTCTCAAGAACTGCTAATGAAGCTGCACAAGCCAAATGATTACCTCCAAAGGTGGTTCCCAATAATCCATGTGATGCTTCTATCTTAGGGTGAATCAAAATTCCTCCAATAGGAAACCCATTACCCATCCCTTTGGCCATAGAAATAATATCAGGTTGTATATTATGTTTTTGAAAAGCGAAAAAGTCACCTGTTCTTCCAAATCCACACTGAATTTCATCAGCAATCAATAATACACCATACTTTTTTGTTAATTGAGCTAAACCTTGGTAAAATTCTGACGTGGCTTCATCCAATCCACCTATCCCCTGAATTACCTCAATAATAACAGCACAGACATCCTCTTTGACCAATTCTCTTTCAACACTTTTTAAATCATTAAACTCTAACAAAACAACTTCCTGTTGTGCATTGATAGGAGCTATGATTTTTTGATTATCTGTAGCCGCAACGGCTGCCGATGTACGTCCATGAAATCCATTTTTAAACGCAATAACCTTACTCTTATCTGTACGAAACGAAGCCAATTTTAAAGCATTTTCATTGGCTTCAGCTCCTGAATTACATAAAAATAATTTATGGTCCTCACATCCAGAAAGCTTCATAAGTTTAGTGGATAATTGTAATTGTAAAGGATTCTGGATGGAGTTACTATAAAAACCAAGTTTTGACACTTGATCACTAATATATTTTACATATGCTGGATGCGAGTGCCCAATAGAAATTACCGCATGACCACCGTATAGATCAAGGTATTCTACACCTTTTTCATCATATACAAAGACATCCTTTCCCTTTACAGGAGTGACATCAAATAATGGATATACGTCAAACAAATTGCTCATTTCTTATCTTCTCTTTCTTTATAATTCTCCACAAAGTGTGGCATCGCTTTTTCTGCTTTACTATGTTCTTTCACTTTTAATTTAGCATCAGCTTTATCAAAAGAAGCTTTAAATATGAAATGACTCATCATCATAATTGATTCGTTTTTATGGCATTGATCTTTTCAAAAGATGTTACAATGCCTTTAATAAGTGATGAACTTAACCCTTGATGCTCCATTTCATTTAAGCCTTCAATGGTACAACCTCTTGGTGTGGTTACACGATCTATTTCTTCTTCTGGGTGTTTTCCTGATTCTATTAATAAACTTGCTGCTCCAAAACATGTTTGCATAGATAATTCATGCGCCTCATGCGCTTCAAATCCAAGTTGTATAGCTCCTTGTGTTGTTGCTCTAATTAAGCGCATCCAAAAGGCAATACCACTAGCACAAATTACCGTAGCTGCTTGCATAAGCTCTTCCTCTATACACATGGTTTTACCTAAAGCTTCAAAGATCATTTTAGTTTCTTCTATTTTCTTCTTCCCTTTTTCATTTGCACTTAAACAAGTCATTGATTGCCCAACAGAAATAGCAGTATTAGGCATGCACCTTATTACCGCAACATCTTCACCAACGTTACTCTCTATTTGATGAATTTTTCTACCGGTAACTACAGATACAACTGTATGACGTTTAGGGTTTATAAAATATTTTATCTCCTTTAAGACTTTATCTAGTTGACTAGGTTGAACTGCAATTATTATTAGCTCAGACTTTTTAACCGCTTCTTTGTTATCTGTTGTAATATGCACTTTTGGCAGCTCTTTCCAAGCAGTTAAAGAACCTACATTACGCTTTGATAAATACAATGATATGTATGATAGGTTTTCTTTACTCAAAATCCCTTCGGCTATTGAATAGCCTAAATTACCTACGCCTATTATTGCTATTTTCATCTGTTTCCTTTTGTTGTCATTACGAAGGAGGTACGACTGAAGTAATCTGTTTGAAGAGATTGCTTCGTTATACTCGCAATGACGTTGTTAAAAATAATTCGCTTTTAGTTTTAATCCTTCTTTTTCTTCAAATCCAAACATGAGATTCATGTTTTGAACTGCTTGTCCTGAAGCTCCTTTTAGTAGGTTATCAATACAACTTGTTATTAATAATTTGTTTTGGTATTTATGTAAATGGATCAAACATTTATTCGTATTTACCACCTGCTTTAAATGCAATTCATTCTCTGAAACAACAGTGAATTGCGCATCTTTGTAATAGGATTTGAATAACTCTTTTGCTTCTTCGACATCCCCTTTAAAATCAGTATATGCAGTAACAAAGATGCCTCTAGAGAAATTTCCTCTATTAGGCATAAAATAAATTTCATTATTAAAACTACCTTGTAATTGTTTTACCGATTGATTGATCTCACCTAAGTGTTGATGCACAAAAGGTTTGTAATATGAAAAATTGTTATCACGCCATGTGAAATGCGTTGTTTTTGATAACGAAACACCTGCTCCCGTGGCTCCTGTCACAGCATTCACATGAATATCGCTCGCAAGTAAATTTCCATGTGCTAATGGCAACAAGGCTAGTTGAATAGCTGTAGCGAAACACCCTGGGTTTGCTATATAATTGGCTTCTTGAATCGCTTCTTTTTGTAATTCAGGTAAACCATAGACAAATTCTTTTTCTTGAAACTTCTTTCCAGATTCCAATCTGAAATCGTTACTCAAATCAATAATCTTGGTATGCAATGCAAACTGATTCTTTTCTAGGAATACTTTTGAATTACCATGCCCCAGGCATAAAAACAATACATTTACCTCGGGGTTTATTTCATTTGTAAAGTAAAGATCCGTAGAACCTACCAAATCTTGGTGAACCCTGTCTATTCTATTTCCTGCATTGGATGTACTAAATACAAAGTCGAGTTGCGTCTCACTATGAAATAGCAGTAGTCTAATCAGCTCACCAGCAGTATAGCCTGCACCACCTATAATTCCTACCTTAATCATTTTGTTGAATTTACTTGTTGATAGATCTTATTTTGATTCCCCAAAATCTTAATAAACCCTTTGGCTTCATCAGCCGTCCAACCTTTATTCATTTCTCCATAGCTTCCAAATTTGGCCTGCATCATATCATGATCTGAAGTGATCCCATCCAATGAGAAATGGTATGGCTTTAAACTAACAACTACGTCTCCATTAACCTTTTCTTGGCTACTTTCTAAAAAGGCCTCAATATCTCTCATAACAGGATCTAAATACTGTCCTTCATGCAAGTGCATTCCATAAAAGCTAGAGAGGTATTCTTTATGCTGTAATTGCCATTTGGTAAGTGTATGTTTTTCCAATAAATGATGTGCTTTAATGGTGATCAGAGCGGCAGCCGCTTCAAAACCTACTCTACCTTTAATGCCTACAATGGTATCTCCTACATGGATGTCTCTACCAATAGCATATTGAGAAGCACTATCATTCAGTAATTCAATATTCTTTTCTGGTGTATTCTTTGCTCCATTAAAAGCAACTAGCTCTCCTTTTTCAAAAGTCAACACCGCCTTTTCCTCATTCTTTTTTTGTAACTGTGATGGATAGGCATCATCTGGTAAAGGTTTCTCAGAAGTCAGTGTCTCATCACCACCAACACTGGTTCCCCAAAGCCCTTTATTCACAGAATATTTAGCTTTTTGCCAAGACATATCAACTCCATTTTCAATGAGATAATCAATCTCTTCTTGTCTAGATAATTTATTATCTCGTATAGGGGTTATGATCTCAATTTCTGGCGCTAATGTTTGAAAGATCATATCAAACCGAACCTGATCATTTCCTGCACCGGTACTACCGTGTGCAATACAATCAGCTTTTATACGCTGAGCATATTCTACAATCTTAATAGCCTGTACAATTCGTTCTGCACTTACAGATAACGGATAGGTATTATTCTTCAAAATATTGCCAAATACCAAATACTTTATCACCTTTTGATAGTATTCTGAAATGGCTTCAACATTTGTATAAGAAGCTACACCCATTTGTATGGCTTTAGCTTTTATTTCTTGGATTTCCTGCTCAGTAAAGCCACCTGTATTTACGCTTACAGCATGTACTTCATATCCTAAATCTTTTGAGAGGTGCACAGCACAATAAGATGTGTCTAATCCTCCACTATAGGCTAATACCAATTTTTTCATTTTTTATTCTTTTTTAAAAACCTAGCTTGTTTTATTTTTTTCAATCTTTGAAACACATTAGGTTTCACTTCTTCAACTTTACCATTCCTTTTGGAATTTGGATCATATAGCATTCCGGTACATAAACACATCGTTTGTTTTGTACGTTGTAAGACATCATAATTTTTACAGGTTTGACAACCTTTCCAAAATGTTTGGTCGTCCGTTAACTCAGAAAAAGTAACAGGCTTATATCCAAGATCACTGTTCATTTTCATTACTGCCAATCCTGTGGTAATACTAAAGACTTTTGAGTCAGGAAACTTTGCTCTGGAATGTTCAAATATCTTTTGTTTTATCTTTTTTGCATACCCTTTTCCTCTATAGTCAGGATGCACAATAAGTCCTGAATTAGCCACAAACTTGCCATGACCCCAAGCTTCAATATAACAGAACCCCACAAATTTATCTTCATCCAATGCGATAACCGCATTTCCTTTTTCCATTTTAGATATAACATATTCTGGAGTACGCTTCGCGATACCCGTTCCTCGAACACTGGCAGAGTCTGATATGGTTTGGCAGATAATATCTGCATAAATATTATGTGATTTGTCAGCAATTATGATTTTCATTGCTATACTTTTTTATTATTAATCTGAGAAAAATCTTTGAAAGGAGAACCGGACACACCTGAGTTCTAAATTATGGAAACACCCTTACGGGCGACGCGGGAAACGACGACGCAAAACACATCTGTTAAGAGTGCTACTAGTTGTTGAGAAAAATATTATGTGATAATTGTTGTACATGGTTTAAAAATAAAATTTACGAATCGGGTTTAAGCAGTATACTAAGAGCGGCGACGGCGCTCGGGTAAACCGGGAAGTGTGAATCGTATTTTATTTTTAATTGTAATCATAATGTAAAACTAGTCATTTTTTTTAAATGAAGACAATTTTAATGCCAAATCAGCAAAGAATTATGAATTTCTCAACATATATCGTTTTCATTTATAAAATGAAAATTCAAATTATCTTTTTTTGTAATTACACAATCATTTACGGCTCTTATTTAACTTTAAAGAATATAATCTGTACTTACAAAATTTGATTTCTTAGAGTCTAACAGGTCCTCTAATATTTGATTATTGTACTCATTGTCTTTAGAAGCAATAAACGTTCTTATAGAAAAACTCCTTAAAGCATCATGCACACTTAAGGTAGAAACCGCTGAGTCTTTTCTTCCGGTAAACGGAAACACATCAGGTCCGCGCTGACAAGAACTATTCAGGTTTACCCTACACACTAAATTTACCAAAGTATCAATTAACCGAGACAGTTGGTTTAAATCTTTGCCAAATAAGCTTACCTGCTGTCCATAATTAGAATCAGCAATATCATCTAAAGGTTCTTCAACATTTTTAAAAGTTCTTATGGGTACTACCGGGCCAAACTGTTCCTCCTCATATACTTTCATATCTTTAGAAACCGGATATAAGACTGCAGGAAAAATAAAATTATCTAGTATTTCCCCTCCTCTTTCGTTAATGACTTCTGCACCTTTGGCTTTAGCATCATCAATTAAATCTTGAATATATTCAACTTTTCCAGGTTCTGGAAGCGGCGTGAGTTTCACTCCTTCTTCCCAAGGGTATCCATATTTTAAAGCATCTACTTTCTCGCTATAGCGCTTGTTAAATTCATCAGCAATATTCTCATGTACATAGACAATCTTCAAAGCTGTACAACGCTGGCCATTATAAGATAAGGTTCCTGCAATACATTCATTTACAGCCAGGTCAATATCTGCATCTGGTAAGATAATCGCAGGATTTTTTGCTTCAAGTCCTAATACCAATCGTAATCTATTTGATTTTGGATGCAGACTTTGCAGTGCATTTGCAGATGAACTATGGCCAATCAATGCCAATACGTCAATCTTACCTGTTTTCATAATTGGAGATGCCACTGCTCTACCTCTACCGTACAGTACATTTACAACTCCTTTCGGAAAGCTCTCTTTGAAAGCTTCAAGCAATGGTGAGATTAATAATACTCCATGTTTTGCAGGTTTGAAAATGGTGGTATTCCCCATGATCAATGCAGGAATCAATAAGCAAAATGTTTCGTTTAAAGGATAATTGTATGGACCCAAACACAACACGACTCCTAATGGTCCTCTTCTTATATGCGCATGAATGCCACCATTTTTTTGAAAACGGGCACTATTGCGATCCATATTCTTATAGTCTTCTATAGTATCATAAATATAATCAACAGTTCTATCAAACTCTTTTTCAGCATCAGCAGTGGTCTTGCAGATTTCCCACACCAAATATTTTACCACCTCATCGCGTTTGGTTTTCATTTTTTCAACGAAATTTTCCATACATGTAATACGATCAGCCACTTTCATTGTAGGCCACTCACCTTGTCCCTTATCATAAGCAGCACAGGCTGCATCTAAAGCATCTATGGCTTCCTTTTCACCTAAAGTAGGAATAGTACCTAATAAGGTTTTTGCATGTTCTCCACTTCCATTTTCTGTAAGTATGGGAGAGTGCACTTCAGAAGTATTACCAGTCCATTTAATCAATTCACCATTGACCAAATACGTATTTTGATGCAATAAAGATGTAATCTGAAATTTTTCAGGTATATAATTAGTTGAGATCATTCTGTCTTAATTTTCTAACAAAGTTCGATTATTTAAACCAAGAATTGAAATAAATCAGGTTTATTATTAAGGTAGTCGCCAAAAAAGTTATGTGCTTTCATACGTTGGACCAAAGGTTCAAAATCTGCTTCATTCTTTAATTCAACACCTACCACTGCAGGTGCTTGTTCACGGCTTGATTTTTTAGTATATTCAAAGTGTGTGATGTCATCATTTGGTCCTAAAATTTCAGCAACAAATTCTTTCAAGGCTCCAGCACGTTGTGGAAAACGGATGATGAAATAATGTTTTAAATTGGCATGCAACAAAGCACGCTCTTTGATCTCTGCGGTTCTGGTGATATCATTATTACTACCACTTACTATGCAGACTACATTTTTCCCTTTGATTTCCTCAGCATACTGGTCTAGAGCTGCCAAGGTCAATGCACCAGCAGGTTCTACTACAATGGCATCTTTATTATACAAATCAAGAATAGTTTGACATACCTTACCTTCAGGAACGGTGATCATCGCATCGAGGTTTTCTTTACAAATGGAGAAAGTCAAATCTCCCACCTGTTGCACAGCGGCTCCATCAATGAATCTTTCTATAGTTTCCAGTCGTATCACTTCATTTTTTTCGATAGCCGTTTTCATAGAAGGTGCACCAGAAGGTTCTACTCCTATAATCTTCGTGTTTGGTGATAATGCATCAAAAACGCTAGATAATCCGGCGGCCAATCCTCCTCCTCCAACAGGAACAAAAACATAGTCTATATGATGTTCCGTTTGCTCTAAGATTTCCAGTCCAACCGTTGCCTGCCCTTCTATAATCTTTTCATCATTAAAAGGGTGTACAAACGTTTTTGATAGTTGCTCACAGGCCTTCTTTGCAGCCGCATAAGCATCATCAAAAGTATCCCCAATCAATTCAATGGTAATCGCATCACCTCCAAACATCTGGACCTGTTCTATTTTTTGTTTAGGCGTAGGTGCCGGCATAAAAATAGTACCCTGAATTTTTAGTTTTTTGCATGAATACGCTACACCTTGTGCATGATTTCCAGCACTTACACATACAATACCACGAGCTAGTTCTTCTTCACTTAAAGAGCTAATCTTGTTATATGCACCACGAATTTTATAGGAACGTACTTGTTGTAAGTCCTCACGTTTTAATAGTACATTGGCTTCAAAAAGTTTAGAAAAGGTAAAATTTTTCATTAAAGGAGTTACTGCTGCTACGTTTTTCAATGTAGCAGCAGCGTTCCTAACTTCAACCAATTCAGGGATATATGTTTGGGTAACATTCATTGCTTTATGCCAATACTGCTTCCTCTTTTTCTTGCGTTTTAATAATCTTCATCGCTGTCATTGCAGCACGTAATATCTTACCGGTTTTTTCAATAGGGTGATTTCGTACAGCGTCATTTACAGCAATCAATTCAATATTATTTACCTGATTGGAACTTGCATACGATTTGCCAATCACATCAGTTGTAACCGATTTCATAAAATCTTCAAGTAGAGGTTTTGCTGCATGATCAAATAGATAACAACCATACTCTGCAGTATCAGAAATGATTCTATTCATTTCAAATAATTTCTTTCTTGCCACTGTATTTGCTATTAAAGGAAGCTCGTGTAATGATTCATAATAGGCAGATTCTTCTATAATACCTGATGCCACCATGGTTTCAAAAGCCAATTCAACACCAGCTCTAACAAAAGCAACCATCAACACACCATGATCAAAATATTCTTGTTCAGAAATAGCATCAGACGTAGCAGTTGTTTTTTCAAAAGCAGTCTCACCAGTCTCAGCTCTCCATGTTAGTAAGTTTACATCATCATTCGCCCAATCTTCCATCATAGTTTTTGAAAAATGACCAGAAATAATATCATCCATATGTTTTTCAAACAACGGTTTTAAAATTGCCTTTAAATCTTCTGAAAGGTTATACGCTTTAATTTTTGCCGGGTTTGACAAACGATCCATCATATTGGTAATACCTCCATGTTTCAACGCTTCAGTAATTGTTTCCCAACCATATTGAATCAGTTTGGCAGCGTAATTAGCATCAATACCTTCTTCAATCATTTTATCAAATGATAAAATGGATGCTGTTTGTAATACACCACATAATATGGTTTGCTCACCCATCAAATCACTTTTCACTTCTGCTACAAAAGACGATTCTAATACTCCTGCTCTATGTCCGCCTGTTGCAACGGCATATGCTTTTGCCTGAGCCCATCCTTTTCGTTCCGGATCATTGTCAGGGTGTACTGCAATCAATGTAGGTACTCCAAATCCACGCAGGTATTCCTCGCGTACTTCAGAACCCGGGCATTTTGGCGCTACCATAATGACCGTAATATCCTTACGAACCTGCATACCTTCTTCAACAATATTGAATCCGTGTGAATATGATAGTGTAGAACCTCTTTTCATTAAAGGCATCACTGCTTTAACAACAGCAGTATGTTGCTTATCTGGCGTTAGGTTTAATACTAAATCCGCATCGGGAATCAGTTCATCATAAGTTCCAACTGTAAAACCATTTGACGTTGCATTCTTATACGATGCTCTTTGTTCTGCAATCGCTTGTTCACGAAGCGCATATGAAATATCAAGTCCTGAATCTCGCATATTCAATCCTTGATTTAGGCCTTGTGCACCACAGCCTACAATTACAATCTTTTTATCAATCAATGCATTTACACCATCTTCAAATTCTGAAGATTCCATAAATCTACATTTACCTAGTTGATTCAATTTTTGACTTAATGAAAGTCCATTAAAATAATTTGCCATCTTTTTATGCCTTATAATTCTTGTAATAATTCTGAAATTGCCATTTTCTCTCTTGTTATGGCTATACGCCCTGAACGGACAAACTGTAACAACCCATATGGTTTTAATCTATCATATAACTTATCTACATGTGCTTTAGAACCTGATGCTTCAATTACAAAAAAATCTTCAGTAATTGTAACAATATTTGCCTGTCTGAACTTCAACTTACGTTGGATAACTTCATCATAAAGATGCTCTGTTGAAATCTTAAACAACGCTGATTCCTGAAATACAGTTTCTTCGTCCGTGTGATAATATGCACGGATGACTTCAATTTGTTTTTCAAGTTGGGTCACTATTTTTTTTACTTGCGTTTCACTCATCCTTGCCACGATCACAAATCGATTCACATCTTCAATTTCTGAACGTGAAGTGGTCATACTTTCAATATTGATATGTCTTTTCAAGAAAATTGCAGAAACTCGATTCAGTAATCCTACATTATTTTCTGTATATATTGAAACTGTAAATATTTTTTCTTCTTCCATACTCGTTAACTTAATCTTACGTCTGATACTGATGCTCCACTTGGAATCATTGGAAATACATTATCTTCTTTTTCTACACATACTTCTAAAAAGTAAGCATCTTTGGAGGCTATCATTTCTTGAATAGTAGCTGCCAGTTCTTCTCTTTTTGTTACACGCTTGGCTTCTATTTGATAGCCATTTGCAATGGTTACAAAGTCAGGATTCGTCATTTCTGTAGACGCGTAGCGCTTATCAAAAAATAACTGCTGCCATTGACGTACCATGCCTAAAAAATCATTGTTTAACACTACTATCTTTACCGGCACTCTTGTCTGAAAAATAGTCCCTAACTCTTGAATGGTCATTTGGTAACTACCATCGCCAATGATGGCTACGACTTCCCTTTCAGGAGTTCCCATCTTGGCCCCAATAGCTGCCGGAAGTGCAAAGCCCATCGTACCCAATCCACCAGAAGTGATATTACTCTTACTCTGATTGAATTTGGCATAGCGACACGCAATCATCTGATGCTGTCCAACGTCTGAAACAATAATGGCATCACCTTTTGAAGCTGCATTAATTTCTTTAATAACCTCGCCCATAGTCAATCCCTCCTTCTCAGGATACAAGTCATTTTTAATGACTTTTTCATATTCTATAGCATCATATTTTTTATACTCTTCTAACCAATTAGGGTGTGAATTTGAGTTTACCATTGGTAGTATAGCTTCCAATGTTTCTTTTACATCACCTAATACAGCAACATCTGTTTTTACATTCTTATCTACCTCAGCAGGATCAATTTCAAAATGAATAACCTTGGCCTGTTTAGCATAGGTATTTAAATCACCTGTAACGCGATCATCAAAACGCATTCCGATAGCAATTAGGGCATCACACTCATTGGTAAGTTTGTTAGGGCCATAATTTCCATGCATGCCCACCATACCCACGTTCAATGGATGCTCTGTTGGTAAGGCTGACAATCCTAAGATCGTCCATGCAGACGGAATTCCTGTTTTCTCTATAAATGCTTTAAACTCTTCTTCTGCTTCCCCTAAAATAACACCCTGACCAAAAACAATCATAGGCTTTTTCGCGGTATTGATGATTTCTGCTGCGGCTTCTAATTGTTTGAGATTTACCTTTGGCTTCGGCTTATAGCTACGTACAGAAGTACACTTTTTGTATTCAAAATCTAGCATTTCAAACTGTGCATTCTTTGTAATATCTACTAATACGGGGCCTGGTCTACCAGATCGTGCAACATAAAAGGCCTTTGCCATAATTTCAGGAATTTCTGAAGCTTTGGTTACCTGGTAATTCCATTTGGTTACTGGCATAGAAATTCCAATAATATCAGTTTCCTGAAACGCATCAGAACCTAATAAATGCCTCGGCACCTGCCCTGTGATACATACCATAGGCGTTGAATCTATTTGTGCATCAGCAAT
Organism: Maritimimonas sp. 2405UD52-3; assembly: GCF_056591715.1. Classification (NCBI taxonomy): domain Bacteria; kingdom Pseudomonadati; phylum Bacteroidota; class Flavobacteriia; order Flavobacteriales; family Flavobacteriaceae; genus Maritimimonas; species Maritimimonas sp. 2405UD52-3. The sequence goes on from NZ_JBWQOL010000002.1 coordinate 583,716, forward strand.
ACCTGTTACAAGGTTTGTGGCTCCAGGCCCTGAGGTGGCTATAGCCACGCCTACTTTTCCTGTAGCTCTTGCATAACCCTGAGCCGAATGTGTAGCACCTTGCTCATGACGTGTTAATACATGATGGAGCTTATCCTGGTATTTATATAATTCGTCATATACTGGCATTATGGCGCCTCCGGGGTATCCATAAATCAAATCAACTCCTTCTTCCAACAGACACTTCACCACTGCTTCCGCACCTGTAATTTGTAGTTTACCCTGAGTTGTTTTGTCTTCAAGTGTTGCAGTTTGCGTTTTCATATTCTCTTTCTCTAAAATGATCTCTTATTTGTTAGAATTCATCTGTTACACATCCTTGTGATGCAGATGAAACTGTTTTTGCATATTTATAAAGTACTCCACTGTTCACCTTTAAATTAGGAGCTTTCCATTGCTGTTTTCTCTTTTCCAATTCTTCTTCTGGTACTTCTAGCACTAATGAATTTTTCTTGGCATCTATAGTAATAAAATCGCCATCTTTAACAAGAGCAATTGCTCCGCCTTCCTGAGCTTCTGGAGTTATATGTCCCACTACAAAACCATGGGTACCTCCAGAAAAACGACCATCAGTTATTAAGGCTACATCCTTACCCAAACCTGCACCCATAATAGCTGATGTAGGTTTTAACATCTCTGGCATGCCCGGTCCACCTTTCGGTCCCTCGTAACGAATTACCACAACATCTCCTTTTTGCACTTCTCCATTTTTAATACCATCATTGGTAGCAAATTCGCCATCATATACCTTGGCTTTTCCTCTGAACAATAACCCTTCCTTGCCTGTAATCTTGGCTACGGCACCATCTTTTGCCAGATTACCATAAAGCATCCTTAAATGCCCTGTTTCTTTTATTGGATCTTCTAAAGGTTTGATCACTTCTTGCCCCTTAGTAAGATCAGGAACTTCAGCCAAATTCTCAGCCAAGGTCTTACCTGTTACCGTTAAGCAATCACCATGTAATAATCCTTTTTTCAATAAGTATTTTAACACTGCCGGAACGCCGCCTACTCTATGTACATCTTCCATTAAGTATTTTCCGCTTGGTTTTAAATCTGCCAAAAATGGTGTTTCGTCTGAAATACGTTGGAAGTCTTTTAAGGTAAATTCAACATTCGCTGCTTTAGCTATTGCCAAAAAGTGTAGTACCGCATTGGTAGAACCACCCATTACCGTTACTAATCGAATGGCATTTTCTAGTGACTTTTTAGTCACTATATCTGATGGCTTGATGTCATTTTCTAATAAATACTTTAAGGCCTTTCCTGCATTTACACTTTCTGCTTCTTTTTGGCCACCTATTGCCGGATTTGATGAATTATAAGGAAGACTCATTCCTAAAGCTTCTATAGCCGAAGCCATAGTATTGGCTGTATACATACCGCCACAAGCTCCTGCTCCCGGACAAGCATTTTGTATGACACTCTTGAATTCCTTTTCGTCAATTTTCCCTGCTACTTTTTCACCCCATGCTTCAAAAGCCGAGACTACATCCAGTTTCTTTCCTTTATGACACCCTGAAGCGATTGTACCGCCATATACCAATACAGAGGGTCGATTTAAACGTAGCATAGCCATTAATGCACCCGGCATATTTTTATCGCATCCAACTACTGTTACCAATCCGTCATAACTCATAGCTTGTACCACCGTCTCCATAGAATCTGCAATAATATCTCTGGATGGCAAGGAAAAACGCATTCCTGGTGTACCCATAGAAATACCATCACTCACACCAATTGTATTGAAAATCAATCCAACAAGGTTAGCTTCTTTAGTTCCTTTCTTTACAAATTTTGCAAGATCATTTAAATGCATATTGCACGGATTCCCCTCGTAACCTGTGCTCGCAATACCAACTAATGGTTTTTGAAAATCATCATCAGTTAAGCCTATAGCATGCAACATAGCTTGTGCTGCTGGTTGTGTAGGGTCTTGGGTTACAGTCTTGCTGTATTTATTTAATTTCATTCGTTTCTTTACATACAGAACTTCAAAACTAGATGTTCAGGTGCTTTTTTTAGCCTCACTTTGAAATTCTTAAGTTAAATTCAGGTTTTTACTTTTAATTTTAACTATTTATAAATCAAATGCTTAAACCATAATTATTACTATGTTCACACTATTTTTTTAAATAAAAAAAGCCTTCCTGCTATAGGAAGGCTTTTTATTTTTATAGTATTAATACCATTCCTATCGTTGCGAATAACTCACAATACGAATGACAATAATGATATTTAATACTAGTTTATGCATCTGTTATGAGACAAAGATTGTTAATAATCTGAACTAATCAAAATAAAAATTGATTTTTTCGTATTTTACAGCAATAATTATTCTATGTTCAAACGAATTAAATACTTTTTAGTGTATCTATTGCCTATTTTGACTTATATATCTTTCACTTCAAAAGGTTGGCTCACTTTTTTACCCATGCTGTTGGTTTTTGTGTTAGTACCTTTTATAGAATTATTTTTAAAAGCCGATAGTCGTAATTTTGATAAGGAAACTGCCAAGCTGGAAAAAGAAAACAAGCTTTATGCTTGGATATTGTACCTGTCGGTTCCGGTTCAATTAATGATGCTATTTTTATTTTTTGAGAGTATTCAAGAATTCGGTTTGTCAACGATGGATTATATAGGACGTATAAGTGCCATGGGAATTTTATGTGGCATCATTGGCATTAATGTGGGGCATGAGCTAGGGCATCGCTTGAATAGAACAGAGCAGTTCTTTGGAGAGTTATTGTTACTAACATCCTTGAATACTCATTTTTTACCCTACCATAATGGTGGTCACCATTTTAACGTTGCCACTCCAAACGATGCAGCTACCGCCAGAAAAAACGAACCGCTTTACATTTTTTGGGTACGTTCCCATTTCTCCAGCTACGCTGAAGCATGGTATTTAGAGAATAAACGTTTGAAAGAAAATGGAAAGGCTTCCTTTTCACTACAAAATAGGATGATTGTCTATACCCTAGCAAATATCATTTTGCTATTTTCTATTTATTATTTCTATGGTTCTTTAGTATTAGGTGCTTTTCTTATAGCAGCGGTTATTGGTATCTTGTTGCTTGAAACTGTCAATTATATTGAACACTACGGGTTGCTGCGTAAACAAAATGAGCATGGACGTTATGAACGAGTAAGGCACACGCATTCCTGGAATTCAGATCATATTATTGGTAAATTATTCTTATTCAACCTATCGCGTCATTCAGATCATCATTATAATGGTAGTAAACCTTACCAAGTATTAAAGTCATTACCCGAGAGTCCGCAAATGCCTACAGGCTATCCAGGTATGATGCTGCTCTCATTGATTCCACCCCTATGGTTTAAATTCATGAACCCCAGAGTTGCACAATTCAACTCCTAACTTTATGTATATGACCCCTGAAAAGTCAGTTTCTGCCGCGGTACACTACCGTCGTTCTGTTCGCGTTTTTGACCCAGAAAAACCTCTTGATTCCCAAAAAGTAAAACAATGCTTAGAGCAGGCTGCATTAGCACCTAATAGTAGCAATCTGCAATTATGGGAATTTTATCATATTACCTCCAAGGAGATGATAGCCAAACTGGCAAAACATTGTTTTGATCAAAATGCAGCAAAGACAGCTCAAGAACTAGTGGTTGTTGTTGTACGTAAAGATCTTTGGCGTAAACGTGCTAAGGCTAACTTAGGGTTTATTGATAGTGTTTTTGGTAAAAATAATCCTAAGTCTGAACAAAGTAGTCGTGAAAAGGTGGCTCGTAGCTATTATGAGAAATTAATTCCTTTTGCATACATAGAATTTTTAGGATTCTTTGGTTTGTTGCGCTACCTTATGATTTTAGTAAGTGGTTTATTTCGCCCGATGTATCGAGAAGTCAGAAAATCTGATATGCGTATTGTAGCACATAAAAGTGCCGGATTAGCAGCACAAACCTTTATGTTGAGTATGGCTGCCATTGGTTATGACACCTGTCCTATGGAAGGATCAGACACGTGGCGTGTCAAAAGTACTTTAGGGTTGCCTTTGCTTTCTGAAATTAATATGGTCATTGGTTGTGGTATTAGAACAGAAAAAGGGATCTATGGTGATCGTTTTCGTATTCCTTTTGAAGAAATCTATACAAAAGTTTGACTTTTCTTATCAATATGATTCTATCATAAATGGAACTTATTAACACATAAGTTTTATAAATTATTCTCAGTGGATTAGTACTTCATTATTCCGTAAATTTGGTAGGGAATTTTTCTACTAACATTTAAAAACTAACTAATATGGAACATAATAAAAATGGCGACATTGCTAAATGCCCATTTATGAGTGGTGCTCAGAAACAGGGTGCCGGCGGTGGAACCTCCAATCGCGATTGGTGGCCCAACGAGCTTAAACTAAACATTCTTCGCCAACATGGTAAAAGTTCAAATCCGTTTGACAAAGACTTTGATTATGCAAAAGCTTTTAATAGCATTAATTATGCTGAATTAAAGCAAGATGTCATTGATGTAATGACCGATTCACAAGACTGGTGGCCTGCAGATTACGGCCATTACGGGCCTTTTATGATTCGCATGGCATGGCATAGTGCTGGTACCTATCGTGTGGGTGATGGCCGTGGTGGTGGAGCTTCAGGCACACAACGTTTTGCACCTTTAAACAGCTGGCCTGATAACGGAAACTTAGACAAAGCACGTTTACTACTATGGCCCGTAAAAAAGAAATACGGAAGAAATCTTTCTTGGGCAGATTTGATGATACTTGCCGGGAATTGTGCACTAGAATCTATGGGATTCAAAACCTTTGGTTTTGCCGGTGGGCGCGAAGATGTATGGGAACCAGAGCAAGATGTGTATTGGGGTTCTGAAACCGGATGGTTAGATAATGATGATCGTTATGATACGAGTGACGGTGACCTTGAAGGGCATTTAGGTGCTGTGCATATGGGATTGATCTACGTAAATCCAGAAGGGCCTAATGGCATTCCTGACCCTATGAAGTCAGCACATGATATAAGAATTACTTTTGGTCGCATGGCAATGAATGATGAAGAAACCGTTGCCTTAGTTGCTGGAGGTCACACATTTGGAAAAGCACATGGTGCTGCTGACCCTGATAAATATGTTGGCCCTGAACCGCATGGTGCTAGCATACAAGAAATGAGTACAGGATGGAAAAACACCTTCAATTCTGGTGTATTAGACGATGCCATTACCAGTGGTTTAGAAGGCCCATGGACACCCAACCCAACGCAGTGGGATGATGAATATTTTGATGTGTTGTTAAATTATGATTGGGAATTAACGAAGAGTCCTGCAGGTGCACATCAATGGACACCTACAGCTGCTTTAAATGCGCGTATGGCACCGAAGGCTGGTGACCCTAATGGAAAACAGGCCTTGATGATGTCTACTGCAGACATTGCCTTAAAAACAGATCCTAAGTACTTAGAAATCTCTCAACGTTTTCATAAAGATCATGCTGCCTTTGAAGATGCTTTTGCACGTGCATGGTATAAATTGACACATAGAGATATGGGACCAATAGATCGTTATTTAGGTCCTGAAGTACCAAAAGAAGAATTATTATGGCAAGACCCAATTCCAAAAGTTGATTATACGTTAAGTGATGATGACATTTCATTATTGAAGAAAATGGTGTTGGCTTCTGAGTTATCTATTTCTCAATTAGTTACTACAGCTTGGGCTTCTGCTTCTACGTATAGAGATTCAGATAAACGTGGCGGTGCCAATGGTGCACGTTTACGTTTAGAACCGCAACGCAGCTGGGAAGTGAATAACCCTAGTGAATTGAATAAAGTATTAGATATATTGGAAGCCATACAGAGAGACTTTAATGGTACCATTTCTATGGCAGATCTTATTGTTTTAGCAGGTTCTTCCGCCATTGAGGAAGCTGCCAGAAATGCCGGACATGATGTTACTGTACCTTTCACTCAAGGTCGTGGGGATGCTTCTCAAGAACAAACAGATTTAGAATCTTTTAGTTATTTAGAACCGTTGGCAGATGGATTTAGAAATTACATAAAATCTGATTTAAATGTAGCTGCTGAAGACCTATTGGTAGATCGTGCGAATTTAATGTCGCTTTCTATACCAGAAATGACTGTCTTAGTAGGTGGTTTGCGTGTATTAGGTGCTAATTATGATGGATCAAATCATGGTGTCTTTACGGAGAATGTAGGGCATTTAACTAATGATTTTTTTACTAACCTATTAGATTTTGCCATTACCTGGAAAGCTGCATCACCTGAAGATAAAGAATTTATAGGGCGTGATCGTAGAACCGGTGCTATGAAATTCTCTGCTACCCGTGCTGATCTTATCTTTGGTTCAAATACAGAACTAAGAGGTGTAGCTGAAGTATATGGTGCCAATGACGGACAAGAAAAATTTGTAAATGATTTTGTAGCAACTTGGGTAAAGGTGATGAATGCTGATCGGTTTGATCTGAAGTAATTTTTCAATTTAAATTTAAAAGAAAAGGTGATCCCGAGACTTCGAGATCACCTTTTTTATTATGAAACTAGATCATCAAAAGCCAATGTGAGATTAAATGGAATCCATGTTGAAACTAATCGTCTAGAAGGCAAGTGTCCAATAAAATGATCTCGTGGTCTTAGCCTAAAACTTCCTTTTAAAATTAATTGATTTGATGAAGGTTTTCTCCTTAATCTAAATTCAATAGGTTCACTTGTTCTTCTAAAATGTAAATCACCATTCACCACATAGGTATTGTCATTTACTTTTTTAACTGATTTGCTAACAAATTTTAAATTTTGGTTTGCAAATCCGTTGATCCATGCCAAATAATCAGAATTAAAACCATTAAAAGTATTTGTCGGCACGTCAAAATTTAATTTTTTAATTTCACCCGTTTCATCATCTATCTCAACTTCACTAATAATTGAATTACTTTCCCCTTCAATTATTGAAGCCGGACCTGAAATTACCCTGTAAGAAATATTACTTGAAACACTTGTTTTCTTGTGCTGAGCACTTACCGTTGATACTCCTCCAAATAAAAAGAGAATCATCAACATGATTGCTATTCGTTTAATTTTATATGTTTTCATAATTACATTTTTTAAATTATACTTTATGCAATGAAAAATTCAAATGATATGCCAAAACAGACAATAAATCTCAAATATTTATATAATTATAAAAATTTTAACAAATTAAATATTAACTCCATATATTATGATGTCAAACTAAAAGATTAAATAAAAACCGCAAAGCAAATGCTTTACAGTTTCCAATTAACCAAATTAACTAATCAACCCTCAAAAAATCATTTGCCTTTTTTCAGTTCTTCTAATTCTTTAGCATTTTCATCTTTGGGTTGTAAAAATGCTTTACTATCAAAATCATGCATCATTTGTTGCTGAATTTTCTTCATTCTCATCATCATCTCTTTCATCTCAGGAAATTGTTTTAAGATTTCTTCATTCATAAAATCATCACCAAAAAAATAATCTGGTTGCTTCGATTTATTCTTACCTTGCTCAACATTATTATCAAATCCTCCTTCAAATTCAGGAAAGTGTTCTGAAATTATTTTTTGATACCTTTTTATTACATTCCCAGGTCCAAAATTTATAGAATCATTATCTGAAGAATACGAGTAGATAGAATCGTAACGGATAATATTTCCGTTCTCATCGAGTTCTTTATTTACTTTCCAATTTCCTTTAGGCTTTACACTTTCTGCCAGTTCTTTTTTTGTGTCGCTTTCTTCTTTATTGTCTTTAACTTGAGCATTGCACGAAGTAGCAATAAATACTATTGCCAATAGTAACAAAACTTTCTTCATAATATAAAACAGTTTTAAAAATTATTTCTTGCAGTAAGAAACAAACAGAATACCAAACTCACTCCTAACTACTTAAAGTTCTGTTAAGCGGTTCTTAAAAAAGTATTAAAATTTAAACTAGAATTATTTAAGGTGAAGAATATCTATCTTTTTGGAGATTACATTAGCTAATTTCTTTTTATTGAAGAATAACTTGGTGAGGGTAAGGGCCAAAACGATCCATAAAGCTCCTGCAATTAGAAAACCCAATGCAGCATTATTAAAATAGCTTCCCAGCCATAGTGATAAAGCAACAGCGCCAAAGATTAAACCAACACTTATTGCCAAAAAAGTAATGATCAAGGTCATTAAAGAAGAAACTAATTTTGCTAATACTTTTGTGGATGTTTCTATACTATGTTGTACTTGGTGCTGTACATAGTTTTTACCTTCTTGTGCTAGTTTTTCAATGGCATCAATTCCCAAAAACTTAAAGAAGTGTAGTAAATATTGTACTGTTTTTTTGGTTTCTTCATCATTTTTGAGATCGGCTTCTACAGTCTTTTCCGCTGCTTTCAGCGATTCTAACAGAATAGTTTTTATGGCTTGATTGTTCATATTAAGCTAAGGTTTATTCTTGGTCATTATGGGCTTGTCAAAAATATTAACACCACCTTTTCCTCCAAAATCTAAAGTAGTAACGGCATATGCTAATGAAATGTCTTCTTTTTCAAATCGTTTTTTAATACGCATCACGATATCATTCATTGCACTTAAGTAATCTTTTTGGTGCGTGAATTTAATCCAGAATCGAAGTTCAAAATTATACGAATAGCTGCCAATTTCAGTAAAATAGAAATCGATAACTTCATTTTTCAATAAACCATCGATAGTATCAACTTCTTCTAATGCTGCTCGTTTTACTAAATCTAAATCATCACCATAAGATACACCACTTTTAAAAATAACACGACGTTTTCCAAAAGTTGAAAAGTTGGTAAAGGTATTATTATAAATTAGCTGATTGGGCACAAATACTTCCTGACCTGAAATGGTTTTTATAGATGTAGTAATTCCACTAATCTCTTTTATAGTTCCAAAAGTTCCATCAATATCAACCCAATCACCTTCTTTAAATGGGCGCTGTATATTTAGTAAAAGTCCAGCAAAAGCGTTGGAGGCAATGTCCTTAAAGGCAAAACCAGCAACTATACCAACGATCCCCGCTCCTGCCAGTAACTTGGTTAAAACACTTTCTAATCCCAAAACTTCTAAGGCTAAAAACACACCTGAAAGCAGAAAGAAAAAATAAATAACTACAGAAATGAGTTTAGCAGCATTAGTTCGCTTTTTAAATACCTTAGAATAAAACCGCAATGCTAAACCCTTAAAAACTTTAGCTATAAAATAAAAAGCAATGATTATGAGTATTGCCAAAAGCAATTTAGGTAGATAACCAACCATTGAATCTCCCCATTTACCCAGTAATTGGTCTATTTTTTTAATATCATTCATAAATTACGATATTTTCTTTCGTTCTGTATTTTTGTAAATATATTCCATTATAAAACAAACTACAATAATACCAATCGCTATAAAAACATCTGTTTTACTCGTTGAATAATGCTGTATTAGCAGTGCTATCATTGCCAAAAAACAGGCTACTGCACCCACTAAAGGAATGACTTTATTACCGCCTATATCATTAGCTTTTTTAAACCCAACGTAGTTTACAATAGAGAAAATGAGCAAAAACCCAACACTTCCCGCAGTAGAAATACTTTCTAGTTTAAGTGTATTTACCAAAACCAAAGTTCCAATGGCAGTAATGAATAAACCTATTGGTTGTCCCCATAATTTTTTAGTAAAATGATCTGGTAATTCATCGTCTTCAGCTATTTCATAATTCACACGACTGCCGCCCAATAGCGATGCATTAATTGCTGAAAATGTAGAGATTAAAGCAGCTATAGTTATAATGGTAAACCCTACTTTACCTAACATGGGTCTAGCAGCTTCTGCGAGCACATAATCTTGCGCTGTTGCGGCTTCCTTAAAGGTTAGCGACCCTACAGTAATAATAGCAATAATAATGTAAAGAAGAATCACAAAAACAACCGACCAATAATATGCCCGTGGTATATTTTTTTTAGGATTTTCAATATCTGGTGCGGCATTCGCAATCAATTCAAAACCCTCATATGCTACAAAGATTACCATACCTGCAGTTATGAGTTTAAATGGCACTTCCCAATGATCTGGTGATAATTGACTAAGGTTTGTACTACTTTTTAACCCATATAGACCAATAACCACAAAGGCTAATAGAATTAATAATTTTACAATTACGGCATACGATTCTATTTTTCCAACAACAGCAATGCTGTAATAATTAATAATAGTTGCTAAAATTACTATAGTACTTGCGTAAATATGTGTATCGACTAGTTTATCACTTGTTAGTGCAAACAAGTTTGGTGCATACGACCCAAAAGCAGATGCATAAAGTGCCAACATAATTATATAACTAACCCAAAGTAAATTGTTTATACCTCCACTAAACACACCAATGCCAAAACCTTTATTCATAAACTTTACAGTACCTCCTCTGTCTGGATACGCCAATGATAGTTTTACATAACTATATGACGTAATTAATGCAATTAACCCTGCAATTAAAAACGATATGGGAGTTCCACCTTTGGCTAAAGCTACTGCTAAACCTAATACGGCAAAGATTCCTCCGCCAACCATACCGCCAATACCAATGGATATAGCTTCTTTAAGTCCAATTTTTTTTGTCATTATGCTAAATTTAGATTAATCTATTTCTTTAATGTTTTCATTTCAAAATCTTTTTTCCAATCTATTAGTGATGAAGGGTAATATTTTACATTCATTCGTTCTAAAAATGGAGCTTGAATCGCTAAACGTTTTTTATAATCTTCCCAATTACGATTTTCTTTGGGTGTCCAACCCAATTCAGCATAGCCTATCGCTCTTGGAAAAGCCAAGTATTCTAACTCTGATATATTGGTAATGGTTTCTGACCATAAAGGTGCTTCTATACCCAATATATGCTCTTTAGAAATCCCTTCATAATCTTCAGGGTTCCATTGATAGGCCTTATCAACAGGTATATAACCTGCCCATCGTAAACCATATTTTGAAAGTGAGTCGTATTTCATATCTAAATAGGTATACTTGGCTGGTGACATAATGATCTTCATATTCTTTTGAATCGCATTATTTGCAAAATCAGTATGACGCCAAAATTGAGAGATACTATTGGGGCTTAAGTTTGCCTGCCCAATTTCATCCCAACCTATGAGTTGCTTATTGTGTTTTTGAACGATCTTCTCTACGCGTTCTACAAAGTAGATATAATCATTCTTTTTTGTGGCTTCACTCTCATCACCACCAATATGAAAATAAGGACCAGGTGTCATCTCAGAAATTTCTCTAACTACATCATCAATAAATTTGTATACAGTGTCTTTGCGGGTATCAAACGTGCTAAAGCCCACACGCATACCTGTATAGATTTGTGCTTTTCTTCCATTTCCGTTCAATATAGGATAGGATGCTGAAGCTGCGCTTGTATGCCCCGGCATGTCAATTTCGGGTACAATTGTAATATGATGTTTGGTAGCATAGGCAACAATTTCCTTATAGTCTTCTTGGGTATAAAAACCTCCTTTACCTCCGCCTACAGCAGTTCGCCCTCCAATTTCAGTGAGCTTTGGCCATGATTTGATCTCAATACGCCAGCCTTGATCATCACTTAAATGTAAATGAAGTACATTGTATTTATAATAAGCCAGAAGGTCTATATACTTTTTCACATCTTCAACAGTAAAGAAATGACGTGCCACATCTAACATGGTACCTCTGTATTCAAAAGTGGGCTTATCTGTAATCATTCCTGTTGGGAGTACCCAAATTGGATTTGAAGCAAGTGTATCATTAGTTTGTTCAGGAATCAATTGCCTGATTGTCTGTATGCCCCTAAAAGCGCCTTCAGCGGTCTGCGAACTTAGAACGACAGAGTCTCGTGTTACTCTTAATCTATACGACTCATTGACATTTAATAAGCTATCAGTAGTTTTTTCAAGATAAATTCCGTTTTCTATGCTTTTATTTCTTTCTGGATTTATGCTTAAATCCAATCCTGTTTTTAATTGTATTTTTTCTTTTAAAAATGACGCTATTTTTTTAAAATCTTCTTGTGCATAAATGGCTGTCAAACTGTCCAGTGGAAATCCGGAATTTGTAGCTTCAACGTTTAATGGCTTTGGAATAATGGCTACTTCAGTTAAATCAGTTTTAGGAAAATTTAAAATTCGTTTCGATTCTTTTTCCTGACAAGAAAGCAGCATTGAAATACAGCACAGAAATGATAGATAGAATATACTTTTTAGGTTCATAGTTCTTTGATTAATTAGTTGGTTTTAATACCAGTTTTTGTTTGCTCTGTTGAATTACTTCTTTATTCAATAGCATGGGTACGAACTCGCCATCTACATATTTTTGCGCTTGATCCTTATAATGATTACTAAACGGATTTCCTGATTGCCCGGTTGGGGAAATACTCATGCTATTTTCAACATCAGAAAAGTCAATCACACGACGTGTTGATGGACCTGAATTCACTTTATAGTAGCCAGTACTATCTAGTTTAAATGCAAGATTATTAATGACTTCTTTACCTCCGTTGATTTCAAAAGGGCCTACATTAAAGTAGCCACGTAATGACTTCACGCGCCCCATAGGATGAGGATGTTCTATCGTATGTACCCTATTCCATGTCCAGGAATTGCTATCATCTCCTAATTGGTTTTCTAAAAATGTAATCGCCTCTTTTAAAGAACTAACAACAATATCTTCTTTTGTTTCTTTTTTATTTTCAGTAGTGATATCATCCCACCACACCGATGTATCTCTTGCCATTTGGTTTGCCGCTACTTTCTTTTGTTGCGAAGTATTTAAAAAAGTATAAAAGGTCTCACCCATTTCATCTTTATAGGTATTCTCTAACCATTCATAGATAAACCGATTGTAAATAGTGGGCGCTACACTTTCTAAATCATAATTACCATCCCAAGCTTTTAATACTTGGAGGGCCTTTTGCTCTTTTTCTGTAAAAACTGATTCATTAACATCTTTAAATGCGCGTTCTATCATAGTAGGTGTCATTGAGCTAGTAACATCATTAATCATAACCATGATGTCTTCTTTAGTGAAATCATTTTTGGCTTCTAATAGATTCACAATACGTTTAGCTCTATCTTCTGGCTGGTAATAACCAGGGTATACTATTCCGGCAATAGAATCTGGTTGGTTATTGGCAGAATATACATAATGCCAAGATGGGTTAATTGCTTGCGGATTTTCATTAAAATCTAACAGTTCTTTTTCATCATCATTACTATTGCCCTTTAAGATCAATTTAGAGTTTACTCCATTTTTGAACTTATGCAGCTTGCCTGAAGCAAACCAAGCAATATTATTTTCTGCATCACCATACATAACATTCAAGCCCGGAGCATGGATCATTCTAGCCGCTTCTCTAAATTCTTTCAACGATTTTGCATGTGACATTTGATAGGAGACATCCAGCATTTTATTTTCAAAATTGGTGTATACCCAATCCATTGCAATAGGTCTATCATCATTGATCTGCTCAATAACATCATTTACAATAGGACCATGATCACTTAATCGTAGATCATAAGAAATGGTTTCACCATCTTTTACCTTGATATTCTTTTTTAGTATTTGATAATCTTTGGGACCTTCTGGTGTTAAATATTGATTCTTATTATTAGGATTATTCTCTTCAAAATAGAAATCAAGGTCATCATTGGCAAACATGGTCAATCCATAGGCATAGTTTCTATTATGGCCTAATAAAGGAAACGGTGTTAAGGCCAAATTATAACCATACAATTCATAGTTTGGTGTTACTATATGTGATTGATACCACACTGCAGGTTGCGCAAACGCTATATGGGGATCATTGGCAAAGATTACCTTACCATTTTTTGTTTTTTCTGGGCCTATTACCCAACTATTACTCCCAATAAAAGGAGGTACCGGTAATGTTTCATAAATAGTATTAACGGCTTGTGCTAAGCGGCTTTCAAAAACAGTGTTTTTTTCATTTTTGATTAATGTCGTGGTGCTATCAATATAAACTTCTAGTTCTTTTAAATACTCAGCCCCTAATTTTTCTTTAATCTCGGTTAGGACGGGTTCCGTTTTATGAGCAATAGCAAAACTAAAACCCATATAACCTATAACATTATAGACATCTTTTAGCGTATACTCTTCTTTTTCTAAGCCTACCAGATAGAATTCAATAGGCGTTGGACCTTCTTTAATAAACTGATTGATCCCATCTAAATAGGCTATTGCCAGTTTGTATGCATGACTATTAGTATCAAGATTTTTTATGGTTTCTTCAGCAGCTTCTTCTATGCCTAAACTTGAAAAGAATTTATCATTACGCACCAACTTTTCACCAAATAATTCTGACAATCTTCCTGCTGCAATTCTACGAACAAGTTCCATTTGCCACAATCTATCCTGCGCATGTACATAGCCCAATGCTCTTCTTGCATCTAATTCGTTTTGCGCATATATATGTGGAATACCATAATCATCAAAGTAAACTTCTACTTCATTCTTAAGCCCATTTAGTGAAAGTGTACCTTCATAAACAGGCTTTAAATTACGGGTAAAAAAGAAGCCGAAAATGACAAACAACACAAGTAATGCTAAAACTATTAGTAAGATTTTCTTAAGCGATTTCATTAAGGAAGATTTGAAAATCTAAAGATAGTTAAACAAAAAGCAGCCTCAAAAAATGAGGCTGCTTTTATACTTTTATCGTTATTCTTTTTTTAGAAGACTTCTTCGCCTTCACGTATAGGAACATTTTGCGGTGTAAAGTCTTGACCACCCCATAGTTCGCCATTCTCATCAGTCTTACTATAGTCATAAGCCCAACGGTGTACATGAGGAATCTCTCCATGCCAGTTACCATGTATATGCTCTATTGGCGCAGTCCATTCCAACGTATTAGAATTCCACGGGTTCTGAGGTGCTTTTGGCCCTCTATACATACTAATAAAGAAATTAGCCAAGAAAATAATTTGAGCAAGACCTCCAATAATCGCGAATACTGTAATTACCTGATTGATATGTAATAAGTC
The DNA here is from genome assembly GCF_056591715.1 of Maritimimonas sp. 2405UD52-3. NCBI lineage: Bacteria > Pseudomonadati > Bacteroidota > Flavobacteriia > Flavobacteriales > Flavobacteriaceae > Maritimimonas > Maritimimonas sp. 2405UD52-3. Next base: position 598,777 of record NZ_JBWQOL010000002.1, read on the forward strand.
ATCAAAGATTGGGAATGCTGTATTGTTATAATATCTACGTGGTAAACCAGCTAATCCTGTAAAGTGCATTGGGAAAAATACCCCATATGCCGAGATAGCCGTTAGCCAAAAATGCATATATCCTAAATCTTTGTTCATCATTCGTTTATACATCTTAGGGAACCAGTGGTAAACCCCAGCAAACATGCCAAAGATAGCAGATACACCCATTACCAAATGGAAGTGTGCTACTACAAACATGGTGTCATGTACATTAATATCCAGTGCGCTATCACCAAGAATTAACCCTGTTAAACCACCTGTAATAAATGTTGATACCAACCCAATGGAAAACATCATAGCCGGATTCAGCTGTAGATTACCTTTCCAGAGCGTGGTTATATAGTTAAATGCTTTTACTGCTGATGGGATTGCAATCAGTAAGGTAGTAAATGTAAATACCGAACCTAAGAATGGATTCATACCCGTAACGAACATATGGTGACCCCATACAATCGTTGATAAGAATGCAATAGCAATAATAGATGCAATCATGGCTCTGTAACCAAAAATGGGTTTTCGTGCGTTGGTTGCAATCACCTCTGACGTGAGTCCAAGAGCAGGTAATAAGATAATATATACCTCAGGATGGCCTAAAAACCAGAATAAGTGTTCAAATAAAATAGGCGAGCCTCCTTTGTAATGTAATACCTCTCCTGCAATGAAAATATCCGATAAATAGAATGAGGTTCCAAAACTTCTATCGAAGATCAATAATAAGGCTGCCGATAATAATACCGGGAATGAGATTACACCAATAACTGCTGTAATGAAGAATGCCCAAATTGTTAATGGCAAACGTGTCATTTTCATCCCCTTGGTACGTAAGTTCAATACCGTTACAATGTAATTCAGTGAACCTAATAAAGAAGATGCTATAAAGATGGCCATAGATACTAACCATAAGGTCATACCCATACCTGAACCAGGCATTGCTTGCGGTAAAGCACTCAATGGTGGGTAGATTGTCCATCCTGCTGAAGCAGGACCTGTATGCACAAATAGTGATACTACCATTACTACACTAGAGATGAAAAACATCCAATAGGATAACATATTCAAGAAGCCCGATGCCATATCGCGTGCACCAATCTGCAAAGGAATTAATAAGTTACTAAAGGTACCACTCAATCCGGCCGTTAGTACAAAGAATACCATGATAGTACCGTGAATGGTTACCAAAGCTAGATACATGTCAGGAGACATAATACCTCCTTCGCCACCTTTACCTAAAAAGGCTTCAATTATTGTAAATGGCTCTTCTGGATACGCCAATTGCAAACGGAACAACATGGACATGAAAATACCTATAACACCCATGATCATACCCGTAATTAGATATTGCTTGGCGATCATTTTATGATCTTGACTAAAGATATATTTCGTTACAAACGTTTCTTTATGATGATGGTGATCTGACATATCTTTATTTCTTTCTTTTTATTCTATCAATTATAAACTTTCTGCCAAGGTTTTTTGACCGGCAATCCATTTGTTAAAATCAGCTTCCTCTTCTACTACAATTTTCAACTGCATGTTATAGTGAGAAGCTCCACATATCTTATTACACAATAATAAATAATCAAACTCTACTTCTTCTTTTCCTTCTGCCTTTCTTAGCTCATTAATTTTTTCGAATTTCGATTTTGTATCTGGATATTGACGCATCTCTTCGGTAGTTACCGAAGGTGTATACTTTATTTGTGTAACCATACCAGGCACACAATTCATTTGCGCTCTAAAATGTGGCATATAAGCAGAGTGCAATACATCCTGAGAACGTAATTTAAAAATTACAGGCCTACCTTTTGGTAAATGCAGTTCTTTTACAAAAGAAGTAGGATCAGCTACCAATGGAATATCATCAGCAGCATTTTTATCTGTCATATCTACCCCCATGGTATTTGTTCCTTCAATCAATCGTACACTAGCAGAGCCTAATACCTTATCTTTTCCTGCATAACGTGCTTCCCATTGAAATTGTTTTGCATACAGTTCAATAATTAACGGGTCTTCAACATCAGCAAAATCCATTACCTTATTCCAGGTCCATAAACCATATATGATCAATCCTGCAAGTACAACAGCTGGTGTAATTGTCCACCATAACTCTAATTTATGACTATCTGCAAAGAATAATGCTTTTCTACCTTCAAGCCCTCTATACTTAAAAGTAAAGTAAAAAATCAAGAACTGTAAAATGAATTGTACAACTAAGATTAGCGTCATTGACACTTTAAACAATATATCAATATGGTAGCCTTCTTCTGAAGCCGATAGTTGAGGCAACAATACATCTTTTGCGCCATACATGCTCCACAACATCAATCCATAAATAAAGCCCATTAAACCTAACATCAACCATCCGTTAATATTATTTTCTTTAGGCGTAGCAGTGGTATTATCTGGTTTTGTTAAACCTAACAGTTTTACAAATTGCCAACAGGCAACCATTAATACTACAAAAATTACGATATAAAATAATGCCTTCATTTGTTATACTTCTTGATATATTTTATTTAGTAATGAAATATTTCACTTTCCTTCATTAATGGGTTTCCTTTAGGATGCAATGGTGCTTTTGTTAATGCATTAAATACCACAAAAATGAACAATCCTAAAAAGAACAATAATGCACTGATCTCAGGAATACCAAAATGCCAATTACTACCTACAGTACCAGGTGCAACCATAATAAACAGATCTAAATAGTGACCTGCTAAGATTACAAGACCTGCTAATACTACAAACCAAGGTACTCTCTTATAATCACTATTCATTAATACCAATATTGGGAAAGCAAAATTCATAATAATCATTCCTATAAATAGTGGCTGATATGCACCTATTAATCTAGGTCTAAAATATGTAGCCTCTTCAGGGATATTTGCATACCATTGTAGCATAAATTGGGCAAACCATAAGTAGGTCCAGAAAATACTGAATGCAAACATATATTTTGCTAAGTCATGAATATGACTATCATTTACCTGTGGTAAAAATCCTTTTGCTCTTAAATAAATGGTTACAAATGCAATGATTGTTATACCTGATACAAACATACTTGCAAATACATAAAATGGGTATAACTGACTAAACCAGTGATGATCAATAGACATTAACCAGTCAAAGGCCATAAATAATTCTGTTGTTAAAAACACCACTAAGAATACCACAGAAAGTGTAAAGTTTCTTTTATATGGTTTTAGATCAGATGCTTCGTCTTGGGCTCTAGAATTTTTAATAATAAAATGCCTAAAGCCTATCCAAATCAACACATAAATAACTGATCTTATTAACCAACCAGGAATATTCAACCACCAATCTTTAACTTCCATAGCATAGTCATAGTTCTCTGCCGATGGATCAATACTTGTATACATCCATGCAAACATGTGATTTGCATGACCTAAAGAAGAGGCAAATAAAAATATCAATACAATAATTGAACCTGGAACGATATACGCTGAAACGGCTTCCATTACTCTGAATAATACTGGAGACCAGCCAGCAGTAGCTGCTCTTTGAATACAATAATATACAAAAGCACATACACTAGCCAGTAAGAAAAATAACATAGCTACATAAATAGCAGTCCAAGGTCTGTTTTGCGCTTGCATTAAAGCATGCTCTAAATGCTCTTCTTCAGAAACACCGTGAGCATCGCCTCCATGACCATCATCATTATGTGCATTCATCATACCTGCCTTCGCAGCTTCTGACATTTCTTGTTTATCACCTACATGTGCAGCTTCTTTTTCTTTATTTTCATGAGATTCTTCACCATGGTCTTGAGCTCCCTCTTTAAGAGGAGCTTCTAACTGTTCTACAACATCGTGTGCATCTTGCTCATGATTCTCAACAGTTTCTTTAGCGGAATGTTCAGAATTTAAGGCCAAAACATCACCTTCAACATGTGATTCTACTGCCGCGTGCCCACCTCCATGACCATCATTTTGGTGTAGCATTTCTTTAACCTGTTCTGTTGTTTTTGGTGCAGTGAAAAAACCATACCCAATACCCAATGCACCAATAATCATCAATACAAAAGCGGCGGTTTTTAATCTACTTGAAAATGTATACATATCTAAAATATTCCGTGTAAACCTTATTTTAATAAATCATTTCTAAGCTTCTCTACATAATGCGTTACTTGCCAACGCTCTTTTGCATTTAGCTGCGAAGAATGCGATCCCATTAAATTTCTACCATACATAATTACATGATAAATACTTCCTTCAGTAATGGCTCTATCTTTATAGTTAGGAATCCCTAAAAACTTCTCATTTTGTACTAATGGTCCTTGACCATCACCTTTTGTTCCATGGCATGTGGCACAATAAATATCATATAAGTATTTCCCTCTATCAAGATCAGCATCAGAAACTTTAGCTATAGAATCTAAAGTACCGTTCATCCTTAATGGTGATTTTAATGAATCTCTAGCTGCTTCATAACCTGCTTGCGAATCATCATACTCATAAGCAATCGTTCCACCTCTCATTATAGTACCAGCTACTGGTTTTTGCGCCTCCATACTATCTTTAAATACGCTGTACTCTCCATAAGTTTCATAGCCTACAGGCGTATACATATCAGTATCTGCCATATATTGAACCTGTCGTTCTTTCTTATTGTAGCATGAAGAAATTACTACAATCAGCAATAGTAACCTACCTATTTTTATAAAACTCTTCATACGTTCTTTAGTGCTTTTCTTTTACATTAATTTCTATAGCGCCTGTACTTTTTAACAATGAAGCTAATTCATCAGTATTTCCATCAACGGCTACTTCCATTAAAAAATGATCGTCTGTTGTTCTAGGGTCTGGATTTTCAGCTTTTCTAAATGGCCATATTTTACTTCTTAAATAAAAAGTGATCACCATTAAATGTGCCGCAAAAAATACTGTCATTTCAAACAATACAGGTACAAACGCCGGCATATTCATATAAAATGCGAAACTTGGTTTACCACCAATATTCTGTGGCCAATCTTGAATCATAATATACGTCAAAAACCAAGTAGCAAATGCCAATCCTGTTAGACCAAATAAAAACGCTGTAATACCCATTCTGGTAGGCGCTAAGCCCATAGCTTTATCTAGGCCGTGTACCGGAAATGGTGTATAAATCTCTTCTATATGATGATGTGCAGCCTTCACTTCTTTGACGGCTTTCAAAAGCACATCGTCATCATTGTACATTGCATGTATAACTTTAGAACTCATACTTATGATTTCAAATTGTTAGCCTGACCTGCCCAATCATCACGCTCTGCCCTTCCGGGGAATGAACCCGTAATAGAATCTAATAGGTCATATTCTGTTTTAGTCATCTTACTCACCTGATCAAAGGTGTAAATACCAATCTTATTTAAGGTTTCTTCCATTTTTGGACCGACACCTTTTATTTCTTTAAGATCATCTGCCTGTTGCGTATTAGGATCAAAAGCTCCTAATGCACTTAACAGTGAACTTGTATTTGCTACTTTTTGTTCTTCAGTAAGTTCTGCTACCTCTTCTTTAATTTCTTCAACTTCAGAAATTGTATCCTGAACTTCTACTTTTGGAGCTGAAGGTGCAACAAATCCGTTAGCAAAAACTACTGGTTGGTTTGTTTCTCTTGCTTCCTTATAATTATCGCCCGTAGACTTCAAAATAGATTTTACCTCCGCTTGAGCAATTACCGGGAATGTTCTTGCATATAAAAGGAACAGTACAAAGAAAAATCCTAAGGTACCTATGAAAATGGCAATGTCAACAAATGTAGGTGAGAACATCGTCCATGATGATGGTAAGTGGCCTCTGCTCAAGTTAATTACAATAATATCAAAACGCTCAAACCACATACCTATATTAATAAATATAGAAATGATGAACGTCCATATATAGTTGGTTCTAATCTTTTTGAACCAGAATAACTGAGGAATTACCGAATTACAGATAATCAACGACCAGAATGCCCACCAGTATGGCCCGGTTGCAGCACCCACAGATAAGTATACAAAGTCTTCATAGCTACTACCTGTATACCATCCTACAAAGAATTCTGATAGATAAGCCACTGTAACAATACCGCCTGTTACCAAGATTACCTTGTTCATGTTCTCAATATGTACCTTGGTAATATAGTACTCAAGATTACATACCTTACGCATTATTAATAATAGAGTTTGTACCATTGCGAATCCTGAGAATACTGCACCGGCAACAAAATAAGGTGGATATACTGTACTGTGCCATCCTGGTATTACCGAAGTGGCAAAGTCAAAGGATACAATAGTGTGTACAGAAAGTACTAATGGTGTTGCTAAACCAGCAAGTACCAATGACACCTCTTCAAAACGCTGCCAGTCTTTTGCTCTACCACTCCATCCAAAACTTAACAGACTATATATTTTCTTTTGAAAAGGTTTTGTAGCTCTATCACGAATCATAGCAAAATCAGGTAGTAAACCTGTCCACCAGAATACCAACGATACTGTTAAATAGGTAGAGATGGCGAACACATCCCATAATAATGGTGAGTTAAAGTTCACCCAAAGCGCTCCTAATTGATTTGGAATTGGCAATACATAAAAACCATCCCAGATACGCCCCATGTGAATTAAAGGGAATAATCCTGCCTGAACAACAGCAAAGATGGTCATAGCTTCTGCAGAACGATTGATACCCATTCTCCATTTTTGACGGAATAATAAAAGTACTGCTGAGATCAGCGTTCCGGCATGACCGATACCTACCCACCATACAAAGTTGGTAATATCCCAAGCCCAGTTAATTCTGTTATTCAATCCCCAAACACCAATACCCGTTCCTATAGTATATGCAATAGCGCCCACGCCCCAAAGCATGGCTACCAATGCAATAATGAAGGCTATCCACCATGATTTGTTGGCTTTACCTTCTATAGGTCTAGCTACATCAACAGTAATATCGTGATAACTTTTATCACCTGTAATGATCGCTTCTCTAATAGGCGCTTCGTAATGACCCATAATTGTATCTAATTCTTAATTATTATACCGTAATATCTTCGTTTGTGTTTCTAACATCTAACTGATAGAAAACATTTGGTTGTGTACCAACAAAATCCAATAAATGGAATGTTCTCTTATTTTCTTTTAGATGCGAAACTTCACTTTCTTTATTATTGATGTCTCCAAAAACCATAGCTCCAGAGCTACAAGCATTTGCACATGCTACCTCAAACTCATTGGTTTCAACAGGTCTTCCTTCACGTTTGGCTTTTAAAATAGTAGCTTGCGTCATTTGAATACACATAGAACATTTTTCCATGACACCACGAGAACGTACCACCACATCTGGGTTTAATACCATTCTACCTAACTCATTGTTCATATTGTAATCAAACTCATCATTATTAAAGTACTTAAACCAGTTAAATCTACGTACTTTATAAGGACAGTTATTTGCACAATAACGTGTACCTACACATCTATTATAAGCCATCTGATTTTGACCTTGGTGACCATGCGATGTTGCTGCTACAGGACATACCGTTTCACACGGCGCATGATTACAATGTTGACACATTACTGGTTGGAATGTTACCTCAGGATCATCAGAAGGATGTGTTTGTGCGTTAAAGAACTCTCCAGTACCAAAAATACCTTCTTCCTTACCACGCTCATTGGTCATGTCTGAACTATAGTATCTATCAATACGCAGCCAGTGCATATCTCTACTCTTACGCATTTCTTCTTTACCAACTACAGGTACATTGTTCTCTGCATGACAGGCAATTACACAAGCACCACAACCTGTACATCCCGCTAAGTCAATTGATAAGTTAAACTTAGGACCAATAGTATCATCAAAATTTTCCCAAAGATCTACACGTTCTAAATCAACACTTTGATGATCTAGCTGAACATGTGGCTTAGGGTTCCAATCATCTTTTGACTTGTTAATGAAATCAGCTAGCGTTGTTTCTCTAATGATCTCATCTCTACCCATTAGCGTATGCTGTAACTGAATACAAGCAAACTCATGTCTACCACCAACTTTTTCAATAGTAACAGGTTGCTTGGTATTAAAGTTTTGATATAAAGGATAAGCATTTACACCAATCTTCATATTGTCATTTACACCATGCGTTCTACCATAACCTAATGCTAAACCAATAGAACCTACTGCTTGACCTGGTTGAATATAAGCTGGAACGTTTTCAACAGTTACACCATTTACAGTTACATTTACTAAGCTACCATCTAAGGCACCGTTTGAAACTGTCCAGTTTTCAAGACCAAACTTTTCAGCATCAGCTCTTGAAATTGTTATGTAGTTATCCCAAGAAGTTCTAGTAATAGGATCGGGTAATTCTTGTAGCCAAGGATTATTTGCCATGCTACCATCACCCAGACCAGTTTTAGGATATAATGTTAATTCTAATTCCGAACCTTGAACATTTGCCAAAGCAGAAGCTGCTGCAGCAATATTTACCGCCGGAGTTTCTTCTTCAGCTGAAGTATCAGAAAGTACTTCCGTTATAACTGCTGGTGCGTTTGATATGAAAATCCCGTCATGTAGCGCTTGATTCCAAGATTGTCCGGAAAGGATAGCTCCGTTCCAGTTTGACTTTAAATATTCATGGTAAGATTGTGAGCTACCAATCCATTTTAAGAGCGTATCTTCAAATTGACGTGTATTAAATAAAGGTCTAATCGTTGGTTGCACCAATCCGTAATGACCTTTTTTGATAGACATATCACCCCAAGATTCTAAATAATGTGGAGTAGTTGCTATAAATTGTGCTCCAGAAGCGGTTTCATCATCTTTCATAGCAAAAGCCACAGAAAGACCTACCTTTTTCATTGCTTCAGTGAATTCAACACCATTAGCCAAGGTATAAGCAGGATTTGCATTATAAGTAAACAATGCACCCACTTTTCCTGCTTTCATATCATTTATCAGCTGATTCACTTTTGCATCACTACCACTTCTAATATATCGCGGTGATGCTGTATCAAATGCTTTACTTTGAATTGCTTTATTAATAGCCAAAGCAATCAACTGTGCATCTTTGTTATTAGCTCCAACAACTACCAACCCTTTACTTCCAGCGGCTTTTAACTGAGCTACTGCTTTTGCTACATTTGCATCAGATGGCGTGGTACCGGAAGCTATAGCATTATAAATGGCTAATAAAATCGCTGCTTGTTCAGATGGCTTTACAATGTAACGCTTATCTGCATTAGCACCCGTCAATGTCATATTCGATTCAAACTGAACGTGACGAGACATTTTTCCATCATCAGGAATGCGTCCTTTAGCATAACCTACTTCAAATCCGCCACCTTGCCAATCACCTAAAAAGTCAGCACCAATAGAAACAATCACATCAGCTTTGCTAAAATCATAATCGGGTAATGCACGCTCACCATACATGGCTTCAAACGCATCTAACGCACCAGATTCTGAAATAGCATCGTATGCTACATGTTCTGTATTAGGATAGAGTGCCGTAAAATCTTGAATTAATTTATGAGCAGTTGGACTCGCTAACGTTCCGGTAAGGAATACTATTTTTTCACCACTAGCTTTTAATGTACCTAACTTATCTGTAACTTTTTTATCTAGTGTTGCCCAGTCTGTAGCTTCAGTCCCTGCTTTTGGACCTTTTAGGCGAGCATCATCATATAAATTTAAAACTGAAGCTTGTACTCTGGCATTGGTACTCCCATGTTCTCCTGCCAATTTATTTGGCTCAATTTTAATAGGACGACCTTCACGTACTTTTACTAATATATTCGCAAAATCGTAGCCATCTGCTATAGACGAAGCATAATAATCCGCTACACCGGGTATTACATCATCAGGCTTTACTACATAAGGAATTGATTTTATAACTGGACCTTCACAAGCTGCTAATGAAGCCGCAGCTGTTGTAAAACCAACATATTTTAAGAAATCTCTTCGTGAAGTTTCTGTAGAAGCCAGGGTTTCTTTGTCACCTAGAAACTGATCCGTTGGAACCTGCTCAACAAATTCATTTTGTTCCAGCTTTTCAACAACAGGGCTGTTTTCGTTCAGCTCCTCAACACTTCTCCAGTATTTCTTGTTTGATGCCATTCTTATTCAGTTGTTTATTGTTGGATTAGCTATAAAAGCTAATTACACTTTAATCTTTGTTTATTAATAGTGGCACTTACCACATTCTTTACCTCCCATTTGTGCTACTGTAACTTTCTCAACACCATATTTCTTAGAAAGTTCTTCATGAATCTTTGCATAATACGCATTGCCTTTTAGATCAATCTCAGTCTCTTTATGACATTCAATACACCAACCCATTGTTAACGGAGAGAATTGATACATCTCATCCATTTCCTCAACAGGTCCATGGCACTTTTGACATTGAATCCCTCCAACGGTTACGTGTTGCGAATGATTGAAATAAGCAAAATCAGGAAGGTTATGAATACGAACCCACTTTATGGGCTTTTGCTCGTATCCTTCTATATATTGTAATCTATCTTTATCCCAGCCAATGGCGTCGTAAATCTTTTGAATTTCACCATCTAGCTCAGGTTTTCCTAAGGTAACACCGTCTACAACTACCTTGGTATTTTCAGCAACCTCTGAAATGCTCTTATGACAATTCATACATACATTTACTGAAGGTATACCAGAATGCTTACTATGTTTCGCTGATGAATGACAATACTGACAGTCTACTTTATTCTCGCCAGCATGTATTTTGTGTGAGAATGCAATGGGTTGAATTGGTTGGTAACCTTCATCTACACCAATATTCATCATAGCTTGATAACCAAAATAGGCTAATGTTAACAACAACAGTATTGTTGAGACCAACTTTAAGAATTCATTAGTGCTCTTAAAATAGATCCAAAGCACTAATAATAACAATGCTGCTAAAACGATGTATGACATCCATGCTGTTGAAGGTTTTTCTTCAGCAACCTCATCACCAGTATCTCCAGCTGCAGCTTTTTTATCAATATCACCATGTGTGGTATACGCCAAAATAGCATCAATGTCATCGTCAGACAACTGAGGGAACGCCGTCATCACAGAGCCATTGTATTCATTGAAAATAGCTATGGCATCAGCATCTCCGCTTGCTCTTAAAGCAGCATTATCTTTAATCCACAACTTCAACCATTCATTTGTTCTTCTATCTTCTATATCACCAAGTTCAGGACCAATTAAATTACCTTCTAATTTGTGGCAAGAAGCACAATTGGCATTGAAAATTTTCTTACCCGTTCTTACTTGAACTGAGTCTATATCTTGTGCCGAAAGTTGAAGTGAAAAAAATAGAAAAAACGCAAGACTGCTTAAAATAAATCTTACGATTTGCTTGTGTTGATGCACACTTTTCATATGATAGAATATATTTCTGTCTATTTTGGTATGGTTTTTTCTTTGGTAATAGGGCATAGGTAGCCCTATTTAAAGATTGAGCAAAAATACTATTTATCTACTATATGCAAAATCTAAAAATAATGTTAAATGCAATTTATAATAATTCTAAATAAGGTTGTTTTTACCCAGGCTAAAAACAAAATTTTAAATTTGCCAAAATATCATTCAAAATGAGAAACTTACACTTTAAATACTCCATATTAGCCCTACTATTTTCTCTGGTATCAATATCCTTTACTGAAGCTCAAACAGAAGGAACCATAAAAGTAGAAAGCAGTGAGAGTATCAAACAGTTGATTGCTAAAAAACGATCATATAATAGAAACCTGCGTTATGTAAATGGCTTTAAAATTCAATTGTTTTATGGCTCTGAAAAGGCTTCGAATGATATTAAAGACAAGTTCAATTCTGCTTTTCCGAAAATAAAATCTGAATTAAAATTTGATTCTCCTGACTGGAAAGTTTGGGTAGGTAATTATAAGACGCGTTTAGAAGCCGATAGAGCTCTTGAAGAAATAAAAGATGGATTTCCCAGCGCTTTTATTCTTGCTGCTAAGGTGAGAATTTAGTCCTTTTTCTTAGGAACAAAGTGACTTTTACCAATGATTAAATGATGATCACTATCAGGATAAAGGGCAAAGAAATAACTCTCTTTTTTCCCATTCTCAAATATGAAGTTTATCGTGTGATTTGAAATAGTATATGTGCCTCTGGCTTTACTCTTATGATATGCTGAATTACCGGAAAAAGTTCCACCTGAAACGGTTTTCCAAGCAAATCTACCGGAAGTATCAAGATATAATGTTTTTGAATTTATTACGGATGATCCGCCGAAAGGATCTAAGGTATAAAAAAACCCACTAATCTTATAGTTCTTTTTAACAGAACGTACATCAAACCATTTTTTTATTTCAGCTTCTTTTGTTTTACCTCTACTTTTATAAATAAGAGTTATAACACCATTTTTCTCTTTCCATTGATCCCACTTCCCTGAGTTTTTCTTTTTTGAAGCAGCTATATCAAATGACTCCAACGGATATACAGGTGATTTAAACGCATCCCCATTTTTATATAATACATAAACTCTATTAGCCATATAAGGACCCGATAAACCGTAAGAATGTACAGTTCTCATTCGTATATCATAAATTTCAGAATTGTTAGTGTTTGATTTATCGCTTGACTTCTTTGAGGATACCTCTTTTTGATTTTTTTGTTCTTGCAACTCAGATTCAACAGCACTTTTTATAACCGAATATTCATTAGCTAATTTTTTGAGAGTTTTTTTATCATCTTTCATCATTCCTTTTAAGCTATATAACCACATGGCGGTAAGAATCCGTTGATCACTTATACTTTGTAACTCATTCTCGGTTAGCGATTTTGCATCCTCAAAATTCTTTTCTGTAGTTTTATAGACCCGATTAATCTCGGGTTTAGAATAGTTTCTTTCTGCCAATATTTCATTAGAAATAACTCTCAAAAAAGTAGTAGCTGTTATTAAATTTTCGGGGTGATAGCCAGAGGTTTTGGCCACTCTATTATACTCGTTAAACAAATTATTCCCGAGAAAAGAGAAGTTTAAAATAACACGTGCCCGTTCTGGAGTTTTGGACTTTAATTCATTCCAAGTAGATTTTCTAATTTCGTTTCTTAGATTTCCGTCAACTGTATAATTAAAATTTTGAGAGAATGCAGTTGAAACATACAATAGAAAAAAAACAACTATTTTTAGTCTGTGACTCATCTTTTAAATTTATAAAATATTGTTTAATGATAAAAACTTCTAGGGTCATTTAACTTATATTTGTTGCTATGAATGAGCATTTAAATCCTTCAAATGAACATTTTTCAAATGAAGAATTAGATTTAGAAAAGAAATTACGACCACTATCCTTTGATGACTTTACAGGTCAGGATCAAGTAGTGGAAAATTTAAAAATATTTGTTGAAGCAGCCAATCAACGCGATGAAGCATTAGATCATACGCTGTTTCATGGACCTCCCGGACTAGGTAAGACCACTTTAGCTCATATTTTGAGCAATGAATTAAATGCAAACATTAAGGTTACATCTGGTCCGGTTTTAGATAAACCTGGCGATCTCGCTGGCTTATTGACCAATCTTGGTGAACGTGATGTGTTGTTCATAGATGAAATTCATCGTTTAAGCCCCATAGTTGAAGAGTATCTTTACTCTGCTATGGAAGATTACAAGATTGATATTATGATTGAATCGGGCCCCAATGCCAGAACTGTTCAAATCAACTTAGAGCCTTTTACATTGGTAGGTGCCACCACCCGATCAGGATTATTAACAGCACCTATGCGTGCTCGTTTTGGTATCAGTAGTAGACTCCATTATTATAAAACTGACCTGCTCACAACTATTGTAAAACGTAGTGCTCATATTCTACACGTACCTATTTCTATGGAAGCCGCTATAGAAATTGCAGGCAGAAGTCGAGGCACACCTAGAATAGCCAATGCATTACTTAGAAGAGTTCGTGACTTTGCGCAGATAAAAGGTGATGGAAACATCGACATAAAAATTGCCAAATATGCCCTAAAAGCACTAAACGTTGATGCACATGGCCTAGATGAGATGGATAACAAAATACTACTCACTATTATCGATAAATTTAAAGGAGGACCTGTAGGTATATCTACCCTTGCCACCGCCGTTGGTGAGAATGGTGAGACTATAGAAGAAGTGTATGAACCTTTTTTAATTCAGGAAGGTTTTATTATGCGCACTCCAAGGGGTCGTGAAGCTACAGAGTCTGCTTACAAACATTTAGGAAGGATCAAAACTGCTAACCAAGGGGGTTTGTTTTAAAAAGTCATAGGAAAAATCCCCTACACATACAGGAAAAATCCTCTTGACTTCTGACCGTCAATAAATTATATTTGCCCTTTCTGGCAATATTTTATATCTTTAGGTCATGCCACTATATATGGATTTCCACTTATTTACTGACGACATTAACATCGAGGGTGTTAAAGAAGCACATATTGCAGATCAGTCTGTGCAAGATAAATATGGTGTAAAATACCATCAGTTTTGGGTGAATGAGAAAGCTGGGACAGTATTTTGTCTGATGGAAGGACCTGACAAAGAAACCTGTGAACAAGTACATAAAGAAGCGCATGGAAATGTAGCTTGTGAAATTGTTGAAGTTGAAGGCGGTTTTTATGATATTTTTTTAGGGAAGAGTCGCAAAGCTGAAGGACATTTAATGGTTCATGAAGATGGTTCTGTTGACAATGCGAATCGTTTTATTCTGGTCATAGATATTATAGGTAACTCTTCCTTAGTTTCAGGGCCTCTTGATATAGAACGTATAAAATTACCCAAAGCTGCAAGAAAATTAGCTATAAGTAGTATTGAAAGTTTTGAAGGCAATGAGGTACGCCAGGTTCAAGATAGCATTATTGGTATTTTTATTAATGCCGACCATGCCCTTAGGTGCGCAGTTAATTTGAAAAAAAGTTTTGATTCCAAAAAAACGAAGCATCCTAACTCTGAATGGGATATTCGTTATAGAATAGGTCTAAGTTCTGGGCAACCTATTCATGAAAATAAAGGGCTTTTAGAAGAAACCATTACTGCTGCGCAACGTTTGTGTTTGATTGCCGACTATGGTGAAATTGTACTTTCCAGAGACTTTGAGCGGTTAAGCAGATTTTATCAAAATGCTAGAGATATTGAATCTATTAGAATTATAGAAAACAGCGAGCAAAAATTTCTCAATAGCTTTTTTGAGCATACAGAAAAAAATCTATCTAACAGCAACTTTAATGTAAATTCGCTGAGTTCTACGATAGGCGTAAGCCGCCCTCAATTGTATAGAAAAATCACATCTATGACAGGGCGTTCACCAAATAATTTTATCCGTGATCTTAAAATGGGAAAAGCGTTGAATCTTATTAAAGAGAGACGCCTTAATGTTTCAGAAATAGCTTTAGAAGTTGGATATAGTAACCCATCCTATTTCTCTAAGTGTTTTCAGGAAAAGTATGGTATTACTCCTTCTAAAGTAATTGCTTCTTAAATACAAATTTCATTCACTTTAAAAGACTATTGAATCATTTGTGGTAAACAATGATTGAAATGTGGTAGATGTTAATGCCTTTTTGAATATAGATTTGTAGTGCTAATAATCATTACTTTTTATTGTTTAACATTTAATAGTACATTATGAATATAGAAACATTAAAAGATCAGGTAAACGGTACCGTCATAACACCTACTGATACAAGTTATGATGAAGCACGCGCAATTTACAATGCCATGATAGATAAAAAACCGGCTATCATAGTTAAATGCAAGAACGAAGAGGATGTAGTAGAAGCTGTAAATTTTGCGAGAAAAAACAATATTGAAGTCTCTATAAAAAGTGGAGGACACAATGGTGCGGGCCTTTCTTTAGTGGAAAATGGTCTGGTAATTGACCTCTCTGAAATGAAGCAATACGATATTGATCCACAAGCTAAGTCCATTAGAGTAGATCCTGGTTTTACACTTGCTGAAATTGGGGAAATTACAACTAATTATGGACTCTATTTACCTTACGGCATCAACGGTACAACAGGAATAAGTGGTTTAACGTTGGGCGGTGGACTCGGCTATCTCAGTCGCAAAGGTGGCCTCACTATTGACAATTTATTAGAATGTAAAGTGGTGCTTGCCAACGGCGATGTAGTTGTAACCAACAAAGAATCGCATCCAGATTTGTTTTGGGCTTTACGTGGTGGTGGCGGTAATTTTGGCGTAGTCATTTCTTTTAAGTTTAAACTTTTAGAAGTCTCAACTATTTACGGTGGCCCTATGATCTGGGAAATGGAAGATGCTGAAAAAACCTTCCGTTTATATGAAGAATTTACCAATACAGATGATCAAGATCTTTATGGTTTCTACGCCTTTTTAACTGTACCACCTGCAGCACCTTTTCCTGAAGAACATTGGAATAAACGAGCGTGCGGGGTGGTATGGAACTATACAGGACCATTAGAAAAAGCTGAAGAAATATTTAAACCTATGCGCCAACAAACCAACCCTATCATTGATTTTGTTGGTGAAATGCCCATGCATCAATTAAACACTTTATTTGACGAACTCTATCCAAAAGGCATGCAATGGTATTGGCGGGCTCACTATATTAATGATGTTCCAGATGCGTCATTAGACATAAATATCAAATACGGTAAGGCAATTCCCAATGTGCATACTACCACCCACTTTTATCCTATAGACGGTAAAGTACATGAAATAGGCAACGATGAAACGGCCTGGGCAAACAGAGGTGTGCGTTGGGCACAGGTAATTGTGGGGGTAGACCCTGAACCTAAGAATGCTCAAAAAGTCACTGATTGGTGTAAAAACTATTATGATGAACTTATACCGTATGCCGCCAATCAAGGAGCCTATGTAAATTTTATGATGGAAGAAGGGCAAGAACGCATTAAAAACTCATATAAGGATAATTATGAACGCTTAGTAGAGATCAAAACTAAATACGATCCTACAAACTTTTTTCATATAAATCAGAATATACAACCAAAATAAATCTTTCCAATGAATTGATTTTGAATATACGCTTAAGTAATGATTATTAGCAAAAAATAGAACGGATAAGCACTGCTTACCAAAGTAAATTTTTAATCTAATCTTAAACGTATTACTATGAAAACAGTATTTAAGTTTTGTGTATTGGCATGTTTGCTAATCACAATGGCATGTAACACAAATGAAGAAGAGATCATTTTAGATCCTTCTGCGGAAACACAAGAAAACTTTGAAGGCGAATTTAATGCCAAAGAGTTTGAAGCTATGGAAAAGTCAGGGCGTTATTACTTGACTATTACCAGAGAACAAGCATTCAATCCTATTTTAAATGAAGTATCAGGTAGATCAACCTTAATTAGAGGACGAAGGGGAGCATGGGCTCGCTATAAAGCAAAAAAATTAATACCTGGTCATGCGTATACACTTTGGTGGGTGGTATGGAATCAACCCCAGAATTGTATCACACCTAATCAGTGTATAGATCAGGACTTTTTTACGAATGCTGCTGGTGTTGAAGTAGAATTGTTGTATGCGGCGGGTAGCGTTGCCAATAGAAGAGGAAAGGCAACATTTTATGGACGCTTAAGAGCTGGCGATATATCTGAATCTATCAATCAGCATATGTTTGGCATACCATCTGTGGGAGGATTGCAAAAAGGAAACACATTTGGTGCAGAAGTACATTTAGTCATTAGGAGTCATGGCCCGGCCATACCTGGGCAAGTATATGATCAGATCAGTTCTTATGATGGTGGATGTACAGATCCGTTAGCAATTCCACCATTTCAAGAAATTCCTGATGAAGAAGGTGAATGCGCTGATATAGAATTTTCTATTCATGCGCCAATCAAATAAATAGTAAAACTGTAAATTCTGATTTCCTTTTTAGTTGTATTTTAGCTTTAGACAAAAATTGAATTCAAAGACTAAATACACCCAACTTATAAAATCCGAAGCCAAACGCCTCGGATTTTTGTCTTGTGGCATAAGCAAAGCTGAATTTTTAGAAGAAGAAGCACCGCGACTTGAAAAATGGTTGAACCAAAACATGCATGGCGAAATGTACTATATGGAAAATCATTTTGACAAACGTCTTGACCCTACCAAACTCGTAGAGGGTTCAAAAAGTGTTATTTCATTATTGCTAAATTATTATCCTGAGCAAGAACAAACAGTAGACAGCTATAAAATCTCTAAATATGCATTTGGTACCGATTATCATTTTGTCATTAAGGATAAGCTCAAAAACCTACTTAACTTTATACAAGAGGAAATAGGTGAAGTGCATGGTCGTGCCTTTGTAGATTCTGCTCCTGTTCTCGATAAAGTTTGGGCGGCAAAATCAGGCTTAGGATGGATAGGTAAACACAGTAATTTATTGACGCAACAAATAGGTTCTTTTTACTTTATTGCTGAACTGATCATTGACTTAGAATTGGAGTATGATACACCTACTACAGATCATTGTGGCACTTGTACTGCATGCATAGACGCCTGCCCCACCCAGGCTATTATAGAACCCTATGTAGTGGATGGCAGTAAATGTATTTCTTACTTTACTATCGAATTAAAAGAAGAACTTCCGCTCTCTTACAAGGGTAAATTTGATAATTGGATGTTTGGCTGTGACATCTGCCAGGACGTATGCCCCTGGAATCGTTTTTCAAAATCTCACAGTGAACCTTTATTTAATCCTCATCCTGAATTATTATCCATGACAAGAAAAGATTGGGAAGAAATCACCGACGATGTTTTCAAAAAAATTTTTAAAAAATCAGCAGTAAAACGTACCAAACTTTCAGGACTCAAAAGAAACATTCAATTTTTAAAAGATTAGTCGCACAACTTTTTAACTTTGCTTTTCTAACTCAAAAAATGCTTTATGGCGCATTCTAGGCAAAAAAGAGAAGCACTTAACTACCATTCCAAACCCAAACCCGGCAAAATTCAAGTATTACCTACTAAAAAACATGCTACGCAGCGTGATCTTTCTTTGGCATACTCACCTGGTGTTGCTGAACCCTGCCTTGAAATTGCCGAGAATAAAAGAGATGTCTATAAATATACTTCCAAAGGAAACTTAGTAGCTGTTATTTCAAACGGAACAGCAGTTTTAGGTCTTGGAGATATTGGTCCTGAAGCTTCTAAGCCTGTTATGGAAGGTAAAGGGGTACTCTTTAAAATCTTTGCGGATATTGATGTTTTTGACATTGAAGTAGATGCCACTGATGTGGATAAATTTGTGGAAACAGTAAAGGCCATCGCCCCTACTTTTGGTGGAATCAATCTAGAAGATATTAAAGCTCCTGAAGCTTTTGAAATAGAACGCAGACTTAAGGAAGAATTAGATATTCCCGTCATGCATGATGACCAACATGGTACAGCTATTATTTCAGCTGCAGCACTAAAGAATGCCTGTGAAATAGCAAAAAAAGATATTTCTAAAGTTAAAATTGTTGTGAGTGGTGCTGGAGCGGCGGCCGTTTCTTGTACTAGATTGTATATGAAACTAGGCGCTAAAAGAGAAAATATTGTGATGCTTGATAGCCGTGGGGTGATCAGAAAAGACCGCGAAAGTCTTACACCACAAAAAGCTGAATTTGCAACAGGCAGAAAAATAGATTCACTAGATGAAGCAATGAAAGATGCTGATGTGTTTATTGGCTTATCACAAGGGAATATCGTTTCTCAAGAGATGATCAAATCTATGGCAAAGAACCCTATTGTATTTGCCATGGCCAATCCTGACCCAGAAATTAAATATGACCTTGCTATTAAAACGCGTGATGATATTATTATGGCAACTGGTAGGTCTGACCACCCTAATCAGGTAAATAATGTTTTAGGGTTTCCTTTCATTTTTAGAGGAGCTTTAGATGTTCGTGCTACAGCCATCAATGAAGAAATGAAATTAGCTGCCGTTCATGCCCTGGCAGAATTAGCAAAACACCCAGTGCCTGAACAAGTAAATATTATTTATGATGAAGTCAGTTTAAGTTACGGAAGAGATTATATTATTCCAAAACCATTTGACCCCAGATTGATTTATGAAATCCCCCCTGCAATTGCTAAAGCTGCTATGGATTCTGGAGTAGCTACAGAACCAATTACAGACTGGGATGCCTATAGAGATGAACTCATGGAACGTATGGGTAACGAAAGTAAAGTAATTCGCCTACTTCATAATAGAGCAAAAGCTAATCCAAAAAGAGTTGTATATGCTGAAGCTGATCATCTTGACGTCTTAAAAGCTGCTCAATTTGTACATGATGAAGGCATTGCAAAACCTATTCTTTTAGGCGATAAACAGATCATTTTAGAGTTAAAGGAAGAACTTGGTTTTATTGACGAAGTAGAAATTATAGATCCTCGTGATCCCAAAGAAAAAGCTAGAAGAAATCGTTTTGCTGATAGTTATTGGAAAGCACGCCATAGAAAAGGTATTAAATTATTAGACACTCAAAAGTTAATGCGTCAGCGCAATTATTTTGGTGCTATGATGGTTAACGAAGGGGAAGCTGATGCTATCATTACCGGATACACCCGAAACTATGCTACCGTAATTCGTCCTATACTCGAACTTATTGGTATGAATAAAGGTGTTAAGCGTATTGCTGCTGCAAACCTGATGCTTACAAAACGTGGACCCATGTTCTTGGCTGATACTACCATCAATATCAATCCAACAGCAGAACAGCTGGCTAAAATTTCGCAGCTAACAGCATCCTTAGCTAAAATATTCAATATCAAACCGAATATTGCCATGTTATCCTATTCTAATTTTGGCGCCTCACATGTTGATAATGCACGAAAAATATCTAAAGCCATTAAAGATATTCATACAAACTTTCCTCAAGTAGTTATAGATGGAGAAATTCAAGCTGATTTTGCCTTAAATCCTGAAATGTTAAAAAAGGAATTCCCTTTTTCCAAACTAGTAGATAAGAAGGTAAATGTGCTAATTTTTCCAAACCTTGATTCGGCTAACATCACATATAAAATGATGAAGGAACTATATGATGCAGAATCTATTGGTCCTATTATTATGGGATTAAAAAAACCTGCTCATATATTACAGCTAGGAGCCAGTGTAGATGAAATGATAAATATGACAGCCGTAGCAGTTATAGATGCACAAGAAAAAGCTAGGAAATAAAGATTGTTTTTGTATTATTGTACCTTATAACCTATTTGACCAGATATAGTATAAAACTACTCTTTTTATCAATTCATGATAAGCCGCAAATGAGTGCTCAAAATTTGTGTAGCTTTGGCGATTAAATTTTAGATTGAATGATTACTCATATAAGAGGAAGACTAGTTGAAAAGAACCCAACATATGCCATTATAGATTGTAATGGAGTAGGTTATTTTCTAAATATTTCTTTGCATACTTATTCTCAAATTCCTGATGAAGAATCAGTAAAATTATACACCCATCTTTCAATACGTGAAGACGCTCATACACTCTATGGTTTTGCAAATAAAACTGAACGTGAAATTTTTCTTCTATTAGTTTCTGTTTCTGGTGTTGGCCCTAGTACGGCTAGGACTATGTTGTCATCTATGACCACCGAACAAATTCAACAAGCAATTGCTTCAGAAGATGTAGCAGCTATTCAATCAGTTAAAGGCATTGGGGCTAAAACTGCACAACGCGTTATTGTTGATCTTCGAGATAAAATATTGAAAACCTATGAAATTGCTGAAGATTCTGTTAAAACTGACAATACTATTAAAGAGGAAGCGTTATCTGCTTTAGAGGTTCTTGGATTCTCTAGAAGACAAGTAGATAAAATGGTACAAAAGATCATTCAAGAATCGCCAAGTATAAGTCTTGAAAACATTATAAAACAAGCACTTAAAAACTTGTAACTCGTTGAAATTTTTTATACAAAAAACATATAACTCCCTTCAATATTTAATACTCTTTTGTGTCCTTTTTTCTGGGTATGCGCAAACAAATCCTTCTGCAAAAAAAACAGATTCTACTAAAGCAGTAGTTGCCAAAATTGATACAACAAAAACAGATTCTTTAGCTAAACTACCATATTCATTTAAACCTGATCAAAAAGGGAAGCTTTTTTTAAATGAATTAAGAAATCTTGAGGTAATTTATGACCCTGTTAAAGGGCAGTACATTTTTGTAGAAAAAGTAGGCGATTATTACATTAAGCACCCACTTCATATGAGTAAAAAAGAATATGAGGAATATAGGCTTAGGCGTGATATGTTTGATTATTTTAAAGAAAAGATCAGTGCTATAGAAGGAAGAAAAAAGGATGCTGAAGAAGCTCAAAAGAACTTGTTACCCATTTATAGGGTTCGTTCTAAATTTTTTGAAAATATTTTTGGTGGAAACACCATAGAGGTAAATCCGCAAGGTTCTGTACTGGTTCGATTTGGCTTGCTCTATCAAAAAGTAGATAATCCTCAACTATCTGAACGAAATAGAAGTAGTATTACTCCTGATTTTGACCAGGAAATTAGCGCCAGTTTAAATGCTAAAGTAGGAAAACGCTTACGTGTAACAGCCAACTTTGACACTCAATCTACATTCAATTTTCAGAACCAGATTAAATTAGAATACACACCTACTGAAGATGACATTATCAGAAAGATAGAAGTAGGTAATGTGAACATGCCTATTAATAGTTCATTGATCTCTGGTGCTCAAAATTTATTTGGTGTGAAAACAGAATTGCAATTTGGGAAGACAACAGTTACTGGTGTTTTCTCACAACAACGTTCTCAAACGAGATCTGTTCAGGCACAAGGAGGTGCAACCATTAGTGAGTTTGATATCAGAGCAAGTGATTATGATGAAAACAGACACTTTTTCTTGTCACAACAATTTAGAAATGATTATAATGAGGCGTTGAGTCAATTTCCGTTAATACGAAGTTCTAAATATATTACACGCATTGAAGTTTGGATTACCAATAGAAATTCTACTACGCAAGATGTAAGAAATATCGTGGCTTTAGCAGATTTAGGAGAACCCAGTGACTTTGGCCCAGGCAATGTTCAACCTTCAGCTAATCCACAACCAGGACCAAGAAATGGAGCTAATACTTTAGGGAGAATAAATGGAACTGATGGAGTTCTAACCGCGTCAAACCCTATTAGAAATATTTCCACTGTAGATAGTGAACTATCCAAACCCGATTATTCATTAGAACAAGGTGAAGGCTATTCCATATTAGAAAATGCTCGAAAATTAGTTTTAGGCGTTGATTTTACCTTAAACCCTCAACTTGGATTTATAACCCTTAACAGACGACTTGCCGATAGTGATATTCTAGCAGTTGCCTATGAATATACTGATAATAGTGCCGTGAATCCCGATACTGGCACTAATGTATTTAGAGTTGGAGAGCTAAGTGGTGATGGAGTAACGGCTCCTGACAATCTCGTTGTTAAATTACTCAGAAGTGAGATTTTAAATACAAGTATTCCTGTATGGGATTTGATGATGAAGAATGTGTATAGTATTCCTGGAGCATTTCAATTGCAGGAGGATGGCTTTAGGCTTGAAGTACTTTATCAGGATGATCAAACCGGAGTGCCTATTAACTTCTTGCAGAACGCTATTACAGGAGATGGAACGTCTGAAGCAGTTAAAGAAAAACCTTTGCTCAATTTATTAAGGCTAGATATTTTAAACGGTACTCGAGATACAATTACAGGTGGTGATGGTTATTTCGATTTTGTGGAAGGTATTACCATTGACTCACAAAATGGGTATATTATTTTTCCTACTGTAGAGCCTTTTGGTAATAGTGGTAACAGTGCTTCTACTCCACTTCAATCGGGTGAAATAGGTCAAATTTTGACCAGTAGCCAAGACGATCAGTTTGTATTTGAAGAATTATATGACAGAACAAAAGCTCAAGCACAAAATGAATTTCAAAGTAAAGACAAGTACTTTTTACGAGGTTATTTTAAATCAGAATCAAGTGGTGGTATTCCATTAGGAGCATTTAATGTACCCAGAGGTTCTGTAACTGTAACTTCGGGTGGTAGGCAATTGTTAGAAGGTGTAGACTACGTTGTAGATTATCAAATAGGAACAGTGCAAATCATCAATCCAAATTTAATTGCCTCAAACGCGCCTATTAATGTTTCTGTGGAAAACAATACAGGTTTTAATCAGCAACGCAGGACATTTATGGGAGTAGATATCCAGCATATTTTCAATGAAAATTTTGCAATAGGTGGTACTGTTTTAAACCTCAACGAACGACCTTTTACACAAAAACCTCAGTTCGGTGCTGAACCAGTAAACAATACAATTGTTGGTTTTAACCTAAACTATCAAACTGAGGTACCTAAATTTACTAAGTGGGTCAATAACCTGCCAAATATTGACACCGATGTAGAGTCAAATTTCTCTATACGTGCCGAAGGTGCTTATTTATTACCTGGTTCGCCTAAAGGAATTGAATTAAATGGTGAAGCCACATCCTATGTTGACGATTTTGAGGGTTCACAAATACCATTAGACATAAGCGCACCCCAACAATGGTTTTTAGCAAGTGTACCACAAGGGCAAGCAGCAAATTCTGATTTAGATTTTACAAATGAAAATATTGCTCCTAACTTAAATCCTAATGGGAGTCCTGGTTTACCTGATATTACACCAGGGTCTAATGACAATTTACGATTAGGTGCAGAACGTTCGCAGTTATCCTGGTATACTATTGACCGTTTATTTTATGGCACTTCGTTAAAGCCAGATAATATTGATGATGTTGAATTATCAAGAGCGGAAGTACGTCGCGTGGGATTTGAAGAGTTATTCCCTGAGCTGGATCTTGACATTACTCAGACCAATATCATTAATACATTTGACCTTGCATACTACCCTAAAGAACGTGGTAGTTATAATTTTAGTCAGGCTGCGGCTGAAGGTACTTATGGAAATAATCCTGAACAAAAATGGGCCGGTATTATGCGCTCCTTAAATACTACGGATTTTCAACAAGCTAATGTTGAATACATTCAGTTTTGGTTGATGGATCCCTATGAAAATTACTCTATTACCCCCGAAGAAGGTGGTGAAACATTAGTAAACCCAACAGATTTTGGTGGTGAGCTCTACTTTAACTTAGGAAATATTTCTGAAGACATTTTACCTGATAATAGACGGATGTACGAAAATGGTCTTCCGTTAGATGGAATTAAGCAATATGAAAATATAGATCTTTCGCCTAATGTGGCTAGAACAGAATGGGGAGATGTACCTATTAACCAAGCCTTAGTATATGCTTTTTCAGAAGAAGATGGTGACCGTCCTAATCAGGATATAGGTTTAGACGGCTTAAAAGATGATGAGGAATTGCAACGGTTTGGCTCTCAATTTGGTGATGACCCAGCCAACGATAATTTTACATTCTTTAGAGGAGGTGAATTAGATGCACAAGATGCATCCATTTTACAACGCTACAAACGTTTTAACAATACTGAAGGTAACTCGCCGACCATTAACAATTCAACAGAGTCCTTTCCTACTGCAGCCACTTCTTTTCCTGATGTAGAAGATATCAATCGTGACCAGACTATGAATGCGGCTGAAAGTTATTATCAATACAGGATATCTTTATTCCCTAATGATTTAGTTGTTGGTCAAAATAATATTGTTGACAGCCGTGTGACTACTGTGAACCTTGAAAATGGGCAAACCCAACAAACTACTTGGTACCAATTTAGAATACCTGTGACCAGTGGAACTCCAATTGGTGGCATTTCTGGGTTTACAGCCATTCGTTTTATGCGTATCTTCTTAACTCAATTTAGAGCTCCGGTTGTATTGCGTTTTGGTGAATTAGAATTAATTAGAGGTGATTGGCGACGTTACACCCAGTCATTGGCAGAACCGTTACCAGCAGACCCAAATCTTACCCCTGAAGAAGATAGGAATTTTGAGGTAGGTGTGGTTAATATTCAAGAGAACGAAAATAAATTACCAATTCCTTATGTATTACCTCCAGGGGTAGAAAGAGAACGATTACAGGGTAGTACTACTATTCAGCAGCAGAATGAGCAGTCACTTTTAATGCGTGTTAAAGATTTGCCACCCGGTGAAACAAGGGCAGTATTTAAAAATACTTCCTTTGACATGCGGTTATTTAACAAGCTAAAAATGTTTGTGCATGCTGAAAGTATTCCTGCGGAACCTGATGCTGAAAACAATGACTTAACTGCCGTTTTAAGATTAGGAAGTGATACTAATGACAACTTTTATCAATTAGAAGTACCTCTTAAAATCACAGAGACCGGAGAAATATCTGCTGATAGTATCTGGAAGAATGATTTTGATGTTGTATTAAGACAACTTGGACAATTAAAATTAGAACGAGAAGATTTGAGTGCATCAAGGATAGAAATCTATCCTAGCATTGCTAGTGCTCCTGAAGCGAGGATACGTCTAAAAGGGAGCCCTAACTTATCGAATATCAGAACTATTATGTTAGGTGTGCGTAATGACGCCAACATGAATAAGTCTGCTGAGCTTTGGTTTAATGAACTTCGCGTAGCTGATTTTGACAACAAAGGTGGCTGGGCTGCTGTGGTAAATGCTGATGCTAATTTTGCAGATTTTGCAGATATCTCTATTGCTGGTAGAGCTAATTCTGAAGGTTTTGGTTCGTTAGAGCAGCGTGTTAGTGAGCGAAGTCAAGAAGACGTAAAACAATATGATATTGTAACTAATATAAATTTAGGACAGTTACTACCTAAAAAGGCAGGGATAAAAATTCCATTAAATTACAGTATTTCTGAGGAATTTAGAGATCCAAGATGGGATCCCCAATTCCAGGATGTTTTGTTTGAAGATGCGCAAGATGTAAATGATAATAGTGAAAACTCAAGAGATTATACCAAGCGTAGAAGTATTAATCTGATCAATGTCAGAAAAGAACGTACCAACCCCGAAAAGAAACAACGATTTTATGACATAGAAAATTTATCAGTCTCTTATGCTTTTAATGAAACTTTTCATAAGGATTACAATACCATAAAAGATCTTGATCAAAATGTACGTGCTTCAGCTAATTATAATTATAGTTTTAAACCTTGGAGCCTAGAACCATTGAAGAATTGGAAGTTCTTAGATAAGAGTAAATACCTTAAATTTTTTAAGGATTTCAACATTAATCTTTTACCAACATCTATCTCTGTAAATTCAAATATTACCAGAAGTTTTAATCAACAGCAATCGAGATCTTTGGTTCCTAGTTTAAATGATCTTCCTGAATTAACACAACGTCGTTTCTTATTTGACTGGGATTATAATGTTGCATTTAACTTAACAAGGTCCTTACAGTTTACATTTAGAGCTGCTAACAATTATATCTACGACACCTTTAATGAAGATGATGGTTTAACGTTATACAGTGACTTTTTTAATACCGGGCGCCCGAATAATTATCATCAAACATTGGATGCCACTTATAAATTACCAATAAATAAACTACCTGTTTTTGATTTTATTAATGCCAATTATAAGTACACAGCTGATTTTGACTGGCAAGCACCTTCTAGAAGTTATATAAACGAAATTGGTAATATTATCAGTAATGCCAACACACACACTTTTTCTGCTGATCTTGATATGATGAAACTTTATAAACGTACAGGCATATTAGATTTAGCAAAAAAGAAAAACAAAAAAAATAAGGCAAAGAAAAAGAAAGATAAGAAAGACAAAAATGTAGTTGTTAGACCTCCTACCCCAACGACATCTTTAGCTCAACAGCGTAAAAATCGCAAAAAAATGTCTGCCGGTCAAAAAGTAATACAAGGGCTGGTTGATGTAGTAACCTCTGTTAAAAAAGTACGCATTTCATATGCTGAAAATAATGGAACCGTGTTACCCGGATTTAGACCTGAAGCGGGGTTTTTAGGTAGAGGCTCACATTCAGAGTCTAATGGTGTAGGTCCAACCTTCGGGTTTGTATTTGGTAGCCAACGTGATATACGTCAATTAGCTATTGACAAGGAATGGCTTATTACAAGTGATGAATTCAGCAATGTGTATAGTAATAATCATTATAATAAGTTAGATATCAATGCTGAAGTACGTCCAACAAAAAATTTAAACATTGAATTGATTGCCAACAAAGTATATACCAGATCAAGATCTCAGCAATTGGATATTGACCCTATTACTGAAGAATTAAATGAAGATTTCCCATTAAATGAATCTGGAAACTTTAGTATCAGTCATTTTATGCTTCCCAAAGCTTTTGATGGTAATGGTGATGCTACCTTTGAAGAGTTTAAAGCTAATAGATCTATTATACAAGAACGTTTGGCAAGACAAGCTGGTCAGGTTAGCTCAACTGGCCAAGTAGATTTAACTGGTTTCGGCGAAAATAGCGCACAAGTGTTACTCCCAGCGTTCTTGGCTACCTATTCAGGTCAGAGTCCTAGTAAGGTAAAAACAGGGCCATTTAGAAATATTCCTATCCCTAACTGGCGTATAAATTATAAAGGATTAATGCAATTTGCATGGTTCAAAAAACATTTTAGAAGTTTTACGCTTGAGCATCGTTATAATTCAACTTACTCTATTATTGGGTTTAGTAATAATTTACTATTTGATCCAACAAATCCATTCCCAACCGATATCAATTTAAGAGATATTAATGAAAATTATCAACCTGAAAGGCTATTTACTGGTGTAAATCTGGTTGAAGAATTTTCTCCATTGATCAAAATAGACATGAAAATGCGTAACTCTTTTTCATTGCGAGCAGAAATAAGAAAAGACAAAGCACTCAATTTAAATTTAAATAATAATACCTTAACTGAAATTCGTGGTACTGAATACATCCTAGGTTTGGGATACCGCTTCAAGGATGTAAAAATGAAAATGAAAATGGGTCCAACGATTACAACATTTAAGGGTGATATCAACTTAAAAGCTGATTTGGGAATTCGTGATAATTCAACAGTCATAAGATCTATAGACATTAATAACAACCAAGTGACGGGTGGCCAACGATTAATTTCAATAAAATTCATTGCCGATTATGCATTGAACAAAAACTTATTAGCCTCTTTTTTCTATGATCAGAACTCTTCAAGATTTCTAATTTCTACTACCTTTCCTAGAAACTCAATTAATGCTGGAATTAGTTTAAGGTACACTATTGGAAATTAATTCAAAACCATTAAATTCGCATCAATAACAAAAAACGAATGAACTTACCTTCTGAATTAAAATATACAAAAGACCATGAGTGGATATCAGTAGACGGAGATATTGCCACTATTGGCATTACAGACTTTGCGCAAAGTGAATTGGGAGACATTGTTTATGTTGATGTTGATACCTTAGATGAAACTGTGGATAAAGATGAAGTCTTTGGTACTGTAGAAGCTGTGAAAACAGTATCCGATTTGTTTATGCCTTTAACAGGTGAGGTTGTTGAATTTAATGAAGCACTTGAAGATAGTCCAGAAAGTGTAAATAATGACCCGTATGGTGAAGGTTGGATGATCAAGATAAAAATAAGTGATCCATCAGAAATTGACTCATTATTAGATGCCGAAGGCTACAAAGAACTTGTTGGAGCGTAATAAGTACCTTATTGCGATATCTTTCACCCTTCTTTTAACAATCTCAAGCCTAGTTTCTTTAAAGGGTATTAGCAGTGGATTATCAATAAAGATAATTCACTTTGATAAGTTTGTTCATTTTTTGTCGTATTTTTTACTGACTCTTTGTTGGTTTCACGCTACTTATGAAATAACAAAAAACAGAAAGCAAAAAGGTATTTTAATACTTTTGTTAATTATATACGGCATAATTATTGAGGGATTACAAGGAGGAATGACAACCGATAGAACCGCTGATTTTTTAGATATTTTGGCAAATTCTATTGGAGTTTTACTGGCAGCGACTCTTTTTTCAAGATTAAACCAGTGGTTTAATTCTATTTAAGTTGTTATTGTAATTAATTATTTATTAAATTAGCAATCAAATTAATCTCTTTTACAGATGGAAGTAAAGAAAAACCCAAAAGCAAATTTAGAGAACTACAGTAAGTTGTTCTTACAATTAGGCTTAGTACTTGCGTTATTGATTATATACGTGGGTATTGAATACAAAACATTTGACAGAAGCTTAGTTGATCTAGGTGATGCCTCTTTAGAGGAAGAACTTGAAGAAGATATTCCAATTACAGAACGAATTGAACAGATCAAGCCACCTCCACCTCCACCACCTGCACCTGAAAAAATTGAAGTTGTAGAAGACGAAAAAGAGGTTGAAGAAACCGTATTAGAGTCTACTGAAACTGATGAAGAAGAAGCTGTAGAAGTAGAGGAAATTGAAGAAGTTGTAGAAGAGGAAGAAGTAGAAGAAGATGTACCTTTTGCTATTATTGAAGACGTTCCTGTTTTTCCTGGTTGTAAAGGTACTAAAGCACAGAAGAAAGCATGTTTAAATAAGTCCATGCAGAAACACGTTGCAAGAAAATTTAATGCAGACTTAGCTTCTGACCTTGGTTTATCTCCAGGTAAAAAGAAAATATTTATTCAGTTTAAAATTACGAAGACTGGTAATATTCAAATTATAGGTGCACGTGCGCCACATGCTAGATTAGAGAAAGAAGCAAAACGTGTGGTAAACTTACTTCCAAAAATGATACCTGGTAAACAAAGAGGGCGTCCGGTTAACGTAACATACATGTTACCAATATCATTTAACGTAGAGTAAAATAGTATCAAAATATTAATATTAAATCCTGGCTTTTGTCAGGATTTTTCTTTTCAGGGAACACCTAAAATTTTCATCATGACTTTTGTCATTTTTTAACTAATTTGTTGTCAATACCTTAGATAGAAGTAAAATCTAAGGTTATGGAAGCAAAAAAGAATGATAAGGTGAAAATTGAAAATTTTAGTAAAATTTTTTTTCAATTAGGATTAGTGCTTGCATTGTTAATCACGTATGTTTCATTAGAGCATAAAGTACTTGAGCGCAGTCTTGATGCGTTAATTGCAAATGCAGTAAATCAGGAAGAGTTAGAAGAAGACATTCCAATCACAGAGCGTATTGAACAAATTAAGCCACCTGCCCCTCCTCCACCTGCACCAGAAAAAATTGAAATCGTAGAAGACAAAGAAGAAATTATAGAGACTGTTTTAGAATCTACAGAAGTTGATCAAGATGAAGCGGTAGAAGTCATAGAAATTGAGGAAATAGAAGAAGCAATTGAAGAAGAAGAGGTGGCTGCAGATGTACCTTTTGCAGTAATTGAAGAAGCACCCATTTACCCAGGTTGTAAAGGTAGCAAAGCGCAAAAAAAGCAATGTTTAAAAGATAATATTACCAAACATGTTGGTAGAAATTTCAATACTGAATTAGCCCAAGAATTGGGACTGCAACAAGGTAAAAAAAGAGTATTTGTCATGTTTAGGATCAATCACTTGGGCAACATTGATAATATTCAAGTACGTGGTCCGCATAAACGATTAGAAAGTGAGGCTGTTAGAGTCATAAAAAAATTACCTAAAATGACACCTGCCAGGCAGCGCGGTCGGGCTGTTGGAGTTAAATATTCACTACCCATTACTTTTGACGTGCAATAATTTCAAATCCCGGCTTAAAGCCGGGATTTTTATGGTATGTTTCTTGTGGTTGTTAACATAATTTTAACGCTTAAATTAAATTATTATGAATTCACAAAAACATCACCAAAAAGACAAATTACAAAAAAGTTCTTTATTGTTCTTACAATTAGGGCTGGTACTCGCACTATTTTTAGCATATAGCGCCTTAGAATTTGAAACTACTAAAAAAGAGATTGGAAGCATAGATTACATTTCTAATGAAACTCCTTATATAATTCAAGATATTCCAATAGTGAATATTAAAAAACCCGTAAAAGACAAACCCAAAGTAGTTGAAAAAAGAGCTTCAGGTGATGAATTTATAAAGAAAAAAGACGACTTTGAAGAAAGTAAAGAAGTTTTAAAACCTGAAGACCCAGCAGAACAACCAACAACAAGTCAAAAAATTGACGCGTTACCAGGTAAAGAAACCGAAGAAGAAGAACCTGATGAAATTATTGAGTTCAGGGTTTTGGAAGAAGCTCCGGTATTTCCAGGTTGCGAAGGTTTAAATGAAGAGGAATCAAGAGATTGTTTTGTAAAAGGTATTAGAAAGTATGTAAACAAAAAGTTTGACACAGGCATGGCGGAAGGTCTTAACTTACAAGGAAAACAAAAAATCTGGATAGCGTTTAAAATTACGAAAGAAGGCACCATTGAAATTCTGAATGCAAGAGCACCTCATAAAAGTTTAGAAAAAGAAGCAAGAAAAGTAATAGAAAAATTACCAAAAATGACTCCAGGTAAACAACGAACAAAACCAGTAGCAGTTAAGTACACCTTGCCTATCGTATTTCAAGTATATTAAATTTTAAAATCCGGCTTTAAGCCGGATTTTAATTTCCTATTAATTTGGTACATTAGCATATCTATGAAAATTCATCAATATTTAGACGCTACTTATTTAAAAACACCTGAACAAGCAGGCATTTCTGATAATGAAACGAGGCAAATAGTTCTGAAACTACTTAACGAAGCTGTGGCATATGAATATAAGCTTATTATGATAAGACCAGAATATGTTGGTCTTGCCAAAAAAGTGGTTTCTAAAAAAAAATCTAACGTACTTATTGGCACCGTAATTGGTTTTCACGAAGGAACAAATACCATTCAACAAAAATTAAATGAAGCCTCTAAAGCAGTTACTGATGGAGCAGATGAGCTTGATTTTGTTGTTAACTATTCTCAATTTTTAAAAGGTGGACTTCAATTAGTAAAAGATGAAGTTCTTAAATGTTCTAAATTAGTTTTGGAAAACAATAAATCTATAAAATGGATTATTGAAATTGCTGCGCTTACTAATGAACAAATTATAAAAATTACACAGCTAATTCGCGATATTATTGTTGAAAATTTTGACAATGAAAAAGCTTCGCAAGCTTTTGTGAAATCATCAACAGGTTTCTATAAAACTAATGATAATAAGCCTAGTGGTGCTACTTTTGAAGCTATGGAACTTATTGTTGAAAATGCACGCCCATTAAAAGTAAAAGCAGCTGGCGGTGTTAAATCATATGATGACGCTCTTAAAATGATCAATATTGGAGTAGATAGAATAGGTACTTCATCGGCTAGAGCAATTATGAATAATGAAAATATCTCAACAAATTATTAACTATGAAAAGCAACTATTTTTCGCATGAAACAGCAGTAATAGATCACAATTGTAATATTGGCGAAGGCACCAAGATTTGGCATTTTAGTCATATTATGTCTAACAGTACCATTGGCAAAAAATGCAATATTGGTCAGAATGTAGTAGTATCACCTAATGTAGTTTTAGGCAACAACGTTAAAGTTCAAAATAATGTCTCAATTTATACCGGTGTTATCTGCGAAGATGATGTATTCCTAGGGCCCTCTATGGTTTTTACTAATGTTATAAACCCTAGAAGTGCTGTTATCAGAAAAGATGAATATAGGCAAACTCTGGTTAAAAAAGGTGCGAGTATAGGTGCAAACGCTACTATTATTTGCGGTAATGACATAGGTGAATATGCACTTATAGGTGCAGGTAGTGTAGTTACCAAAGAAGTACCACCATATGCTTTGGTAGTAGGAAATCCGTCTAAGCAAATTGGTTGGATTAGTGAATATGGTCATCGCTTAAATTTTAATGAAGATGGGCTTGCCATTTGTCCAGAAAGCAATGAAAAATATCAACTTAAAAATAATCAAGTAGAAAAAATATAATATTACTTTTGCTCCTGACCAAGTAATTATCTATGAAGCAATTTATTTTAGTTGTAATCATTCTTTTTACATATCAAGTAACCTTTTCTCAAGAGGATATATATCCTATTTATAAAGGTTGTGAAAATAGATCAGGCACACGGCTTGAAAATTGTTTTAATGAGAAACTCACAGAAGACGTTATTAGTTCATTTGAAGTTCCTAAGAAAGTTACTTTAGATGGCTATAAAGGAACCATGAATGTTATATTTTTAGTAACTAAAGAAGGTACTTTTGAAGTCTTGTATGTAAGATCAGCATATAAAGAATTAGAAGCTGAAGCTAAAAAGGTTTTTTCATCTCTACCAAAGATAAAGCCAGCTACTTATAACGGTAGGCCTATAGATATGCGTTTTGGTTTACCAATCAGTATCCCTTTAAGTGATCAGCCCGAACCTGAAATAGTTCAAAATGAGATAAAAGAAGTTACGAAACCTGTTGTTATCCAGAAGCAGAAAGAAGAGGAAGTAATAAAACCTAAAGAGGATATTACTACAATAGTTCAAAAAAGATTATTCCCTGAGCATCAGAGTCAGTTAAACATACCCTTAACACATGATATGTATGCCCAGTTGGATTATTATTATGATCAAGGTGAAAATTCGCATACAGCATCTAAACCATATGTTTATAGTGAAGCTTCTAAATATGTTGATCTTGATAACTTGAAAGAACCTCTATTCAAAAATAAAACTTCAAAAGTGGGCAAGAAACTTTGGAATGAGCATTTCTTCAAAGTGCAAAAAGAAGATTATTGGTTTACCATCAACCCTGCTTTTGATTTACAAATAGGTAAGGATAATTCAGATAATGTAGATTATACTTACAACAATACAAGAGCCATTCAAATACAAGGCGGTTTGGGAAAAAAATTCAGTTTCAATACCTCCTTTTATGAGAGCCAAGGAAGGTTTGCTGATTACATAAATAAATATGCCAGAGAGCTTAGACCCTTAGGTGCAGGTGCTACTGTACCTGGTAGAGGAAAAGGAAAAGGTTTTAAAGAAGATGCTTTTGATTATCCTGTGGCCGAAGCCTATTTATCTTATACACCGAACAAAACCTTTAATTTTCAATTTGGTTTTGGTAAAAATTTCATTGGTGATGGCTATCGCTCCTTTATGCTGTCTGATGTTGCATCACCAAGTACCTTTTTAAAAATCAATACTAAATTCTGGAAAGTAAAATATACCAATTTATGGATGTGGATAGATGATGTACGCCCAGAAGTAAGTGTAAATAATGCCAGATTACGTAAATATTTAGCTATACATCATTTAAGCTGGAATGTTAACAAAAGATTGAACCTAGGATTATTTGAAGCTGTTATTACTAATAATGAGGGCGGTAATGGGTTTGATATTAATTTCTTTAATCCTATTATTTTTTATCGCGCAGTTGAATTTACACGAGGCTCTGAGAGCGGAAACGCCATGATAGGACTCAATTCAAAATATAAACTAACTGATAATATCTCTTTATATTCTCAATTTGTTTTAGATGAATTAACCGTAAGTCGTTTTTTTGACGGTGACGGTTACTGGGGTAATAAATTTGCATTTCAATTTGGTGCTAAATATTACAATGCTTTTAAGGTTAAAAATCTTTTCCTGCAGGGAGAATTTAACATTGCCAGACCGTATATGTATAGTCATTTTGGTAATGCAACACTTAATTATGGGCACTTTAATCAGCCACTAGCCCATGCTTGGGGTAGTAACTTCTGGGAGGCTATTGGTATAGCACGTTATCAAAAAGGAAGATGGTTCGGTAATGCTAAATTTGTGCTGGGTGAAAAAGGTTTTGATGTACCTAATTCAATTATAAGCTATGGTGGAGACATTTATAGATCAAATGAATTTAGACCAGGTGATACAGGTAATGAAATTGGTCAAGGTAATAAAACTTCAATTTTTATAGGAGACCTTCAAGCTGGGTACTTGGTAAACCCCACAACCAATCTAAAGGTTTTTGCCGGTTTTACCTTTAGGAATTTTGATCAGAATTTACCCCCTTCTAATGCTCCAAATGAAAACACAACTTGGTTTACTGTTGGTTTAAAAACAGATCTATTTAATTGGTATTTTGATTTTTAATGAATTGGGATAAAAAAAACGTATTTCTCCCTTTTCTTTTATGTTGTCTATACTCTTTTTGTCAGGATAAAAATCATTTCTCATTACAAAGTGAATTCCTTTACGGGAATATCATACAGCAGAAGAGCAAAATTGGATCCTTAGTCGCTCGTCATCCAATAGGATTTTGTTTAAGTTTTAACAAGAAAATTGACTTAAGAAATTAGAGGTGCCAGAAATGTAATTTCTGTCCGACAACCATTAGAAATAATTATTGAAGAAATTTTATAACGGCAGATTTACTCTTGAATAAATTCTAGAAATAGAATCCTACAC
This sequence comes from Maritimimonas sp. 2405UD52-3, assembly GCF_056591715.1. Lineage (NCBI taxonomy): Bacteria > Pseudomonadati > Bacteroidota > Flavobacteriia > Flavobacteriales > Flavobacteriaceae > Maritimimonas > Maritimimonas sp. 2405UD52-3. The sequence continues at coordinate 635,066 of NZ_JBWQOL010000002.1, forward strand.
CCCCTTTAACAGCAAACTTAGTTGCGCCGGGTATATCTTTATAATTTCCCCTAAATACAAAATCAATACGGATTAACTTTAAGATATTCCCTACCCCAACGTGGTACTCCCAATAGGGTTTTGTGGGAGTTCTATAGTCCGGAAAACTAAATGATCTATTGATATCTCTATTTTCCTGAGAAACATTTCCTACAACTGTTCTCACCCCTGCAATAGCTCTTAAATCTAATTTTCTCAATAATGGTAGTCTAGAGAATATTCTTCCGTTAAAATTATGCTCTAAGTGCAGTGCAGCATACTCATCAGTAACGAAATCATAATAATCTAAGAGGTCAAACGTATTTTTCTCTATGAATAACGTTTGGTTACCAGGTACAACATCCATTAAGGTAATAGGAACCGGATCAAAAGTTTTTCCTACCTCAATAGTAGAAACCAATCTACCAAAACCTCCTAATAGATATGGTTGCTGATAGAAAAACTGTAACTTTTTGTATTCAAGATCATTATCAGTAACTCCGTTAAAACCATGGGTATAACTTAAATAAAACGTAGGAAATTTACCTGCATTGATCTCCCCACGTTCCACACCAAAGCCATAAGGTTTCCTATAAGGTGTGTATTTAATTGCAAAATCTACTTCGGTTTGTTGTACTTCAGATTTGACAATACCAGTGTCAGTATCTAAATAATCAACACTAAATTTATCAGGCGCAGCTGATTTTAATGTTTTATAAGTACCACTAACTTTAAAGTTTAAGTTTTTTATGGGCTCTATGGACAAACCAAGATTCGTAAGATTCTTAGAAGTAAGATTAAAATTATTTCCTCTGGTAAAAAAGGCAGCAGATGCAAAACTTCTTTCTAAAAGATCATTAGATGTAGTCAAGCTTACCCCAGTCTGTTCTACGTCTCTTTTATTACCTCCTGACAAAATCAAACGACTACGTTTATCTAACATGATTTTACCAGCAATGCCATATTTAAATTGTCGATCTTTAAATCCATATGCCCCAAATACTTGCAGACGCCATTTGTCTTGTCTACTTTTATATGTCCTTAACCCTCCTCGTATTCTTGTTCCTTCTACATCATTATTACCAAAGGATTGAAATATAGGTCCATATTCAATACCTCCGCCAAGTTCAATATATCCTGAGGCCAACGTACCTGCAAGATCATACAACTGTTTGAAACGTTTTACCGTTTTAAGGGTATCAAGCATTTTATAGATTCCTACCTCGTCTTCATTAAGCTTCTCCATTCTGTTTTCTTTCCAGAAGTCATCAGATCTAGTGTAGATCTCTTCTTTATAAGTATCTACGCGCTTCGCATAAAACTTATCCTCTTTTTTTTCTAGGTCAAATTGATAATTATCATAAAGTGTAGTTCTTCGTCCGTAAATCCCTTTAGACTTATCCTTTTTATTCATGGCAAAGTCAGACATCATATGATCTCGCTTCAATAGGAAAACCGAATCACTCAAAACGGTGAATTCCTGCTCTATATGAATCTCTTTCACCCAGTTAATGTTGGCACTTTTAGTGGCTGACATTTCTATTTCCTTAACCGCAAAAGTGGAATCATTTACCCAAAAATCGCCCTTGAAGGTAAGCTCGTTCTTCCTTCTAGGGTAAAATAAAATATTATAACACCATTTATTATCAATAAAAGCACTATCGGTTAAAACATAGTTATAAACAGATACTCCTGTTCTAGAAAGCGGACTTGTAAAACTTTTGTCAAAAAACTTCAGGTAATTATCATAAACATTAAAATCTACATATAGATCTTTAATAAAGGCAATGATACTCTGACTGTTATCAAAACCAGAATTTTTATTACCAATTAAGTCTTCTCGCTTTTTTCTTGTAGGCTCATTCTGTCCATAAGTTTTGTACGCAGCTTCATTAATAAACATAGGTAAATAAGCTTTACCCGTAACTTTTGAGGTATCTATCTTGTCAAAAACGAACTCCATTCCTTTAAAAATACGCTTGTTTTTGAATTTTTCATCAATATTATTAAGATCAAACTCTATCTTTTCGTACTTATCATATTGATACTGCCTATACAAATAGATACCATTTCTACGTTTCTTTTCCCAAATTTTCCTGAGAATTGCAATGGCAGGATTTCCTTTTTTCCGCTGCTTTCCTGAATATACTTTTACTTCGTCTAATACCGCACCCTCTTGCAATACAATTTTTACATCAAAATTCCTTGCCTTAAGGGGAATAGTTTTCGTTTCATAGCCTAAAAAAGATACCTCAAGTATTTTATAGGTTTTTTCTGATTCTAAATAAAACTTACCATTTTCATTGGACACAGTACCTTCAGTAGATCCTTTAAAGATAATATTAGCAAATGGTAATGGGTCTCCATTTTCATCAACTATAATACCACCTACTTTTACCTGTGCCAGTAAAATTGAGGCATAAAAAAATAACACAAATGTTATTATATATCTAATCTTCATCATTAGTTCTCAAAAAATAAGATTCCTTTCAGAGCTGAACTCGAAAGGAATCTATATAACAATTTTAATGCCAATTTATTTTACGTACATCACTGACTTTACAGCTTTCACCACATCACTAGCATTTGGTAACCATTGCTCTAGTAACACTGGCGAATATGGTGCAGGTGCATCGGCAGTAGTAATTCGTTGTATAGGTGCATCTAAATAATCAAATGCTTGTTCTTGTACTTGATAAGTTATTTCTGAAGCTACGCTACCAAATGGCCATGCCTCTTCTAGAATGACCAATCGGTTTGTTTTTTTAACAGAATTTAAAATAGCGTCATGATCCATAGGACGTACTGTTCTTAAATCTATAACTTCAGCCGAAATATTCTCTTTAGCCAATTCATTAGCTGCTTTATAAGCTTCTTTGATGATTTTACCAAAAGAAACGATAGTTACATCTGTTCCTTCTCTTTTAATATCTGCAACTCCAATTGGTAAGATATATTCACCGTCTGGTACTTCACCTTTATCACCATACATCTGTTCAGACTCCATAAAAATTACTGGGTCGTCATCACGAATGGCTGCTTTTAATAAGCCTTTTGCATCGTAAGGATTTGATGGCACTATTACTTTCAAGCCTGGGCAATTGGCATACCAGCTTTCAAAAGCTTGCGAATGCGTTGCTGCAAGTTGACCTGCAGAAGCTGTAGGACCTCTGAAAACAATAGGAATATTGAATTGCCCACCAGACATATGTCGCATCTTGGCAGCATTATTAATAATCTGATCAATACCAACCAACGAGAAGTTAAACGTCATAAACTCAACAATGGGTCTATTACCATTCATTGCAGAACCAACAGCAATGCCAGCAAAACCCAATTCAGAAATGGGAGTGTCTATTACACGCTTCTCACCAAATTCATCAAGCATACCTTTTGAAGCTTTATATGCCCCATTATATTCGGCTACTTCCTCACCCATTAAATAAATGCTTTCATCTCTACGCATCTCTTCACTCATAGCTTCACAAACCGCTTCTCTAAATTGAATTGTTCTCATTTGGGTAAATTAAAATGAATAGCAAAAATAGAAAATACTAATGTTTAATCACGTGGTCTTGAAGAATATTTTTATTATGCATGCATAATAAATTAAGAAAATGTATTATCTTCGCTCACACAAATTTTAAGTATATATTTTTATACCTATAAATAAATTAAAAATGAAGATATTAGTTTGTATAAGTCACGTTCCTGACACCACTTCTAAGATCAATTTTATCGATAATGATACGAAATTTGATACGAATGGTGTTCAGTTTGTAATCAATCCATATGATGAATTTTCATTAACACGCGCTATGTGGTTTAAAGAAAAGCAGGGTGCATCAATTACCGTAGTAAATGTAGGTAATGCTTCTACAGAACCTACCTTAAGAAAAGCTTTAGCAATTGGTGCAGATGAAGCTATTAGGGTAAATACTGAGCCCACAGATGGGTTTTTAGTAGCTAAAGAGTTAGCTGAAGTAGCCAAAAATGGAGAGTATGACTTAATTTTAACGGGAAAAGAGTCTGCCGATTACAACGGTCAAATGGTACCAGGTATGTTGGCCGCGCTACTAGATTACAACTTTGTAAATGGTAGTGTAGGTATTGAAGTGGAAGGAAATTCAGTTACTTTAGAAAGAGAGATTGATGGCGGTGAAGAAAAAGTAAGTTCTACATTACCTATGGTGGTTGCAGGACAAAAAGGAATAGTTGAAGAAAAAGACCTACGTATACCTAACATGCGCGGAATTATGATGGCGCGTAAAAAACCGTTAAATGTAGTTGAACCAACTGGAGCTGTAATAACGACGGCTACTCAAAATTTTGAAAAACCTGCTCCTAAAGGTGCTGTAAAATTGGTAGATAATGTTGATGATCTTATTAACTTATTACATAATGAAGCCAAAGCAATTTAAAATATTCAAATAACAAAAAAACAAATCCCAAAATTTGATTTTAAAATTTTGAGATTTGATATTTAAAACTTAAAAATATGTCTGTATTAGTTTTTGCCGATGCATCGGAAGGAAAATTTAAAAAAACTGCTTTTGAAGTAGTTTCATACGGAAAGAAGGTAGCTGAGCAATTAGGAAGTAACATGACTGCACTAACTATAAACGGAGGCGATGCTTCTGAATTATATGCATATGGAGCAGAAAAAGTTTTAGAAGTATCTGAAAGTAATTTAACCTCTTTCAACGCTAGAGCATATGCTTCCATTATAAAGCAAGCTGTTGATGCTGAAGGTGCTGATGTTGTAATTATAGATTCAAGTGTAGATGGATTCACTGTTGCTCCTCTTGTGGCAGTAGCTATAGAAGCAGGCTATGCTTCTAATGTGGTTGCGCTACCCAACAGTACTGATCCTTTTGTAGTAAAAAGAAAAGCATTTTCAAATAAAGGATTTAATAACACTGTTATTTCAACGGCAAAAAAAGTAATTGGTGTTGCCAAGAACTCGTATGGCGCACATGAGAATCCTATATCTGGATCTTCTGAGAGTTTCAGTGTAAGCTTACCTGAATTAGGAATAAAATCAGAAAGTTTAAATAAAGCTAGTGGTAAAGTAACAATTGCTGATGCTGATGTTGTTGTTTCTGCAGGAAGAGGATTAAAAGGTCCTGAAAATTGGGGGATGATAGAAGAGTTAGCAGATGTTTTAGGAGCGGCTACAGCATGTTCTAAACCCGTTTCTGATCTTGGTTGGAGACCACATTCTGAGCATGTAGGACAAACAGGAAAACCTGTTGCTTCTAACTTATATATAGCTATAGGTATTTCTGGTGCTATTCAACATTTAGCAGGTGTAAATGCCTCAAAAGTGAAAGTGGTTATCAATACAGATCCTGAAGCTCCTTTCTTTAAAGCTGCTGATTATGGCATTGTTGGAGATGCTTTTGAAGTAGTACCTCAACTGATTGAAAAATTAAAAGCGTTTAAAGCGTAGAACGCATAATTTTTTATAAATTGTGCCTCTAAAGGCTGTCTAATTTAGGGCAACAAAGTCCTTAGTTAGACAGCCTTTTTAATTTAGAACTTATAAATGAGTTTAGTACGACTTAATATAAAGGGCATTTCATATAGCCAAACCCAAAGTGGTGCCTATGCATTGGTACTTAGTGAAGTTGAAGGAGAACGTACCTTACCTATTATCATCGGGGCTTTTGAAGCCCAATCTATTGCCATAGCATTAGAAAAAGAAATCAAGCCACCAAGACCACTTACACATGATCTTTTCAAAACATTTTCAGACCGTTTTCAAATTGTTGTAAAACAAGTTATTATTCATAAATTGGTAGATGGTGTGTTTTATTCAAGTTTGATTTGTGAGCGCGATCGGATTGAAGAGATTATTGATGCAAGAACTTCAGATGCCATAGCTTTGGCTACACGCTTTAATGCACCTATATTCACATATGAAAATATTCTTGACAAGGCAGGTATCTACCTAAAATCTAAAGAAGAACCCGATATAGAACCTTCAAAAGTAGAAGTTGAAGAATTAATTACTGATACCTCTAAAGAAGTTTCATATAAGGATATTTCACTAGACGAACTCAATAATAAATTAGACGAAGCAGTTACCAATGAAGATTATGAATTGGCGGCAAAACTTCGTGACGAAATCTCAAAACGTCAGCAAAAATAAGCCCTACAGATATGATGCGAAAATTATTTTTTGCCCTTTTCTACGTTTTCATTTTACAATTTTCTTTTGGCCAAAATATCGAGAAAGAGTGGCTGTTCAATTCTATTGAAAATTCTGATGGTCAATCATTATTCGAAATTTTAGACACGGATTCACTCCACTTAAAAGATGGTAAATTTAATTATCAACTAGAAGCTAAAAATAACCTAAAGGCTTCTGGGAAATATGTGCATCATAATGATGAACTTGTTTTTTATTACGATACCCCTAAAGACACTACAAGAACATATCAAATAGTTGAACTTACTGATTCAACGTTAGTCTTTAAAGGAGAAGGTATTAGCTATAAGTTCAAAAAAAATGAAGTAAACAATATAGCCGATTTAAAAGTTAACGATTGGCAGTTAAATAAACATTTAGTCTATGAAAGTTATCCCGATAGTATAGATGACAAATTAAAATTTGAAAAGGGAAAAGAATTTTTATCTCTTAATGTAAATGGTGAGTATACATCTATAAACAAAAACTTGTTTAATAGTGGTTATTGGCTCCAGAATAATAATTTACTGGTATTTAAACAAAAAGTTCCTCAAGCAATCGATATATATTTCGAGATTATTGAATCTTCTAAAAATCAGCTAATATTAAAAAATGGAAATGAGGTAATTGTATACGTTTCAGATTCACACCCCAATTTCTTTGTAAAGGAAACCTCAGACGATAAAATAATTGCTAGTAAAGGGTTTTCTTTTGAAAGTTTATGGAGAGGGCTATTAGGTATGCTTGTTTTAATATTCATTGCATTTTTATTTAGCAGTAACCGAAATGGAATTAATTGGAAAACAGTTGGAATAGGTTTATCCTTGCAACTATTGATAGCTATTGGTGTTTTGAAAGTGTCTTTCATAAAAAAGGGTTTTGACTATGTTGGTCAGATATTTGTGAGTATCTTAGAATTTACACGGTCTGGTAGCGAGTTTTTATTTAGCGGAGTTATGGATGTAAATTCCTTCGGGTTTATTTTTGCTTTTCAAGTTCTACCAACAATCATATTCTTTTCAGCTTTAACTTCTGTATTGTTTTATTTAGGTATTATCCAAAAGGTGGTAAAATTCATGGCTATGATATTGACAAAAGCTTTAGGTATTTCGGGTGCTGAAAGTCTATCAGTAGCAGGTAATATTTTCTTAGGTCAGACAGAAGCTCCATTATTGATTAAGGCCTACTTAGAAAAAATGAACAAGTCTGAAATTTTATTGGTGATGATTGGTGGTATGGCCACAGTTGCAGGGGCCGTATTGGCGGCTTATATTGGATTTTTAGGTGGAGATGATCCCTCCTTACGTTTGGTGTATGCTAAGCATTTATTAGCTGCATCTGTCATGGCAGCTCCCGGAGCCATTGTCATTTCAAAAATTTTATATCCACAAACAGAAAGTGTAAATACTGATGTACATGTGTCTTCTGAAAAAATAGGTGCTAATATTTTAGATGCTATTGCTAATGGTACGACAGAAGGTTTACGTTTAGCAGTAAATGTGGGAGCTATGTTACTTGTATTTGTGGCTTTTATTGCTATGATCAATGGTATTTTTGGATGGATAGGAGATATTACAAATTTAAATTCTTGGATGGTCGCAAATACGCCTTATCAGCAATTTTCATTAGAAGCAATTTTAGGCACCATTTTCGCCCCTTTAATGTGGTTGATAGGTGTGGCAAGGGAAGATATGATGTTGATGGGACAATTGCTAGGCATCAAGCTTGCCGCCAGTGAATTTGTGGGATATATTCAATTAGCCGATTTAAAAAATGCTGCAAATGTAACACACCTTACCTATAGTAAGTCCATTATTATGGCTACATATATGTTATGCGGTTTTGCCAATTTTGCCTCCATAGGTATTCAGATTGGCGGTATAGGGTCCTTGGCTCCAGGCCAACGAAAAACCTTATCTGAATTTGGTATGAAAGCACTCATAGGTGGATCTATTGCTTCTTTGATTTCAGCCACTATAGCCGGAATGATCATAGGATAAGCCTCTCTCCCAAGGAAAGAGGACTTCGTTAATAAACTCTTTATAATTGTTGAAATTAAAATGTAAAAGCCTTTTCTTTTCCGTAAATTTATATGGACTTTTACCATGTAATTTTTTTCTCTTTGGGGAAATCAAAAGGGACTTATGAAACAGTATTTAGATTTAGTAAAACACGTTTTAGAAAACGGAAATGAAAAAAGTGATAGAACAGGAACGGGCACTAAGAGCGTGTTTGGTTACCAAATGCGATTTGATCTCAGCAAAGGTTTCCCAATGGTTACTACCAAAAAATTACATTTAAAATCTATTATTTACGAGTTACTCTGGTTTATTAAGGGTGATACTAATGTAAAATATTTACAAGAAAACGGGGTACGTATTTGGAATGAGTGGGCTGATGAAAATGGCAATTTAGGACCAGTGTACGGCCACCAATGGCGTAATTGGAATAGCGATGATATAGACCAATTAAAAGAAGTTGTAAATACTTTAAAGAACAATCCTGATAGCAGGCGTATGCTCATTTCTGCTTGGAACCCGAGTGTATTACCCGATACTTCTATTTCTTTTTCAGATAATGTAGCCAACGGCAAAGCAGCACTGCCTCCCTGCCATGCGTTCTTTCAATTTTATGTAGCAGATGGAAAATTATCCTGTCAATTATATCAACGTAGTGCAGATATCTTTTTAGGAGTCCCTTTTAATATTGCAAGCTATGCTTTATTTACCATGATGATGGCTCAGGTATGTGGTTATGAAGCTGGAGAATTTGTTCATACATTTGGTGATGCCCATATTTACAGCAATCATTTAGAACAATTAGAATTGCAATTATCTCGTGATCCTAGACCACTCCCAAAAATGATCTTAAATCCAGAAATAAAAGGTCTTGAAGATTTTACTTTTGAAGATTTTACATTGGTAGATTACAATCCTCACCCTCATATAAAAGGGGCTGTAGCGGTATAAAACAAAAAAGGCTTTCAAAAATTTTGAAAGCCTTTGTGTTTCTAACTTAATTTAATCTTATAGATTTAATACACCATTTTCAGCGGCAGCATAATCATTCCAAGCATAACCATCAGCCTGCTCTTCATTTTGCCAATTACCATCAACAACATATCTAAACTCATAAGAATTTCCTGTTTCAAGATCTAAAGTACCTTTAAATGTACCATTCTTTAATTTTCTTAAGCTAGCCTTCTTTTCATTCCAGTTATTAAAAGAACCTGCTACAGCTACTTTTTTAGCATCTTTTGCCGGTACCGTAAAAGTTACTTTACATACTGGCTTACTTTTTAGGTATTGCTTTTTAATCGCCATTTTTTCTTTGATTTAAAGTTTAAAATTATGGTACAAAGGTAGTTAAGTATTGAAATTAACATAAAAAATATTCACTTTAAGGTGTATTTTTATGAATGTATAATTTTTTGACATTCAAAAAAGTAAGAATAAAAAAATTGCTACCTTAAAATTATGAATTTTTCTTTTTTTTAACAGGCATTTTGAGGTAATTAATAATAGTTTTGTGATCAAATTATTGGTTTACTGCTATTTAATTATTAACATAAATTTTCAATTAATTAACTTTGATATACGCGTGTAAGATTATAACTTAGCAAAATAACACATGGAAAAAATGGAAAGAGAAGAATTAAAAAAAAATATTATTGAGCGCATCGGCAAAATTGAAGATATAAATAGGCTAAATGCCATTCAATCTATACTTAACACTTTAGACAATGAGCACCTGAGTATGGATGAAGTAAGTGATGCTTTAGAAACTGAAGATTTTTCAGGCTACATCAAAGAATGGCTCAAAAGCATGTAATATATCCCCCACAGTTTGGCTATATTTGTTGTTACTTCGATAAATAATATTTTTTGGAACACAAAGAACAACACGAAATCTACGAGAAAGCGCGCAAGCGTACGCAGCAAAAAAAACGATTATACTACCATTTTATCCTATTTCTAGTAGGATCAGTCTTTTTGATTGTGCTTAATATCATTTTTAAGGTAGGCGAACAATTTGGTGAGTGGTTTAAATATGCCATAGCTCTTTGGTTTTTTGTATGGATACTTCATTTTATTAATGTTTTTATTACCAAAAAATTCTTCAGTAAAGATTGGGAACGCATAGAAACCGAAAAACTGATTGCCAAACACGAAAGAAAGTTAGAAAAATTAGAAAAAAACCTTATTAAAAATAAGGTAATTACTCCTGAGAATGCCTTACCAAATTCAGAAAAAAAAAGCCTAAACCAATGATCACCATCATTGCTGCCATTGGTAAAAATGGGGAATTAGGCAAGAATAATGATTTGCTATGGCATTTACCTAATGACTTAAAAAGATTCAAAAGAGTAACCGCCGGACACCATGTAATTATGGGCAGAAAAACATTTGATTCCTTAGGTAAACCCCTACCCAACAGAACCAATATCATAATTACAAAGAATACAAATTTTAAAGCTGAAGGCTGTGTTATAGCAAACTCGCTTCAGGATGCTTTGGCTGTTGCTAAAGTAGATGACAATCCTTATATTTTAGGTGGTGGTCAAATCTATGCACAAGCTATGGAAATAGCTGATGTATTAGACCTCACTTTGGTAGATACAACCCTAGAAGCCGACACATTTTTTCCTAAAATAGATACTTCTATTTGGAAAGAAGTATCAAGAGAAGATCATAAGGCAGATGAAAAACATAAATACAACTACAGCTTTGTGACCTTACATAGAAAATAAAAAAGCGGGCTATTTACCCGCTTCAACCAATTAACTAAACTTATGAATCAAAATTCTACTTTCTGTCTATAAAATTTTCTAGATTTCTATTTCATTTACAAATTCCCTGCCATTTGACTTAATAACAACAGTATAAGAACCTGCCGTTGAAGTTGAGAAATCATATACTTTACCAAATGTGTTCCCTTCTTTCTCAATTGTGTCAGCAAAAGCTAAATCATACCCATTAAAGTACATTTTTACCTCCATGGTTTCATTAGTTTGTGCCATTTTAGAAACGTGTAGTTTATCTCCGTTTACAAATACAACTGGTTTGAAGATTTTTTCTTCAGCAGTTTTGTTAAACGTTACAACATTTTCAGTTACTTTAAAAGGAATCACTCTTATTTCAACATTACCATTTAATTCAAAATAGTAATCGCCATTTGGTAAAGCTGTTAAATCAAACCCTTTTGAGTAATTACCCTCATTTTCAATTCTCTCCTTATATAAAGTTAAGCCATTATTATCTTTAATAATCAATAACGCACCTTGCTTTACATTTTTAAAAGTTACATTTGTTGCAACTCCTTTTCTAGCGTTTTCAGTAATAGAAATCTCATTTCCATAACTTACCATTACCGTAGCAACCAATGCTACCGTAACTAAACTTTTCTTAATTAACCCTTTCATAATTTTTGTTTTAAGTTATTAAACGCTGCAAAATTAGATCTGATTTGCACCTAAAAAAACAACAGGTTTGGCTAATTTATATACTATATTAACCTCAATGGTTATTTAACATTTAATATATGTTAATATAGCATACAAATGAGTTAAAAATGCATATGTCCTACCCCAAGAATGCTTTATCTTTGTAAAAATTGTTAGATGATGATCGTAAAGAAGCCAGCATTTGAAAAGATAAGTCCGGAGTTTGGCAGCTCCGTATCAGTACTACATCATACAGAATCGCATCATACCAAAACACCTTTTTGGCATTTTCATCCTGAAATAGAACTAGTCTACGTCAACAAAGGGCAAGGAAAACGTCATATAGGAAACCATTTGTCATATTTTAATAACAGTCAGTTAATTTTAATAGGTTCTAATTTACCTCACAATGGTTTTACTGATAGGTTAACTATGAAGGGAACGGAAACCATTGTTCAATTTAAACCTGATTTTCTTGGTCAATCTTTTTTTAATATCCCAGAAATGAATGCTATTAGTAACCTTTTTGAAAAAGCTAAAAAGGGAATTCTCTATAAGCCAGATACCAAAAAAGTTGTAGGACCAAAAATAGAAGAGCTTGTTGCCCTTAAAGGTTTCGACAGGATTACACAATTATTAGAAATCTTGCAGCTAATGGCTTTAGCAGAGGACTATACTTTATTAAATGTAGACGGTTTTGCTTTTGAAACTCAACCTCAGGATAGTGAAAAGATCGACACTATCTTTAAGCACGTTAATGAGAACTTTCAGCGAACAATTCCGTTAGAAGAAATTGCAGATGAAGTGAGTATGACTGTACCTGCTTTCTGTAGGTATTTTAAAAAAGCGACTGGAAAGACTTTTACTAAACTGGTGAATGAATACAGAGTAGTTCATGCTACCAAACTATTATCTGAAAGTCAAAAAAGTATTACTGATGTTTGTTATGAATGTGGATTCAATAACTTTTCACACTTTAACAAACTATTCAAGGAATTTACAGGAAAAAGCGCTTCAAAATACCGAAGTGAAATGAAACGCTTTATCCAATAAACATATTATTTAATTGTAATCTCAAAAGGCATTCTAGCTTGTATACCTTTAAATTCAGAAAGTTGTTTAATATTCTTGTAGATAGAATAATTCTGCAGGCCCAATTCTTCTTTTAAGATCTTATCTTTCAGCTTAGCACTAAACGAAAATGGATTCAACGCATCTTCAAAATCTACTTTATATCTTGGGTATTTAGTAGTTCTATACTCATCTATCTCCGCCATATCTGCGGCAATCTTAATAGCATCATTTAGGCTTCCCAATGTATCAACCAAACCTAATTCTAAAGCTTCTATACCTGTCCAAACTCTACCTTGTGCTATACTATCAACTTGTGCAGACTCCATATCGCGACCCTTAGCTACTCTATTCACAAACGTAGTATAAATTTGCTCTACACCTTCTTTGGTAACTTTTCTAAAACTTTCATCCATTGGTTCAAACGGACTATATCCTAATGATTGTTCATTTGTACCCACCTGTTCTGCATTAATACCAATATTATCAGCTAGCTTACTAAAATTGGGTATCATACCAAACACGCCAATAGAACCAGTTATAGTTGTTGGCTCAGCAACAATGGTATCTGCATTACAAGCAATATAATATCCTCCAGAAGCTGCATAGTTACCCATAGACACTACCAAAGGTTTCTCTTTCTTAGTCAACTCAAGTTCTCTCCAAATCAATTCAGACGCTAACGCACTACCTCCAGGGGAATTTACACGTAAAACAATAGCCTTTACATTTTTATCTTTTCTCAGTTTCTTGAGTGATCCTATTATTTTTTCCTGCCCAATATAATTCTGATCTCCTTCTCCATACATAATATTACCAAGAGCATAGACTATACCAATCTTATTGGTAGATGTACTCTTAATTCTTCCCTTTCCTGTGCTAATATAATCTTCTAAAGAAACCGAGTTCAATTTATCGTCTTCTTCAACTCCTGTTAATGACTTCAATTTAGCATCGTATTCATCTTGATACAATTGCCCATCCATCATATTATGTTGCATGGCCAATTCAGGACTTCTTACCCAAAGGCTATCAGCAATCAAATTAATTTCATCTGTGGTTTTATTTCTACTCGTAGCAATATCATTCACTATTTCATCCCAAATGGAATGTAAAAATGAAGAGATTTGCTCGCGGTTTGCTTCGCTCATCTTATTATCTAGATAAGGTTCAACGGCACTTTTATATTTTCCATGACGAATCACTTCCATTTTTACACCCGTTTTATCCTCCAAATCTTTATAATACAATACTTCGCTTGCTAATCCTTTAAAGTCTGTTGCTCCTACTGGGTTGATAAAAACAGAATCAGCTACAGAACTCAGATAATAACCCTTCTGTGTATAAAAATCGGCGTAAGCAGTAATAAACTTACCTGATTCTTTGAATTCCAATAATTTATCACGAATGGCTTGTGTTTGGGCAATACCTGCATTTACAAAAAGCGTATTAATACTAATGCCTTTTATATTCTCATCTGTCTTTGCATTTTCAATAGCACTTATGATTTCATGCATTTCAAGCATTTCACCATCGCCAAAGCCAAAAGCATCAGAAAACGGGTCAGTAACATTATAATCGTCACGTATGTTTTTCTCTAAATTCAGTTCTAAAACAGAGTTATTCTTTACTACTACCTCTCCATCATCACCAAACGCTTTAGCTGAGGCAGTGATCATTGCCATAAAGACAAAAAACATAATACCGCCGGCAATAAAGACTCCTAATATAACTGCTAATAATTCTCTTAAAAATTTCATGTAAAGTTGTTTTGCTCATCAGTCTAATTTATACTTAAAAAGTTACACATCAACCTCTTAAAATGTTCATAAATTAGAAGTGCAAATATAAACTTTTATCGGTTGATTTTAGTTTCTTTGTAAGCCTCTCATGAAGGTGCAGCATACCACATATTTATCACTAGGAAGTAATCAAGGAAACAAGCTTGAAAACTTACAAAATGCCATCAATAAAATTGCTGAAACCATCGGTGTTGTTTTACAAATTTCTTCAGTTTATAGAACTTCCGCATGGGGATTTAAAGGTGATGATTTTCTAAATGTTTGTATTGAAATTTCCACTAGTAAAACTCCTGAAAAACTAATAAAAAACGTCTTAGCAATTGAGTCTTCTTTAGGTAGGGAAAGAAATATATTAGGTAAATATGATAATAGACTGATTGATATAGATATTTTGTTAGTTGAAGATGAAATCAGTTCCCATAAAGATTTACAAATACCGCATCCTAGGATGCTTTATCGCCGTTTTGTCTTAGCTCCGTTAGCGGAAATTGCACCAAACGTGCCGCATCCAACAGCAAAAAAAACAATTTTTGAATGTCTGCAAAATTGTAAGGATACAACTTACATAGAAAAAACCGATCTTGTTTTAAAGCGACCTATTTCTTTAGTTGAAAAGTACAACTATATTGCTATTGAAGGAAATATAGGTGCCGGAAAAACAACCTTTGCTAATATGTTAGGTGATGACTTTAATGCCAAACTGGTTTTAGAACGCTTTGCCGATAATCCTTTTTTACCTAAGTTTTATAATGATAATGAGCGCTATGCTTTCCCTCTGGAAATGAGTTTTTTAGCTGATAGATATTCTCAGTTATCAGATGATTTAGCGCAATTTGATTTGTTTAAAAACTTTATTGTTTCGGATTACTATATTTTTAAGTCGCTCATTTTTGCTCAGATAACCTTAGCTCAAGAAGAATACCTGCTTTATAGACGCATGTTTGATATTATGTATAAGGAAATTACGAAACCTGACCTCTACATTTATCTTTATCAAAACACAGAGCGATTGCTTGAAAACATAAAAAAACGTGGGCGTGATTATGAGCAAAATATTCAACCTGCTTACTTAGAAAAAATACATCAGGGCTATTCCGGATTTATAAAGACAGAACAAAATTTGAATACTTTAGTTATTGATGTATCTGATATTGATTTTGTAAATAAACCTGCAGATTATCAACTTCTTATTCAGAAGATCAATGATTTTGAGTTAAAGTAACTCAACTGCAAAAGCCATTAATGCCAGTAGAAGGCATAAAGGTGAAAAATAGTTGGTATCTGCTTTGGCAAATCTAGTGTCCTTGATTTTTTTAAAAAATCCCACATACTTAAAATCACCAATAGCTCTTAATAAAAATATAATTCCAATAACAAAACTTGAATACCTAATCATCCAAGTTGGTAAATCAAAGGATAAAAAGTTGCCTCTAATTAAAAAGAAAAGGCAAAAGATGAAAAGTCCTAAACCAACTATAAAGCTATCTCGGCTTGTAGGATTCAAAATCCTATTTCCATTTTTGTCGGTTGGTAATGCTGTATCAAATCCCCATTTTCCTCCTATGACCCAATAAAAATGAATGAAAGCTAACAAGAAAAATACTGCAGCTAAAATAACTGACAAGACTATAATCACTTATTTAACAATTCTAATTTCTCTGCAAAATAATCGCAAAAATCACGCATGGTAGCAGTCATTTTCTCATCATTGGTTGCTCTATAAAATGTATCTGACATTGAGAGTAATGTCTGGTGAAAAAAATGTTTCATTTCCTCTAAGGGCATGTCTTTGGTCCAAAGGTCCATTTTCAGAGTCTCTTTATTTTTCGGGTCCCAAACAGAAATTAAAATGGCCTTGGTTTCTTCATTATCTATACCACCATCCTGGGCATCCCAAGCCAGTTTTTCAGGCACTTTATTTTCATCTAGTTCAACTGTAAATTTTATTTCGGATTTGTGAATCGACATGTTTTCTATTGTTCTTAATGTCATATTGAACGCAGTGAAATATCTAAAAGAGATTCTTCGCTATGCTCAGAATGACATGATTTATTTTAGGTTTTTGATTTTAGGTTGCAGAAACTCTGAACTCTAAACTCTTCACTACTTAGTAGGTTTATATTTTGATTTTTTAAAGATCTCTTCATTATCAGTTCTAAGCATTTCTTGTAAAGTCATATCATTATTTTTCATAAATGCTTTTACAATTTGCCATCCGTACCACACACCTATTTTTCCAGGTGACTCGGCATCATTTTCACTATAGAATTTAGAAAAAGGTGCATTTTCTATAAAACGTCTGGTCAATTCCTGATCTGTGCTAAACAATAATTCATTCTGAACAAAATACTTCCAAACATTTACGTCATTAAAATCAGCCCACTCCAACTGATCTTTAGTATAACCAATTTTTGTGGCGTCATGAATTTCTGGTAAAAAAGCATCAATCATATATAATCGTTTACCTTCCTGAATCATTCTTGATACAAAGGTTCTACTTTTTGCCCTAGGGATGTCTCTCAATGCAATGACTTCAGCCACTCTCACAGGAATATGGTCTTTGGTAAATGCAGTTCTTAAATACTCAGGAAAATCCTGATAAATCTTACTATCAGAACCTAAAAAATTATCTAATGACACAAATAATAAGCTATCAGCGTAGACTACACTACTTTCATAATCCACATTATTCAATAATGTAATGACTTTAGGTTCATTAAAAGTTGGATAATAGTATTTCACATGTTTAAATAACTCATTGAGTTTTGATTTTGTATCACCAATATCTTTAAATACTTTTTCTGTTTCTGCAAACAATTCTTGTTCGTCTTTATCCTGCATCTTTGCCACCCATGTACTATCTGGTGTTTGAACCGGGAATAAATACGGAAATTTATTTTTTAAAGTGAGTAATTTTGATGGTGACGTTGTATAAAATTCCTGATCAAAACGTGCTATTTGGGTATCAGCTTCAATACCGGAAACATCTACTTGAATCTTGGTATCTTTTTTACAAGAAAACATAAAAAAAACTAGTAGAAAACAAATTAAGAGTTTATACATTCATTGGGATTTTTTGTATTTTCGTTATCCTTAAAAAACAAAGTACAAAACTACTAAATTGTTTCACAATGCAGACTGAAAAAGTAACAAAACACATCGTAAATTGGTTAAAGGACTATGCTACCAATGCCAAAGTAAAAGGATTCGTGGTTGGGGTTTCCGGTGGTATTGACTCGGCCGTTACATCTTCACTATGTGCCGAAACCGGATTTGATGTTTTGTGTTTAGAAATGCCCATACACCAAGGTATCAACCAGGTGAACAGAGCGCAAGAGCATATTGCACAATTAAAAGAGCACTATTCAAAAGTAAGCTCATTGAATATTGACCTTACAGATACTTTTGAGCAAATGAAAGCGGCTTTCCCGCAATCCTATTCTGAAAACGTTGAGATCTCATTAGCAAATACAAGATCACGATTACGGATGACCACCTTGTATTATTTAGCAGGTGTGCACGGCTATTTAGTATGTGGTACCGGTAATAAAGTAGAAGATTTTGGTGTAGGCTTTTATACCAAATATGGTGATGGCGGCGTAGATCTAAGCCCTATTGCTGATCTAATGAAATCTGAAGTATATGAAGTAGGCAAATACCTTAAGGTGTCTCAATCTATTTTGATTGCCAAACCCACTGATGGACTGTTTGGTGATAGTAGAACGGACGAGGATCAGATTGGTGCTTCATATGATGAATTAGAATGGGCTATGGCACAAGCTGATAAAGGTAAAACTGCTGATGATTTTGAAGGCAGGGAAAAACGAGTGCTAGAAATATATACCTGGCGACATAATGCCAACAAACATAAAATGGTACCTATACCGGTGTGTGAGATACCTGAGGAATTGAAAAACTAAACTACCCTATACAATTTCTCATATAATAATTTCTTTAGCGAAGTATAATTAACCACCATCTCTAGCATCGCCTGGCGCTCTTCTAGCTCTTCCGTTTCTGTTAAGAGTTCTTTGATCTTAAGTTCTATCAAAATCCTTCTGAGGTTTAAAATAGCATCCATCACCAATTTAGAAAGTCTAGCTTCTTTACCTGGAACAAAAATTCCTTTACGTTGCCAGTCACTGGTAGTATACCTCTCATCATCCATTAAAATATCAGATACCACCTGGCCTACTTCCGGGCTTTCATGATTGACAAATGTATCTAAATTAATAGCTTCATTTTGGTTTAATTGATGAATGGCTTCGTAATATATTTTCTTAAAAATAGCATTACTGAACTCTATTTCATCATCTTGTAAATGCAAATAAATTTCACTGGCTACTTTATTGGTATATTGTTCTTTTTGAATTTTGGTATGGCCTTCCTCGTCTTCTATTTCAACATAATCTACAAATTCCACTTCATGATTTCCGTAGAGCAATAAAATTTCAATGAGCTTTTTCTCTAACCGATTCAATTGATCAACCTTTTCAAGTTCCTTTTGTTGTTCAATTGTGGTCTTTACCACTTTAAAAGAAGAGCTTTGTTGTGCAGGTCTTTTAGAAGCTTCACGCAGTTCTTTTTTAGCTAACTGTGCTAGCTCACTAAATAGTACTTTTTCAGAAATATCCATAATACGTGAGCATTCCTGAATATAGATCTCACGTTGTATATTATTAGGAATCTTAGCGATGCTTTGCACAATATCTCGTATCAATCCGGCCTTTTTTACAGGATCGTTTTGTACCTCTTGCATCAATAATGAAACCTTAAACTGAATAAAGTCTTGTGCATTTTCTTTAAGGTAGTCTTGTAATTCCTGTAATGAATGTGCTTTGGCAAAACTATCGGGATCCTCGCCTTCTGGAAAAGCTACCACTTTTACATTCATGCCCTGCTCCAAAATAAGATCAATACCTCTTAAAGAAGCTCTAATACCAGCCGCATCGCCATCAAACAATACCGTAATATTTTGTGTTAAACGGCTTACCAATCGAATCTGCTCAGGAGTCAATGCTGTGCCAGAGGACGCCACTACATTCTTCACACCTTTTTGATAGAAGGAAATGACATCTGTATAACCCTCTACCAAGTAGCAATTATCTTCTTTAGCAATGGATTGTTTTGCAAAATAGATACCGTAGAGGATCTTACTTTTATGGTAAATATCACTTTCCGGAGAATTGAGATACTTTGCTGCCTTTTTTTCTGATGACAAGATTCTTCCTCCAAAACCCAGCACTCGACCACTCATAGAATGAATAGGAAACAGTACGCGTCCTTTAAAACGATCAAATTGCTTTCCTTCTTTTACTATTGTAAGACCTGTCTTTTCTAAAAATTCTAATTGATATCCTTTAGCAATAGCCTTATTGGTAAAAGCATCCCATTCATCTAAGGCATAGCCCAATTGAAATTCTTCAATAGTATCATCTGTAAAGCCGCGCTCTTTAAAATAGCTTAAACCAATGGCTTTTCCTTTTTGGGATTTTAATAAGATCTTGTGAAAGCAATCACGGGCATATTCAGAGACCAAATACATGCTTTCGCGCTCATTAGCCTGCTGTTTTTGCTCATCAGACTGTTCTGTCTCTTCTATTTCAATATTGTACTTTTTAGCCAGATATCGTATAGCCTCCGGATATGTATAATGCTCATGTTCCATTAAAAAGGAAATAACATTCCCTCCCTTACCAGAACTAAAATCTTTCCATATCTGCTTGACAGGGGATACCATAAAAGATGGTGTTTTCTCATCAGAAAAAGGGCTTAAGCCTTTAAAGTTGCTACCCGCTTTTTTGAGTTGTACAAAATCACCAATAACTTCTTCAACACGTGATGTTTCAAAGACTTTATCTATGGTATTCTTGGTAATCATGAAGAACTATGATACCGCTTTCAACTTGCTTAATGTAGATTTGGTAAGTTTACTTTCAGCGTACTTTTGAGTTACTTTCAATGTTTTTTCATCTGACCCTGGCAATTCAAACATAGCATCTGTTAAGATAGCCTCGCATAGTGAACGTAAGCCACGAGCTCCTAACTTGTACTCTACGGCCTTGTCAACAATATATTGTAAAGCTTTTTCATCAATATTAAATTTAATACCATCCATATCAAACAATTTTTCATACTGCTTGATAATGGCGTTCTTAGGTTCAGTAAGAATGGCTCTTAAGGTTCCAGCATCCAATGGGTTCATATAAGTCAAAACCGGAAGTCTACCTATGATCTCCGGAATCAAGCCAAAATCTTTTAAATCTTTAGGAACAATATATTGCAATAAATTATCCTCATCAACACGCTCTTCCTTTTTTGATGCACTATAGCCAACAGCTTGCATATTGAGTCTTTTACCAATAATTTTTTCAATACCATCAAAAGCACCTCCAGCAACAAATAAAATATTGCGAGTATCAACTTCTACAAATTTTTGATCAGGATGCTTTCTACCACCCTTTGGTGGCACATTTACAGTAGTACCTTCTAACAATTTTAATAGCGCCTGCTGAACTCCTTCACCGGAAACATCTCTGGTTATAGAAGGGTTATCACTTTTACGAGCTATTTTGTCAATCTCATCAATAAACACAATTCCTTTTTGTGCCTTTTGTACATTATAATCAGCTGCCTGCAACAAGCGTGTTAAAATAGTCTCTACATCTTCACCAACATAACCTGCTTCCGTCAATACAGTGGCGTCAACAATAGCAAAAGGAACATTCAACATTTTGGCAATGGTGCGCGCTAGTAATGTTTTACCCGTACCAGTTTCACCAACTAAAATGATGTTACTCTTTTCTATTTCAATTTCATCTTTTGTGGTAGATGGTTTTTGCAATAATCTTTTGTAGTGATTATATACAGCTACAGACATCACTTTCTTGGCCTCATGCTGACCTATGATATACTCATCTAAGAAATTTTTTATCTCAAGAGGTTTCTTTAAGATCAATTCTCCTGATAGCCCTGTGGCATCAGTCTCGGTAATCTCTTCTAATACTATACCATGTGCTTGCTCAATGCAACGATCGCAAATATGCGCATCTAACCCAGCAATGAGTAGGTTGGTTTCTGCCTTTTTTCTTCCACAAAATGAGCATTCTAGCTCTTCCTTCTTTGCCATTATCTATGGTTTATAGGTCTTTATAAAACTGTTGGTATTGATTTTTATTATTTATCGCGACTTAAAACTTCGTCTACCATACCATATTCTTTGGCTTCTTCAGCTTTCATCCAGTAATCTCTATCTGAATCATCATGTACCTTCTTTACTGATTGACCTGAATGTTTTGCAATGATTTGATAAAGTTCATCTTTTAGTTTTAAGATCTCGCGCGCGGTAATCTCTATATCAGATGCCTGGCCTTGTGCTCCACCTAATGGTTGGTGAATCATAATACGTGAATGTGGTAAAGCTGAACGTTTTCCTTTTTCTCCGGCACACATTAATACAGCAGCCATTGAAGCAGCCATACCCGTGCAGATAGTAGCTACATCAGGCTTTATGAATTGCATAGTATCATACATACCCAGGCCGGCATATACACTTCCTCCAGGTGAATTGATATATATAGAGATGTCTTTAGACGAGTCTACACTTTCTAAAAATAATAATTGTGCTTGTACAATATTAGCAACCTGATCATTAATGGCAGTGCCTAAAAAAATAATCCTATCCATCATTAAACGCGAGAACACATCAAAAATAGCAATGTTCATTTGGCGTTCTTCAATAATATTTGGGGTCAGGTTCATCGGGTACATAGCACTAATCATCTGATCATAATACAGACTATTGATTCCCTGGTGCTGTGTAGCATATTTTTTAAATTCTTCTGAGAAGTTCATTTAGTGTTTATGTATTTAAAGTTAAGACGGTAAATATACTAACTAAATTGCAATTAAAAGTAGTGGTTAACATCTACCATCTAGTTAAATATTTACCAATAAAAAAGCCTTAAATGTTGAATTCAAGGCCCTTTAAATTTTGTTTTATTCAGCGATAAAGCTTTTACTTATAAACCTCTTTCACAAAGTCATCAAAAGAAATTTCTTTTTCTTTCAGTTTTACATTTTCTTTAAAGAAATCTAATAATTTTTGACTCATTAACTGTTCTGATAATCGCTTAGCCTCATCTTGATTGCTTAAGACTCTACCTGCAATTTCATCAAGTTCTTTTTCTTCAGGGTTTGCATTACCAAACTGAGCCATTTGACTCTTTATAAAGCTTTTTGCGTACTCTTTCAAGTCTTCAAAAGACACTTGAATATTATGTTCTTTACTTAATTTATTTTCTATTAGTTGATAGCGCAAGCCTTTTTCAGAACGCTTAAACTCTTCAGCTGCTTCCTCTTCAGTCAATTGCTTTTCACCACCAACAGCTAACCATTTTTGTAAGAACTCACCTGGCAACTCAAATTTTGTATTTTCAATCAGGCTTTCTGTAACAGCATTCAACAACTGCTGGTCAGACTGTTGCTCAAACTGCTTTTCAGCATCCTCTTTTAGTTTGTCTCTGAACTCTTTTTCAGTCTTTACCAAATCCTTACCAAACAACTTATCAAATAATTCCTGATCTAACTTTGCTGGTTCTGTAGTTGAAGTTTCTTCTAAATTAAATTCAACTTCAATATCTAGACCATGAGCATCATCATGAGAAACTCCTAAATGCGTTTGTAACTTATGATCATCATCAAATAAACCTTTTGTCTTCAACTTGATTGCATCTCCTGCCTTAGCACCCAAGAATTTCTTTTGGTTTGACTTGCCTTTAACAACATCTAGTTTAAAGGTAGATTTCTTTTCTATCTCTTTTTCTTCATTTACAAAAGTACCTGTAATACTTGCTCCTTCAACAACTTCACTTTGCGAAATAATCTTACCATAACGCTCTTGGATGTTTTTGGTTTGATCATCAATCATTTTCTTATCAGCAACTATTTTATAACGCGTAATTGCTTTTTTAGGCTGTAAGTTAACTTTAAAATCAGGTGCTAAACCTAATTCAAACTCAAAAGAGAAAGTATCAGCTTCCCAAGAGAAGTCTTCTTGCATTTTAGGTAGTGGATTTCCAAGAATATCTAACTTCTCCTCCACTAAAAATTTACCTAAACTATCTTGCAATAATTTATTAACCTCATCAATCATTACTGGTTTTTCATATTGCTTTTTTACCAAGCTCATAGGAACTTTTCCTTTTCTAAAACCAGGAATATTAGCCTTCTTACGATAATCTTGCAAGATTTCACTTACCTTATCTTGATAATCGTCTTGAGTTATATCAATCTTTACAACTGCATTTAATTCGTCTATGTTCTCTTTTGTAATATTCATCTCTTCTTTATTTCTCTTCTTGAACTATTCTGTTATGCTTAAAGCGGGCGCAAAATTAGTAAAATTCTGTCATAAAACAACTTAGCTTAGCTCTGTTTTTTATCCTTTAACAGGGAATACAAAACCGATTGTAAAAATGACAATAACAGACTAAACAAAAGCGCATACCAAAACCCTGATACGTAAAAGCCATCTAAAATATAGCCAGCCAATAAAATAATACTAGCATTAACAACAAACAAAAACAATCCTAATGTCAAGATTGTTAAGGGTAGCGTGAACAAAATGATTAACGGTTTTACAAAAATCCTTAAAAAACCTAATGTAATCGCTACAAAAACAGCCGATAGATATCCATCTACTGTAATACCTGGCAATACCTGCGCTAAAATTACTACTGCTATAGCGGTGAGTAATATTCGTAATAAAATTTTCATTCTTAATTGATTAATTCAATAAACAGCACTCTATAAGCATGCCAAATTGCTATTTTTCGAGAAAGCTGACAACTTCGTTATAAAAGTCGCTTGGATTTTCAGCGTGTAACCAATGTCCTGCATTTTTGACAGTTACAATCTTTGAATTTGGAAAGTGCACTTGAATAAGATTTCTATCATTATCATCTATATACCCTGAATTTTCACCTCTTAAGAATAGTGTCTTCCCTTCAAATGAGGTAAAAGATGGTAAAGCAACACCTATTTCATCATAATTTTTGGTTAATGATTTTAGATTAAATCGATATCCAAATTCATCTTTAGAAACCCTGTAGACATTTTTCATCAAGAATTGACGTACTCCTATTTCTGACACATAATCACTTAATATATTTTCTATATCATTTCTAGAATTTACCTCAGAAAAATTCACTGCATTTAGTCCGTCTAAAATATCCTGATGATGTGCTGAGTAGTATCTTGGACCAATATCTGCTATCAATAATTTCTCTACTTTTTCAGGATATGCTACCGCAAAAAACATGGCTGCTTTTCCACCCATTGAATGACCAATAAGGTTTATATTTTCTAAGTTATGGTGTTCTAGGTAATGCAATAAATCTTCCACCAAAACATCATAGTTAAACTCTTCTTTATGAAAACTTCTTCCATGATTACGTTGATCTATCAAATGTACTTCATAGCCATTTTCAGCAAATTGGTTTCCTAAAGTTTTCCAATTGTCGCCCATACCCAAAAAGCCATGCAAGATTAGCAAAGGACTTCCTTCTCCCAATATCTTTGAATGTAAAACTTCCATTAATTGTGCTTAATTTCTAACTTATGCAGATACATGTTTACTACATTCTGCAATCCATAATATAAAGATTCAGAAATTAAAGCATGACCAATAGAAACTTCCAAAAGGTTTGGAATCTCTTTAGCAAAAAACTGAATATTATCTAAACTTAAATCATGGCCTGCATTTATTCCTAAACCTAGTTCTGATGCCAATTTTGCACTATCTATATATGAATTTATAGCATCATTATTTCCCAAGCCATATTGGGTAGCAAATTCTTCAGTATATAATTCTATGCGATCTGCACCTACTTTTTTAGCGCCTTCAATAAAAGCAGGAACATTCTCCATAAAAATCGATGTTCTTATCCCACTTCTTTTAAATTCTTGAATTACCTCTGTCAAAAATGCTTCATTCTTAACAGTATCCCATCCGGCATTTGAAGTGATAGCATCTATAGCATCTGGTACTAAGGTAACCTGAGTGGGTTTTATCTCTAAAACGAGATCAATAAATTTTTTTATGGGATTTCCTTCTATATTGAATTCGGTTGTGACTATTGGTTTCAAATCATAAGCATCTTGATATTTGATATGTCGCTCATCGGGTCTTGGGTGAATTGTAATACCCTGTGCTCCAAATTCCTGTAAGTCAATAGCGCATAGCATCAAATTAGGCACATCACCACCTCTAGAATTTCTTAACGTGGCTATCTTATTTATATTTACACTTAATTTTGTCATTCAATAGTTATTTCAAGTCACAAAAATAGTGCTTTTGTATCTTTATTTTAATTATTTTGCAGCCCCTTATGCAAACATCAGATTACATAGCTAAAGACGTTAATGCCCTCTCTTTAAATGATACTATAGAAAAAGCTCAAAAGCTTTTTGAACACCTTACGTTCACACACTTGCCTGTTGTAGAAAACAATGTTTATTTAGGTGCCATAGCCGAAGAAGATGTACAATTTATAGAGGATGTAGATTCTAAAATTGATGCATATAAGTATTTGTTTCATTCTTTTTTTGCACAAAAAAGCACCAACTGGTTTGAATTATTAAAAGATTTTGCTGTGAATGAAACAAATATCATTCCTGTTCTTGATGAAAAAAAACAATATGCTGGGTATTTTGAACTTCCTGACATCTTGAATATATTTAATAACACTCCTTTTTTGAATGAATCTGGAGCTATTTTAGTGGTTTCAAAACCCATTCGAGATTATTCCTTTAGCGAAATCTCTCAAATTGTTGAATCTAATAATGGCAAACTGCTGGGGGCGTTTATATCATCAGTTGAAAGTGAAGTTGCAGAAATTACCTTAAAATTAAATGATGTTGATCTCAATAATACGATACAATCATTTAGAAGATACGAATACACTATCATTACTGGTATTCATGAAGATGAATATTTGAATAATCTAAAGGAACGTTCAGAATATCTTCAAAAATATTTAAACATATAGATCATGAAAGTTGCAATTTATGGTCAATCTTATAGAAGTGAAGCTTTAGAATACATAAATGTACTTTTAAATAATCTCACTAAGCATAATATAAAAATATTTGTAGAAAAAAAATTCTCTGAATTTATTGAATCAAGTACCTCTTTTAATACATATTCTACTTATTCAGATTTAGACTCTTCGTTTGATTTGATGCTTACTATTGGAGGTGACGGTACTTTTTTACGCGCCGTTACTTATGTAAGAGATTTAAACATTCCTATTTTAGGAATTAATACTGGTAGACTTGGTTTTTTGGCAACTATTCAGAAAGAAGATATTGGCAGTTCATTAGAGATGATCCTTTCAAAACAGTATTCTATAAAGGAAAGGGCTCTGCTTGAAGTTAATACCACTGCTAAAATTGATGAGTTAAACGAGATAAATTTTGCGCTCAATGAAGTTACGGTAGCTAGAAGAAATACTACGTCTATGGTAACAATTGAAACTTCTTTAGATGATGAATATCTAACATCTTACTGGGCAGATGGACTAATTGTTTCAACCCCTACTGGCTCAACAGGATATTCTTTGAGTTGCGGTGGACCTGTAATTGCACCACAGGCCAAGAGTTTAGTCTTAACACCTATTGCACCACATAATTTAAACGCGCGTCCATTAGTTATTCAAGATGAAACTATTATTAAATTAAGAATTTCTGGAAGAGAGAAGCAAGTATTACTTTCGTTGGATTCAAGAATAGCGGTCATAGATAATGATACTGAAGTAACCATCAAAAAAGCACCTTTTACTATAAAAACCATTCAATTAAAAAATCAAACTTTTTTGAAGACCTTACGTGAGAAATTATTATGGGGTGAAGATAGGCGTAATTGAATAATCTTAACAACTTAACAGCTTTTTTTACAATAAATTACTATAAATTCTGTTTATCAAAAAAGACCCTCTAAAACTACCCAAACTAACAGATTTATTTATATTTGCAAACCCATTTTTAAAATGAGAAAACTTTTTTTTGCCATATCTTTTTTGATCTGTATCAGCACTTCATACGCGCAATTGTATGAAGGAGGACTGTTTATTGGTGGTAGTAATTACATAGGAGATATAGGATCTACCAATTATATAAACCCTAACAGGTTGGCAATTGGTGGAGTCGCCAAATGGAATTGGACACCTAGAATTGCCGTTAGAGGAACGTTTATGTACAGTAGAATATTTGCAGACGATAGTAAATCTAATAGTACTTTTAGACAAAATAGAGGTAGAAGCTTTGCTAATAATTTAGTAGAAGGCGCTTTGGGTATAGAATTTAGCTTTTTTAAATATAATCTTGCAAAAACAGGTTATACCCACACTCCTTATATCATTGCCCAAGTGGGTATGGCAAACTATACTATTGTATCTCCGACCATAAGTGACAGTAAACGCTTTTCCACTCTAGTATTACCATTTGGTTTAGGGTATAAATTTAAACTTGCCGAAAATATAGGAATGGCAATTGAATCATCTGTTAGATATACATTTAATGATAATTTAGATTATAATAACGAGTTCATTACTGGCCTTTCATTTGGTAATCCTAACAGCGATGATTGGTATGTATTTACCGGAATTTCCATTGTGTATGCATTCGGTCGGCCAGGTTGCTATACTGGTGTCTTTTAATTTTCATGGATTTAAAATCAAAAATACATACAAGCCACTTACCTAAACATGTTGCCGTTATTATGGATGGTAATGGGCGATGGGCTAAGAAAAAGGGCATGGCACGTGTTTTTGGACATAAAAATGGGGTGAAAGCTGTACGTGAAACTGTAGAAGCAGCGGCGGAAATTAACATTAAGGCACTAACACTGTATGCATTTTCAACTGAAAATTGGAATCGTCCTAAAATAGAGGTTGAAACTCTAATGAGTTTATTGGTTAGTTCTTTAAGAAAAGAGCTGAAAACGCTTCAAGATAATAATATCAAATTACAAGCAATTGGAAGGATAGAAAACCTTCCAAAAAAAGCTCAAAAGGAGCTTCAGGAAGTCATAGATATTACTAAGAATAATGATCATATGACCCTAAATCTAGCATTAAGTTATGGTTCACGTGAAGAAATTGTTAATGCTATCAAAAAAATATCTAAAAAAGTTGTTAATAACCAACTTTTGACGGAAGAAATTAATGAAAAAATTATAAATAATCATTTATATACATTTACTTTGCCCGACGTTGATTTTTTGATACGTACCAGCGGCGAAAAGCGCATAAGTAACTTCCTTTTATGGCAGATTGCATATGCTGAATTATACTTTACTGAAGTACTTTGGCCCGATTTTAGAAAAGAGCATTTTTTTGAAGCAATCATAGACTATCAAAATAGAGAAAGACGTTTCGGAAAAACGAGTGAACAATTACAAAGTAAGCATGAACAAACTAAAAATTAGCCTATTATTTTTAAGTTTTACTTTAGCCCTACATCCTGCTAAAGCTCAAGAAACAACCATACAAAAAGATACTATCTCCTCTACTCCAAAAGACACGATAGCTCCTATTTTAAAAGACACTATTCCACCAAAAGTTGATCTTCTTACTAAAGATCAATTCAAGGGTACTAAAACCTATATTTTAGGTGGTATTTCTGTAAAAGGCAATCAACAATTCAGTGAACAATCCATAACTGTTTTTTCTGAACTGACCGTAGGACAGCCTATTAAAATTCCTGGTGATAAGTTGACTTCCGCTATAAAAAAGTTATGGAATTCTAAGCTTTTCAGTAATGTAGATGCTTACGCAACTAAAATTGATGGAGAAACCATTTATTTAGAGTTTGAAGTGAAGGAATTATCAAAATTAAGTTCTGTTACAATTCAAGGAATAAAAAAGAATAAAGCAGAAGATATACAAAAAGAAACAGAATTTAAGCAAGGTGCAAGACTTACTGAAAACCTTTTAACCACTACTAAAAATTATATTGCAAAAAAATATATAGATAAAGGGTTTTTAAAAGCCAAAGTTACCATTGACACCAAAATTGACACTACAGCTAATAATTCAGAAAAAGCTTTGGTTGTTGTTGATAGAGGTAAGAAAATTAAAATCAAAAATTTACGTTTTCATGGCAATGAAGCTTTCAAAACTGGCAAACTAAAAAAATTGCTAAAAAAAACCAAGCAAAAAAATCTTTTACATGTATTTAAACCATCAAAGTATATTGAAGAAAAGTATACAGAGGATCTAGAAAATATGGTAAATAAGTACCGTGAAAAAGGGTACCGAGATGCACAAGTTTTAAAAGATTCTATTTCATGGAATGAAGACAATACAATTAACCTTGACATATTTTTGAATGAAGGTAACAGGTATTATTTTGGAGATATCCGATTTTTAGGAAATTCAGTTTATACTGATCAACAACTAAAAGACTTTTTATTACTTGAAAAAGGTGATATTTACGATAGTAAATTATTAAATGAACGAGTTAAAGGAGATGGTTCTCCAGATTCTCAAGATATTACTAATACATATTTAAATAATGGGTATTTATTCAGCAGCGTTACTCCTGTAGAAACTAATGTTGAGAATGATACAATAGACATTGAAATAAGAATTCGTGAAGATGATCCCGCCACTATTCGTAAAGTAACCCTTACAGGTAATGAAGTGACAAATGATCATGTGTTAATGCGTGAAATTAGAACACGCCCTGGACAATTATTTAGTAGACAAAATATTATTCGTACAATACGTGAAATTGGGCAATTACCATATATTGATCCTGAAAATATTGTGCCAGATGTACAACCAAACTATACAGATAAAACTGTTGATATAGCTTATTCCATTGCAGAAAAAGGGGCAAGTCAAATTGAATTACAAGGTGGTTTTGGTGGGGGTACTTTTGTAGGTACGCTAGGGCTGTCATTTAGTAATTTCTCTGTGAAAAATTTATTTAAAGGTTCTGAATATAGGCCTGTACCAAGAGGTGATGGTCAAACTGTTTCGCTAAGAGCACAAGCCAGCCGCTTTTCAAGCACCTATAGTTTATCATTTACTGAACCTTGGTTAGGTGGTAAAAAACCCAGAGCTTTATCTTTCTCAATATATAACTCAAGTCAATTTAATTTTAATCCTATCACAAGAGATGTTGACAGAGATCAAAGACTTAATATATTAGGCGCAAGTATTGGTATTAGTCAACGTTTAAGATGGCCTGACGATTATTTCACACTTTCCACATCGTTAAGCTATCAGAGGTTTAAATTAAAAAACTTCTTCTTAAGTACGTTAAACTTTGGTAATGGCACCTCAAATAACTTAAACTTGTCTGTCAATTTTGGTAGAAATTCTGCAGGTCCAAACCCAATTTTTCCAACAACTGGATCTCAGTTTAATATTGGTGTAAAATTGACTCCTCCTTATTCTTCTTTTAGTGATACCGATTATAGTGAGGCCACAGAAGAAGAAAGGTTAGAATTATTGGAGTTCTATAAATTTAATTTTTCAGGTAAATGGTACAATGCTATAGCTGGTCGCTCTGGTAGTCAGCTTGTGCTGTATTCTGGTGTTGAATTTGGATTTTTAGGAGATTATAACAACGGTAAAGGCCTATCACCCTTTGAGCGTTTTTATTTAGGAGGCGATGGTTTAGGGCAAGGACAATTTGATGGAAGACAAAATATTGCTTTAAGAGGGTATCAAAACTCTAGTTTGTCAATAGATGAAAATACTGGTACTGCTGTTGGTAGTGCGGTTTATAATAAGGTTGTTTTTGAACTTAGATACCCTTTAACATTAAAACCATCGGCATCAATATATGCACTAGGCTTTGCCGAAGCTGGTAATGCAGCTAATAGCATTAAGAATTTTGAACCTTTTAAACTCAGACGTTCTATCGGTGCTGGTGTACGTATCTTTATGCCTGCTTTTGGATTGTTGGGTATTGATTTTGCAAAAGGTTTTGACACAGATCAATTTGTACAAGGTCAATCTGTACATTTTATTATTGGGCAACAGTTCTAACGAAATTAGTACATTTGCAAACATTTAGCTTTTTGGCACGGTTTTTTCTAAATACTCATTATATCATGACACGTAAGATATTATTTTTGGTTGCTATGTTTTTCATTAACATGTTAGTAGCTCAAAAACCACAAAAGATTGCGTATATAGATATGGAGTATATTTTGGAAAATGTTCCCGAATATACAGAGGCTCAAAGTCGTTTAAATGAACGTGTGAAATCTTGGCAAAAACGTTTGGATAATTTGAAACGCGAGATTGAAGTAATGAAAACGGATTTAAGTAATGAAAAAGCATTGCTTACTGACGATTTAATTGAAGAGCGAGAAGAAGATATTGAAATTAAAGAATTGGATTTAACTAATATGCAAGCAGGTTATTTTGGTCCTAGCGGCGACTTGTATATGTTACGTAAGCAATTAGTACAACCAGTTCAAGATCAAATTTACAATGCTGTTCAAGAAATAGCAGTGCAAAAAAAGTATGATATGGTATTAGACAAATCAAGTGATTTGATCATGTTATATACCAATAAAAAATATGATGTAAGTGAGCTTGTATTAAATAAGATTGTTAAAGGAAGAAAGCAAAAAGCATTGGTTGAAAAGCGTATTGAAAAAACAGAAGCTGTTAAAGCTAAAGAAGAACAATTAAAAATAAAGGCTGATGAAAAAGCAACTAGAAATGCAGCTCTAAAACAACGCATAAAAGAACAGAATGAAGCAAGAGCTAAACGAAGAGAAGAACTAAAAAAGGCAGCAGAAGAAAAACGTAAAAAGCGTTTAGAAGAAATAGAAAGACGAAGAAAAGAACGCGAAGAGAGATTGAAAGCTGCTACAGAGAAAAAGAAAGACACAATAAATAATTAAACAATAACAGAAATTAATATTAACATTTAAGACAGATGAAATTTTTTACAAAACTACTATTAGCAAGTGTACTATTTTTAGGATTTATGTCGGTGGATGCACAGACAAAAGTAGGACATATAAACACTCAGGAGTTAATTGCGGCAATGCCTGAAACTAAGCAAATGCAGGAGGAACTGAAAAAAGTTGCTCAAGCTTACGATACTGAATACAAGTCACAAACAAGTTCTTTACAGGCTAAGTTGCAAAAATATGATGCAGAAGCAGCAACACAAACTGATACTGAAAATCAAAAGCGAGCTTCTGAAGTACAAGAATTACAAAAGAAATTGCAAGTTTATGCGCAAACAGCTCAACAAGAGTTGGCAAAAAAGGAGATAGACTTATACAAGCCTATTAGTGAAAAAGCTGAAACAGCAATCAAAACAGTTGCAAAAGAAAAAGGATTGCAATATGTATTTGATTCTTCACCGGGTAAAGGCTTGATTGTTTTTGATGGCGAAGACCTATTAGCTTCAGTGAAAGCCAAGTTAGGTATCTAAAAAACTGAAACAATAGTTGAAGATAAAATCCCACATGTAGTGGGATTTTTTATTTTTGTAAAAATGACCAAAGATCAACCCATAGGTGTATTTGATTCAGGCGTAGGTGGTATTTCTATTTGGAAAGAAATTACAGTGCTTTTGTCTAACGAGAGTACAATTTACCTTGCAGATAGCAAAAATGCTCCTTATGGACAAAAATCTAAAGAAAAAATTATTGAGTTCAGCGCAAAGAATACTGAGCTTCTGCTATCTAAAGGTGCTAAAATAATTGTTGTAGCATGTAACACTGCTACTACCAATGCTATTTCTTACTTACGCAAAAAATATCAAGTACCCTTTATAGGTATAGAACCCGCAATTAAACCAGCAGCACTTCAAACCAAAACAAATGCTATTGGTATTTTAGCTACCAAAGGTACGTTAGCAAGTGATCTTTTTCATACAACCTCAACAAAATTTGCCTCCCATATCAAAGTCATCGAGCAGATAGGAGAAGGATTGGTACCTCTAATTGAATCTGGTAAGATAAACTCTGGTGAAATGGAGGATTTATTGCGGACATATTTACAACCTATGCTGGAGCAGCATATAGACTATCTGGTGTTAGGCTGCAGTCATTACCCGTTTTTGATACCAAAAATCAAAGAAATAGTGGGAAATAATGTGACTATTATAGATTCAGGACAAGCTGTTGCTAAACAAACTAAAAATATTCTTCAAAAATCAGATTTACTCAATAATTCAAATATTCAACCAAATCATGAATTATTTAGTAATGTTGATATAAGTATTTTAAGTAATATTCTCAAAGATGTAAAATCTAACTATTCTATCGAAAATTTAGATTTTTAAATATTTAATATTCTCACAACTAATTCTTTAGCAGCCCTTGTCCTTCAATATATGGTGCTCCAACAGCTTTTAATTGTTTTTCTAGATCAGGAATCTTAGTCTCAACAATTCCTTTTAAATCAGATGTAATTTTATATAAAATCTTATTCGCTTTCCCTAGTGTAGTTTTATGCATTTCTGTTGGCCCATAAGTCGATGATGCCAATGCTGCTTTTAATATAAAAATCACATCCTTAGGGCTTGGATTGTTCTTCTCTCCTATCTCATTTTTAGCTTTATTACCATTAAGCGCATTATCCAATTTTGAAAGCGCTTTACCTTGTTCATAAATTTGTTTAGCCAGTTCAGGTGAAGAGTTTTTGGATTTTTGCAGGGCCCGTTGCATGGCATCTACTTTTAAAAGTGATCTGGATAGTGTTTGACTTGTAGCATTTAAATTTTGTTCAAATTCATGATAACTATCTACGAAATTATTAATCTCATCATAAGAAGTTCCTTTTAGATGTCCTTCCCTTAGCGGCACTACCTTAAACGGTTTTGCCGGTGACAATTCAATCAATTTCCCATCCACTAATTTTAAAAGCGTCACTGTATAATCACCAGGTGTTGCCATAATATTAAAATTAAAATATTCATCAACCGGTTTAGGGGGCTCAAGCTTTTCTCCTATTCGTTCAGCCACATCTAACTTCCAATTCACCCGGTTGAATCCCTTTTTATTGGTTCCCTTAACTGTATTGACTGTTTCACCCTTCTTGTCTTTGATAATTAATAAAATCTCTGGTTTTTGTTGTCTTTTTTCTGCATCTAAGGCATCCCAACCCGGAAAATTTGTTGTACCCGTTTTCTTTTCGCCTTCCTTACGCAGTTCTTCTAAAGACATCACTTTATCTGATAAATAATAGGTAAACACAGATCCAAAAGGAGGATTAGGGGCTAAATATTTATCATTACCCTGTCCATAAATCTCTGGTTTTTCAACATACCAATAGGCGGGTTTTACATCAAATAGAGTTGCTTCAGCTTTTGCTTCATTTATACCAAAATTCCTAATAGCCGACATATCATCTAATACAAAAAACCCTCTTCCAAAGGACGCTGCTATTAGGTCATTTTCTCTACGTTGAATGGTAATATCCCGTATTGCTATTGGTGGTATCCCTCCTTTTAACTTTATCCACTTTCTACCTCCATCATTAGTGAAATACACTCCAAATTCTGTAGCCGCAAATAGTAAATCCTTTTTAATATGATCTTGAACCAAGCGCCAAGTCAATAGGCGCTTAGGTAGATTACCATTTATGGATGACCAAGTTTTTCCTTTGTCATTGCTTTTAATCAGGTACGGTTTAAAATCACCATACTTGTGGTTATCAAGAGCAGCATACACCACATTAGCATCAAAAAGATCTGCTCGTATATCATTTATAAAAGCCCTGGCAGGGACTCCTTTTATACTTCCTGTTTCGATTTTACGCCAATTCTGCCCTCCATTTTCCGTAACCTGAATAATACCGTCGTCCGTCCCTGCATAGATCAATCCTTCTTGCTTTGGTGATTCAGCCAATGAAGTAATCGTATTATAATTAGACATTGCAAGTACGTCCCATGCATTGTCATAACTTTGCTGTTTCCCCATAATTGGTAATGCCAAACGTGTTTCGTTTCTAGTAAGATCGTTAGAAACAGCCGTCCAAGAATCACCTCGGTTTTCAGATTTCCAGACCCGTTGTGAAGCAAAATATAAGCGTTCAGATTTATGCGGACTTACCAGAATAGGCGCATCCCAATTATAGCGCTCATAGGGATCATTTTCATTGGGTTGTGGTTGAATAAATACTGTTTCTCCTGTTGTTTGGTCTATGCGCCATAACCAGCCTTCTTGAAATTCACCATAAGTAATATTCGGATTACCGGGTTCTGTAGCTGACTGATGTCCATCTGCAGAAAGTGTAATCCACCAATCTTCATTGGCAATTCCTGAAGCTTTTGTTGTTCTAGATGGCCCACCGTGTGAGCCATTATCTTGTGTGCCACCATAGATTTTGTAAAATGGTGCTGAATCATCTACAGCTACCTTGTAATATTGAGTTACAGGAAGATTATCAATATATTTCCATGACTTAGTGAGGTCAAATGTTTCATAAAGTCCTCCATCAGTTCCAAATAACAAATAATTAGGGTCAGATTTTTTAAAGGCAAGTGCATGACTATCAACATGTTTTTTCTTTTCATTCATTGGATAAAACCTCTTACCATGATTGTCAGAAACCTGTACCGTGTTGCTCATTAAAAATAACTTGCCTTCATGATGTGGAGACGCATAGAGTTCCTGATAATAATGTGGACCTGTTCCACCAGAAATTGCATCTGATTGCTTAACCCAAGAGGCGCCACCATTGCTTGACATATACAAACCTCCTTTTCTCCTATCTAGTTCTAATGCTGCATATATCACTTCATTATTAAAAGGAGATATGGCCAATCCCGTTTTACCAAGGTTCGATTTCGGAATACCTGTTGTTAACTTTGTCCAGGTTTCACCTCCATCGGTACTTTTGTGTAATGCAGACTCTGGACCACCGCCCATATACGCAGCTACAGTTCTATGACGTTGCCAAGTTGCCGCATATAAAATATCTGGATTTGTATAATCTATAACAACATCTGTAACTCCCGTCCATTGATCATCACCCAAAGTCTTCTTCCAAGTTTGACCGCCATCTATAGATTTATATAAGCCACGTTCTCCACCTTTACTCCAAAGTGGTCCTTGTACAGCTACCCAAATAATATTTGAATCTTGTGGATGAACAATAATTTTTGAAATATGCTCTGAGTTTTTCAGCCCCATATTTTTCCATGTTTGGCCATCATCATAACTCACATAAATGCCATCACCAAAGCCTACATGACGCCCACCAACATTTTCACCTGTTCCTACCCAAATAGTATGAGAATTATTAGGATCAATTGTGATGCAGCCAATAGAATAACTTGTCTGTTCATCAAAAATGGGATTCCAAGTTGTACCTGAGTTAGTAGTTTTCCAAACGCCTCCTGAACCCACGGCCACATACCATATATTTTCATTTTTAGGATGAATGGCAATATCAGCTATACGTCCAGATGTTAACGCCGGCCCAAGACTTCTGAACTTAAGACCTTTAAAAGTATCTTCATTAATTTGTTGTGCCTGAACTGAAACTACAATACTTGATAAAACCATACCAAGCATTAGTATTTTGGATAGAATTTTCATTTGAATTAAAGGGGTTATTGCTTCCTGAGGAAGTTAAGTTAATTGCTAAGCAATTTACGGAAATTTAAACACTATTTTTCGATCAATTCCATTAAAATGAATTGATTCAATCGATTACCTTGCTTATTAAAATCATTATCAACTATTAATACCAGTGATTGGTTTCCACTTGGTAACTGAGGGCCAAAAGTAATGCCCTCAACATTATCTATCATTTCATTTGTCAACTGATCTCTTACCAATTCAAAATCAAAAAGTAGTTCTTTCTCAACCGGAATATAATTCGCATCTCTTAGATTTTCAAAATCTAGCGTATTTGTTGCCCTACTAATATCAATAGCATAAATCTTAATATCGTTACCATTCGTTCCATGGCCCGATGAAAAACTACGTTCTATAACTAGAAATTTATTGGGCTCATAAGCGAGCAAATCAGTAACACCATTTACAGCAAAATTACCCAATGGAACTTTTGAAATTTTATCTAGTTGATAGATAACTTGTTTCTCAGCTTTACCAGATTCCTTATTGATATAAGTCATACGAACAGGAGAATCAGCTTCAGTTGATGTTGGTGCAATTCCATCAGCTTCTAAAGGCAACTCAGTAATGACCCAATAGCCCTTTTGATCATAACTTCTGGTTAAACCTTCAAAAACTCCATTATTTCTAGGCTTTTGAGAACTTGTTGCCTCGAAATAGCTAGGCAACTCAAAGTGATTTAAGGATTCTCCTTTGAGATTTACAGAAAATACAGTTGGATCTTTATTTTCTCTTATCAATCCCTCAGAGCTAAGTACTATTAAATTGTCATTTTCAAAAAGAATAGACTCAAGATCAAAATACCAAGTGCTGTCCTTAACAGTTACTACTTTTTTAAAAGTAACATGCTGTATTTTGTTGCTTTTAATATTAATATTAGCTTCATAAAATCTGGGGTTCTTAGCATCATCACACACAATGTAATAGGTGTCATTTTTATAGTCAATCCCTGACAATCCTCCCACAAGAGTATCGTCAATCAATAAACTATCTGACAAAATATATTCATCGAGAAATCTGAGTTGAACTGTTTGTTGTTGCCTTTGGCAACTATTAAAAAATAATATTGAAAGTAAAATTAATACATTCTTCATTACATCCCTAAACTCCCCTCAAGGGGACAATTTTATTCTTTATACCAACTTGAGTATTTTACATAATTATTAGCAATTCTATCAATCTCGCCAGACACTAATTCGGGAGAAATATCTTTAATTCTTTTTGCTGGCATTCCAGCATATATGGTTCCAGATGCAACTATCGTTCCTTTGGTTACAACAGCTCCAGCAGCAATTATAGAATTACTTTCAATTACACAATCATCCATGACTATAGCACCCATACCGATCAATACATTATCATGAATGGTACATCCATGTACAATAGCATTATGGCCAATGGACACATTATTACCGATAGTTGTGGGGCTTTTTTGATAGGTACAATGAATAGTGGCATTATCTTGTACATTAACCTTATTACCCATCTTTATATAATGTACGTCACCACGAATAACTGCACTGTACCAAATACTACATTGATCACCCATTTTAACATCACCAACAATCACGGCCGTTTCTGCTATAAAGCAATCTTGGCCAATTTGAGGTTCTTTACCATTAAGTTCTTTTATCATTAATTCAACTATAATGAGATTCCTAACTTCGCAGGAATGACAAGTTA
Organism: Maritimimonas sp. 2405UD52-3; assembly: GCF_056591715.1. Lineage (NCBI taxonomy): Bacteria > Pseudomonadati > Bacteroidota > Flavobacteriia > Flavobacteriales > Flavobacteriaceae > Maritimimonas > Maritimimonas sp. 2405UD52-3. Next base: position 673,909 of record NZ_JBWQOL010000002.1, read on the forward strand.
TTTAAAATAAGACAATAATTCTGCTTTTTTGGAAGCCGACACACTCAATTCTTTTCCGTTATTCAAAAAAACTGTTCCGCCTTTTCCTTTTTTATAGGAAGTAATATAGGATACATTTACCAAATATGATTTATGAATTCTAGCAAAACCTTTTTCCTTTAAAATGCCTTCAAAATACTTAAGTGTTTTGCTAACCAACTTTTTAAATCCGTTTTCAAGATAGATTTCTGTATAGTTGTCATCAGCCTTACAATAGATAATATCTTTCATTTCTAATACCTCAAATCCATCCTGTGTTGGAATTGTAATCTTTTGATTGGTCACACTAACTTTTGGAGTTAAAACTGAATGCTGTAATTCATTTTCCTTTTCTCTTAACTCGGTCACGTAATCAACCGCCTTGATTAAATCATCAATGGAGATTGGCTTTAATAAATAATAGGATGCATGCTTGTTTAAAGCTTCAATAGCATATTGATTGTAAGCTGTAACAAAGACCACTTCAAAATCTGTAGTACCAAGTTTATCTAGCAGATCAAAACCAGAACCATATGGCATTTCTACATCTAAAAATACCAGATCAAGTTCGTTATTACGAATCAAAACCAATGCTTCATCAATATTTCTGGCTTCACCAACCACCTCAACTGTAGGGCAATATTTTGCCAAGTAATTCTTTAGAATTTCCCTACTGGTTTGCTCATCTTCAACTATAATCGTTTTGAGGTTCATTAGTCCTTCTTAAGCGTTAAACTTACTTTAGTTCCTGTTTGGTCATCATACAAATCTTCAATAAACACATCTACTTTATCCTTATACATCTCATTCAAAATCTGAATGCGCTGCTTGATATTTTGCATGCCTTTTGACTGCTGTTTTTTTTGATGCTCTGTTTTTAACTCCTTTGATTTTTTCCTACCAATGCCATTATCAGAAATCTCAATAGTGATAGTTTCCTCATCCTTTTTAGATAATTCAACTTTTAAAAAACCTTTTTCTTCTTTATAACGTAAACCATGCCACACTGCATTTTCAACGTAAGGTTGTAACAACATTGGCGGAATCTGGAATTGTTCTTGTTCAATTTCTTTATCAACTATTAATTCATAGTCAAACTTATCCTCAAAACGAGAATGCTCTAGTTTGAGATACAATTCTAATAGCTCAATTTCTTTTTCTAAGTCAATAAAATCTTCTTCTGAATTTATAAGAACACTACGCATTAATGTAGAAAACTCCGTTAGATAACGATTTGCACTTCGCTCATCATTTTGAGCGATAAAGCTGTTTACAGAGTTGAGTGCATTAAAAATAAAATGCGGATTCATCTGTGTTCTTAAAGATTTCAAGGCCAATAAATTATTGGCTAATTTGCGTTGTCTATTACTTCTAATCATCCAAAACAAAGAAAATAATAACAGGACTAGACCAGCTAAAAGTCCATAAATAGTCAATCTTTGTCGGCGATCATTTTCAACTGTTAATTGATTTTCAGTTTGATATAACTGCAATTTACTTTCTGATAACTCTCTATCTTTTTCTAGACTGGTGATCCTGTTTTGTTTTTCAGACAGTGTTCTATTCAAATTAATAGCATCACTAATTTCTCTTTCTTTTTCTTTATACAAAACATCTACTAAAGAGACATATTTTTTGTAATTGGTTAATGCCTTATTCTCATCACCCAAGCTTACATAAGCTTCTGATAATTTTTGAACAGCGTCTTTTTGAGTTTCTAAATCTTCGCTTGCTTCAGCATCTGCTACACTTTCTTCTAATAAAGGAATAGCTTCATTCAATTTATTTTGTTTTAAATAAGCATTTCCTAAATCTAATTTAGCACGTGATTTTGTAATTTTGGGCTTCTTGGCTATAGGTGAAGCTTCCTCTTCTTCTACTACAATTTCATCTAAGGCTTCATTTTCAATCGTTTCAAGTGTCTTTTTACGCAACGCTACTTCCTTATCTAAACTGTTATTCTTACTATAAAATTCTGCCGCCTTTTGACTTTGAATTGCTGCCTTTTGAGGACTTTCATTCGCAGCTGATTCAATAGAGCGATTCAAATAAGTCTCGGCCTCCCCTGCTCTATTCAAAGCACTGAGCGTAGAAGCAATTTTTGAATTTAAACTTGTTCTTTTTGAAATATTAGAGGTACGATCATTCAAATTCAGCGCTGTTCTGAATTCAGCCAGAGCCTTTTCATAGTTCTTTTTCTTATAAAACAAGTCACCTAGACCTTCATAAACCTCAATTTTTTGAAAAGTAAGTATTGACGGATTTTTCAGTAAGCTATTATATTCACGTTCACTTAAATCATATTGTCTACTTAAAGAATATGCCTTTGCCAGTTTTAACTGAATTGAAGTACTAGGTCCATTCTCATTTGCAATTTTATAATTATCGGAAGCCAAATCAAATTGCTGCAAGTTCATATAGATATCACCAAGCACATCATATGATTGTGCTAACTGTGTGCTATTACCTTCTGCAAAATTTAAGGCCGAACCTATAAGGTCAATACTTTTAGTAGGGTTTACTCTACTTAGTAGTATGGCAGAATCCAACTTAACTTTAAAGTCATTTTGGTTTCTTGAAGAAACTTTTGACAACTTTTTTGATCTAGAAGTAGTGTTATCTTCGGTAGCATTCAGTACATTTTTCTCATCTTTTACTTCATAATTCAAGCTACCATCATAGCGATAGGTATCAATGGTTTTTCCATTTTTACTTAGAATAATCACATCGCCCAGATTAGCTTTAATGGTAAATTCTCCATTTGAATTTGTGACGGTAGTGACTCCTTTACCTCGAACACGCACTCTTATACCAGAAAGTGGACTTCCATTAGTATCTGTTATCCTATCTGTGTAATATCCTTTTTCTTTAGCTCTGTCTTGTTGAACTTGAGCATTAGAGACAAAAACGATCGAGAAAATTAATAAGATTATTATGTAAAATCTTTGTTTCATTGTGGTAAAACTACATACTTTAAACGACACCATAAAATCACATTTCTTAAAAACAACAGTACTTTATATCTAATTTTAGAACCTTACTCAATCGGGTTTCCACTTTACTCATTAAAAGTGCTATTTCCCTCATTTTAGATTTTTTATGGAACTAGTTGATGATACTTTTACTCAAAAATTAAACAAAAACACCATGAAGAATTTAAGAATCACATTCGTTTTTCTACTAACCTTGACCTCAGCTTTTCTATTTGCTAATAATGACAATCCGAAAAAGAATACCATTAAAGTAGCATTATTATTAGACACCAGTAATTCTATGGACGGGTTGATCAATCAAGCAAAAACTCAATTATGGGAAATTGTGAATGAACTTTCGTATGCCAAATGCGAACATGAAGATCCAGATCTACAAATCGCATTATATGAATATGGAAATAGCACCTTACCAGAGAGTGAAGGTTATATCCGTCAAGTGATTGGTTTCAGTTCAGATTTGGATGAAATTTCTGAGAAATTATTTGCACTTAGAACCAACGGAGGAAATGAATTTTGTGGTGAAGTGATACAAACTTCATTAAAAGAGCTGAATTGGGGAGCCAGTAAAAAAGACTTGAAATTGATCTTTATTGCAGGTAATGAACCCTTTACTCAAGGAAAAATACATTACAAAGATGCCGCAGCCTTAGCGAATGAAGAAGATGTAGTGGTAAACACTATTTTTTGTGGTAACTATCAAACTGGTATACATACCAAATGGCAAGATGGTGCTCGTTTAACGAATGGTGACTATATGGCTATTGACCACAATGAAGCCATAGTACATATTACTTCTCCATATGACCAAGACATTATCATCTTAAATAAAAAGTTAAACGACACTTATATCTATTATGGTGCACAAGGAAGAAGTAAAATGTCATTACAAGCTGAACAAGATACTAATGCCGAAACCTTGGATGAAGTGGTAGCCGTAAAACGTGCGGTTAGTAAAAGCTCACGCGTTTACAAAAATTCTTCCTGGGATTTAGTAGATGCTGAAGATCAAAAAGGGTTTAGTTATGATAAGATCAATAGAAAGAGTTTACCAAAAGAGTTGCAAGGAAAATCAACTAATGAAATCAAAAAGTATGTAACTCAGCAACGTATAAAGCGTAAAGAGATTCAAGCAAAAATTAATACATTGAATAAAAAGCGCGCTTCTTACGTGGCTAAAAAACAACAAGAAACTAATAGTAAAAGCTTAGATAAAGCCATGATTGAAGCTATTAAAAAACAAGCTAATAAGAAAAACTATGTTTGGTAAACATATACTTTTTAAAAGCTTGGCAATATTAAGTGTACTAACATTAAGTTGGTACACTTATTATTTTCATTATGATACAAACAATTGGAATAATATAAAAGAAATAGGAATAGAAAGCTATAATTACCTAGATGGGGAAATCGACACTACTTACCTAAGAATTAATAGACAAAAAGCACTAGAGTTTCTGAATAAAACCCATGTAAGTATTAACTATAACATAGCAAAGAGTAGAACAATCTTAATAGCAACCTTAAAAAATAGCAAAGTGATTCGCTTAAGTGTATGCAATCAATGCAACGAAATAAATGATATTACAAATAGTAAAAGGTACATAATCGAAAAAGGTTTTCATAAAGAATGGATGGCCTTTTTACATGAGAGTAAGCAAAATACTCCGTAAATTTGCACAAATTAATTTGTGCAATGCAGCAGACTACTATTTCCATAGAAAATACCCCCAACGAATCCATCATAAAACTTGTAGCCAACAAAATATTAACCGATGGCAGCTTTGAATATCATAATGTAGATGAAGCCAAAAATTCTACATTGGTGCAGCAACTATTTCATTTACCATTTGTAAAAAAAGTATTTGTTACCGCTAATTTCATGGCAATAGAACGCTATAATATTGTTGAATGGCCGGAGGTTCAAGATGAATTAAAAGCGGTTATTGAGAATTATCTTAACAAGCATGAAAGCCTTTTTGGTACTCAGGAAAACAAACCTAATCTCGTAGAAGTGTATGCTGAAAGCACCCCAAATCCGGGTGTTATGAAATTTGTAACCAACAAGCTATTGACCACACAAAATATTGAAGTACTTAGTACTGAAGATGCTATTGATGTACCATTAGCAAAAGCATTTTTTGATTTTCCCTTTATCAAAGAGATCTTCATCTCAGATAATTATATTTCACTAACCAAAAATGATACTGTTGAGTGGTTTGAGATTACCACTGCTTTACGTGATTTTATCAAAGAATATATTCGTGGAGGCAAACCGGTCATTTCAGAAAATTATGAGCCAAAAAAAACAGCTACTCCAGAATTTGACCCAGTTCACACGGAAGATCTTGATGACATTTCGCAGGAAATTGTAGCTATTTTAGATGAATACATTAAACCTGCTGTAACATCTGACGGCGGTAATATTATGTTTCAATCTTACAATACAGGTAGTAAAACGGTAAATGTAATATTACAAGGAGCATGTAGTGGCTGCCCTTCATCAACGGTTACACTTAAAAATGGCATTGAAGCTACATTAAAGCAGTTACTGCCCAATAAGGTTGAAGAGGTTATTGCTATTAATGGTTAATTTTTGTAGCTTTACGTTTCACTTAATTTTTTAATCTTAAAACTAAATAGTTATGGCAGTAATGAAAGTTATTGAAGTAATGGCAAATTCTGACAAAAGTTGGGAAGAGGCTACCAAAAAAGCAGTAAAGCATGCTTCAAAAAGTGTAAAACACATTAAATCAGTATTTGTTCAATCTCAGAGTGCTGTTGTTGATGGTGATGATGTGACTGAATTTCGTGTAAATGTTAAGATTACTTTTGAAGTAAAATAACCAAAAACTACTACAAAATATGAGAGCGTTTTGATTCATTCAGAGCGCTTTTTTATTATGTATCTTTGAGCAAAATATTTCTTTTTATGAGGTATCTCTTCATAGCTATTCTCTTTACTATACTTGTTGGATGCAACAAAAAAACATCTCAAATGTCTGATCATTTATACACCAATAAACTCATTAATGAATCAAGCCCATACCTATTACAACATGCTCATAATCCTGTAGACTGGTATCCTTGGGGAGAGGAAGCACTTGAAAAGGCAAAGAAAGAAAACAAAATGCTTTTGATTTCTATAGGGTATGCTGCTTGTCATTGGTGCCATGTTATGGAGCGAGAAAGTTTTGAAGACACTGCGGTGGCTAAAATCATGAATCAAAACTTCATCAACATTAAAATTGATCGTGAAGAACGTCCTGACATTGATCAAATCTACATGAACGCGGTTCAATTGATGACTGGCCGTGGCGGATGGCCTCTCAATTGTATAGCCTTACCCGATGGAAGACCAGTTTGGGGTGGTACGTATTTTCCAAAAGAGAATTGGTTACAAGCCCTAAACCAACTAACAAAAGCCTACCAGGAAAGTCCTGAAAAAGTGGAAGAATATGCAGTAAAATTAACTGAAGGTGTTCAAAACTCTGATCTGGTTAAGCTCAATACTTCAGAAAAACTATTCTCAAAAACTGAACTTGACTCAGTAGTTAGCAGGTGGCAGAAATACATGGACTTTGACTTAGGCGGTAATGTTGGCGCTCCGAAATTCCCATTACCCAACAATTTAGAATTTTTGTTACGGTATGGCTTTAGAAGTTCCAATGACAGTATACTAAATCATGTTAATAATTCACTCATGAAAATGGCTATGGGTGGTATTTATGATCAAATAGGTGGCGGATTTGCCCGTTATTCTGTAGATGCTAAGTGGCATATCCCTCATTTTGAAAAAATGCTTTATGACAATGGGCAACTCGTTAGTCTATATGCCAATGCTTACCAGACCACAAAAAACCCTTTTTATAAAACAATAGTATATGAGACTACTCAATTCATTGAACGAGAATTGTTAGATGAAACAGGAGGGTTTTATTCTTCGCTTGACGCGGATAGTGCCAATGAGAAAGGTGAACTAGAAGAAGGTGTTTTTTATGTTTGGAGCGAACAAGAGTTGAAAGACCTTTTAAAAGACGACTTTGATCTTTTTAGTGACTACTATAATATTTTAAGTGAATGGAAATGGGAACATGAAAATTACAATTTACATCGTACGAAATCAGATGCGGAAATAGCAAATAACCATTCCATTTCAGTTGATGAGTTACTGACTAAGGTACAAAAGTGGAAAGCTTCACTTTTAGAACACCGCGAAAAGAGAAGTCGCCCAAGATTAGATGATAAAATTCTAACCTCCTGGAATTCCTTAATGCTTAAAGGGTATGCAAATGCGTATAGTATCTTTAATGATGATCACTTTTTGAAAATGGCCTTAAAGAATGCCAATTTCATTGTAAAAAATCAACTACGAAAAGACGGCGGACTCAATAGAAATTATAAAGATGGAAAAAGTTCTATCAATGGGTATTTAGAAGATTATGCCACTACAATAGATGCCTTTTTAAACTTATATCAAGTTACACTAGATGAGCAATGGCTTCAAAAAGCCAGAGAATTAACTGACTATTGCTTTCAACATTTTTATGATAAAAAAAGTCAGATGTTTTTCTTCACTTCTGATGAGGATGAGGCTTTAATTGCAAGAAAAATTGATACAGATGATAATGTTATTTCATCATCTAATTCTATCATGGCAAATAACCTCTTTTTATTAGGTCATTATTTTTATAATCTAGATTATACTTCGGCTGCAAGACAAATGCTACATAATATAAAAGATCGTGCTTTAAAATATGGTTCTGGTGCTTCTAATTGGCTGTCTTTGTATTTAAACCTTACCGGTGATTTTTATGAAGTAGCTATATCTGGAAGAGAAGCAAAGGAAAAAATACAAGAACTGAATACGCATTTCATCCCTAATAAGCTCATTGTGGGCGCAACAGAAGATAGCGATATTCCTTTACTTGAAAATAAATTTAATGAAAATCAAACTACTATTTATGTATGTGTAGATGGTGCTTGTCAGTTACCGGTTACTGAAACCCAGGAAGCTTTAAAACAACTAAACACTAAATTATAATGAAAGCAATACAAATTATTATAATCGCATTTGTGGCTCTACTCCATTTTTATTTTATGATTCTTGAAATGTTTTACTGGACCAAACCAAAAGGTATGAAAGCCTTTGGACTTACAAAAGAACTGGCTGAACAATCAAAAGTATTAGCAGCCAATCAAGGGTTATATAATGGATTTTTAGCAGCTGGTCTTGTCTGGGCAATTCTTAACAAAAGTTTTACGGATCAAATTGCCATTTTTTTTCTAGTTTGTGTGACTTTTGCAGGTATTTACGGGTCTTATTCAACAAAGAAGATCAGAATCTTCTATGTACAAGCTGTTCCAGCTATTTTAGGACTAATATTCACACTTATTAAAATGTATAACTAATTATGGATTTAGAAAAAATTATTGACCAACTAACTGTTTATGTAACGGAGTACGGGCTAAAAATTATTGGAGCTATTGTCATTTGGATCATTGGTTCTTGGATCATTAACAAAATAATGAATGTTGCCAGGAAGTCAATGACCCGAAGTAACTATGAAGAGAGTTTACAAAAATTCTTATTAAATCTTATCTCCTGGGGTCTAAAGATCTTGTTAATATTAGCAATTTTAGGACAACTAGGAGTGAAAACAACTTCTTTTGCCGCCGTTATAGCGGCTGCAGGTTTGGCCGTAGGTATGGCTTTACAAGGCTCACTTGCTAATTTTGCTGGTGGTGTTCTGATCATGATTTTTAAGCCTTTTAAAGTTGGAGATTATATTTCTGCACAAGGTGAAGAAGGCATTGTAAAGGAAATTGAAATATTTACTACCAAACTAAACTCCCTAGATAATAAAGAAGTTATTATTCCAAATGGAATTTTATCAAATGGAAACATTATTAACTATTCTAGTGAAGATGTTAGAAGGGTAGATTTACCTGTAGGTGTTTCATATGATGCAGATATTAAGCAAACCAAAGAAACTTTGGAAAAAATTTTCAACTCGCATCCTAAAATATTAAAGGATCCTCCTCCTGCTGTTGTAATGACTGGCTTAGGGGAAAGTTCTGTAGATTACTCTGTACGAACATGGGTAAAACCAGAAGATTATTGGGCAGTTTATTCTTCTAACTTAGAAAATATTAAAACCGAATTAGACAACGCAGGTATTGAAATACCATACCCACATTCGGTAGAAATTCAAAAGGAAGGTTAAGATTTCTTTTGAGTTATCAAAAAATCCTTTAAATAAAAAGGTTCAAAATAGGCGACATCTTTGGTGTCGCTTTTTTTATACTCCTCATAAGACAACTTTACCATCTCCTTTGCTGAAGGAAAATAACCTTCTAGAAAAACAGCATTCTTATGCTGAATGACTTCTTTACATTTTTCAGCACCATCACCCAAAAAATAGACCTTATTTTTATTTAGAAATTCTGAAAAAGAATGTGCATCAATAATTTCTGCTTGTGTTTCTCGTATTTGATGATGAGCGCTATTAAATACAGCGCTAAACACTTCCATTCTACGCGCATCTAACATTGGAACTATAAATGTGTCTTTCTCAACTTCAATGGCATTTGCTAAAGCTTCTAAAGTGGGTATTGCAATAAGTGGTTTATCTAAACTAAAACACAATCCTTTAGCCGTAGAAACACCAATACGCAAACCTGTATAGGAGCCCGGACCTTTGCTCACAGCTATTGCGTCTAGATCATTAATAACTATACTCGCTTTTTCAACAACCTCTTCTATAAAAACATGTAGGTTTTCTCCATGGGAATAATTGCCATCATTAAGTTCTTTGAGAGCTATCAGTTCTCCATCTTTCGCTAAGCTTACAGAGCAATTTTTCGTTGCTGTTTCTATGTTGAGTATAAAAGCCAATCTTAAAAAAATATGTGCAAATATAAAAAGACCTGCCAAGCTATTATCTTGACAGGCCTTTTTAGTTAACTAATTTAACTTATTCTGTTATAATCGGAATTCCGTAATAGAACTCTAAAACTTTGGTTCTAAATACAAAATTATACTTTGCTCTATTTAAAGAAGCTTGTGCATTTACTAAGCGGTTTCGTACCTGTTCAAAATCAAATGAATTGGTAGCACCAAGATCATAACGCTGCTTAGCATAATCAAATGACAATTGCTGCGCTTCGACTGATTTGGTGGCTGCCTCATACTCCTTAAGCGTAGCTTTTGCATTGATATAAGCTCTTTCAATAGCTTCGCGCAAGGCTAATTTTTGATCAGAAAGCGTAACCTCAGCTATTTTCTGATTTACCTTGGCACGGTTTACATTGGCTTTTACCTGACCTCTATTAAAAATAGGAATACTTAAATTCAATCCAACAAACTGACCAAAATTATTATCCAGTTGATCCCAAAAACCATTTTCAATCAATACCAATGGACTTGTTGGGTCTCTAGGATCTTCTCTTACAAAAAAATCATCACTTGATCCCTGTAAATGATTGTAAACCGTACTCAAGCCAGCACTCACAGATAAATCTGGCAAGTAGTCTGCTTTAGCTATTTGTATTTGTGTTTCAGCATTTTGCAAACCTAATTCAGCACTTTTTATTTCCGGTTGATTGGCTACCGCTTTTTCAAATATTTCATTTGTGTTATTATATAACAACGCAACTGAATTAATACTTATAGGAATATCTTCAACATCAAATCCTTGGTTAGGTATCTGTAATAATTGAGATAGCTCTAATAGAGCAAGTGCTACATTGTTCTCTGCAGTTACTATGGCATTTTCATCATTGATCTTGGTAGCCTCAACTTCTAATAAATTACCTCTTGGCTGTACACCTTCATCAACTAATCCTTTAGTTTGTTCAACCTGCTGCTTGCTAATCTCTAATTGAGCTTCCGCAATTTTCAGATTCTCTTTATTGAATAATACGTTTAAATACGAGTTCACAATATTTAAAGAAATATCGTTCTTCATTTTTTCCAAATCCAGTAAGCTAGCTTCATAAGCTACTTTAGATTGTTTATGACTGTTTTTAATACTAAATCCATCAAACAACGTCATTCCTGCATTCACACCAAAATTATTAGAACGTCTATCGGCAGAAACCCTGGTATTAGTAGTAGCATCAAAACCAGAACCAAAACTAAAGTTCTGAGACGCTGATGCAGAAACTCCTGGTAATTTATTGCCTCTAGCTGTAGCTATATCCTCTTTTCTAAGGTCAGTAGTATATTTTGCACGTTGCACTGATAAGTTATTTTCTAAAGCATGGTCTACACACTCTTTGAGTGACCATTTTTTATCTTGTGCAAATGTAAATGTGATTAAACAGAAGGCAAGTAGTACACTTAATTTCGTTTTCATAAAATAGATTTTAGTATACAAAACCAAGCATAAAATATCGATGTATTTGAGTTAGGCTTGATAATAACAGATTTTTGATTTTTTAATATGACGACTAAAATTAAAACTTGTTACACTTTTGTGTTCTTATTGAAATGTTAAAGTTTTAACTTTTTATAATACCTATATAGAAAATAAACTCCAATGCCTACCAAAATATAAGGGAAAGCCATCAGGTAAATAATCCCTGAATTTACAGACTCCGCAATTTCAGCATCACCAGATTCTACCACAGCCTTACACATAGCACATTGCCCCAAGGTAATTTGTGACACTAATAACATCAAGATGAAAAGCACTTTTTTCATATGCCTAAAAAAGTTTATACACATTTCATGTGTAATAAGGTGAAATCATTAAGTAAACTATGACACCACTTACAGCAACATACAACCATAAAGGAAATGTGACACGTGCTATTTTTTTATGCCGTTCAAAATCATTGGTAATAGCTCTTACATACGTAATCAGCACAAAAGGAATAATTACAATTGATAGTAATATATGCGTCAATAAAATAAAGAAATATATGTATCTAATTGTTCCTTCACCTCCAAAAGGAGTGGAGTCAGAGGTCATATGATAAGCTACATACATAGCTAAAAAGGCAACCGAACATACAATGGCTGTTTTCATAAGCCGCTCATGTAGCAGTCTTTTACCGTTCTTAATAGCCCAAAAAGCAATAACAAGTAGTAGTGCTGTTAATCCGTTAATAGATGCGTAGATAGGTGGTAAAAAAGATAGGGGCTCAACATTAGGTATTTTAATACCAAACAAAGCAGCAACAACTAATGGAATGGTAATGGATAAAACAATAATCCATTTATTGTATTTCTTTGCTGACGTTACTTCCTCGCTCATTTATTCCTCCAATAATTTTTGAATATCCTCTTTTAATAATTCGATCTGATCATCTTCAATCCCCAGATAATACACAATAGGATTGCCATGTTCATCCCTTCGTGAGCGGATAAATCCTTTTTTATCAATGAGTGCAAAATAGCCTTGATGCTCAAAACCACCAGCCACTTCGGGATTGATCTCGGCAAAAATATTCAAGCCTTTATTAGACAGTTCATAGACTTTATCCTTATTATCAGTAGTAAGCATATGCCAATTCATAGAAGACACACCATACTCTTCAGCATACTCTTTTAAAACCATTGGTCTGTCATGTTCAGGATTGATAGTAAAAGAAGCAATTCCAAAATCATCACGCTTACCAAATTTTTTGTCTAGCTTTACCATGTTCTTATTCATGATAGGACAAATGGTTGGACAGGTAGTAAAGAAGAATTCCACTACGTAAACTTTGTTCTTATAATCAGCATTGGTAATGAGCAAACTGTCCTGATTTATAAATGCAAAATCAGGCATTTTTTTCTCTTCATCATTTATTTTTAAATAAGATAAGCTACCACCCTTTACTTTATTCATTCGGGTAGCTTCACTAACGTCCTTTTTGGTAACCCGATCTACAATTTTTGGAATGGCATAAATACCAAATACCAAAATGATAAAGGAAATACCTATATAAGATTTACTCTTCATTAAATCTCTCTTCTATTGTTATTCTTTTTTAACTCAAACCGATACTCAGCTACCAATACTTTTACATCATCCACCATTTTATCATGAATAGGTGCTACCGTCTCAGCACTGTAGCCATAGAGCATACCACTGTCAATATCATCATCATCGGTTCTACCTCTAAGATTCATATCTCGATCAATAATAAATGCATATTGAGAATAGCCATTATCTGCCAGTGTATAACTGGTTTCTAAACTATTAAATAAGCTTGCTATCTCTTCTTGCTTACCAAAGGCAAAATAGAACTTATCCATATTGGTGGCAAAAGCTACTTTTTCCTTAATTTTTCGTGCTTGCTCCTCCATCCCGTAAGGTAAGACAACCACAAACTGAAAGTCTTTGAACATATGAAAACGCTTGTAGATCTTCTCTGTTAAAGTCAATGCATTGGACTGGCTTTTTTCAAGATCATCTCCTAAAAAAGAAAGAATGGTAATCTTATTATCTAGTGTAAGCGTACTATCTACGTCAGCAGTAAACTGTTTGATATCACTAACTTTTTCAGTAATTACTGGAAGTTTTGCAAAATTATTGGTGCCTGTAAGTAGTAAAAGATAAAACACCAGTGGGATTATAAACAGGCTAAACAGCACCCAAAATTTCTTACTCTTCATATTCATACAGCTAAAAAAAGCGGTTCAAAACCGCTTCATATATTATTTAAGGTATGTCCACTCTATGTATGGCAGCATCTCTTCATATATATAGTCTCCTTCAATCAAAACCAAGGCAGTCAAATAACAAATCAAGAAAACGCATGTCCATACAATAGCCCTTCGTAAGCTGGCTTTTTCATCTCTTAAGTGCATAAAATACCAGGCTATGCCATAGGCCTTTATCAGTGTTAAAATGATAAAGATCCAATTTAACAAACTAGTACCTAAAAACTGCTGTAAGTGTAATGAAGCCGGTTTATAAATACCTAATACTACCTCAACAACGGTTACTAAAGATAGAAAACCAAATACTTTCCAGATTAATCCTACATGTGATTCGTGCGCTTCTGCGTGTGCCATTATAATTTTATTTTAAACCAGATAGAAGAATGTAAATACAAATACCCATACTAAATCTACAAAGTGCCAGTACAACCCAACCTTTTCAACCATTTCATAATGGCCTCGTTTTTCATAAGTACCTATAATCACATTAAAGAAAATAATGATATTGATCACAATTCCTGAAAAAACGTGAAATCCGTGAAAACCTGTAATAAAGAAAAAGAAATTGGCAAATAAAGTTTTACCATATTCATTTCTAATAAGATTAGCACCTGTTACCACACCTGTAGCTTCTTTTAATAATGCTGCAGCTTCTTCCTTTGAAACAATTGTTTTTTGCTTGGTAGCCAAGTCTATTTTTTCAGTACGTAAGTTTACATTAGGGTTTGCCTTAAAACTCTCTACCACCTCAGCAACAGTAAATGGTGGAACTGATGCTCCTGACATATACCAAAGCGCATCATGTCTTTCTAATTGTTCTCGTTCACCATGTTTACTGTTTACAAAATCAGCTAGTGGTATCTGATGACCAGTATCATCTACAAACTGTACAATTTTACCATCCGCTAACTCAACTGCTCCATAGGAGCCATTGATAAATGTTTTCCATTCCCAAGCCTGAGAACCTACGAAAATTAAACCTCCAATAATGGTAAGGAGCATATAAAATATCACCTTATTCTTTTTCATCTGATGCCCTGCATCTACCGCCAGTACCATGGTTACTGATGAAAAAATAAGGATAAAGGTCATGAATGCTACATAGATCATTGGGTAGCTACCATGCGAAAACGGAATGTGCGTAAACACCTCATCTGCAATTGGCCAACTATCTAAGAACCTAAAACGCATCATACCATAAGCTACCAGAAACCCTGAAAAGGTTAATGCATCAGACATGATGAAGAACCACATCATCATTTTTCCATAACTAGCTCCTAAAGGCCTTTTACCTCCACCATTCCAAGCGCCTTCGTTTGAAGTATCGGTAGCTACTGTTGCGTCCATATAATTTGAAGTTATTTTTTGGTTTACTTGACTTAACTAGGTTTTTACCTCTTTGTTTTAACAAGAGCAAAAGTAAAAAACTTATACGATATATACTAAGGTCTTTTGGCTGTTTTTTTATGCGTATTTTTCCTTATTTCTTATCGGATGAAATAGAAGAAAACAAACAGCAACACCCAGAGTATATCTACAAAATGCCAGAAAATACCTCCCAGCTCTAAGCCAAGTGCATCCTTAGAATTATATCGTTGTTTAAAATGATTATAAATTACTACTAAAAGCACTATTAAACCAGCTAACACATGCAACATATGCAAGAAAGAGATCACCACCAATAAGGCACCTGAAACCACACTCTCTTTTCCGGCAGCGTAAAACCCTGCCGCCCTTAACTGATAAAAGCCTTCTATCTGAAAATAAACAAAACCAAGGCCTAATACTAAGGTAAGGATTAAAAACAGGCTGGTTTGCTGCCTATTATCTTCGGCTATACTCCGTTTAGCAATAATAAATGCTATACTGCTAAGTACAATCAAAACCGTACTTATATACAACGCTTGTGGCAGTTCAAAAGACACCCAGTCTTCACGCTTTCTACTAATGATATAGGCACTGGTTAACCCGGCAAAAGTCATTACCATGCTTACCATTGAAAAGTAAAGCATTTGTTTTGATGTTCTCCTCTTTACTGCTGTTTCCATAATCAATGTAAAAATTTATCTACCACATATACTACCTGTATCATTGTAATGTACAGCACACTTGACAACATTAATTGCCTGGCTATTTTATCGGTTTGTTTTTTATGTAGCTGTATAGCAAAGTACATCATAAAAGCTCCTAATGCTAAAATGACTAACGCTGCAACCGGAGACAAGTATAGACTACCTGTTACTTTAAAAACAGGGAAAATAGAAACAATGATCATCCAAAATGTGTAGAGGATAATCTGAGCCGTGGCTTTGCTGTTCTTTTCACCTGTGGGCATCATATTAAAGCCTGCCTTTTTGTATTCGTCATAACCCAACCATCCGATAGCCCAAAAATGTGGGAACTGCCAAAAGAACTGAATCATAAATAACATACCCGGTTCAATATCAAAATGATTGGTAGCTGCTACCCATCCCAGCATAAACGGAATAGCACCCGGTATGGCACCCACAAAAACAGATAGTGGCGTTACCGATTTTAATGGTGTATAGGCACAAGCATATAAAAACACTGAGATGGCACTAAACATAGCCGTCTTTGGGTTGATGCTATATAAAATAGCAATGCCTGTTAAGGTTAATACTATACCCAATAGGAGGGCCACATTTACAGACACCCTACCAGTGGGCAGTGGCCTGTTTTGCGTACGCTTCATGAGTTTATCAGTATCTTTTTCTATAATCTGGTTAAAGGTGTTGGAAGCACCTACCATACAATAGCCCCCAATAATCAATTTTAGTAGTGTAGGAATGTGAATAACATCTACTGCTAAAAGATAGCCAGCTACAGAAGAAAATACTACACTGATGGACAAACCAAACTTGGTGAGTTGTTTTAAATCATCAATAACTCCTGGGAAAGAAATTCTATGTGAAGTTGAATCAACCGTGGTTTGCATCTAGTTTTTGAAAATCGGATGCAAATATACCCAATAATTACGGTTTAACCATGTTAAAATTAGTGCTCTTCATCCAGAATAATCTATAGAATAAAAAATCTCGTCAGTTCGAGGGTTTTTGCTTTAGTAAAAACGTATCGAGAACAAGAGATTTTCTTATTTACTATTCTATTTCAACGGAATTCCTAACCCATTTCATTGATATGTGGCCAAGAATTCTTGAAACTTCATGCACTTCTCGATACATCCGCCTTTGGCGAACACTCGAAGTGACGACTCTCATTTTTAACAAAAAGGATTGGAAAATATTAAGATATGCAAAAACTTAAAAAAAGGCTTTGAGATTGCCAGAAATGTCTTAAATTTGCCCTCGCATTTGAAATAAATGTCTGTTCTTTTAAAGAAAAACAGGCGAAAATAGCTCAGTTGGTAGAGCGCAACCTTGCCAAGGTTGAGGTCGCGGGTTCGAATCCCGTTTTTCGCTCAGTAAATTAAGTCCTGCTGAAGTGGTGGAATTGGTAGACACGTTGGACTTAAAATCCAATGGACAGTAATGTCCGTGCGGGTTCAAGTCCCGCCTTCAGTACAGATGAGAAAAAACCAGAACACATGTTCTGGTTTTTTTGTTTTAAGACATCCGATAAAATTTATTTTTGATGGATGGCGAGAAACAAAAAACTAGAAAGGCTTACAGCATTTCTAGTTTTTTCTCTTAAAATGACGTGGCGGGACTCGCCGCCAGGCAATTCTCGTTTCCAAATCAGATTTGAAAATATTCCTAAAACCAATTTAA
Source organism: Maritimimonas sp. 2405UD52-3 (assembly GCF_056591715.1). NCBI lineage: Bacteria > Pseudomonadati > Bacteroidota > Flavobacteriia > Flavobacteriales > Flavobacteriaceae > Maritimimonas > Maritimimonas sp. 2405UD52-3. The sequence goes on from NZ_JBWQOL010000002.1 coordinate 691,323, forward strand.
TTTTAATTAATTGATAATTAGGTGATTATTTTTTTAGCTTAACATAAGAATAATTATAGACAAAATGCATCTAGACGTATTTGGGAGCTCTCTAAGTAATTCACAGATGGCACCATCTATAATATAGTATACTGTATAGTAATGATTCTTGGTGGTATTTGGCATAAAATTTATTTTTTACATTACACTTACTCAAGGTACTAATAATGGCATATCCTTTTAATCGTGGTGAAGAATTTGATTAGAAAAAGTAAAAATATCTTATCTCATACTAGACTAACCTCGTTGAACCCTAGATTTGATGTGCTACGAAAAAAATCTATTCATAGATGCAAAAAACAAAAGAATTATTTTAATAATTGTTGAAATTAGTTTTATTCAATTTTTCAACATCTTGTAACTCCAAAGACAATTTTTCTAATTTATCCTTTTCCATTAGAGTTAGTAATATATATGAATGAATCCATTTTTTATTGAGCATTGTATATATAAAAAATAAAAAAACTAGCTTTCCCCAAAATGTAATCAGAAATACTATGGCTTTTATTACTGCAGTCTGGCCTAAATCGAATAAATTAAAAAGAGAATAAAGTGGTTGAACAACTACATAAAGAGGAAGCCAAATTGTCACTCCATAAAAATAGAACATTCGTTCAAAAGACTTACTGGAACTCTGGAAGTAATATTCCATAGATATAAACCTGCTAAAGAGCAGTGCCATTGCTATTCCATTATAAAGACCACCAAGTAAACGAACAATGGTTGCAGATTCTTCAAGTTTTAGACCAGGTATTCCCTTGGCTAGAATTAAAATATTTAAAATGGTTATACCTACTGCAATGGCGATAGGTATTTGATTATTAATTTTTGATGTTCTATTGTCATCTTCTAATGTGACACCAAAAAGAACAAGGAATGCCGTAAATAAAAAAGTTGCACTAAATAAGTTAGTTGCATTAGTTAAAATTTCTATCGCCAAATATTGTGCTGCACTTTTCTTTTCAGAATTGTTATTTATTATTAAATCTAAGTATTCTTCACCTGTTTTAAGAGCACTTTTAAATGAATCATAATCAAAATAGCTATCAACATAAAATTGCAATAAATAAAATCCTAAAAGAATAATAATAAACCAACGAATAGACTTGTAAAGTTGTCCAATTAATGAATTTGTTCTCATTAATTTATTGAATAAATCTTCTTTACTTATATTAAACCTCTTACACAATCGAAGACTTTCGTCATCACTAATAACAAGAATTGTTTTTTTAATAAAGTACAAACCCATAAACAATACAATTAAATTTAATCCATCCGTAAATAGATTAATATTATTAATGTATTGGAAAGAGGTAACTTTAATTGCATTTAAAATAACACCAATAGACCCTACCAATGCAATTATACTAGCAAGAAACTCATCATTTTCTTTAATAAATTCTTTTACTTTCTTCATTTTTTAATCAATATTAACTTCAAACCCTGTTATGCTCATTAATTATCGGCGATTTTTAATTCGAAAAGGTGCCTTACCAAATTATCCCAGGTGTTTCTGGGGTGATTTAAGCTAGGAATATAACTTAGTGTAATTTGGTACAAATAAGAGTCATTCATCGCATATAGTCGATAGTAATCATAGTAGACTTCTTTTTCAGGTTTTTCGTCAATGATTACATTGTTGAATTTTCTTTGTCCATAGAATCCCCATACTTTATTATTTTCGCTTACAGAAACTTGTTCAACAGAGTGAACATCAAAGTAGGGTAATGCCCCGCCTGCTGATAGCATAAAGGATAATGGTGAAGCCTTAATTATTCGTCCTTGATTAGTGCCCATCATGTATTTTTCAAATCCCTCAAGATCTATTATCATTATAGCTAGTTCATTATATAAGTTTACTTGCTGTTGACTCATATCTGCAATAAGTTCATCAAGATTAGCAATAAAAGAATCAAAACTAAATTCATCATTTTCTTCTACCTCTGCATCTTCCTCTGTTTCATCTTCCTTCATTAATTCAGAGAGTCCACCATACGCATACTTTTTTGCTTCTTGTATTTCCTTTTTGGAAGCTCTCTCACCTACATAACTTAATCGGGTAGTTCTCAAATTATAAGGTTCTGGTCGATAAATCCTAAAAACCTTTGCATCTCGCAAAAAAGGGATACTGGTTAAAAAATCATTAAAGAAATCTTCATCCTCCTCCTCATCTATAATTTTGGTTGCAAGTTTTCTAGAGTATTCCTCCAGCGAAATAAGTTCATACTCCATCTCACTTGAATAGCTTGGCTTAGGAATTTGGAACAAATACTTTTGACTGGGGAATATATCTTTGGACTCAACGAAATCAAGTTTTGATGACTTTTCGAGTAGATTTTTACTGTTAAGTAATATTTGATTTTCTCCGAATGGGTTTTTTAGAGTCACATTTTCGGGAGACTTTATAAGAGGGATATGAATCAATATGCTTATTAAAAAAATAATTGGCCCCCATATTTTGAGACTTGATTTTACTTTTTTTTCGAAATCTGGAACATTAAAAATTCCAAAATCAGCTCCCGCCAAGTATGGGCTTAGACTAAGTATTAAGGAAAAAACTAGGAGTATTTGACCAAATGTCTCTGGTAACCCTGAGATTTCTATGATGCTAATGTTTTTCATTCTTCAATTGAGTATAATGGCTTATGCTAATCTTACTCTGGAATTCTATCTCTTAATTTAATTGCCCTTTCTTTCGTTTTAGGACCATTTACCTCAGAAACCCTACTAAATTCAATAATGGAATCTTTATTATAAGAAAGGGCATTTTTATCTAAATGAGATAGAGCCACCAATGCATTATATACCCCATCTTCGTTTGTTAAGTTTTTTCTTCCATATTTTGTGATATCAATGGCAATTTGCGAGTCGTTCTTCCATCCGGAAATAATTTCTTGATACGATGCAAGTCGAACGGTTTTATCTTCATCAAATAATCCTTCTATTAATTGCTCTCTTTTATCATCCAAAGTTTTCGCAGCAAAGTCCTTAAGCTCATCTTCTTCATCAGATTCTGATACTATTTTTACCAATTCAGGTCCTTCATTTGGCATAGCAATTAAAATTGATCGAATTGCCAATTTTTTTCTCTTTGGGCTATCACTTAATAATGCATCAAAGAATGACGAAACCAAGCCTATTTGACTAACTTTTGAATTAGTGATAGAAACCTGTCGTTGATGTTCAAACTGATTTTCTTGAGTTTGAAGCTCCGTTTTATGCTGCATCAAAGCAAATAAGTGTCCGACGTACGCAATCGCTATTGGTATTAGAATACTTGAAACTATTCTAAATTTGTCCCAAAAATCTTTTTTTTCTGTTTCCATAATTTACTGATTTTGTGTATACTTAACTTTTTTATCTTCTAAAAAATCAAAATAAAACGCACTTGTATTTTCCTTAAAATACCACCCTTTTTCTCTATCATCTAAATTGAATTCTAGCATTGGATTCACATGATAATTCAGGTTTTTTAAGGAATAATGAAGGGTAGAATTTTTATCGTTAATCTCTTTTATAATATCACCCAGATCAGAATTATTATGTTGTATTTTTTTGATCTCTATGTCTTTTGAATTTTTCTCAAAAGCTGAGCGCCAAATTGAGTATTTAATATTATTGTCGATGCTAGGATTTAATATTCGATCTTCATTCGTTAATCCAACTTCTTCAACATGTTCTGGATTTATCTTGCTATAAATTGTGGATTCGTTTCTACTCTTTTGAGTCTCTAAATCTGGCTTGACATATTCCAGGTAATACAGTTGAAACAAATATTGATAAGAGTCTGGTCTGTCTCTATGTTCAACTCCTTTTAAATTTATAGGACGAACTTTTTTATTTAAAAAGGACAATTCCAGTTTATTTGATAATTTATTCGAGCTTATCAATGAAATTGTAACCGGGATTAGTTTCTTAAAGTTGATATTATTCGATTGAGATTTTAATTCACATTTCAACAAAGAATCTAAAGGTTTTAAGTAATTTAAATTCTTGCTAATAATTGGGTAAAAAATGCCCCCGACAGTGGCAGCAATAGGAAGCGGAAATTTTAAAGCAATAATTTTTTTAATCCAACCCCCTGGTTTCTTTGGAAACAATAAATTTTTAAATCGTCTCCTAAATAATTCATAAAGATTGAAATTGAGATCCGTGGCATATTTGTATTCGGGTTTGTAGAACTCTAAATCTAGAACTCTTTCTTTAAGTAGATCAAAAAGCTTAGGGATTGATTTATCATGAATAATGGGAGTCAAAGGAGCAGTTGAACTATCAAGATCATCTCTAAACCCTTCCTTTTGTGTGCTTAATGATACGACAGCACTCAATCGACCAAATTCAAATGAATATTCCCTGGATGGATAGGAAGCAAAACCGGCAAATGCCTGTACCTCATCCCCAGGTAATTCTATCGTATGTAAGTTCTCAGGGGAAATTGGTAATATAGCCATATATTCGGCCTTGTCATTTTTACCAACAGTTTTCAATGAGAAATCGGCCAAAATTCTAAATATAACTTGAGCAAATAGATTTTTACGTTTTTCAAAGTCTACCTCAGGAGTATCTTCATTTAATATTTCATAAACTTGGTCAATGCCTACATTGGAACCATCTTCCCTAAAAGAGTCTATCAATTTGTCCTCTCCAGATTTCTCAATTAGCTTTTTTATCTTAGACAACCGATCGACTTCGATATTATAGCAGGCCTCATATTTTTTGTACTCATTACAGATTTTTTCTAATTCATTTTTGAAATAAACAACTACATCTCGAGTACCCACAGGAATGGCTCCTTGATTTAGGTTAATTAAAATTTTAGTAAAAACGGTCCTGATTAAATCAACCGTAATCTTATCATGAATTAAATTATTGTGCTGAATATAATCATATAAAACACCTCTTAGATTAAGACTTTCTTGTGCATCTTTAATTCTGTGGTCTTCCTTAATACTTCCTTGATTCGCCAAAACTGAGATCGTACTTGAAATGTTCTTGCCAAGTTTTGTAATTTCGTTTAAACTCTCGGTTTTTCCTTTAGAGTTTGAATAAATAGCCTGGAACGAATCGATGTTAAATGAATTGTATTTTTCTTGCCGCACTGCTGGATCAACGAATAATACCAATCGATCATAATCACTAACATCTCCAAAATCTTGAAAACTCCCAATGCGAAAAGCTTCTCTTATTGGTTCATTATTAAACGTACCTCCATCGATATAAGGAAAATTAAAGGAGTCGTAATCAATGTTATTTAGTTGCCCTTCATTAAAAAAACTTCTTTTTTTAAAACTTGAATTTATTTCATTTTTAATCGCTGAAAATGCTTGTGGCCAATTATCATTGTCGCCACCATATTCTTGTTTGTACCTTTTCAGTAAGACCGGTTCAAAGGCAAATGGAAACGCACCACATGCAAGTGCAGTTGAAGAAAGTATGGCCCATGATTTTTTGTCAAATAAGCTTAAATCCATATTTGGATTTCGATTCTCCGAACCAGGAGCTAAGCCTGTAGAGTCGTTAGCAACCCTAAACCAGCGACTGTCGGAAGGCAACAAATCTTTTGGATTGGACTCGAATATAAAATCTATAATTCTGAGCTCAGAATGATTCTGAGATCCTGTAGACTTAAGAACATTTTGTTTTAACTTAGGAATCTTTTTTCCACCATTAAACTCAATTTCAATCGGCACTAGATTAGTCAAAGAGCTGGCAAAAATGACTCTTTTGCGGTCGAGTACCTGTAAGTTTTGAAGATCAAAACTCACATCATCGATCAAATAGTGTTGGGCTGATTCAATTAAAATTTTTCTATCCAGTAAACCAAATGAATCATGCAGGTCTAAACGATAATTCTTACCTATTTTATCCCCTAATAAAACGTCGGTGGTTAATAATTTTGTCCAAATTTGATTCTGAATTTTTTGAGCTAGTTGAAGTGCCTTTAAAGCTTCAATGGAACCATGTTTTTTAGTCTTCTCAAGATCATTGTCAAAATAATCCTTGGCTAGCTCATTCACAAGAATGTTTTCATCGATGATATCCGAATCATCTTTAACTTTCTCATTATATTTTTTGATCATTGATTTGTAATCAATAAGACTTTTAAGCATAATCGTTAAAGCTATGGCGCCAGCACTGGCACCACTCATTCCATCGAGAACAACTTGGTCGTATTTATTTCCTTCCTTATCCTTTCCGTAAAGAATAAGTAATTTTAATGCTTCGGTTAAGGCGGATCCTGAAAAGCTCCCGAGAGAAACTCCTCCTCCCATTGCTAAACAAACTTTTAAAATTTTTCCCATTCTTTTTAATTGAAGTTCAACTTAATTATTAGTAATTGTTGGTATTGAATCAGAATTTGTTTTAGGTTTAAACCGATTCACAAAAGAGGTTAGATTTGTAGCATACCCAACCATTAACTGAGGGTGAATACTTGAATTTTCGGTATTGTATATACCTCCTAGTCTAGCATAAACACCTCCTTTTGATTTTCCGGGATTCGTTAACCAATAAAAGTCAGCTTTTACATTTATTAAGTTGTGCTTTACAACAAAATGATTTCTACCAGTATCTGATAATAAATCATTTATCTGTTGACCTGCAACAGTTTCTGGGCCATTATAGGTGAAATAATTTAACCCCACACTTAAATCTGCTCCGAAATTTGTTTGTGGTCTTACTTCAAGGTTTAAAATTGGTCCGTGAGAAATTGAAAATAGTTGACCTGTTTCTTCCAAATCTGTGGTATTTGTATCTCCTGTCTCTCCATTAGCAGGTTGTGTAAGAACCGACTTAAACCTTGTTCTATAAAATGAAGCATTGTAACCAACAGAAATATGTGAGAAGAAACCTTTGGCTTCATGTGTTATTACATCTAAATTTATATTCCCATTTAAATTATTCTTACGAAACACATCAAATAAGCTAAATTGAGCATTATCTACGCTTTTAATTAGTCTAATTTCATCACTGGAGTTATTATAAAGTGCTACATTAACCTCAGTAGTTAATTGGCGAAAGAATGACCATTTACCAATGTATTTTCCTAAATTTTCAGCTCCTTTTGGGTTTAAATTTCGTTGATTAAATGGTAATAATAGTTTAGCCTGAGCTATTACTAAGCTATTAGTATTATTTCCATCAAAGCCTAACAAATCAGTAAATAAAGTTCCTGTAAAGAAGTCAATAAATCGCCTTTGTTCCACCCTTTTCTCTCTAGATTCCGCTGTTAAAATGATCTCACTATTGGCGACCGAATAGTTGAAATGTTGATCAGATTTATAATCTAAAACATCATTTATTTCAATTACATATGTTTCGCTATTATGATGGAATATTAATCTATTGCCATTATTATTAAAGTATCTAATTGGTATACTAAAATTATTATTGCTTACAGTAACCGAATCACCATTTATGCTTCCTTCTATAACAATAGTAGAAACTTTATTGTTGAAAAAATTTAAATATATTTTATCAACATCTAGTTCTTCCGTTGCAGGGCATTCTTTATTTATTTGTCTATTGGTAATCCCTAAGAATTTTTTTTTCTCTTTTGGAGTAAAAAGTTTTATTTTTTTATTCATTACTAATCGACCCGAGTATTCCTTATCGGGATTATCAATAGCTTCGGTAATGCGTAGCATTTCTGACTTCAAGGACTCTCTTCTCTTTTTAACCTTTACTTTCAATTGGATTATTCTTTTTCTCTCTTCATCATCGATAGAAGATATATTTAACGCATTATTAAAATTCGATTTAACCAAACTCAAAACATCTTTGACAAACATAGATTCTGAAATATCTAAAGAATAAATTATGGATTCATGGCAAGTTTTATTCCTATCGCAAAAGTTTAATTGAAAGGCATTTTTTGGAAATTTTACTTCTACCGTGTAAAGTTTAGATTCAACTGAGATATTGTCTAAAAAAGTAAAATCCGAAGTTGTTTGACATACTAAATAGGTAGAGAATAAACACAGGAATAAGGTCAGGTTTTTGTTCATGGCTTTAAGGGGTAGGTATATTTGCCATTGAAGTTACTCAAGATAATTTTTGTTGTCAACAGGGTTTTTCCCCTTTTTTACAGGGGGTTTTCCCTAAAAATTTTTAAAGATTTTCACCCTTTTTATTCACAAAAAAGAGAACTAAAAAAGAGAAATAGTTAACTTGAAAGTTTGTCTTTATTGGAAACAATAATTTTTATCAATGCTTATACAGGTGGAAAACAATTTTATAGTACTAAAATGCGTTCTTTAGTATACTGATACCCAGAAGATGACACTATTGAAACTATTCCTCAACCGAATTATATATACCTTACTTGTCTTAACACTGTTTCAAAGCTGCACTAATGACGACTCTGAAGATTCAGAACCAACATATAAAGCCGGTCTGCAACTCTATGAAATGACCTGGGAAGAACGAACCAGAACCTACCAAATATATTTTCCTTCTGAAACATTTACGCAAAGTTCTTTACCCATCTTATTTGCACTGCATGGCGGTGGAGGGAATGCCACCGAATTGCAAGAGAGTACGTTTCATCGTTTTAATGAGCTGGCAGATACGCATGGCTTTATTGTAGTATATCCTGAAGGATTTGAAAAGCAATGGAATGACGGTAGAAATGTGCCAGGTATTGTAACCGCATGGGATGAAAATATAGATGATGTTGGGTTTATCTCTGAGATTGCCAATCAGCTTATTACTGATTTTAATATTGATACCAATCGAATTTTCACGTCGGGTATTTCTAATGGTGGGTTCATGTCATCAAGACTGTTGTGTGACCGATCTGACCTTTTTAAAGGTGGCGCTATCATCACAGCAACTATTTCCAATCATTATTTAAATAGTTGTAACCCTGCCAATCCAAATTCTGTTCTGGTAATGAATGGAACTGAAGATCCTTTAGTACCTTATGAAGGTGGGCAAGTTGTTGTATTAGGTCAAGAAAGAGGGTTGGTTATTTCTACAGATGCTTATATGCAATTTTGGGCCAATGCCAATAATTGTGAAACCACTCCTGAACTTATTGACACCCTAGACAGTCAAGATGATGGTACTGAAGTAGCTATTTACAATTACAGCTCATGCACAAATCAATCTAAAGTGCAGTTATATCAAATTGAAGGTGGCGGGCATACCTGGCCCGGTGCTAGAGAACTTTTGCCAGAATTTTTAGTAGGGCGTACCAGTAAAGAGTTTGTTGCCTGCGATGTTATTTGGGAGTTTTTTACTTCACTTTAAAAGTATCAAAAGGTCACCAGTCTCATTTAATTCCTTCTCCTAAAAATAAAAAATCTCATTCTTCAATAAGGTTACAAAGGTTATGGCATATCATAAAGTATCTAGTTTATACATTTACTTGATTACTGGAATTTAAAATAACCTATTCACAGTATTAGCTCTTAAAAAAACAACTATTTTTAGTAGCTTTGTTTAATGAAAAAATCATCAGATAAATCATCTTCCCTTAGCACTTTAGAATACGAAAAAGAACTCAATGTTTTGCATCATGAATTGGTAAACCTTCAGGAATGGGTGCGTACACATGGGCTGAAAGTGGTCATTATTTTTGAAGGACGTGATGCCTCTGGAAAAGGAGGTACTATCAAGAGATTTACTGAGCCATTAAACCCTCGCGTTTGCCGGGTTGTAGCATTAGGCGTTCCTACCGAAAAAGAAAAATCACAATGGTATTTTCAACGCTACGTAGCTCATTTACCGGCTGCAGGTGAAATAGTTGTTTTTGATAGAAGTTGGTATAATAGAGCCGGTGTAGAAAAAGTAATGGGTTTTTGTACTGATGAAGAATATGAAGAGTTTTTACGCTCTTGCCCTGATTTTGAACGTATGTTGGTACGTTCAGGTATTATCATGTTAAAATATTGGTTTTCTGTAAGTGATGAAGAGCAGGAAAAACGTTTTAAAAGCCGTATTAAAGACCCTTTAAAAAGATGGAAGTTCAGTCCTATGGATTTAGAGTCACGCTCCAGATGGTTAGAATACTCAAAAGCCAAAGATGATATGTTTGCGCATACTGACACCAAACAAGTACCCTGGTATGTGGTTAATGCCGATAACAAGAAAAAGGCACGACTGAATTGCATCAGCCATATCTTGAGTCAAATTCCATATGATAAAATAGAATATAAGACTATTAAATTACCCCCATTACCCAAACATGCAGGTTATGTGCGACCGCCTATGCAGTATCAGACTTTTATACCTGAAAAATATTAATTGATTCAACTGGACTTCTGCCAAGACTTGGTATGATTCAAATTAAGTGGCCAGTAACCATAAGATTTAAGGCTTTTTTCATTTCATAGATTTACTTTTCTTAAATTTAGAGGAAACAAATATGTTGGTAATTTGAAGAATAGCTACCATTACATACTAACTATTGTCCTCCTGATTTTTCACTTGGGACTCTATGGTCAAGATCAAATAAGCTTTAGACAGTTATCAGTTAAAGAAGGTTTGTCTCAAAACAGTGTGGTCTCAGTTGCACAAGATAGTACCGGCTATTTATGGATGGCCACCCAAAACGGATTAAATAAGTATGACGGTATTCAATTCACCAATTATAAGTTTGACTTTGTTGATATCACCAGACCTACCTACAGTCACTTAGGGAAAATCTATGTTGATAGAAAAGGTAATGTTCTAATTATTCCTTTAGACAGAAAACTTTACACATACAATGTTCTTGATGATACCTTCAATGAAATACCAGAGATTTCCGATGCCAGCTCTATTTTTCAAGATAATACGGGCAATTATTGGATAGGGACCTATAGCAATGGCTTGCAACTCTTTGATGAAAATTTACAAAAAATTAAAACGGTTGTTGATTCCAATCAATTACCAACTACAATCTATAACATTTCAGCAATTGATGAGAATACCATTCTGGTTTCATCAGATAAGTTATTGATTGAAGTCAATATAGAAACTCACACCTTTACAAAAATTCAACCTAAAACAATTCTGGGAGATCCTATAGAACAAAATTTTAGTACTGCCCTAAAAAAAGAGAAATTATGGGTGGGTACATTTGGTGACGGACTCTATTATAAAGAAAAAGGCAGTACTGTTTTTTATCGGTTTTCTGATGCCGCGTTTACAGACCCCTTACCCAATAACCTCAATATTTTAGATCTACACAGTGATACCTCTGGAAACTTATGGATTGCAACCTATGGAAGTGGATTATATAGAATCGGCTTTAAGTCAAAACGGATTTCCCATTTTACTGCAGAAAAATACAATCCTAAAGCCATTCATTATAATGATGTTTTGTGTATTTATGAAGACTATACAGGCACGCTTTGGTTTGGTACAGATGGCGCCGGGTTGAGTTTCTATGATGCTTCATTAGAGAAATTCAATTCATTTACCAACCTGCAAACTCCTGAAAATATAAATATAGATGTGGTGAGAGCCATTACCGTTGACCAAAATCAAAATGTGTGGTTAGGGACTTCAGGCAAAGGACTCACTGAATATGAACCCTCAACAAATAGTTGGAGTACCTTTACCACACTTAATTCTGATACTCCCTCAAATAGAATTATGAGCCTGTTTCTTGATGATGAACAAGACCTATGGATAGGAACACAAGGAGCCGGGTTGGTTTTTTATAGTAAAGCAACTGGATTTACCAGAGCTAAGGATCTTACCGCTAAAACCATTTGGAATATTTTTAAAGATCACCAAGGAAATATATGGTTGGGCACCCAAAATCAAGGGCTTATTCAATATGACAAGAAAAAAGGAACCCTTGATAATTATACAGTCAGTAAAAATGGATTGACCAGTAATAATATTCGCGTTATCACTGACGATGCAAAAAATAACTTATGGATAGGTACTGATGACAGCGGTATTGTAAAATTTAATACCGCTACTGAAGAATTCACTTCTTATAAAAAAGAGACTACCAAGAATTCCATTTCTGGCAATGGCATTAAGTCATTGTATTATGATGAAAATGATGTGCTATGGATAGGTACCAACGGTAACGGGTTAAATGCATTTGACATTCAAAAAGAAAAATTCTATCATTTTACCGAAGAAGATGGTTTGGCCAATGATGTGATCTATGCCATTTTACCAGATGCACAAAATAATCTATGGTTGAGTTCTAATAAAGGAATTACAGAATTTTCACTAGATGCTACATTCAGTAACCCTGATATTAAAAATTATGATAATTATGCCGGATTGGCAACGGAGTTTAACACCGGCGCTTACTATAAACATGTAAACGGCGAATTGTATTATGGTGGATTAGAGGGTTTCTATTGGTTTAATCCGAATAGCATTCAAGAAAATTCGGTTTTACCAAAGACCACTATTACGAGTGTAGAGGTACTGAACCAACAAAAGTCTCTTGAGCAAAATTCAAAACTAAATCATAAGGAGAATACACTAACATTTTCATTTTCAAGTTTACAATTTGCCTTACCCGAAAAGAATCAGTACCAATATAAATTGTTAAACTATGATGATGACTGGATTCAGGCTACCACCAATTCGGTGCGCTATTCTAGGTTATCGCCCGGTTCCTATGAATTTCAGGTTAAATCAAGTAATTATGATGGTGTTTGGAATGAAACACCAGCCTCTTTAGCTTTTACCATTAAAGCCCCCTGGTATTTTAACTTCTATTCAAAAATACTATATGCTTTCTTGCTGCTTTTGGTTTTATACAGTATCTACAGGTACTTTAAATGGCGCTGGCAAATGAAACTAAACTTGCAGTTGCAAGAACAAGAAGCAAAGCGTTTAAAGCAATTAAATGACTATAAATCCAAGTTATATACAGATGTAGCTCATGAATTTAGAACACCATTAACTTTAATTTCAGCACCTATTGATGCTAAGCTCACAGAAGGAAAATTATCAGATTATGACCATGCTAATTTTTCTATTATAAAAAGAAATACAAGTAGACTTACATCATTAGTCGATCAACTCTTAGAATTGGCAAAACTAGAAAAAGGAAAGTTGCAATTAAAACCCTCAAAAGGTAATTTAGGATTATTCTTACATGCCATTATTGAGCCATTTCAATACCAGGCGACTACCAAAAACATAGATTTTCAAACTGATATTACTTCCATTGAAAATGCATGGTATGATGAGGATGCCATTGAAAAAATTGTAAGTAATTTATTATCTAATGCTATTAAATATACTCCGGAAAATGGGCACTGTCATATTTCGGCAAAATCAGAAAATGAAAAAATTCTTATTAAAGTCTTAAATACTATTACAGATGAATCAGCAATTGAAACCGAAAAATTATTTGACCGTTTCTATCAAAAAAATGAATATGCTGATGGTGTAGGTGTGGGCTTATCGCTAGTAAAAGAATTGGTGAATTTATATAATGGAAGAATAACAGTTAAAACAGATAATAATACCATCATCTTTAAGTGTACACTCCCAATTGCTAAAAAAGTTTTTGATATTAATAAAACTACTATTTCAAAAGAAACGAAAGATAACAATGGCAATGTACTGGCAATGAATATAGATCTAAAACATCAATCAGACATTGCTTCAAAAAGTGACAAGCCGATACTTTTAATAGTAGAAGATAATGACGAAGTACTAACTTTTATTAGCAGGTCATTAAAGCATAAATACCTGACTTTAGAAGCATCAGACGGTCAAGAAGGTATTCAAAAAGCCTTAGAGCATATACCCGATATTATTTTATCCGATGTTAGAATGCCTGTTAAAAATGGTATTGATCTCTGTAACACCTTAAAAACTGATGAAAAAACAAGTCATATTCCTATTATTTTATTGACTGCAGATACCGGTGAAGAAAATGAGTTAAAAGGCTTAGAATCTGGCGCTGATGATTTTGTAACCAAACCTTTTAAATTACGTATACTTCAAAAGCGGTTAGACAATCTTATTGAGTTACGAAGGGCCCTGCGTAATCGGTATAGTCAAGAATATGTGCTAAAGCCTACAGATATTTCTTTAACATCTACAGATGAGGCTTTTTTAAATAAATTGCAGGAGATTATCGATACCAATTTTTCAAATCCCGATTTTAATGCTACCAGTTTCTGCAAAAAAGTAGGCATGAGCCGAATGCAACTACACAGAAAATTATTGGCTTATACCGGATTATCTACCTCGGCATTTATCCGTTCTCAGCGACTAAAACAGGCTGTACATATTTTAAAAACTTCGGATGCCACCATTAATGAAGTGGCCTATACCGTTGGTTTTAATACTCCTTCTTATTTTATAAAGTGTTTTAAAGAAGCCTATAAAAAAACACCTTCTGAATATTTGCAATCAATTGATAAATAGATAGTTAAATTAATTGTTACATATGTTGCATACTTCGTTACATATGTAGAATGCACTACGCTCCTTCCCTACTACTTTTGATCTCACAAACATCAAAATAAACTGTTATGAGGTTAAAAATAATACTTGCGTTAATTGCAGGCTTACTTCTAAGCACCACATCAGAAGCACAATTACTTAAGAAATTAAAAAAGCGCGCAAAAGATGCTGCCGAAGAAGCGATTATTAGAAAAACAGAAGAAAAAGCAGCTGAAAAAACAGAAAAAGCTATTGATACCTTATTTAGTAAAGGAGAAAAAGTAAAGATTGGGAAAAGCAAGAAAAAGAAAAAAGAAAAGAACAACAATTCACAAAATCCAAGTAATGAAGAAAATGAAACCATAGAAAGTGAGTCTTCAAATGAAGACTTGCGCGTATGGTCAAAATACAATTTCGTACCTGGCGATGAGATCATCTTTTATGATGATCTCTCGGGAGAAGAAAACGGCGAGTTCCCTTCACGATGGGATATCATAAAAGGAAACGCTGAAAATGCTTCGTTCAGTGGCGAAAATATTATAGGAATTAAGCATTCTTCGCTCATCATGCCCCTCATGGATACACATGATTATCTACCTGATGTATTTACACTAGAATTTGATATTTATTTTGATGTTAAGAAATTTTCATATCGATCGAGTTATTCTTTGCATTTTGGTCCTAAAAGTGGTTCTCATTATTTTGGAGAAGGTAATAAAGATTGGATAACCGCCATTAAAATCAAGAAAAATGCAGTTCAATTCACCACCGATATTAATGGCATTAGAAAGAATTTCTCTGATTCAAAAAGTGAACTTGAAGAACTTGGCTCAGGAGCATGGCGTCATATAGCAATAGCGTTCAACAAGAGATCATTTAAAATATTTATTGACCAACATCGTGTAACAAATATTCCGAATCTTGGGTTTAAACCCGAAATGTTCTCTATTGGATTTTGGAACAATTATGCAGATGATAACGAGATCATTGCCATCAAAAATATCCGGTTGGCCAAAGGCGGCAAAAAATTGTACGATCGGGTGATTGCTGAGGGTAAATTTGTGACCAGAGGTATTTTATTTGATGTCAATCAAGCTACTTTAAAGCCAGAGTCTATGGGAGTGATCAGTAAAGTGGCAAAAATGATGCAAGAACATCAAGATCTGCAATTTAATATAGAAGGTCATACAGATAGTGACGGTGACGATGCATACAATCTAGATTTATCTGCGCAACGTGCCGAAGCCGTAAAACAAGCTTTAATAGAGTTAGGTATAGATGAAAGCCGACTTACCACCGAAGGCAAAGGAGAAAGTGTTCCCGTTGCAGATAATACTACTCCTGAAGGGAAGGCCAATAACCGAAGGGTAGAGTTTATCAAACTGTAAACTCAACGCCAACCAAGCCAATTTTTAAAACTTTAAAAAAATTGTTATGAAAAAGATTGTTATTCTATTAGTTGTTCTACTTGTTAGCTCAGTAACAACCAATGCACAGAAAAGTCCAAAAGATCTATTTGACAACACGTTAAACACAGATGCAGTTCGCCCTATTCAGCCTGATTTTGGTGATTTATTTGCCTCAGGTCCTGTTAAATTAAATCAATATTTTAAGGCTGATGATGGTTCCATAATATGTATCCGTCAAATAAAAGACAAGATATATGCCATTACAGATAGAATGGATCGTCGATTTTCATCGGTATGGATTGGAAACATTGAGGGCAATACAGTAAAAATAAAATATTTCTATATACCTAAAGGAAAAGCGAAAGGTAAAGGTAGCTTAGAATTTAAAGTTAGTGGTAAAGGAAGAGGTCAAACACTTACTTTGAATACTTCAGGTTCAAATAAACTCAAAAGTGCCAACTTCAATTTTAAAAGCCTAAGAACCATTACGCAATTACCCACCCGACTTCCGGTCGATGAACGTGCTTGGTATAGAGGGAATACCTTAGATAATTTAACAGGTAGATGGTCTATTAAAAACGTTGGTGAGGAGTATTATTTAGATTTAGGGAAACAGGTTTTGATCTACACAGTAGGCGGCCGTAAAGCACCAAATGCGAGACCCCAATTCGCTAGCTTATTTGTTGGTGACCGAAAGGGCAATACGCTAGAAGGGTTTTATGTAGACTTACCGCTAGGCCATTCGCATTGTTTTGGAAACACCAAATTTCAAATAATAGGTCCTCATTTTGTTAGAGCAAGCTATGACCATTTCTATTATGGAGTGAATCGTGAGCGTATTAAGGGAGATAAAAATGAAATCATTCAATAAAATATGCCATGAAAACACAACTTTTATACACTCTAAGTTTATTGGCTTTTATGACAATTTCTAATGCTCAAATTGGTATAAAAAAAAATACTGGTAACGTTAAAAATTCTCTTCTTCAGAATAGTGACCCCATACAAATGTGTTTGACCAACGATTTTGAAGAAGTGAGTCTTCCAAATGCAGTAGTCTCTCTTAAAAATAAAACCTGGCCCGTTGGGTCTAGAATTACGGTTTCCTTCCTAGATAATCCTTCAAGGAATTTAAAACAAAAGATTTTAAACTATGCACAAGAATGGGAGAAGTATGCTAATATAAACTTTGCTTTTATAGCCGGAAAAAATGGTGATATTAGAATAGGTTTTAAAGAAGGAGGATCATGGTCAAAGATTGGTATCATGGCAAAATACGTGCCTAGCTCTAAAAGCACTATGAACTTTGGGTGGTTTGACAATGAAACTTCTGATGCCGAAATCAAAAGAGTGGTATTGCATGAATTTGGGCATGCACTAGGGCTAAAACATGAACACCAATCTCCTGCAGCTGATATTTGCTGGGACTGGGATGAGGTAATAAAATATTATAAAGACAAAAATGATTGGAGCGAACGCAGGATACGTAGAAATTTGGAAAAATTATCAGATGAAGATGTAGGTAATTATACCAAATATGATCCTAAATCTATTATGCATTACCGCATTCCCAATAAAATTACTTCATGTGATTTTGAAGTAAAAGGTAATAAAGAATTGTCCTCGCTTGATAAATCAGGAATAAAACGTATGTACCCAAAAGGAAATTCAAGATCGGCAATTGGATCAGCGGAATTTAGCTATAATTGGTCAAAAGGGTGGGACTACTTAGACATGTACGAACAAGGCTACCATAAATTCCTTTTGCTTCTAAAATCTTCGACCGGAGATGTACACATTCATAAAATGAATAAAAATGGTTCGGTTGGCAGCAAAGTATACGATAAGAAATGGGGCCGCGGATGGACGAATCCAATTATTTATGAAAGGGATAGAAAAAAATACATTTTTCTGATTAGAGAAAAAAGCGGCGATGTTCACATAAGTGAAATTAAAAATGACGGCACCATCGGAGGAAAAACATTTGGAGCCAAATGGACTTCAGGTTGGACAAACGCAAGAATATTTAAGGCCGAGAATAGAAATCAGTATCTATTCTTATTAAAAGAGCAAACGGGAGATGTGCATATAAACAGAGTAGGGATTAATGGTAAAATTGGTCAGAAAGTTTTTGATAAAAAATGGACATCGGGTTGGACAACATCAGAGTTCTTCAATATTGGTAAAAAAAAATTTCTGTTTCTTTTAAAGGAAAATACAGGTGATGTACATATTCATAAAATAGGATATACTGGACAAATTGGATCTAAAATTTATGACCAAAAATGGAACAAGGGATGGACAACAGCCAAATTTTTTGATCGTGAAGGACAAAAAGTACTACTACTGCTCAATAAATATACCGGAGCTAAAGAAGAGCGATATATAACTGCCAGTGGTACTGTAGGTGAAAGAACCAACTTCAAAGGTTGGCAACCGGGGTGGTCTAGTGCCCTCTTCTATAAAGTAGCTCCTCCATATAAACATTTGTTATTCTTATTAAGCGAGTGGAGCGGAAAAGCAAAGATTACCGAAGTTTCACATGAAAATTAAAATTATGAAGACTAAATTCTATTTAATAGTATTTACAATAGTTCTAGGCTTAAACATGGAAGCACAGAAAATACAAGAGATTTCGCGCAACAAAATATTAAATAATAAAAACAACTTAAAACTCCCTGTTTTTAACGCAAATAATTTAGATAAGAGTGAAGTAAATTCTAGAAACCTAACTAAAATTTATCCTGAAAATAAAACCACAACAATTGTCAAAGCTTATTCTACATCAAGTACTGCGTTAAACCTTGAATTAAGACCAGGAAAACTATTTGATACCAATTATGGATATATACAATTTTCAGGAATGTATATGGGAGCCAGGAGTGCCATAAAAATCTCAAAAGGAGGATTTTTAAATGTAGCATTTAGAGCCAAAAGGTGGACTTCTTACCATGCTGAATTACATTTTAGAACCAAAATAAGTATTTCTAAATGTAAAAAACCAATGCTTGCCATGACAATAGGAGGACGGTCGAGAGATATAGAGATTTTAAGAAATAAACAGTATGTAGAGTTTATTATAACCTCAGAATATGACGGTTGGGTAAAATTTAGAGCGCTTTCACAATCAAATTTGAAATGTGATGGTAGATACTATAATGGTAATTTTTTATTTGAGTTCATAAAATTGAAAATAAAAGAAATACAAGATTAATAAGTAAAACTAACTATGAAAAAGGTACTAGTAATATTAGCTGTAGTAGTCGTAATAATTTCCTGTAAAGACAAAGAATTAAAACCTGGTTTTATAGGCAACAGCTCTGACGGAAATTCTAATAGCACAACTAATGCTGAGATACAACAAACTCTAGAAAGTTTAGAAATTGATGAGAATACCACCACAGAACAATTTAAAGAGATTATTGAGAACGATGCATTTGTTTGGCCAGAGCGGCCAAAAACAGGTATAAAAACAACGCTTCGTAGCGACGGCCCTATAGTTGTATTGACTTATGATCATACCAATAAAGATATTGAGGTACAAGCTCAAGGAGCAACCACATTTTTGAATGACGAAGGTTATGTAGTTGTTTTTAACCCAAAAAAACAAAGATGGCAAAAGGCAAAAGTAGGTGGCTTTATGGAATCTAAAATCATGAAAGATTTCACGAATTCTTTTGGAATCCTCCCTAATACAGTAGATGAAAACTTAGATAGTATTTTAAAGTCAGAATCGGCAATGCACAATATAGTGAATTGGGCGAAGCGTATGACGCCAAAGAAGCTGGCAAACAACCCAGATTTTGATAAAGAAATTAAAGGTTGTCAAGAAAACAGTAGAGACATCTGTATTGTTTTTACAGGAATTGAAGGTGAAGCTAAAGGTGTTACCATCTTTTTTGATATTGATTTTCGTTTACAGCATATTGATTTTAGAAACCAAGGCACCGTTAGTTATGAATATGGTCAATACAATGTTCATATACCCTTAGCAGAAAGAATATTTTAATTGAAGGCTATGAAAAAACTAAATATACTTATCAGCACTATATCAATACTTTTCTTATTTGCATGCAGCCACACAAAAAATGATGTGTCTCAAAAAGTGATAACCAAAAAATCTAAAATAGAGAAGGAAAAAAAGAAATCGTCAGGTTCAAATAGCCGAGTAATAGTTACCCTAAATGGTATGGATTATAGTTCTGAGGTTTCTTGCACCTATTTTGAGTATGACTACTTCTATTTTAAATCAGATAAGCTAGAAACTACAGACACTAATGGTGATGGCTTAGTTATTACGGGACATCAGCAGGATAGTAAAATGATCCTAACCTTAATTGTAAATGGTAAAACCTATAGCGCCGCCAATTTAGGTATTCAGAAAAAGGGAAAAATAGCCATGGGCTCCGGTAAACTATTCTCAGATAAACCAGAAAAAAATTTTAACGCTACCTATAAAGTAACATGTAATTAAAATGAAGCGGTACATTTTTTATATAGGCATATTAGTATTCTTAGTAAGTATACAAAGTATATATGCTCAAACTAAAACTACCAAAGAAACAAAAGTAATTGCAGTGGTAAATGATACTAAAATTACCGCACTTGAACTTTTTGAAAATGGCGAGGGCTATAAAGAAGCACTTTTAAAGAAGTATCCTAAAAGTAAATTCTATATAGGGCTTTTAAAAGGGCGCTATGAACTAAAAGGCAGTGTTGTTAGCCCCAAAAATGAAGCTACCATCACATTATTTACTGAAAAGCAAATCTTTACTTCAGGTGAACTATTTAAAGACAAAAAATTAGCGCAGGGAGAACAAATTACAATAGGAAAAACGAAAGCTAAAGTTATTGCTACTAAGAAAGGTGAACTGATCATTAAAACAAACAACTAAAAATAAATATCATGAAAAAGTCAAAATTAAGTATAATGATCTTATTGGTTTGCTCCATATGTTTTGCTCAAACACCAGAAGAAAAAAAGCAAATAGAAAAAGCCAAACGTATGCAAGATAGCATTATGAATTTGCCGGCGTTTAAAGAAGCCATGAAGCGTGCTAAAAATGCGGAAAGTATGATACCCGGCTCCATAATGCAGATGGGAGAGGAGGAAAAGAAAAAAAAGAATGCTAAAAAAGCAGAAGAAGAAAAACGAAGAAAGATAGAAAGTGAAAAAGCATTTAAATCGTCAATAAGCGAAGTTAAAACTAAAGAGAATGAAGATACTTATTACTGGAATAGTGTTATTGCCAGCAATACACAAGGAAAGTTTAGTAATTGGTCTTTTGGCAAAGCGGATATTAAAATCAAAATATACAATCAAAAAAGTAAAACCCGTACATATTTAAAAATTGGCGAAATCTCAGATAAAGGACAAGTCTCTATTTGGTTACCAGAAATTGATTTTAGAAATTGGGAAAGGATTCCAATAACCCAAGCATATAGTGAAGGAGATGATTTATTTGCTGATTTCAACAAAACACTTGAGTATTCAAATGAAAATACAACCTACTTCGCCACTCGCTATGGTGTAAGAGTTCTACAAGGAGATAATGACTTAGGTAGTTTAAGCGTTGCTAATTCAGTAGTAACACTTGGTAATCTTAATGCCCCATGCTGCAGTTATAAAGGAGGTGATGGTTATATAGCATATTGGGTATATATGAGCCAGGCAAATACCGTAAAAGAAAAAGCTGACAACCCTAATGAAGCTGTTGATACAAATCTACAATTTAAAAAAGGATGGAATATTGTAATTACCCGAGTAGAAGGAAAGAAAGAACCAAATGAGGGAGCATTTAGTTTAGGGTCATGGAAAAATAAATACCATACAGCCACAACCACAATGCCTGAGGATGCAAAATTTTATTTTAGATCTGAATTGGTCGAAGATAAGTATTGATGTTTTCAAGAAAAATTGCTATGAAAAAGATATTGCTAACAGTATTTGTACTCTCTTCTATCTATATATCAGCTCAAGAAGTAGAATTGGTTGATTTGAGACTTTATAAAAAGATTAAACAGGGTCAATCATCGTTAGAAAGAATGGAAATTGGTTTGCTACTTAAAGATACATTGCAGATAGTTTCTCTGTCTCCTAAAAGTAATATTGAGCTACTTGAAGATAATAAAGGAAAGAATTTAAAAATACCTAGCTCTAAAAATCAAATGATCAACTTCCAACAATCACAACTCTTTGATGAAGGTCTGGGCATCCTTATTCAAACAGCAGCAATACCTGGTAAAAAAACAAAAGATATTCACATTGCTGGAAAACTTACATATAACATAGTAGATGAAGATAATGAGAAATCAATTCTGTTAGAAGGCATTGATTTTAATGATTGGCAGCAGATTTTGGTAGAAGAAGTATCGATTCCAATAAGAAAAGGACGCTATACAGATAGTAGAAAAGGAAATATGATTTCTTTTCGATTTAGTAACAATAACTCACCCTATTATATAAGAGATATAAAGGTGATTAAGAACGGTGAAGAAGTTGAGGGTATCATAGAATTTAATCGCTATACTAATGAGATTTTATTGGCAATTCCTGAGAAATTAACAACCACAAAATATGCATTGCGTGCTACTTACAATAAATTTAAAACCAAAACAATAGCACTAAACAAACAGTTTGGCTTAGGCCTTTAAATAAAAAATTATGGAAGAAAATATAAAAACAGCTACTTCAAATAATGAAGGTAAAACCATTGCTATTATTGGGTATTTAACCATTATAGGATTGATCATTGCTTTTATGATGAATAGTGACAAGAAGAATGATTTTGCTAGCTATCATATTAGGCAGTCGTTGGGTTTGGGACTTACGGGACTGGCTCTATCGATGATCAACATTATCCCTATTTTGGGCTGGCTTATTAGTATCTTAGGATTCTTCGTAATCTTGTATATGTGGATCATAGGCTTGCTAAATGCCTTCAACGAAAAAGAAAAACCAGTACCTCTTTTAGGTGAAAAATATGCAGAATGGTTTCAAAATCTTTGAATAGAACACAATGTAAAAGCCCAAAATCAAAAGGTTTTGGGCTTTTAGTTTAATAGGTTTCGACTTTAGTTTATCCTGAGCAAAGCCGAAGGACTCAACCTGACAAAAGCATTAGTATTTCACTAACACTCGTATTTTTTTAAGCTCATCGCCTACAAAAATCTTTAGGTAATATACACCATGTCCTAAATGACCTAAATTATAATTCAAGACAGTTTCTCCTTCTAATAATTGCTCTTGCGATTCAAAAACCTGATTTCCATATAAGCTAAAAATCTTAATTCTTGCATCAGTATCTTTATTAGTAGTCAAACGTACGTTCAAATTCTCTCTAAAAGGATTTGGATAAACACGAACTCGTGTAATAAACACCTCATCACTTAAGTCACAAGACCCTAATGAAGCTCCATATCTTAAATATCTTTGAACTGCCCATTCAGGCACACAAATCCTTCTACCATTAAAGCACATTTCTACTTTAGGTCTGTATGGATTATTACCACAGCTTACATCAATTACTTCTACCTCTATAGAAACCTCAGTTGAACAACCATTGCCATCCGTTATAGTTACAGTGTACGCTGTTGTTTCTTCAGGGCAAACTTCAATAGTTTCTGAAGTCTCACCTGTACTCCATTCATAACTATAAGGTGCTGTACCTCCTTCAACACTTAAGATTTCTAAAACTGTACATGATTCAGCGGTATAGCCTTTATATACTACTGTATTTTCAGAAGTGGAAACTGCTAACGCTTCTGGTTCTTCTATGGTAAATACTTCCGTTATACCATTTCCGATAGCATCCATAACAATAACAGTATAAGTACCTGCAGCTAAACTAGAAGCAGTAGCTGATGTCTGACCATCACTCCACTCATACGAATACGGGTGAATACCACCAGTTACAGAAACGGTAGCCGTGCCATCAGCATCTCCATTACATGTAACATTGGTAAACGATGTGTCTGCTAATTCTAATTGCTTTAACTGAAAACGTGCTGAAACCGGGAAATGGTCAGAAGTAGTCCTTGTATAATCATTGTCATAGAACTCATAGTGCACTCTTACTGTCTCATCAATATAATTATCATTTAATTCATTAGATACTGCAATATGATCGATCATATTTTCACGAGACACGAACGAACGGAATCCAGCATCGCTTAAAGCTTTTGAAACGATGTTATAACTGGTCATATCCATAACGTAATCATCGTAAGAAGTCAAGGTAGATGTAATATCAGCCACGGTTACATCAACATCATCATTATAGTCACCTAATAGAATGAAATTGGCATCAGGAAACTGAACATCTAAACTATCTTTCAACACTTCAACATCATATTTACGCATATCATATCTATTCTGAGGGTCAGAACTACTATTTGCTCTGGCATGCAAGGCTATAAAATTATATTCTTCGGTTTCACCACCAACAGTTACATCGGCAGTCATTAAAAATGGTAAACGTCCACTTGCATAGAAACGATCTGTCGTACTTGGATAATTCACCAAGGCTGAATCATCACCACCATTGTACAATGGATGAATAGATTCTAACAATACTTTGGTACTCGTTACATTTATAGTTGAAGTATTATAGATAAACCCAACTTTTTGCTTCACACCCGGATCATTTGGCCTAGATACAGCTGGGGAAAGTATGTAGTCATACCCTGGTAATTCGCTTACCAATTGTGCAAATAAGGCATCGTCAGCTATTTCTTGGACCGTATATACATCAGCATTTAGTCTTGTAATCACTGATTTTACACTGTCTTTTTGGATGGTATCAGACATAGGATCTCCTGCAGCAGGTGAATTTGCTTCATCACCAAACCACTCAATATTCCAAGTTACTACATCTAAGGTTTTGTCATTAGATATGTCAAATGATGGTGAAGGTGGTACATATGTACCTGCACAAGCAATATCTGCTGCTTGTCTAGGTAAAAGTTGATAGGTTTCAAAAAATCTACCCACTACTCCAATAACCTCACCACAGCTTTCTGGTTGACCCAAACCAACAATGGCACTTACATCATTGTCTATGCGCAGCTCTCCGTTTCCACTCGCGTCTGATAATACGTAATTCGCGTTTCCAAATAAGATATCTCCCGGAGTTGGGAATGCTGGATCAACAATACGTACCAATTCAGCAGGATGATTTGCCAATTCACTTAAAGTAATTGTTAATGGCTCAATGCTTTGATTAGGCAAACCATTATTTTCAACTACTGTAACCGAACCTATTTGAATTTGATCATTAAAAGCACTTCGCGTACCTGATACCGTAATTGAGTCACCAATCATAAAGTTACCATCACCATGTACCTGTTCATCAAAAATAGCAATACCTCCTGTGCTATCTTGAATATATGCTGAACCAGAAAATTGATCAGAAACAGTCAAGACTCCGCTTACTGTAACCACTTCACCATTAGCTGTATTTCTCGCTTCCAAAATTGTAATTGGAGCTGGTGGAGGTACAATTGCCCCATTTTCCGTACCTGGAGAAGGTACTAATTGGCTATACGTACTTGTATTTCTAAGTCCACCTGCTCCATTAGGAATTCTTTGATTTGAATGGCCATCCTTGTCTCCTGCTCCTCCTTCATTAACCTGTGCCTCTCCGGCATTTAACAATACCAATAAACCAGTATCATCGCCATCATTGGTATCATACACCAAGGCGTCTAATAAATTAGTAGTAGTAACCGGTGTACTATTTGGAAAACTTGTAGCATCATCTTGATACAAAGCTACTGCATCTGCACCATTCTGAATACCATTGGTAGTAAACTCAACTAAATCTACATTCGGTACTGTTGCACTACCAATCACAAAATAACCCTCAGCATTCGTACTCTGACCATCTAAATCTATAGCATCATAACTAGAATCATTACTACCATTATATAGAACTACTACCAAGCCATCTAAAGAAGTATTACCAGCACCTCCATCATATAATTCTATAAACTCTGTTGCATCTGTACCTGTCTGATCTGCATCAACTTCATTAATCACCACTTCTGCAGGACCTGCAACTGTATAACTTCCTATTGGAAATGGTGTAGGTGAACTAGCATTGGTGGTTTGACCATCAAAAACATTAATACCACTAAAACTCCATGAACCTAATACAAAAGTACTACCATCTGGACCTGTATTCTCATTTCTATATGCCCAGCCATCTAAATGATCCCATGGCTGACCTGAACCATCTACATTAATATCTCCAAAAATATCTACTACAACGCCTCCTTGAAATAATTCTACTGCATCATCTCCATTAATAGCCATAGCTCCTGATGTATAATTTGGTGCAAAACCAAAAAAGGAAGTAAAATTTGGTATTTCTGTAGCCACATAAATAAAACTTCCTGCCGTGGCAGCTTCCGCCGGAAAGGTAAATTCCTCTCCATCAGTACCACCACCATTGTTTGCTGAGCCTAAACCATAAACACTCAAATCAGTAATATCTTCTGTAACATATAACTCTACTCCTTTTGGAGTACCTCCCGTTAAGGGGCCATCAAAAACACCTGTAATGATTAAAGCACTTCCTGAACCGCTTCCAGTTAGTGTGGTAACATCTACTACTAAACTTGCCTCAGAAGCGTTACCCGCATCGTCAAGTGCTACTACTGTAAAAGTATAATCAGTATTAGGCGTAAGTCCAGTTAATGTAATTGTGGTATCTGAGGTTGTTCCTACCTGAGTAGTGCCATTAAAAATCTGATACTCAGTAACACCTACATTATCTGTTGAAGCCTCCCAGTTTAATGTTACCCCAGTATCTGTAATATCAGAAGCTATCACATTTATCGGTATAGAAGGAGCTTCAGTATCTACAATACCTGCCACATTTTCCGCACCTGGTGTAGGTGCAAGCTGACTATACGTACTTGTATTTCTAAGTCCACCTGCTCCATTAGGAATTCTTTGATTTGAATGGCCATCCTTGTCTCCTGCTCCTCCTTCATTAACCTGTGCCTCTCCGGCATTTAACAATACCAATAAACCAGTATCATCGCCATCATTGGTATCATACACCAAGGCGTCTAATAAATTAGTAGTAGTAACCGGTGTACTATTTGGAAAACTTGTAGCATCATCTTGATACAAAGCTACTGCATCTGCACCATTCTGAATACCATTGGTAGTAAACTCAACTAAATCTACATTCGGTACTGTTGCACTACCAATCACAAAATAACCCTCAGCATTCGTACTCTGACCATCTAAATCTATAGCATCATAACTAGAATCATTACTACCATTATATAGAACTACTACCAAGCCATCTAAAGAAGTATTACCAGCACCTCCATCATATAATTCTATAAACTCTGTTGCATCTGTACCTGTCTGATCTGCATCAACTTCATTAATCACCACTTCTGCAGGACCTGCAACTGTATAACTTCCTATTGGAAATGGTGTAGGTGAACTAGCATTGGTGGTTTGACCATCAAAAACATTAATACCACTAAAACTCCATGAACCTAATACAAAAGTACTACCATCTGGACCTGTATTCTCATTTCTATATGCCCAGCCATCTAAATGATCCCATGGCTGACCTGAACCATCTACATTAATATCTCCAAAAATATCTACTACAACGCCTCCTTGAAATAATTCTACTGCATCATCTCCATTAATAGCCATAGCTCCTGATGTATAATTTGGTGCAAAACCAAAAAAGGAAGTAAAATTTGGTATTTCTGTAGCCACATAAATAAAACTTCCTGCCGTGGCAGCTTCCGCCGGAAAGGTAAATTCCTCTCCATCAGTACCACCACCATTGTTTGCTGAGCCTAAACCATAAACACTCAAATCAGTAATATCTTCTGTAACATATAACTCTACTCCTTTTGGAGTACCTCCCGTTAAGGGGCCATCAAAAACACCTGTAATGATTAAAGCATTATCAGTTACTGGTGGAGTGATATTTTCTAATGTTGTTATACTTGCAGAATTACTATCTGCTGAGCTATTACTAGCAGCATCTAGAGCTCTTACGGTAAACGTATATGTAGTATTTGGCACTAACTCTGTTACCGTATAAGTTGTGGCAGAAGTTGAGGTTACTAAATTAGTTCCTTCAAAAATTTGATACGCAATAACACCTACATTATCTGTTGAAGCCTCCCAGGTTAACGTAGTTTCTGTTTGTGTTGTATTTGAAGCGACCAAATTTGCAGGTACTGTTGGCGCTTCATTATCTGCGGTTCCATTGTTAAATCTATCTTCAGCTTGTGGCCCTCCCCAGATTGAGGTAGCAAAAGCAGGATTATCAATAAACGGATTTCTATTACCTTGAATGCCTTCTAATAAAACATTTCTGTTAATTTCATATTGCGAAACGGGGTCTTCAGCATTCCATTCTAAAAAGATATCTGGCATTTCCGGGCTAAAAGTTGTTGCGCCAGTACCAACTACATTTGGTAAACACCTATCGCCATAGCGTAAATACATATACATCATCATTCGTGCTACATCACCTTTCCACTCATCACCAGGATAGAAAGTACTGCCGCCCAATGCTCTTGCATTACCGTCAGCATCGGCATAGGCAAAATTATTACGCGTAGAGTTAAATTGAACATCTGATGCACGCAAATGATGTACATCAGAACCAGGACCTGAACTTTCTAAATTCGGATTCCCCAAAGAACGTGGGTAGGTATGCTCACGATTCCAATCGCCAACATTTCCTCCATTCATGTCTTTATTACGTGTTCTATCATTAATAATACTTGCATCAGTATCATCATAACCATAAATCAATAAAACATTATTTGGGTTTGTAGGGTCTAAATCGGTTTGCTTTAAAGCATCCCAAACACCTGGTGTATAACCTACATCAACGGTATTAGAACTAATTAAAGTTGTTAAATTGGTTTTTAATTGCTCACCTGTTTGGGTGATGTCAGTTCCAGTATAGTACGACGGAACTTGACTAAAGCCAAACGAGAAAAAAAGAATAAAAAAGGAGCACCAAAGCCCTTTCAAAAAAGCGTAGTTTTGTTTCATTTAGTTTAATTTATTTCGTTAAGAAGGAAAGCTAGAATACAATATATCACTAAAAATCAATGATATATAGAAAATTCCATTTCATAGCTTCATTTGAATTAATCGCCTATAAAGTTAAACTTTTTTTCTATGCTTTTAAAATGTTGTTAAAATAAAGAAGTTGTTATGGATTTCCATAAAAAACCTTAATGTTCCATAACTTTCATAACAAACGAGGTTTCTATGTTATTTGTTAGAGTCCTGCTTATTGTTCCTCAGTAAAGTAATTTAACAGCTCAATATACTTATAAGGTTCTACGGGTTTATAACCGGTAGTTCCCAGCAGCTCACCCTGTTCATTTAAAACGGCGACTAATGGAAAAACACGATCACGATTATAGGTGTCTGCTAATTTCTTGTTTTTCTCTTGTTGTTCTTTAGATAATAAATTTTCTCGCCTTTTAGGGAAGTCTGCTTTTAATAAAACATAGTTTTCTTTAGCATAGGCCACGAACTCAGAATTCGTCCACATTTCTTTTTGTAAACGTTTGCAAAGTCCGTTCCAATCAGAACCTTGAAATACTAAAATAATAGGTTGGTTTTTCTGTTGTGCGGTCTTTTTTGCTTCTTCAAAATCAGTCAACCATTCTTGAGCTTGAATGGTAAAACTTATGCATAGCAAGAAGCAACATAAAAATATAGTCCTTTTCATGTTGAGTTAGAGTTTAAGTACTAATTATAACGAAAAATACAATCGTTTTAGTACTTAAACACTAACCCTAAAACTATACTTTTAACTATATTTTAACTGTTCGTCTTTATCCCAAATTCCCCAATATGCTCCTACATCACCTTCAGCGCCTACTTTCCAAGACTCATCAAATGAAGAGAAATAGAAAATTTCTATATTTTCTTCTTCAGACCATTTTTGGGTATTGATAAAATACTTCATGGCATTTTCATACGAAGGAAAAGCTCCATGTAGATTTGTACCTTGACTTGGCCAACCAGTTTCAGAAATAATTACCTTTTTGCCGTTGCTCACTCTTTGCACCATATTGTACATATTCTTCATATACAACAAAGAATAATCTTGATCACAACCTTCCCAAAACGGGTAACAATTAGCTAAAATCACATCACAAGCTTCTGTAATTCTAGGGTGATCTGAAAACTCATAATAGGCATCAACATAGCCTACCGGCACATCATTAATTGCTTCTTTAGCACGGTAAATAAAACCTAGTAATTCTTCTTCATTTAAATCACCTCTATATAACACCTCATTACCAACAGCGGCTATATCAACATAACCTTGGTTACATAAATCAATTAGGCTTTGAAGCTCCTGCTCATTTTTATCCGCTTCATTACCTAACCAGGCACCTACCATTGTTTTAATACCATATTCTTTAGCTATTTTGGGAATCATTTCATTACCTTCAATACATGAAAATGAACGAATCCATTTGGTATAAGGCTGGATGATTTCCATACGTCTACGTATCTGAGCTTCTGTAAGCTGATCTCCTGGATCCTGCCCTTCTACATAAGCACTAAAACCCAAACCGTGCATACCATTTTCTAACACTTCTTTAAACAGACTTTTTAATTCATCTGTTGTTTTACCTGCATAGTCTATTGACGCTAAAGCCAAAAACTTTTCACCTCTAAATGATGACATACTATTCTTTTTTTAATTATTAAATTTTATCTTTTCTACTATCTAATACTTGCCTAATTTCATTTGCACGCTCTTCGGTAACATCATAATTCCTCATTACATACATAGCTATTAATGTACCTACCATAGGGAAGAAACAAAAGAAAGCATGCAACCCGTCAACTGCAGACTGTTGATCTGTAGTTGCCAAGTCTGGATTAAACCCTACTATAGCAATAATAACTCCACTCAGTGCCCCAGCTATAGCGAATCCTACTTTCACCATCCACCAATAAATAGCGCCAAAAATTCCTTCTCGTCGTTTCCCTGAGTTCAACTCATCAATATCAATAACATCAGCTGTCATTGACATCATTATAGTAAACAAACTTCCTATTCCAAAAGAAAATAATGGTAAGGCTAAGATATACATCCAAGGCTTACCCGGGATAAATAAAAAATATAGCATAATGTAACCTATAACAGAAATACCTTGCGCTAACAAAAATGCTTTTTTCTTTCCAAAAACCTTAGACATCCAAGTTACAACAGGAATAACGATAAACGTTGTTCCCAGTGCACCTAAACATCCAAACAAAGCTACCCAAATTCCACTAGCATCCGGATCACCATTAAAAAGTTTATAAACAATCACAAAAAAAGTGAGTGCTGCAACCGTATTAAATGCATTATAGATTAAAAAAGTAGCTGCGCATAATTTTCTAAACTCTCTGATCTTAAATGCCTCAGTAAAACTCTTAAAAATATTTTTTAAACTATTACCAATGTTTGCCATATTCAATGGCGCATAATCTTTATGAAGTGTTGATTCACTTTTAATAAACAATGCTGGCACGATGGCACAAATCGCACATGGAATTGCAACCCATATGGCAAGCTCTCTAGCAGCTACATCAGCCGACGGAAACCAATCTGGATCATACATAATAACCCAAAACCAAGGCGCAATAACCCACGCCCATTGGCCAATCCATTGGGCAACTGCCATAATATTTGTACGTTCATGAAAATCATCACTCATCTCATAGCCCATGGCAACATAGGGTACACTAAAAATTGTGAGTCCCAAATAAAATACAATAGACCACAAGAAGAAATACCAGAAATTATATTGTAGCGAATTCTCCTTAAAAAGTTGCCACATAAAAACATAAGCTACTCCCATGAGCAATCCTCCAATCAGAACGTATTGTCTCCTCCTTCCCCATTTGGATTTAGTATTATCTGAAATATAACCCATAATGGGATCTGTAATGGCATCAAATATTCTTGGGAAAAAGTATATAAGAGACCACATCCAACCTGGAAATCCTAAATCTTGTACTAAAACAACCATAAATATACCAAGAATGGCCGGAAACATTTGATTGGCCAACATACCTACTCCAAAAGCAACTTTTTGGCCAAACGGAACTCTATCCTTATATACTGTATGCATTATGACATATTAGTGTATTAAATTTAACGTCTTAACAGGTTTATTTTTAAGTGCTATAAATTAGAAAACTCCTCTACAGTTTTTTCTGGTGTAAATTTTAAGGCGATCTACTTCTTTAGCTCCGGAAGGCATCTCTTCAAGTTTTAACCCTGGATAATCATCAGCTTCTTTCCATTTTTCAATAGTGGTGCTAAAAAATGATGATGCTTCCTTATTTGTTTCATAAATGATCAAATCATATGCTTCACCCTTATCTCCTCCGAAACGAGTAACAACCTGCCACTCACCATCTCGTTTATAAGAAGTATTTGTATGATCAGATTGCGGATAATATCTATCATCAGTAGGTCTAATGATTACCCAAATATCTTTATCATGAGATTCTGGATATACACCCATGGTTAAAATACGACAGTCTACAGAATCTTTATCTATTGGTGATACAACTTTTATCGTATTTATAGGTCCATCTATCTTTAATCTCTTTCCTATTGAAACTTGTTCAGCCTGACTATTATAGTTCACTAAATCTGACGAATAGCTACCATAAATCACCATTAAAACACCAATGATTCCTAAAGGCACACTAAGTTTGGTGCTAAGAAAACTATTACCTGAACTTCCTTTTTTACCGCCAAGTAATGCTATTACTATAACTAAAAGTCCTATTGTTAGGATTATTATTTTTGTTGACATCTTACTATTTTTTTACTTCTATAATCTAATAAACAATTGCAAAAAACTACAATACACCTCTTCTTTCTTCGAGTTGAGCTTTAATATCTTTCGCTCTTTCTTCAGATAGACTGTATTTCCACATTACCCAAATAGCTAAACCTGCTGTTAAAACTGGAATAACTATATCGGCTATTCTTAATTTTGTAAGAGTCTCAGCGCTTTGCGTAGCAGCATTACCATCAAAGCCTATCATTTTTAATACTAAACCACCTAAAACCAGTGCCAATCCTTGCCCAAGTTTTACAACCCACCAATATAATGCTCCAAAAGTACCCTCTTTTCTAGGCATTCCATTCTCTAATTCATCTAAATCACAAACATCTGCAGTCATACTCATCATCAAGGTGAATAGACTTCCCAAACCAAATGACATTAACGGTATTGGAACAAAAGATAACCAAACATTATCAGGAGTAAAAGCCCACCATTTCATAGCATAGCCTACAATTGATAGGGCTGTAGAAATTAGAAAAGCATTCTTTTTTCCCCACTTTGTAGCCATCCATGATACTATAGGAATTACTAAAAATGCCGAAACCAATGCCCCAACTGAACTAAACCATGCTGGCCAAGTAGCTGTAGCTTCATAGCTACCATTAAAAATGTAAAAAACGAAAATAAAGAAACTAAAAGACGCTACAATTTGGTACCCATTAAATACTAAAAAAGTAGCACCACATAATTTCATAAAAGGTTTATTTTTTACAGCTTCTCCTATACTTTTAAACAAATCTTTCAAGTTGCTAAATATAGTCTTAAAGGTTAATTTTTTTCTATCTCCCATATGAGATGCATCTATACCTCTACAAAATATAGCCGGTAATAAACCAAGTAGTAAACAAGCTACCCCTACATAAATTGCCATAGTTCGTACCCCTTCAGCTTGATTGCTAAAAATATCTGGGTCAGCAATAATTACCCAAAACCAGGGTACAATTACCCAAGCAATGAGACCTACAGTTTGTGAAAATGCCATTAAACGTGTCCGCTCATTGTAGTCAGAGGTCATTTCATAACCTAAACCTACCAGTGGAGTAGCAAACATGGTGTTTCCGATAAGGAAAACCATAGACATAATTAAAAAGTACCAGAAGTTATAGGTTGAAGAGTTGGTTTCGTCTAATTGCCAGAGAAGAACGAATGTAATAGCACTTAGTATACCTCCTACAAAAATATAAGGTCTTCTCCTACCCCATTTTGAACTTGTATTATCTGAAACAAATCCCATAATTGGGTCGGTAATTGCATCAAAAAATCGAGGCAATCCACCTAAAAGACCTGCTAAAAACGGATCCATTCCAAAAGCAGTTAATAAGAAGAACATAAAGAAACCTAAGGCTCCTGGATATAGGTTCAAAACCAAATGCCCTGCTCCGAAAGCAGCTTTCTGCCCCAATGGGACTCTATCTTTTGCCGCCGTAACTTGTTGTGACATATTTTTCTATTTAAGTTAGTTAATTGTTTGTTAGTTTATGCGCCAGCAGGAATCACAATAGTTTGTAATGCCTTAGCGCTTATTTGTATATCAACTGCTCTTTTCTCTAAAGACAATTTTACATCTTTAGCTTCAGAACCTTGATTTAATAACACCACAGCAATAGAGCCATCAGGGTTTTTTGCTGCTGTTATTAAGAGCGAATCGTCCGAATTTTCAAATCCTATACGGGTAGCATCGGGACGTATATATTTACTAAAATGACTTAACGTATAATACAAAGGTGTAAAATACACTTCATCCTTTTCGGGATCTACAATAACAGGAGCCACACACCAGTTCTTGAACCAATTAGGGCCTCCTTTAGTATCTAACACCATATTCCAATCAATCCAACCGTCAACCCAATTATTTAAACAACCAATAATATCTCTGGCATATCTATAAACCGGCACATATTTAGGATGCATAGGTTTGTCTTTTTCCGGTGCCCAATCCCACCCCCAGTCAGTTGCCTCTTTTGACCAATACCAAGCATCATCTTGCCATTTAGGCACCTCTGCATCTACACAAGCTTCAGACTGAATTAAATGTTTATTCGGCGCCTTTTTATGTGCATACTGTAATTCTTCAGGGAATACTTCAAAAGTACTGGCATACCAATGAATGGCAGTACCATCAAAATACTTAGATGTTTCCTCATTTTTATATTGAGAATCTATCCACTCTTTTAAATGCTCTCTGTTTTGGTCATAACCTAAAATCTTCACATTTGACTTTCCATCTGCTTCCAATTTTGGGCCTAAGTGATTTTGAACAAAATTGGTCATCTCATCAGGAGTATAGTGCATACTCTCCCAATTATTACCATTTCCTAAAGGTTCATTTTCAATTGTAACTCCCCAAATATCAATTCCTTCAGCTTTATAGGCATCAATATACTTTGAGAAAAACAACGCCCAGGTGTCATAATATTCAGGTAACAATTTTCCTCCTACCCATTTCTTATTGTCTTTCATCCATGGCGGGGCTGTCCATGGTGATGATAATATCTTAAACCCGTCTTTTGAAGCGGCCATGGCTTCTTTAATAAAGGGGATGATATCATCCTTATCCTCTTCTATAGAGAAGTCCTTTAATTCTTTATCTTCAGTGGGGGTATATGAGTATTGACTTAAAGAGAAATCACAAGAGTTTATATGCGTACGCGTTAATGAATATTTAGCGCCTTCCGGCCCAAAGTAAGCATCAATTACTTTTTTACGATTGACCGCTCCTAACTTGTTTAACAGATACGCTGAAGATTCTGTAAATGATCCTCCAAAACCGGTAATCTTCTGAAATTCATCATTTGGCAATAACTTTACTTCAACGGCATTTTCAACATTAGTAAATTCACTAATTTTAGTTAATTTATTGCCTGAAGCTGAAGTTTCATAAACTTCAACGATTAATTTATCATCCGTTTCTGTACGACAAGCATGCAGTATTAGGGTCATAATAAGTATTAAGTATATTGTATTTGTTTTCATTTTGTTTGGTTTAAGCTAGTGTTTAGGCAACCACATTTCTTAATGCGGTGACAATTGCTCTTGCTTTACTGGTGGTACTAACACATCTTTCATTAAAGCTTCTTTATCTCCATTATATGTTTTGGTTATAGAATTTCCATTTCTGGTCAATCCTTCAAAAGTTCCTTTATCTACTTCATCCCATAGTACATACTTCGCCTTTCCGTCTACCGTGAATAGCCCGAAGTGCTTTTCAGAATCTCCTGGGTTGTCACCTCCTTTCCAGGGCTCATTAAACGCTTCAAAGTAAAAACACGATAGCCCTTCTTTATTCGTCCAATCTCTCATATGTTTGTAATAGAGTGCCTCTTTATACTCATCTGTTGCTTTAGAACCAGTAGTGCCATAATGCCCACCTGAAAAACTTGCCCAACCCGTTTCGCCTATGTGAATGGGTTTGTCAACTCCTAGACTTTCCATGTATTTCTTTACATTTTCATATTGCATCATAGCATACTTCTTTGATCTCAACATAGAAATATCAATTTTTTCCGCATCCGTTTTTCCTTCTAACCCCTCAGGATCTAACCAGAATTCAGGCTGATAATGTGTGTCATGCATTGGATACGTATGCATTGAAATAAAGTCTACTGCTTTAATCAAACTGTTCAAATCTTCAACGTGGTATTCATCTCCACCACCTCCCCAGGAAGCAAAATTATCTGAGCTAGTAATCCACAAGTCTTTAGGAAGTTTTCCTTCTTTCTTCAAATCTTGTAAGTGATTTACCCATTTCAAAATAATCCATGGTTCAACATAATAACTAGCTGCCCATTTTACCATGGCTTCGTTACCTACAGCAATTACTTTTACAATATCTGGATATTGGTTTGCCAATGCTACGGCTCTAGCTATTTCAGCAGGATTTTCTTCATTTTCTTCATTATGAACAGGTTCGCCTTTTTCCGGATTAAATGCATTTTTACAATCAACCCATGCTCCTAACATTACATACATCTCAAAATTAGGATCTTCTTTTTTCATCTCGCTAATAACTTTTACCAAATTAGCAGCCTGAGGTTTAAGCAGTTTATACGTACGAAGCATTTTTATACCCAGAGCAGACAAAATTTTCATATCTTCTTTAAGCTCATCTAATGTAGGCTCGATACTATGATCTGCATGTCGATAACCACCATAAGACATTGCCAAATACTCAGGATTTCCTAAAATATCCTTCGCTGAAACTTCTTTTGTTGAATCTTCTTCTTTCACTTCATTCTTTTTAACTTCGCCACAAGACGATAAGAAACCGATTAAAAAAATCAGCCCGCAAATTCTAACGATTGTCAAATAATTTTTCATAATTAATAATTTGAAGTAATTTCTTGTTTTCTAGGGGGAGCATGAACATCTAATAGTAAATCTTCTTCTTTACCATTATATGTTTTTGTAATTGCCCTAGCATCTCTGGTTAGACCTTTAAAAATACCTTTATCAACTAAATCCCAAATAGCATATTTAGCCTGACCTTTTAGGTTAATCAATCCAAAATGGTTTTCAGAACCCAACGGATTGTTTGCGTCTTTCCATTGTTCATCAAAGGCTTCAAAATAGAAGCATGAAATCTTTTCTTTTCTACTCCATTCTCTTATAAGTTGGTAATACTTTCCTGACTTATACTCATCTGCAGCTTTTGAACCATCAGCTCCATAATGCTGATTTGAAACAGTTGCCCATCCCGTTTCCCCAATATGTATAGGCTTGTTTACTCCTAAGCTTTTCATGTAGTTAGAAACGCTATCATAATGGTCTACCGCAAATTCTAATGCCCGCTGCATTCCCGATTCAATTTTTTCTAAATCTGACCATTCATATTCATTTTCAGGTACTACCCAAAAAGCAGGGTTGTAGTGGGAGTTGTGCATTGGGTAGGTATGCATTGATATATAGTCTACTGCTTTAATAAGGTTATTTAAATCCTCATTATGATAAACAGGATCGCCACCACCCCAAGATGAAAAGTCATCAGAGCTCGTTATCCACAAATCTTTGGGAAGCTTACCTTCTTCTTTTAAATTCTGTAAATGATTTACCCATTTTAAAATAACCCATGGTTGCACATAATAACTGGTAGCCCATTTTACCATAGCTTCGTTACCTACAGCTATTATTTTTACTATATCAGGATATTGATTCGCTAAAGCTACTGCTCTGGCTATTTCTCCTTCATTTTGATCACTTTCTACGTTATGGTCGGGTTCTAAACCTGTCCAGGCATTCTTACAGTCAATCCAAGCACCAAGCATGACATACATTTCAAAGCTTGGGTCTTCTTTCTTTAACTCGTTGATTGCTTTTAATAGATTAGAGGCATGTGGGAGTTTTTCTTGAACATTATAGGTTCTTAAAATTTTAATGCCCATTGCTGAAAGAATCTTCATATCTTCTTTCAATTCAGCAATAGTGGGTTGAACTTCCCTAGTATTTTCTCTGTAGCCACCATATGAAATGGCTAGATAATCAGTATTCCCTAAAATATCTTTAGCAGTCACTTATTGTTTTGTTTTAGTTTATTTTTTTCTTTTTCGATTTTTGTTTCTTTATATCAGTAGTTTCCTATAAAAACCACTACAACACTAATTAATTTAAGTAGTCCCGTTGGCTATCGGGATTATCTGTTTTTATTTTATGTCATTCATATTGTAATCCATATCCATAAGGAAATAAAGGCGTTAGGCTATCGTCCCAAAAATTGGGACCATATTTATCTTTATAATCTCCCAGTGATTTTGGCCACGAGTGTGGTAATTTTCCTTTAAAATTATAATCTCCAAACAGAACTTCCGCAATACCGTCACCCTCAGAACCGGGTAGCCATGCTGCTATAAAAGCATCAGATTCTTCTATTTGATCTGTAACAACAAGTGGTCTTCCTGAAATCAGAATGGTCACTACTTTCACTCCTTTATTGGTATAATTTTCAATATATTTTTGATGTTCTTTGGTTAACTCTAAGGTCAGATTGTTTGATTCATGACCAATATCTCCAAAAAATTCAGCGTAAGGCTTCTCTCCTATCACTAAAATTGCTGCATCTACGTTTGTATGATTTCCAGTAGCATCCTTATCATAAATAACTTCACCATCTGCCATTTTTTGTATACCCTCTAAAATAGTGGTTGCGTCTTTATAATTTTCAGTAGTACCTTGCCAGTTGATGGTCCATCCTCCAGATTGTAAACCTGAACTATTAGCATGCTCACCAACCACTACAATTTTGGAATTTTTTGACAAGGGTAGCACATTGTTTTCATTTTTAAGTAGCACCAAAGATTCTCTAACTGCTTGTTTTGCAACTTCTCTATGCCTTTGATCTCCTATTTTTTCAATTAACTCGGCATTTGGAAAAGGATTCTCAAACAGCCCTAACCTGAACTTTTGCCTTAATATCCTTCTAACAGCATCGTCGATTCTTTCTAGAGAAACTTCACCACTATCTACTGCTTTTTTAAGGCCTTTCTGGAAATCATCCAAATCACCATCAACCGCCATCACTACATCAATACCGGCATTTATAATATCATTCTCACCAAACCTTGAATAAGCTTTCCAATCAGACACCATAATGCCATCAAAACCAATAGACTCTTTCAGAATATCTGTAATCATTTCCTTATGCGCATGCATTGGTTTTTCACCAAGCGTATTAAAAGAGGCCATAATAGAACCAACATCATTCTCTACAGCAACTCTATATGGTGATAATAAACGCCTCCTAATTTGTTCGATACTGAGCGATGTTCTTCCTCCTTCAATACCATAATCAGTTGCACCATCTCCTACAAAATGCTTTGCTGTTGCCATCACTGTATGTGTATCAGAGAGATTGCCTTGGTGACCAATAATAGAAGATTTGGTTAGGGTTTCAGTCAATTCAGTATTTTCAGAAAATGCCTCATATACTCTACCCCATCTTTCATTATAAGGAATAGCAACACAGGGTGAGAATACCCAGTTAAATCCTGTTGCTTGTGTTTCTAACGCAGTTACTGAAGCCACTTGTTCAACTAACTTTGCATTTCTGGTAGCACCTAAACCTATGTTATGAGGAAAAATAGTAGCTCCTTCATAGGTGTTTTGACCGTGAACTGCATCTACTGCAAAAAGTAACGGAATCTCTAATCTGGTAGAAAGCGCTTTCTTTTGTAAGCGTATAAATTTTGCCTGCCATTCAGCAGCGTCTTTGCCAGGAAGTGGTCCTTGTGTATGAATAACAGACCCTATAAACTTAGTAGCAATGTCTTCTTCGGTAATATCGTCAAAATGACGCACCTGAGACATCTGACCAATTTTTTCATCTAAGGTCATTGAAGCCAATATAGTGTCTATTTTCTGTTCTATCATACGTGTGTTTTAATTACGCACTCTTATTAGTTCCTATTTTACAGTTACTTCAGTCGCTTATCTTTGCTTAAAAGCACTTCAATTAAGGAAACCTTTCCTGTTCTTTTAAATATTTCAGAACTTGTTTCTTTATCTAACGTTAGTGAATCAAGCGTAACTATATTTCCATTTTCGCGGGATATTTTTACACCATCTTTATCACTTAACTTATAAATTATAGGTATTTGACAATGTGTAAAAGCTAGTTCGTCTTTAGAAACCTTTAATTCTTTTTTAGTTCCATTGATATCAATATAAGAGAAGAAACTTTCAGTATTCAAAAACTCATTCTTACGTAATAAACATGGATTAAACTGCAAGCATCCGTCTTTTACAAAAACTCCTAATTCGCCAATTCTTGATAAAATATCTTCTTTTACCTGACCAGTCATACCGGGTTGTTGTGCTCCTTTTCCTGCTGGAGTATGAGAATAAGGATCTGTTGGAAAGGCACCATATAGAGTTGGTGATTTATGAACACCAATACCCTCATTAATTTCATAAAAATGCTCTAACAACCTGCCAACTAATTCATCACTTTCATTTTCTTCTATAGCTTTCAAACAGCATTCTTGAACCGCTAATAAAAGCTTTGAAACCATGTGCCAGTATATAGAACCAAGACCTTCATAGCCAAAAAATGTTCCTGATCTACCTGTGAATGCTTTATGGTTGAATACTTCTTCAAATATACCTAATACTAATTGCCTTTCTGAATTTGCCAGATCGGCATACTTAGTATCCGTAAGTGCATCCAAAGCATTTTGAAGACTCTCTGCGTTGTTGAAACCTCCATTAAAATGGAAATTATTCTTAATATCTTTTACAATAATTGATGCATTACCATCTTTTAATAATTGTTGAAGTAAGGATGACTTCGATACCAGGTTCTCTGGAATATTATTCTTTTCAGTGAATTTTGGTAATTCTTTATTTGGGTACAGCAGATAGCTGTATTGGTCTGGCCTAAAAAGCTTACTAACTTTCATAGCGTCTAATAACTCTAACACTTCTTGAGCTGATAGATAACCTGAACTTAAGGCAGCCACCTGACCTTCTAACATTTCACTTAAATACGAAACTGAAACTTCAGTCTCACTTTCAACAGTCATTAAATTATAAGCATGATACAAATTATCACTTCTCTTATTTGCGTTTATTGAGTGCTCAAGAAAATCTAAACTTGTTGTTGTAAAATGCTTTAATTCTTTCAACGTAATTTTTTCTTTACGTCCAGAAAAAGCATCATTATAAATTTTCTCACGATAGTCGCTACCGGCCTGTCCAAGGGCATCTAACACCTGCTTACGTTGCTGATCATTAATACTCCCTGATATTAGATAGTGATTTTTATCAAAGGCGTTGGCTACAGCTTTAAAAAAGTCAACCAGTTCTTTTGAAATAGCAACTGAGTCAACAGAAGCATCGTCAAAAACTCCTCTAAAGAAATGCAAGAAGCGACGTAAGTAATACAATGTAACCATTGATACACCATTACCTACTAATGCATTGTTGGCATCATTCCATTCTGGTCTTTGGGTGTTTAGCCATATACCCGCTTCAGGAATGAAATTTGACAGCTTGGCCAGAACTGTTGCTAAAATTTTCTCTACAAAATTCACTTTATGGATGAACATATTTTCATCTCTAAGCAAAGCTCCATCTGCTCCCAATTCAATACGCTTTTGGCGTATAACATTGTCAGATTCATAATCAAAATCAATCGTGTCTTTTGGATCTTTTAAAGTTTCTTTATAAGTCTTAATCTTATAAGGTACATTAGCATATACAAAAAGGTCTTTGTTAAAATATCCTACCAATCTGCTCGGGTAATGGTCTTGAATAAATTCTAAGAATTTCAACAAGTAAATAATCTGATGATCACCCCAGTAACCTATATATGACCAAGGATCATGTTCTTCAATTACTTCCCAGTCAAAACCACCCTTGGTAACTCTGTAAGGGTTATATCCATCAAAAGTAGTAGCATTTAAAAATTTGAAGATCATGGCCTCAATATACTCGGGGTACGCATGTGCCAAGGCTTCCCAATTTTGAAAAATATCTCTCCAGTTACCTTCGTAGTCTAAAATTTTAGAGCCATCAATTTCATTTCTGGTATTAATAGAAAACTTATTCCAAGGTCTACTTGGGTCACCATGCCTTCTACTGAACTTCAATGGCATATATTCTAAGGCAAGTCTTCTAAAATTCTTATCGTCACTTTCATAGGCTAGCTTTCTAATGTCACTTAACGAAAAAACATCAGGTAACTCGGCTAGTAATTGCTCGTGTTTTCTATATACTTTTTTATTAGCTTTTGACAGATAAGCATCAAAATCCCATTTTTCTATTTGGTATC
This sequence comes from Maritimimonas sp. 2405UD52-3, assembly GCF_056591715.1. NCBI lineage: Bacteria > Pseudomonadati > Bacteroidota > Flavobacteriia > Flavobacteriales > Flavobacteriaceae > Maritimimonas > Maritimimonas sp. 2405UD52-3. Next base: position 733,785 of record NZ_JBWQOL010000002.1, read on the forward strand.
CATCATCAAAAATACCACCTCGCATAATATTGAAAAGCACATTTGAGTAATGCCTGGTATTTCGTTGCATGTCAGAAGTCAACTGCAAGCCATCAGAAGCAGCAGTCAACTCAGTTAGTTTTTCAGTTCCTTTAGCAATGTTTTGATTAATTTTAGAACGAATGTCAGGATCATTTTTTATACGTTCAGAAGCTTGAGCAATGTCATTGGTACTTTGATTTACATTTGCTATAAGCATCCATTCTTTGTCAGATTCAGCTTTAAGCTCTATTTCAGATGAAACAAAATACGCTCCTTTTTCAGCTTTTACATCTTGCTCTTGTTCTATAAAATCTTCGTTTCTAAAACTATCTAGTTGTAATGACGACAGTAAATATTTAGGATTTTCTAATCCTAAAGACCAAACGGTGTTTGCTTTCAAAGCCTCGCTAGGCTCTGCTCTGTCAACTATAATAGCACTCAATGCAAAAATACCAAGACCAACTTCTGGAATCAATTCGCTGCGCTTATAGGCATCTACCAGATTACTACGTATGCCTTGTATATCAGCACCAACTCCATATGGCATAATATTTTGAATACCATCCAATAATTTTACATTGACTGAAGCAGTGTTATGATTTATCAATTTACTCTTACGTATAAAACCAAACTTATTACTTGAATTCCATTGGTATTGGTAAGTCAAATTCAAATCATGATTTACTTCTTCAAAGAGGATCTTATTCCCAAAAGTATTTTTATACAAATTCCTTGATATAGCATATTTGCCTGTGTATCGATCTGAAAAAGGTTCCCAAATACTATCATTCACGATGAAAATAGATTTGCTACCAGTAGTTTCATAAGATTCTGTAATCTTATCATCTGTATAGTAAGGAAATAAGGCATTATCAGCATCTTTTCTGCCAGCGGTTACCCCACCATTGCTTGAAATGAACATCCAATGATTTGAATCACTCACAATGCTCATAAAAAATGGTCGCATTGCGTCTACATTTGATATTTTGTAAAAGCCTTCATTTTCTATTTGAACATAGTTGAGTTCTACTTTCTTATCACTATTTACTTTAGCATCATGCATTAATGTACTTTCACTAACCATTGCAGGAATTCTATTTTAAAAAATTGGTTGTTAATTCTTTTTGAGTTTAAAAAGGCCGAGTATTTATATCTCGACCTTTTTGACTAACTACTAATTCAAATATAATTTTATTAATCTCTTATTATAATATGTAATATTAATTTGATTTAGAATTACATCTAATTTACTTTTTCGATATCATCTACATAATATGTTTCATCAGAATCTGTAAATGTACCGTCTGAATCAGCTGGGTTATCAGGTTTAATAACAAGTAAATCAAAAAGATTTAATACCCCTTGTGCATTATCTGGAATATTAAATGTAAACTCTATTTCTGTCCATTCATTAGCATTGGTAACAGTAGCGAATTGAGCAGCTGGATTACCAACAGCCGGAGTAGGTTGTTGAGTTATAATCAATTCAGCTCGAATTGTCACATTTGCTTTAGAAGAATACACTTTCATTCGATAGGTTTGGGTATTATTAGTAACCAAGAGGTTTTGTGGGAAAACATTTTGAACTCCTGCCCAGCGGTTTGCACCTGTACCTTTATCAATTCTAAGCGCATAGTCTGAAGCGTTTCCTGTCATATTAGGATTTGCAGCATTAGTTACACTAATTGAACCTTCATTAGTAAATGTCCCTAAGAAAGATTCACATCCTTCAAATGTAACTGGTAATGTAGTTGCATCTACAAGTTCAGCGGTACATCCACCACTACCGGTTCCACCAGAAGTGTCACAAGTTGCATTAAAAGGTACTGAAAGCAAGTCTGCTCCTGGTCCTCCAAATTGCCAATTCCCAGCATTAGAAACTTTACTCCATAAGAAATATAATTGTGCATTTTCCGGAGCTCCTTCAGGATAGATAAATTCTGCAGCCCAAACGCCATCACCTACATCTTCAGGTGCTAATGAAATTCCTGGCACTGGGTTAAAATCTCCAGCAGGTAATACAAGTAAATCAACTGGATCATCATTAGCAGAAACAATTTCAATTCTCATTGTAGTTTCATTAACATTAAATATAGATACATTAACTGCTGAGGCAGTTTCTGCCGGAATGTTAAGATGCGTAACTTCGGTATTACAATAAGGTGATTCTGCACCACCACTGGCGGCATTCACATTCACAGTTCTTGTAACTTGTGCTGCTGGATTTCCTGCGGCATCGCTTACATTATAGGTAATAACATAAGTACCTTCAGTATTAGTATCAACTGTATCACCACCTACAGCAATACTTCCTGAAATATCACCATCAACATCATCAGATGCTGTTGCTCCTGGATCGGTAAAGCTATCTCCAACTGTAAGATTTACAACAGCATCTCCATTCAATGTAATTACAGGCGCAACTGTATCACCTCCTGAACCACCATCATCAAGTACTAAGGACACATTATCAATCACTACTGTACCTACTTCTGCTGCCATATCAAATAGTACTCTACTATTAGCCAAACCAAAGTCAGTGGCTGTAAGGTTTAATGTAAATGTTTGTGTATCTGTTGTTAAATTAATTACTTCGGTTACGTTACTAAAAGGAGCTTCGTTTAATCCTATACCGGCAAGAATGGTTCGTGCACGATCGGATGAAGCATCAAATGATAATATATAGCTCGAACCTTGAACAATCTCAACAACTTGACTCAGATTTACCTGGAAAGGCTCATTTGGTACCGCAGTTTCAACATTAGCTAGATTAAAGCTGTTACCACCTTCTGTAACCACATTAACTGCATTTCCAATCCAAGCTTCTGCTCCATTTTCAAAATCACCATTGGTTAATAAACCATCATCAAAGGTATTTCCAGGATCATCACCTTCTAGCGTAAGATCATCTAAATAATAGGTTCCTCCATTTGTGATAGCACTATCAGACTGATCATTATCAGGTTTTATTACCAATTGATTATATGCCATTGGTCCAGCGGGTAAGCCCGTAAATGTAAATTCTACTTCTACCCATTCATTTGCCGTTGGAATTGTTACAAATACTGGAGCTGGATTCCCTATACTTCCGTCATTAGGGTTTGCTAATAACTCAAATCTAAAAACAACATCTGCTTTTGTAGAAAATACTTTTAACTTAAATGTATCTGTAGTAGAAAGATCAAAATTCTGGGCAAATGTATTTTGAATACCCGCAAAGAAATCTGAATCGGTAGGTTTATCAACCTTTAGTACAAAGTCAGAGGTATTTATACCTGTTTTAGATGGATTTGCGGCTAACTCTGAAGTCAAACCTGCTCCAAAATTACTATCTGAAGGGAAGGTAGCACATCCTTCAAAATCTAATGGAAGTGATGTAGCTGCAACTGGCACATCATTACACCCGTTTGTAGCTACTACTTCAACAAATGTTACATCATCAACATAAAAAGTATTCGTTACGCCTCCAATAGCAAAACCAACAAATAAATCAAGTGTTTGATATTGTCCGTCTGGCGCAAAAGGTTGTCCATTTTCCGGATCTCCGTCAATAAAGCTTTTTACTCCATCTGTAGCAAAATTAAAATCTATTTGTTCCCAACCTGTTCCTCCATGTGCAGCCTTCACTTCTACATCACGTGCTCCATTAAGACCACCAGAAAATTTAACTAAGATATCTGTAGCAACAGTGGAATATAGTTTTAATTGAATTGTATTATTAGCTCCGCTAAAGTCTACACCAGCACCTAAAGGTACTTTAATACCTTGAAAATCTGCTCCAGTTGGTACAATTTCACCAACATTTGAGGCTACATCATTTGCACCTGACACTTCTGGATTTGCAATTACTTGGAATTGCGTATCAAATCCTTCAATTGAACCATAGTTTACACCTGCATCATCAAATGTAATAGGAATATTAACAGGCAACGGTATGTCTATAACTATAGTATCTTCAAAAGTAGCTGAAGCTCCTGCGACATTCTCTGCAGTTAAGGTTACAGTATATGTTCCTGATCCATAAACTTTTGTAGGATTAATTTCATTAGAAGTTGTGTCATCGCCAAAATCCCAAGTATAGCTATCAGCATTTTCTGATAAGTTTATAAAGGATACCACGCCAGTATCTTCATTAATAGTCTGAGCAAAACTCGCCACTACTTCAGGTAAATTGGCATCGTCATCATCTTCACAGCCAAAAAAGGATACAGCAACAATAAGTAGCCATAGTATTCTAGTTCTTTTGATCAATTCTTTCATGATTATTCTTATTAGTTAAATTAGTTTATTTGTTATTATTGATAGACACGCACATAATCTACAACCATCGTTTGAGGAAAGACAGTTTCTGCATTGGGTGCTCCTGCTAAGTTGCCACCAACAGCTAGATTTAAAACAATATAAAATGATCTGTCGTTAAATACCCATTCTCCCTCACCATTAGTTTCTTCGGCTACATCTTCAGGAGTTATCTGATTATACAATTTATCATCTATATAAAAATTGATATAGTCTGGTCCCCACTCTACTCCATATACATGAAACTCGGTATCTACCCTGCTATCTTCTAGGATAAATTCTTTTGAAATGGATTCTCCACCGGAATACCCAGGCCCATGGATAGTTCCAAAAAGTTCGGTTGGCTTATCACCAGTATTTTCCATAATGTCTATCTCACCAATTTGTGGCCAGATGGCACCATCGCTATCATCACCTAATAACCAAAAAGCAGGAAACATACCTTTACCATAAGGCAATCTAATTCGGGCTTCAAAACGGCCATACTGCTGTTGGACTTTTCCTTTAGTCTGTAACCTTGCAGAAGTATACTGCGCACCATTAAATGCTTCTTCACGGACAGTGATCAATAAGAACCCGTTCTCTACAGTGACATTTTCTGACCTATCTGTATAGTATTGTAGTTCATTATTCCCCCATCCAGGAATACCTTGAGCTGTGCCATCGCCAATTTCAAGATTCCAAAAAGAGCTGTCAACTTGGCCATCAACATCAAAATTATCTTCTGCCACTAAATTATTTAAGGCGGCCACTGTTTGAGTTTCATCAGTTTCACAACCCGTTAAAAGTATGCAGGAAATGGAAAAAAAGCCAAGTATTTTATATATATGTTTATTCAAATTGTTCATCTTCTTTTTTTTAAATTTCATTTATCAAACCTATTCTTTATAGAAGTAAATATTATCTAATATGAAATCTGGGCCTCCAACCAATATGAAAGCTCCCAAATTATTCTTCTGAGCTGCAATATCACCTCCTAATGGAATTTCAAAAGAAGTCCATTGCCCAACTTGTAAACCGTCAGCAGTAAATCTAAAGTCTTTATCGTCACCATCAGGGAAGCCATTAAAAACATTCGTCTCTAACTCTCCATTTGCACCAACATCTCTTATTTGAATTTCTACACTAGTACCAGGTGCTTGCGTGAACACATCAATATGTAGATGCGTCATTTCTGATCCATCAACCGTATTATCAAACAAAATACCTGTAAAGTTATTATTGGCATAAATCTGTACATTATTTCCATTTAAACTAGCTTCAGTAGTTTGTGTTGTTGATCCTCCAAAACCAGGGTTGAAATTACTACTGGTAACCGAAGTATAAGAATCGCTATAAATAGATCTAACATCTTCTGCTGCTTGAGCAGGAGTCGGTGGTGCAGGTAATTCTCCACCTGAAGTTAATTCTAAAGAACCTTCTGCCAAAACATCATCAAGTTGAGCAGTAATAATTGTAGTTCCTTGACCAACAATTTGAATTTCCCCAAGTTCGTTAACAAAAGCAACACTAGGATCTGAAGAGGAAAAATTAAAATAACTTGGTGCAGGACCTACCGTAATATTTTCGCCAGCAGGACCATTAAAAGTTGCTCTTAAGCCATCTATTAATATTGATGACCCAATAAATGTCTGTTGTACTAAATCTTGTCCAGAAAAGATAGCTGGTCTTAATTGAGCTACCGTGCCTAAACTCTCAAATCGCATTTCGTCCATCCAAAATGTAAAACCAATTTCATTGCCATTAGGTATGTTATCGATTATATCTAAACCTCCTGCTGAGAAAACGAACATTCCTCTTTCCTGAATAAGTTTAGAAGGATCAGGTATTGGAATAATATACTTCTTCCAATCTGTAGATAATCTGATACTTGGACCTGCTACAGCAAATTTATTCTCTTCAAAGTCTGTTCCAAAACCGACTAATCCAACTGTAGCTGTGGTTGATCCTCTAGCCCAAAAGGTTAGCGCATCATATCCAGTTAAATCTCTTCCCACTCCCCTATCTAAAAATATCCCTCCAACAAAACTTCCGTTGGGATCATCTGAAGCCGGTACATCAATTCTTATAGAAGATGTACCTGAATAGGCAACATTATTATCAGTTCCGAAGGCTTCAGTATTGGCTCCTACTGCAGGATCAAATGATACAAAAAATTCATCAGTCAAACCCACTGGATTATCAATGAAAATATCAGGGGTATTTGGAAACGTTGCAAAAACAGCTTCGTCTGAAATATCTCTTTCACAGCTCACTAATACAAGTATCGCAGCAATTATACCGAGAAACTTGACTTTTATATTATTTACTATCTTCATTTGACTCGTTTTTATTTTCCTAGATTAATGTGTATATATGTTCTGATCTCCCATTCCTGACCATCGTCAAAACCTACCGGACTTACAATAGGTTCCTGACCAAAAGACCCCTCGGGAACTGCATTAGGTGCGTATCTCGGTGAAAATTCATTCAATGACCTCCAGGTACCACGAATACCAATTCTGGTATCCGGTAAAATAAACCAGTCTGGCTTACCAATAGTAGTCGAGATGTCTAAAGACATTTGTAAAGGATACGTCAGGTTAAAATCACGATGATAATCATAAGGCCCCCAGTCATCTACTCTAAACATTCCTTGAAATTGCCAATTTTTATAAATTGATTTAGCATCTATACCAAACCTTTCAATGGTGCGTTCATCACTACCATTTGCCTGCCCATTACCTCCATATAATTTAGCAATTATACTAAACTCAGGACTTATTCTTGATACAATACGTGAGTGCATCTCCCATAGATCCTTCTGTGGAGCAGAATTAGGAAAAATTAGAAAATTTCCTTCTGCATTAAAACCAATATGTGAATCTTGAGCAGTTGAAAAATGACGATATACGTAACCTAAATTAAAGGCAAACTTCGCATCTTCAGTACGATCATTGTCCCATGCATAAAACCATGAACCTGGCGTAGGATCAAAAGTCAATATGATCTCTCCTGCCGTGGTTTTACGATTTCCTCTTACAGCAAACGGATCATTAATGAAATTTCTTGGTGCTGCAGGGCCTGTAGCATCTAATGGTATTGGTTTTACTAAAGGCTCTTGCCATAAAAAGTTAGGAGCAATTTGTAAATTCCCGATAGTATAAGTAAAACCGGTCAAGAAACTATTTTGATTTCCACTTCCGTTATCTTTTAATTTCCATCCAGAAAAATTTTGTGTTTGATCTACGCCACCATTAGCAACCAACCCAGCAGTAGCACCTAAGGCATACCAGTTAAACTTACCTTTAGAATAGGTTATTTTTGCCTTGGCACCCCAGTTATCATCAGAGTTAATTTTATCTTGGTACACAATATAATTACCAGGCTCGCCCCTTACGTCCTGATAACCAATACCATTTAAAGGACTACCACCCCAAATACCTCCAACTGTCAAACCAAAATCACCAAACTCCTTTTCAACAACAACCGTAGCGCGCTCTATAGGCCATGCCGGAATCACACGGCTAAAAACTAAATTTGGGTCTAGTACCCGATTTCCGTTTATATCTAGTTCTATATCATTTTCAAAATCTCTATGATAGATACCGGTCACCTCAAAACCATGTATTTCTTTCTGGTATTTGAGTAAAGCTGTAGGATTTGCTCCCCACCATAATTGGCGACCAAATGCCGCAGCCAATCCTTTTAATTTACCTTTACCATGTATTTCGGTACCCTGTATTTCTCCTTTATAGAGGTCTAGGTTAGGCCCATAGTTGGCTTCAGGATACAATCCAAAGAAATCACCTTCATACCCCCAATGATAATGACCCGTTCTATAAAACCATTTAATATCTGCCAACTTGTTCTTCCATTCAAACTCAGCCTGGTATAATCTAATTCTATTTTGATCATTTGCTGTTATTGTTTCTCCGCTATTTGCTCCAGCGCCTTCCACAGTTACTGGCCTACCTACATCTTCATAGAAAATCTCATTAATAGGGTTCCTTGCAACGTTGCCTAAAATATTAAAGTTTACATTAGCTTTTACGCCAGGTGCTGGATTACCTTCAACACCTACATAGAAGGATTGCATATGATCAAAGCCTTGCTCAGCAGGAAAGACATTCTCATTGGGGTTTGCATTCTCTGGGGTAGTTAACAACTTCCCGCCAGTATAATAACCTGTCATTTCTGCTCTTAGTTGGCTCAAACGGATTACTGCACCACTTCCACTTTTTGCATCTAAGGCTGATTTATCACCTCTTGCCCTTAATACTGCATCCATTATATTAATGTCATCAAAATAATTATCAATATATTCTAAAGACATACCTTTGGCATATGGATTTAATTTATGGGCTTCCTTTAATGTATAATATGACGCCCGAGGATAGAGTTCATATAAACCGCGATTATCTGTTGGGCCTTTAGCACAGATACCAAACCATTCTTCGTTCATATTATTAGAACCATCCTTGGTATCATGATAGTAACCTCCATTGCTCCAAGAAGCTCCGGTTTCATGTGTATCTGCATCTTCACGCTTATCAAAACCTAACTTCCACCATCCATCACTAAACTGGAATGTAAAACCTCCAATTGAGTTACCAGCTTTACCTAAACCGGCAGCATTCTCGTAAATTTCTTCCCAATTCAATAAGTTATAATGGGCTTGCCAATACTGGTCTTCTTTATCCGCCAATGCGTTGTACGCATCTGCACCAAATTCAGTAAACATTACAGGCATGCCTAATTTATCTTTTACAACCTGAAAGAAATCACCAAAAGATTCTCCTCTATATGTATTGGCACCATATACATCAACATCTTTACATTCTTCAGCAATAATGTCAATGAACAAAACATCACCATTACATATAGCAACTGGATGATTTGCATCCATTGCTTTCATTTTTATAGCCACTTCATTCATCAACTTATACATCGGTCTTCCTCTATTCTCTCCTACGGCTCTTTTTTGTTCTTCACCTTCCGGAAAGTCTTCAGTTTCTGCACCTTGCCAAAAGAGTCCATAATTATTCTCATTACCCATCATATACATGATGATACCCGGAACATCTTTATAATCTTTTACAAGCTGAAGCATTTCAGAAACCAATAACTCTTGTGTTCTTGCATCTGAATAATCTGTAACCGGAGTCCATACACCGTCAATAGTCAGTCCGTAACGCCCAAATTGATGATTAAGCAAGGTGTAAATACCATACTCCTCATAAATGTACTGTACCCACTTTGCAGGCACACCCACGTATTGTCTTACTACGTTTACATTCATGTTTTTTAAGAGCCCCATTTCATGATCTAGACCTGCTTTAATAATATCATCCGGTTGTTCATAAAAATTCGCATTCGTAACATCTGTACCAATAGGGACATAATCCCAATTCACACCGTTCATCATGAAATCTTTACCATCAACAACTAGTTTCATTCCGTCTTCATTTTTTACAATCTTAACTTTATTTGCTTGCGCAAAAGCCATAATTGTAAATAACATGAAGAAAACTCTAAGAAGATTGTTTTTCATATTGTATTGCATTTTGAGTTCATCAGTTTAGTTTTTGCTTTGGGCGCCTAAAAGATGAATTGTTTGATCTTTAGAAAGATAGAAGAAGTCCAAACAGATTTAACTAGTAGGGGCCATTAATAATTTTGGACTACTAAAATTAGATAAAATTATTGTCAACTCTGTAATTATCACCCTTACAAAAAATATACATCGTAAAAAAAAGTGTTATTTTTTATCACATTAGGAAACGAAAACCCCTTTATTTATGAGGTTTGCTGTTTTTTTGAAAATTTTGTGAAAAAATTATAAAAAATTAATGATGTATAGGTATTGTTGAGGTATTTTAGGCTTGAAATGCAATTTTAAAGGCACTTGTTGAGTTATTTACAACCCTAAAATGTAGTTTACAAGGTTCTCTTTATGTGAAAGATTCAATTTTTTACGCAGTCTATAACGCTTAATCTCCACACTTCTATCAGATATATTGAATAAAGGAGCTATTTCTTTTGATGATAAGTTCAAGCGTAAATAAGCACACAATTTTATATCGTTGGGAGTTAAATTAGGATGTGTTCTTTTAAGATTTTCTAAGAATTTTCTATCAGCATTATTAAACGCTTCTTTAAACAATTTCCAATTATCATGATGATTTAAACTCTTATTAATTATTTCTATTACCGGCTCAACAGTATTTTTATCATTTACTTTTGTCAATTGTTTTTTAATTTTGGTTAATAAATCATTTTTTTTCACAATATTCATTGTTGAAGCTGCTAATTCTTTACTTTTATTTTGAACATCTTTTTCTAGCTGTTCATTTTTAAGTTTGATAATCTTTTTTTCATTCTGAACTTTAGTGAGTTCAAGCTCCTTTCTATTTCTTTCTAACAGTTTTTCTTGTTGTTTTTTATAATAATTCCTATATACATAATGCATAAAAACTGAAAAAGCAATGATTCCCAAGCCATAAACAATCAGCATAAGATTTGATATATACCAGGGTTTTGTAATATTAAAAGAATAAGAGGCTATATTATTAGAAACCGTATGACCTATTCTTGATCTCACATCAAATGTATAATCACCAAAAGGTAGGTTTTCAAAAAAGACATCTGACTTTTTAGACCAATCACTCCATTGATCATACATACCCGATAAACGGTATTGATAACTTGGCTTTAAAAATTTAGTATACTCAGGAGTATAATAAGAAATACTAAAATTATTTTCATGACTACTAAATTTTCCTTTCTCATTTAGATTCAACTGTTTGCTTTCTACTATTTTATTCCCTCTAGAGGTATTTAAAACATTTGCTATTTCAACGTTAAAGTTTCTAACTTGAGTTTCATCGCCATTAATGAGTATATATCCTGAATTAGACCCCAACAAATAATCATTTCGATCATATCTTATAATATTTTCATATTCATCAACATCATTACGTTCTCCTTTAGAAAGAGCTATAGTATTTATTTTTGGAATATTTGAAAGTTCTCCTGGAGTAATATAGACAAGATCAGACTTTGTGAATGCCCATAACTTATCATCCTCCTCTTGATAGATCAATCTACCTGAAATATATTCATCTTCAGAAAAAACCTTACTTAAAATACTATCCTTAAGAAACTTGTTTTGATTTTGATTATACTTCAAAATTCCTTTCTTATAAGCATAAAGTAGGTCATCCTTATATTTCACAAGACTAGAATTAGCCCCTTTTAGTACAGTATCAATTGCAACATTTTGTACTTTTGAAAAAGTACTATCTACGGTTATGTTAAAAATTCCTTTGTATTCATGATTCACAAAAATAGTATTACCTATTATCTCAAAGTAACGAGAAGAATTATCGAATCCTTCTATTTTATTCCTTAAACTCCAACCATCATACTTTTCAAGTACATATAAACCATCATAGTTACCTTGAATAAGAAGGTTGTCATTTAACTTATTTACAAGCCATGTTCCAGAAATGGGAGCAATTTTCTTAGCCCTATTATTATTTATAATGTAAGTCCCGGTATGATGTCCACAGAATAGCTCATTATCGATTACTTCTAAATTCCAAACTTGACCTTGGGTGCCTTGAATTAATTTAAAATCATCCTTATTATTAATTGGCTTATAAAAAAGCCCCTGGTTGGTACCCAAATACAAATTATTTTGATAAACCGCAGAAGTATATACACTTCCTAAAATTCCTTTTTTATCTTTAAATATTTTGAATGGAGATTCTATGTCAAAAAAGCTTATCCCATTATCAAGTCCTAACCAAATTGTTTGATCAACATCCTCAAAAACCGACAACACAGTATTGTTCAAAAGACCATTGCTTTGATTGATCTGATAACGAATATTACCCTCTTTATCAAGATAAAATAAGCCTTTTGATATTGATCCCAGTGCAAAACCACCATTCCTCAATTGAATAGCGTCATATATACTACTATTTGAAATTACTGCATTTGAATTAGAATTCCATGGTGTCAAAACCCCATTTTGAACATTAAAAAACCCTTTATTTCGTGTAAGAATAAGGATTCCTTGTTCTGTTGAAAACATATTTATTACCTCATTTTCTTTAACCATTTGATTATCTAAAAACAACTCATCATTGCCATTCTCTACTTTAAAAATACCTTGATTTAATACTTGAAAATATAGTTTTTCCCCTAGTTTATAAAGCTTGGTCAAAGTATTTGTCGTTTCAATTGTGCGTACACTTTCCGTTGAAACGTTATAAATGTAAAGGCGATTAAACGATTGAAAAATTACCCAATCATCAAAATCCACAATATTCCAAAATTCTTCGTCTTCAATATGTTCAATTCCTAAATTTTTAGACAACGAAGTATAGGTCAGAATATTTTCCTCATTTTTCTTCCAGAAACCAAACTCCATATAACACCCTGTATATATTCTATCTCCAATTACATTTACGGATCTTACTATAGTCTCATTAGGTGATGTGTATAAATACCAGTTAGCACCATTATATTCTAACAGTCCTTTATTATTGGCCACATAAATAAGATTATCTGAAGACTGAGATATTCCCCAATTTTGATTCTCAGCATGATAATCCTTAGGAGAAAAATTTTCAATAGGAGGAAGTTCTTGCGCAAATAGATTGGCGCAGCTGGCTATACTAATAAAAAATAAAAATATTTTGATTCTGATCATTTGGCTTTATCGTATGCAGGCTTCCAGATGTTCCCAAAAGCTAATATACGATTTTGTTACTACCTCTGCATCTTTAATAATAACAGGTGCTTTTAACGCTAAAGGAGCAAATGCCATAGCCATTCTATGATCATTGTAGGTCTCTACAGAAACGTTAGAATTCATTTTTGAAGATTCTTTAAGATGCAAACTATTATTGGTTACTTCTATACTTGCTCCAAACTTCTGCAATTCATTTTGCAATGCTACAAGTCGATCAGTTTCCTTAATTTTTAATGTATGCAACCCTGTTAAATCACAAGCGATACCTAATCCAAAACAGGTAACAGCAATAGTTTGGGCTATATCAGGAGCGTCTTGCAAGTTAAGCGTTACTAAAGTTGAGTTATGAGTAGTATTTTTAATTAGCGTAATTGAATTATTACTAAATTTTGTTTCAACACCGAACTCCTTATATATATTGGCTAAACTAGAGTCACCCTGCAGACTTTCTTTTTTATATGAGTACAACTTGATTTTAGTACCCACATCACTTAATGCAACCAGACTATAATAATAGGATGCCGAACTCCAATCAGATTCCACTACAATAGTCTTATCATCTATCTTTTCTTTAAGATATACTTTAATGACACTACCATTCCACTCAGTCTTAACTCCTATTTGACCCAAAAGTGATAAAGTCATTTCTAAATAAGGGCGTGATGTAATTTCACCTATTAGCTCAATTTCCAATCCGTTTATCAAGTTTGGAGCGATGAGCAGCAATGCCGAGATGTATTGACTACTCACGTTTCCCTGAATAGAAACTTTGGTCTTTGAAAGATTCTTTCCTTTTATTCTTAGTGGTGGATACCCTTTTTTTCCCTCATACTCAATATCCGCTTCTAGCATTCGCAAAGCATCTACCAGAATTTTTATTGGTCTATTTTGCATGCGTTCTGACCCAGTAAGTGTTACTTCACTGCCTTCAACAATAGAAAAATATGCCGTTAAAAAACGCATAGCCGTTCCTGCGTGACCTATATCTATTATAAAATCATCTGTGATTAAAGCGTGCTGCAAGTGCCTAGTATCATCAGAATCTGATAAATTGTCTAGTAGTAAATTCGGAAACCATCTTTGAAGGATCAATAAGCGGTTTGACTCGCTCTTTGAACCTGAAATATTTATTGTAAAATCCTGAACTTTCTTATGAGTATAGTCTAAATGTAGGTCCAAATATTAGGTAATTTTTAATTTGTAAATTTAGCTTCCTTTTCAACTAATTCAAATCATGAAAAAGCTTTCCTTATTATTCTTTGTCTTCTTTTTTATTGCTATTTATTCAAGCGAAGCCCAAAAGTACAAAAGAAAAAAACAACAAAACACGGTTCAATTTGATCAAAAGTTCTATGACGCAATGCAATGGAGAAATATAGGTCCATTCAGAGGAGGTCGTTCGGCGGCAGTTACTGGCGTATCTGGAAAAGCTAACCTTTTTTACTTTGGTGCCACCGGAGGTGGTGTTTGGCGTACAACTGATGCCGGAAATACCTGGGAAAATATCTCAGACGGTTTCTTTGGAGGATCGGTAGGATCTGTTGCTGTAAGCGAATGGGATAACAACGTTATTTATGTAGGTAATGGCGAAAAAACAGTTCGTGGCAATGTCTCAAGTGGTGATGGTATTTGGAAATCTGTAGATGCTGGCAAAACATGGAAGCACATAGGATTAAAAAATTCCAGGCATGTTCCCAGAATACGTATTCATCCTAAAAATCCTGATGTAGTATATGCAGCTGTTCTTGGTGATCTCTATAAATCTTCAGAAGAACGCGGTGTTTATAAATCTATAAATGGTGGCACAACTTGGAAGCGTGTTTTATTTGCGAATGAAGATGCTGGGGCTGTAGATTTGATCATTGACCCTAACAACCCAAGAATTTTATATGCCAGTACATGGAATGTAAGAAGAACCCCATATAGTCTGTCTAGCGGTGGTGAAGGTTCTGCCTTATGGAAAAGCACAGATGGTGGTGAAAACTGGAAAGATATTTCTAATAATGAAGGACTACCTAAAGGCATTTGGGGGATTTCAGGCGTTTCCGTTTCACCAGTAAATTCAGACATTGTATATGCCATTATTGAAAATAAAAATGGTGGCGTTTATAAATCTACCGATGCGGGAAAAACCTGGAAGCTTATTAATAAAGAGCGAAAATTACGTCAACGAGCGTGGTACTATACACGCATTTATGCCGATACACAAGATGAAAATATTGTATATGTATTAAATGTTCGTTATCACAAATCAACCGATGGAGGTAAAACATATAAAACCTATAATGCACCTCATGGTGATCATCACGATTTATGGATAGCACTAGAAAATAATCAAAGAATGATTATTGGTGATGATGGTGGTGCTCAAGTCAGTTTTGATGCCGGTAACAACTGGACAACCTATCACAACCAACCAACATCGCAGTTTTACAGAGTAACTACTGATAATCATTTCCCATATAGAATTTATGGTGCTCAGCAAGATAATTCAACTGTAAGAATAGCACATAGAACAAATGGCAGATTTATCACCGAACGCGACTGGGAGCCTACAGCGGGAGGGGAAAGTGCGCATATTGCTGTAGACCCTAATGACAGTGATATAATCTATGGTGGTAGTTACGGTGGATTTTTAACAAGGGTCAATCACAAAACGAAGGAAGTACGTGCTATCAATGTATGGCCCGATGATCCTATGGGGCATGGTGCCGAAGACTTTAAATATCGTTTTCAATGGAACTTCCCCATTTTCTTTTCACCAAACGATTCCAAAAAATTATATGCTGCCTCCAATCATTTACATGTTACTACAAATGAAGGACAGTCTTGGGAAATTATCAGTCCCGATCTAACAAGAAATGACCCTAAAACGTTAGGACCTTCTGGCGGCCCTATCACTAAAGATAATACAGGTGTAGAGTATTATGGTACCATTTTCGCCGCAGCTGAATCTCCCTATGAAAAGGATTTAATCTGGACAGGCTCTGACGATGGATTGGTTCACATTTCAAAAAACGCAGGTAAAGATTGGATAAATGTTACTCCTAAAAACATGCCTGAGTGGATGATGATTAATTGTATAGAAATCGACCCATTTAATAAAGGAGGGGCATATATAGTTGGCACCAAGTATAAAACAGGAGATTACAAGCCATATATCTATAAAACCATTGATTACGGACAAACCTGGAAGAAAATTACCAATGGCATTGCTAGCGAAGATTTTACCAGAGCGTTACGAGCTGACCCCAAACGAGAGGGACTACTTTATGCTGGAACCGAACACGGTATGTATATAAGTTTTGATGACGGAAATAGCTGGTCAAAATTTCAACTAAATCTACCAGTAGTTCCTATTACGGATTTAGCAATTAAAAATGATAATTTGATTGCTGCTACACAAGGGCGTTCATTTTGGTTAATTGATGATCTCACTCCTTTACATCAAATGAGTGATGAATTAACCAATCAGGACTTCTTTTTGTTCAAACCTATGGATAGCTATAGAATGAGCGGAGGAAAGGAGGGCACCTCAAAAACTAATGGTCAGAACCATTATGGAGGGGTTGGAGTAAATTTTTATTTAAAAGATACGGCTAAAGCAGATACCATTTCACTAGCTTTTCTTGATAAAAACAGAAACCTTATTAAAAAATACATAACCCATCCTGACAAGGATAAAAAAGAGGAAACATTAAAAGTTAAAAAAGGTAGCAATCAGTTTTACTGGAATATGTTGTACCCAGATGCAGAAAAAGTAAAAGGTATGATCTTATGGTGGGCCTCCTTAAGTGGTCCAAAAGCTTTACCAGGAAATTATTATGTTGAACTCTCAAAAAATGGCAATTCTATAATTCAAGAGTTTACCATTTTAAAAGATCCCAGAACTGAAGCTTCTGATGCAGATATGCAAGCACAATTTGAATTTATAACAGAAGTTCGTGATAAACTTTCTGAAATTCATAAGGCTTTAAAAAATGTAAAAAAGGTTAAAACTAAGATTGACGAATTAAAAAAATCACTAGATAAAGAAAAGGACAAAGAACTATTGGAATTTGCTTCTAAAATAGCAAAAGATGTCACAAAAATTGAAAACAATCTGTATCAAACAAAAAGTAAAAGTAGACAAGACCCTTTAAATTTTCCTATAAAATTAAATAACAAATTAGGGCACTTAAATTCGTTAACATCTATCGGTAATTATAAACCTACTAATCAG
Organism: Maritimimonas sp. 2405UD52-3; assembly: GCF_056591715.1. Classification (NCBI taxonomy): domain Bacteria; kingdom Pseudomonadati; phylum Bacteroidota; class Flavobacteriia; order Flavobacteriales; family Flavobacteriaceae; genus Maritimimonas; species Maritimimonas sp. 2405UD52-3. The sequence continues at coordinate 751,070 of NZ_JBWQOL010000002.1, forward strand.
GCCATCGCTTTTAAAAATGAAATAACAAAAGAGATAGATATCGAGCTAACAGCTCTATATAACATTTTTAACAATGATGTGAAAGAGCTAAATAAAAGGGTGAAAGAAAGTGCTGTTGATTTGATTCAGTTAGATTAAAAAAACTATTGCTAGAAAAGTAAGTTTGTGCTATAATTTTGGAAAAGGAATGAGGAAGCGAGAAACTCTTCATTTCATATTCCTATTGGTAACCCACATTGAATAAAGAAGGCTAATAATTACCTTTGAAAACAAGAATTTCTTCCATTTTCCATCTGTAAAATTTTTTGTTTTTATAGCTTCAAGGTCAAACTTTAAAATATCAGAAAAACTATTAAACAGCAACGAAATAATGATCAGTAATACCAGAAACATAATACCTAATCTCAAAACAAGCATCCAATACGTTGGTGTTTTTATTTTCTCAAAAAAGGTCATTTATTTTAGTTTATCATTATTGTGATGACGCTCATGATCACGCTTTGCTTTCAAATCCAGTTTTTTATCAAAAGCTTCCTGTAAATTAACACCTGTTTGATTTGCTAGGCACAATACTACAAACAACACATCTGCCAATTCTTCGCCTAAATCTTTGTTTTTATCTGATTCTTTTTCACTCTGTTCACCATAACGACGTGCAATAATTCGCGCCACTTCACCCACTTCTTCGGTCAACTGAGCCATATTGGTCAATTCATTAAAATATCGAACCCCATGATTCTTGATCCATTCATCTACAGCTAACTGCGCGTCTTTAATATTCATTTTTAAGCTATGTTTTTATCCAGATCAGAAGTCATATCTTTATTTTTACCAAATAAGGTATGGAACAGAACAATTAAAGCACCAATTACAATAGAAACATCTGCCATATTAAAGATTTCTGTAGAGAAAAAACCTAAATCTACGTATAGGAAATCAGTGACCGAACCATATGCTATTCTGTCAAATACATTACCTATACCGCCTCCAATAACAAAACAAAAACCTATCATTACAATTAAAGGATAATCCTTTCTTAGTATAGTCATAGCAAGTAAAACCAATAAAACAACAGCAGGTATTATTTGAAGTATTATTTTCTTTAATACCGGACTCAAATCTGAGCCCAAACTATACGCCGCACCTCTATTTTCAACCTTTGTAAGTATTAAATTATCTTTAATAACATGAATCCTCTCATTGGTTTCTATTTTATTTCGGACCATTTTCTTTGACAATTGATCACAGCTTACATTCAAAAAGACCAATAACAAGATTAAAGCGACTCTACTCATTTTGTTAAGATATACTCCCATTTACCCCATGAAAACTTCAAAGATACTTTAAAAATTCAGACCTAGGAATTTCTTCTGCTCCTAAACTTACTAAGTGTTCATTATACACCTGGCAATCTATTAACTTGTAATCGTTTTTCTGCAATTGTTTTACCAGAGCTATAAATGCTAGTTTTGAAGCATTTGTTTCCTTGCTAAACATACTTTCTCCACAAAAAATGTCACCCAAGTCTACACCATAAAGACCACCAACCAGTTCTTTGTCATTTCTAGTCTTTCGACTCTGGCTCAAGACAGGTTCATCAATAAATTTCCATACTTCAACTGACTTAGTCCACCCTTTTTTATGTAATGCTATATAGGCTTCTTTCATTTCTTGAGTAATCCACGTACCCGACTGTCCTTTTCTATTGATCGTCTTACATTGTTCAATAACTGCTTCAAAGTTTTGATTGAAAGTGACCTCAAATATTCCCTTTCGAATAACCTGTCGCATGCTTTTAGAAATTTTTAAATTTTCAGGGAATAAAACCATCCTTGGATCCGGACAATACCAAATAATGGGGTCGCCTTCTGCAAACCATGGAAAAATACCATTTTTATAGGCTAACAGCAATCGCTCTATAGATAAATCACCTCCAAAAGCCAAAATGCCTTCAGGTGAAGCCTCTTCAGGTTTTGGAAACCATAATTCTTCAGATAATAGGTGCATACGCTATAAAAATAATAACCCTAAAATATATATAGCAGAACCTAAAAACATTAATAACAGCGTATATGGTAAAATCTCTTTTGCTTTTAACTTCGTGATACCTAGTAAAGGTAACGCCCAAAAGGGTTGTAACATATTGGTTATTTGATCACCATAAGCCAAAGCCATAATAGCTTTGGGTAAAGGTACACCTAGTTTTAAAGCTGACTCAATAATGATAGGGCCTTGTACTGCCCACTGTCCACCACCACTTGGTACAAAAATATTAACCAAGCCCGCACTAAAAAAGGTAAAGATGGGCATCGTAGTTTCATTAGCAATAGATGTAAAAAAATCAGAAATTTGGGTGACCATACCTGTACTTTTCATAACACCCATAATACCAAAATATAACGGAAACTGAATTAAAATACCCGAAGTTCCTTTGATAGCCTCTTCTACTGCATTTAAAAAACTTTTGAAATTGCCATGTAATAAAATAGCAAGACCAATCATAAAAAAATTGAGCATATTAGGTGTAATAATAAAATCTAACAATTTTGCCCAATATTGAAAGGTAAAACTGATCAAAATGACCACTCCGAAAAGTATAGCAAGCCACTTTGAATAATCCAATTTTTCTGCTCCTTCAATATCTTCGTTGCGATCTGATTCAAATTGATACTCTGGTAAATCAACTGTTGTAGATTCGGCTCTTTTAGCCAGCATTCTTAAAAAAACAGGAACGACAACCAGCAATATTCCAAACAGTAACAGGTTCCACCAACTAAATATGGTACTATACGTTGAAACCAGTTCAGGTAATTGATTTAAAACAGAAACATCAGAAATACCTTGCATCAATTCAGTTAAATGACCAGACTCAGCCACCTTTAATGGTGCCGATCCACTCATACCTCCATGCCAGATCATAAGGCCTACATACCCAGATGCACCCACTAGCGGATAATTAATATGAATATGTTTTTTTTGTGCATGTTCTCCTACTTTTCGGGCTAAAATTGCTCCAAAAATGAGCCCTAATCCCCAATTAAAGAATGAAACCAACATAGTAGAAAAACTTACCAATACAACCGCATTTTGCGTATTGGTAACTAAATTGGTAATCTTTGAAATCAACCAACTCATGGGTTTACTCAAAACTAGAACATGACCCAAAACTAATATTAGCATCATTTGATATGCAAATACTAATAAGCTATTATTCCAGATACCATTTTCCCAATACGAAAGAATATTTAAAAAATGATTACCTCCAGTATCATTATTGGTAAAAACCAATGCCATCAACATAGTAAAGAATGTCAACAAAATAGCAATGGTAAATGGAGAGGGTAGATAACGCTTAAAAAGAGTTTCTATAGATTTAGTAATATTCATTTGCAATGATTAACCGCTACAAATTACTTCTTTTCAAACAATAAAAAAAAGTACTATAACTAAACATCAAAGCTCTTAATTTACAAAATACAGAGCCCCGGCATGACAACCAGTTTCGTTGCATCTTCTGTGCGCTCCTACAAAAATAAGATCACTTGTTGCAACAATGCTACTACCAAACAAATCTTCATTGAGTGGATCAGGTGCAGTAATTTGATGCGATTCCACCCAACCAGACTCTCGATTAAAAAAATACGCTGCACCATTAAACTTGGTAGCTACTTCCGTTAATGGAGCGCCTACTACCACATAATCTTTATGTAATATAATACCTCCTGCACCAAAGTCATCTTCAGGGGTTGCATTTTCTGCTAATAGCTTTGCTTGTTCCAAAAAATTAGTTCCAGATAGTGAAAATATATAAGCAGCTCCATATACATTGCTTAAACCAGGAAGTAGAGAATTAAAACTTCCTGGGGCAGTAATTGCCAAATCATTACCATCAAGATCGAGTTTAGCTCCAAAAAAATCATCTGATTGACCATCAGAAGCTCGTATTTTTTGAATTTGCGACCATGCATTACCTTGTTTTTCAAACACGTAAACACTTCCTGGGTCTTTATAATTAGTATTATCAGTTCCTTTAGCACCAACCGCTAAATAGCTTCCGCTAACAGTCAAAGCAGACCCAAAAGCATCCCATCTATGACCTTCATCTTGATTGGGTACCAACTTCTCAGAAAAACCCCAATTGTCTGCTTCGTTATATACGAAAACAGAACCTTGCGATATACCTGCTCCGTTATTAATTGGGCCTTCATCAAAATAATTATCAGTATCGAAGTAAGATGCTACAAAAACAGTAGCGTCTTGACTTATTGCAACTTGCCTACCAAACTGTTGGTTTTCTTGTGGGTTTGGTGCTGCCAATTCTTTTAACAAAGTCCATTTATTATTACCTATGTGTCTGTAAATATATACAGCACCTGCATCTTTAAAAAGCCTATCATTTCCGGGAGCCCCTATAACCAAAGTCTGATTATCTAAGGCAATGCTCCAACCGAATTGGTCTTCAATTGTAGAATTTTCAGGATATAATATTTCTGCCCTACTCTCAAAATTTAACCCATTGCGTCTGAAAATGTACACTGCTCCTGTTCTTTGACCTTTTTCATTATCATTTGGCGCGCTAACTGCCGTAAATTCATCGGTAGCCGCCATTGAGAAACCAAAATTATCACCTGCATTGATTCCTCCAGGAGTTATTCTAGTAACCGTAGTAAATTTCGAATCAGGTATAGAATCTTGACCTTCAGATATATTGTCTGAGCTATCGCAATTGAAGTTTGAAATAACAAAAAAGCAAGCAAAAAGGAGTGTCCATTTTTTCATAATAAAAAATTAGGGCAACGCTAAAGCGTTGCCCTAATTAGACTCTTTTTTGATAAAAAGGTTTAATTCATTTAAAATGGAAGATCATCAGGTTCCATATCGCTAACATTATCAGCAGGCTCAAAAGCGTCTACAGCCTCAATTGGCGGCATTTCAGTAGAAGTACTTGCTTGCAGTTTTTCTATGCGCCATCCTTGAATAGAATTGAAATATTTAGCTTCACCTTCAGGATTAATCCATTCTCTACCTCTTAGATTCACACTAATTTTTACCTCTTCACCAACCTTATAATTATCCAGCACATCCGTTTTATCCTGAACAAACTCAATCAATAACATCTGAGGGTATTGCTCATCAGTAGTCAATACTAGTTCACGTTTTCTAAAACCACTAGCGCCATAGGTTTTCGTTTCGTCTATTTTTTTTATTCTTCCTGTAACTTCCATTCTTTATTTATTTTATTAAAAGTACTTTCCAGGCACTTTTCACATCATTATTTTCTAAAAAATCCTTAGCAAAAATATGCTTTTCCTGCCGCTTTAAGCCTATAAACTTAGGGTTATCCTCCGCAAAGTTATCAACATCCTGTTGATTAGGCAATGCTTCAACATTTCCAAGCATTCCTAAATTATTTCCAGTAAGAATGGTACTATTTTTAATCTCATCAGGAATTTGATCAATGCCAATTCCTAATGTAGATAAGGGTTTAGGAATTTCAAAAAAACCTTCTTTTGTCCTTGAATAATAGCTGCCTCCCGCTCTGGCTACCAAATCTAATTTTTTTTGATCTATTGCTTTATTTTCATCCAAAACCTCCTTATGAATGTGTAATTTAACAACCTCACAAATAATCAAATTCCCTGCACCTCCTTCACTGCCTAAATGGACAATATCATTTACTTTACATTCAAATTGAACAGGCGACTCCGCAACACGAAAAGGTCTCACCTCTTCTGATTTCAACATTGACAAACCAGCCTTTTCAAATTCATTCACTCCTCTCGAATATTCTGTACTAGATAAAGACATTTGCTGTACTATAGCATGATTTACCACATTAATAACCACTTCTTTAACTTCTCTTACATTTTCCAAGGTGTGCTTCGTCTTATTATTTCTAACCCGCCTAGCCGGTGAAAATATCATTATAGGTGGATTCGCACTAAATACATTAAAAAAACTAAAGGGTGATAGGTTTGGATTTCCGTTTTTATCTATAGTACTTGCAAAAGCAATAGGTCTTGGTGCAACTGCACTCAATAAATAACTATGCAATTTTGCTGTAGCAATATCAGCTGGATTAATAGAAAGCATTGTGAAATTTTAAGTAAAAATACAAATATCAATCCAGTATAAAGCCAGCTATTTCTTAGTTTTTTAAAGAGATAATTTTATATTTGTCACAATGAATCTCCCCCAAAATAAGACCCTACTTCGCTGGATACTCATCATGACTGCTTTTTTGGTTGTTGCATTGATTTTATGGAATACCAATGTCTTCTTTCAGCAGTTTAAACAAGAAGAGCGAATTAAAATGGAAGTTATTGCTGAGGCCATTAAAAATATGAACTCTCCTGATTTAGATAGAGACATTACTCTTGAAGGAAAAATTATTGCCAGCAATACCAATATTCCAATGATATTGACTGATGAAGATGGTAAAATTGACAGTTGGGGAAATTTAAATGTAGAGCGTAAAAATTCATTTGAAGACCTTGCTACAGATGAACGTATGTACCTCTCAAGGCAATTGGCAGTCATGAAAAGTGAAAATCAACCACTTTACATCAGAGATTTTGAAACCAATGAAGTTGCCGGATTGATGTACTACAGAGATTCTGATCTACTGAACAGGCTTCAATACTACCCTTTAGCTCTAGTATTGATTCTTGTGTTGTTTGGCATTGTTATTTATTTAGTTTTTAAATCAAATAAAGCAGCAGAACAAAATAAACTATGGGCTGGTATGGCCAAAGAAACAGCACATCAAATTGGCACCCCTTTATCATCTTTGTTGGGTTGGGTAGAAATCTTGAGAATGGAAAATGCTGATGAAGCAACAGTCTCTGAAATAGAAAAAGATGTTGAACGCTTGAATACTATAGCTGATCGTTTTTCTAAAATAGGATCTATTCCTAAACTTGAACGCCATGATATAGTGCTAGAAACCAAAATTGCTTTTGACTACTATAAATCAAGAAGTTCTAAATTAGTTGACTACAGTTTTGAAGTAGTCAATAAAGAAAAGATTTATGCCATGGTTAACACGCAGCTTTTTAGTTGGGTGATTGAGAATTTAGTGAAGAATGCTATAGATGCTATGCAGGGAAAAGGCAGTATTTCCATTCAAATAGCTTCTAAAGATGATAAATATATAGTTATAGATGTGACCGATTCAGGAAAAGGTATTGCCAAAAATCTATTTAAAAAGATTTTCGACCCAGGTTATACAACGAAAAAGCGTGGTTGGGGTCTGGGCCTCTCACTTACCAAACGTATCATTGAAGATTACCACGGTGGAAGGATATATGTAAAAAAATCTGAATTAGGAAAAGGTACCACCTTTACCGTTATGCTCAATGAGTTAGTCTAAATTTGAAGTTATTGTTTTTGCGATAGCCTCAAATTCTTCTGTATTCAATTGTACTTTGTGTTTAAAATCAATGTCAGCCATTGAATTTAACGGAATCAAGTGCACATGCACATGCGGTACTTCAAGACCAATGACAGACATACCTACGCGCAAACAGGGAATAGATTTTTCAATAGCCATGGCTATTTTTCTTGAAAAATCCATTAGGCCTGCATATGTCTCCTGATCGAGGTCAAAAATCTTATTTACCTCTTTTTTTGGCACCACTAATGTATGTCCCTTGGCATTTGGGTTGATATCTAAAAACGCAAAAAAATCATTGTTCTCCGCTACCTTATAACAAGGGATTTCTCCATTAATTATTTTTGTAAAAATAGATGCCATATTAGTCTCGGGTAATTTCTAAAATTTCAAATTTCATAACTCCATTAGGGGCTTGAATTTCGGCAATATCACCAACTGACTTACCTAGAAGCCCTTTTCCAATTGGTGAATTCACTGATATTTTACCTGTTTTAAAATCAGATTCTGAATCAGCAACCAATGTATATTTAAATTCCATTTTATTGGTTGTATTCTTAATCTTAACTGTTGATAAAGCTAACACTTTAGAGGTGTCTAATTGGCTCTCATCTATCACTCGGGCGCTTGCTACTACATTCTTTAATTGGGCTATTTTAAACTCCAATAAAGATTGCTCCTCTTTGGCAGCATGATACTCGGCATTTTCACTCAAATCACCTTTATCTCTAGCCTCTGCTATGGCATTTGAAACCCTAGGCCGTTCAACATGCTCTAAGTGTTCTAATTCTTCTTTTAATTTTTGATATCCTTCTGCTGTATAGTATGCTACTTTACTCATAACTCATTATTTAGTTGAAATAAAAAATCCCAACCCTTACGATGAATCTTAAGTTGAGATTAGGGTACAAAGTTACAAAATATTTTTATTTGCGTGCTTTATTAGTAACTTGCGATCTGATTTTAACATATGATAAAAAATATCTTTTTAGGGCTAATTATCTGTTGTCTTTTTGCATGTGGAAGCTCAGATGATCTTAATGACTCACCTCTGCCTAATGTAACTGTAAATGAAACTATTTTTTTAAATACAAACCAGCAATTAAATGCTGTAGGTGGCTCAGCAATTATATCTGGTGGAATTTCAGGTATTCTAGTATATCGTTTGAGTAATTCTCAATTTTTAGCATGGGATAGAGCCTGTCCACATTTACCTCCACAGCAATGCGCACCTATGACTTTTAGCGCTCCATTTCTGACTTGTACTTGTGACAATACTAATTTTTCTGTTTTTGATGGGTCTCCACAAAGCGGAACCGAATTTCCTGCCAAACAATATAGGGTCATACAAAATGGTGAATCACTTATCATCACTAATTTTTAGTTTTCTAAGAAGCATAACTTAGTTACTTTTGTAGAAAGCTTTATTCTGTGAGTACTTTTTTTTCTTCTGATTTTAGACTGGGTATCCTTGGTGGAGGACAGCTCGGCAGAATGCTTCTCAGTGAAACCCAAAAGTTTGATATTTATGCTTGTGTTTTAGATGCTTCTAAAGAAGCCCCTTGTGCATCAATTTGCAATGAATTTCATCAAGGTAACTTATTGGATTTTGACACTGTGTACAACTTTGGCAAGAAAATAGATTTACTCACCATTGAAATTGAGAACGTAAATGTAGACGCCTTAGAAAAATTAGAAAATGAAGGATTGCAGGTATATCCATCTTCAAAAACAATTCGCACTATTCAAAATAAAGCAAAACAGAAATTATTTTATGTAGATCATACTATACCCTCTGCCGATTTCTCTCGTTTTGCGTACACTGATGAAATTCAAACAGCATTGAAACATGAAACCATTCAATTTCCTTTTGTTTGGAAAAGTGCCCAATTTGGTTATGATGGACAAGGTGTAAAGATTGTAAGAACCTATGCAGATCTAGAAACTTTACCAAATTTAGAATGTATTATAGAAGAATTAGTACCCTTTAAAAATGAGCTCGCCGTTATTGTGGCAAGAAGTAGATCAGGGCAATTAAAAACGTATCCTACTGTTGAAATGGAATTTCATCCTGAGGCAAATCAGGTTGAATATGTAATTTGCCCAGCTAGAATTTCGGAAGAAATCAGTAAAAAGGCTGAGCTAATTGCTTTAAAAGTAGCACAGGCTTTTGAGCATGTGGGTTTGTTAGCCGTAGAAATGTTTTTGACCCAAGACAATGAAATTTTAGTCAATGAAGTGGCACCAAGGCCTCATAACAGTGGTCATTATAGTATAGAAGCTTCTTATACCAACCAATTTGAACAACACCTACGATCTATTCTAGGATTGCCTTTAGGAAATACCTCTAGCAAAGCAGGTGGTGTCATGGTAAATCTAGTGGGTGCTGAAGGTCAAACAGGAGAGGTGACTTATCAAAATATGGAAAAAGTGTTAGAGCTAGATGGAGTTACACCTCATATTTATGGTAAAAAATTGACCAAACCCTTCAGAAAAATGGGGCATATTACCATTGTTAATAAAGACATTAATAAAGCGCGTATGATTGCCCAGAAAGTAAAGCAATTGGTAAGAGTAATAGCTAAAAACTAATCCTTTGCAATAATAAAATTACAATAAGATTCTTTGTAATTTTAATGCTAGCAAATCAAAATCTTATGAAGTATCAAGGTGTACTCAAAAAAATGCGAACAGAGCATCTCAATCCCATTCAATATTACTTGGATATGGGTTCCGATTTCATCAATATGAATCAACTATTGGATAAGGAAATTGAATTGACATTTGAGCGTTATGAGTGTTTAAACTGCCATTTAGATAGACCTATTTACAGACAAGGGTTTTGTAAAAGCTGTTTTTATGAAACACCAAGAGCGGGTGAATGGATCATGCGCCCAGAGTTAAGTACCGCTCATCTCGATAAAGAAGATAGAGATTTGGCTTTTGAAAAAGAAATGCAGTTACAACCGCATATAGTGTATCTGGCAAATTCAAGTAATGTAAAAGTAGGTGTAACACGTAAACAACAGGTACCCACACGCTGGATAGATCAAGGTGCACATGAAGCTATTGAACTGGTAGAAGTACCAAACCGCTACCTTGCAGGAATTACAGAAGTAGCCATAAAAGAACACATTTCTGATAAGACCAACTGGCGAAAAATGCTTACTAACACCATAGAAGATGTAAATTTAGAAGCAGAAAAAGAGCGTTTAAATGAGTACATCCCTGATGAAGTAAGGCAATATTACAATGATGGTGTATCAAAAGAGATTCATTTAGAGTTTCCTGTGTTGAGTTACCCTGAAAAAGTAAAAAGTTTAAATTTGGTAAAATCTGGAAGCTATAACGGAGTCTTAAAAGGAATTAAAGGACAATATCTAATTTTTGAAGATGCTACGGTTTTTAATATTAGAGCCAATGAAGGTTTAGTAATACAATTGCAGTTAAAATGAAACAAGAAACTTATCAGCAAATTTTATATCTTTTTCATAGCATTTTTCCCAATTAACTAAACAATTACTCCTAATCAAATTATTTAATTAGAATTCTTTTTCATAGTAAGGAGAGAAAGTTTCTGCTTAATAAGTTTCTTGTTTACTAACCCAAATAACTAACTGACTCGAAATATTTACGAGGCAAAGATGCATCAAAACCTAAATGCAATTCAAGAGGTAAAACACTAAAAATTAAGGGGAATTTTCCTGAACAAAAAGGGGAGTTTTCCCCTTTTTTTGTGTGGGTTTTTATTGGTAATTTGCAGATACATAATCCAAAAAACTCTAAATCATGGAAAATCTTAAAAAACCTTCTGTACTTTTAAACCTCTTGTTACTACTTATAATATTGTTTCTCTTACCTAAAGCCTGTAATGGAACAGATGATGACATCACTACTATGCAACCTACAGAAGATGACGATCGAGACAGTATTCTGCAAGTGGCTAAAGAAAAATTATTTAAAGAAAATATAATTCCTTTAGATACTGCTGTAAAAATTCGCAACAAATACATAACAGACAGGATAAAGCCCTTTAAAGCTGAGCTTGAAAAGATGTATAGAGACCCAAGCTTTAAAGATACTAGAAATGTTTGGTTTGATATTAATGTGATGGAGGCTTATATTCAACATGTAAGAGAAAGAGCTAAAGATGTAGAAGGTTTGCAATTTTACTTTAGTGTAGGCGATGCACCAGACTCTTCTAGAAACCACCAAACATTTTTTATCGCACCTACCAAAAAGAATGGTGGAATTCAATCTGGTTTTACAATAATTAATAATGAGACCGTCTTTCTTAATGAAAAATTTAAAGGTTTTGAATTAAATATAAAACAAGAAAAAGTTGAAAAGGCAGGTTTCTTTTCTAACGCAGCCACTTTACAAGAAGAAGAAAAACTATTAGCGAATAGAGGTAATGGATCACCTCCAGGTGGCAACAATTAAATAATTTATTTTTCAGGTGAATTCTGATTTATTTCAAAGTATTGTGAAGTATAGTGAGTTATTAGCTGCTATAGTTGGGACTATTTACTTTTATAAATATAATAAAACACCACTTAAGTATTTTTTATTTTTGTTATGGTTCATTACCATTTCTGAATTCTCAGCAAAGTATTTTTCAGATAAAAATTTATTTCTATATGTTGATGAAAATGGCATAAAGTATAATTTATGGATATTTAATTTATTAGAAATTGTGACATACTCAACATTTTTTTATATCTATAAAAAATCCATCACTAATTTGGCACATAAAAAATGGATTAACGTACTTTTCGGAGGTTATGTGCTGTTATCAATTATTAACTGGATTTTTATACAAAATTTTATCCGTGAATGGTCTGAACTACCTTATTTGTTTGGATCTATAGCTTTGATAATATGCATTATTTTTTATTTTATTGAGATACTAAAATCCGAAAAAATACTAGTTTACCACAGAACATTATTGTTCTGGATTAGTATTGGAGCGTTGTTATACTATACAGGTGGAATTCCATTCTCTATAAATATAAATGGGTATGCCATTATACCTGGATTTCGTGATCTCTTTCTAATCGTATATGTTTTAGCAATTACCATGTATCTTTTATTCACTTTTGGTTTTATATGGAGCAGGAAAGAGTAATTCTTACAGTTATTATATCCACAGTGGTGGTTCTAATTTTTGTGATAGCAATGATTGTTATGACCAGTATCTATTTACTAGGTAAACACAAATTACAAACCGATAATAAAAATTTACAACAACGACTCAATGAGTTAAACTCATAGCCAAATTTATATGGAAAGTTCTAATACCACATTAATTCTTGTGATTACCACCTTAGTAGTCATACTTTTTATAGTAGTTATTGTAGTATTTTTTAGCGTTTTTCAAAATCGAAAAATGAAAATTTTGCTTGACAAAAAAGCTGATGAAATTCGTTATGAAGAAGAGATCATTAAGTCACAATTAGAAACACAGGAGCAAACACTTCAAAACATCAGTTGGGAACTACATGATAATGTTGGGCAACTATTATCGGTTGCCAAAATGCAACTCAATATATTACAACCACATGTTGAAAATGGCCAAAAAGGCATTTTAGATGAAACCAGTGAAATCATTTCAAAAAGCCTTCAGGAAATTAGAACCTTATCTAAGCTTTTAAATCCTGATGTAGTTAAAAATATAGGTTTAGAGAAATCTATTGAATTAGAACTACAACGCTTCAATAGATTGAATTTCCTAAATGCGAACTTAGAGGTAAAAGGAAATTCTATTGGCATCAATAAGAAAAATGAGATCATTTTATTTAGAATTTTACAAGAGTTTTTATCAAATACAGTAAAGCACTCTAAAGCAGCCAAATTAGATGTTATTCTTGATTATCAACCTGAACAACTTGTCATTGAAGCAAAAGATTATGGTGTTGGTTTTGATATCAAAGAAATTGAAAAAGGTTCTGGTCTCATCAATATGAAAAGTAGAGCTAATTTAATCAATACTCGTTTTTCTTTAACTTCAGAAAAAGATAAAGGCGTATCTTTAACCTTAACCTATCCTTTAAAACAAATATCATGAGTAAGCATACTGTAGCCATAGTTGATGATCATTTACTTTTTGCACAGTCGCTAAAAGGGTTGATTGATTCTTTTGAAGATTTTACTGTGTTATATCATGCCAATAATGGTAAAGAACTTCAAGAAAAATTTGAGTCTATTAATAATAAGCCTGAAGTTGTTCTAATGGATGTAAATATGCCTATTATGAATGGTATTGAAACCACTTTTTGGCTAAAAAAAAATCATCCTGATGTAAAGGTATTGGCACTCTCTATGGACGATGATGAAGCATTGATCATAAAAATGATAAAAAAAGGAGCCCGAGGTTACCTGCTTAAAGATATACATCCTAATGAATTGCATACAGCACTGACTGAGCTCATTAGTGATGGATTCTATCATACAAAAAAAGTATCTCAAACACTTCAGAAATCTATTTCAAGTGACGTAAAAAACACTGGCGAAATTGGCGGAAATGAATTGACTGTATTAAAATTGGTCTGCTCCGAAAAAACTTATAAAGAAATTGCACAGGAAATGCTATTAAGCCCAAAAACAATAGATGGTTATAGAGATTCTCTATTTAAAAAAACGGGAGTAAAAACAAGAACAGGGCTCGTATTATATGCCATTAGAAATGGTATTTATGAGGTGAATTGACCATCTAGGTCTATTTCTTCTCCTACTTCAAGATGAAATCGTTTTCTAAAAAGCCATACACAGAAATACAGTAGTGGTGTATCAAGAGCTGCAACTACCACTTTAAATAAAAACCCACTTAGTAAAAGACTGTAAAAAATACTCCACGGTAATACTTTAAAAGAACATAGTAATAATAATACTGTAAGTGTATCTACAAATTGAGAAGTGAAGGTAGAAAAATTGTTTCGCAACCAAAGATACTTACCCTTTGTAAGGTCTTTCCAAAAATGGAAAATGCGTATATCAATAAATTGTGCAAACAAATAGGCTAGCATAGAGGCCAATACGGCAATAGGTGATAATCCAAAAACTTTTGTGAAAATTTCATTATTGATCGGTGAGGATTCAATAGCCGGCACTTCATTAGCCACATAAATAATCCCCATTGAAAAGAAGGAGGCGAAAATACCAACCATCACTACTTGATTGGCTTTTTTCTTTCCATAAATCTCAGAGATAACATCTGTAATCAGAAATGTGATAGGGTATGGCAAGATTCCAACAGAAATCTCAAATCTAAATAAGCCAAATGGATTCCAGTAAAAAAACTTTTGAAAGATTAAATTAGAAACAACAAGAGAGGTAATAAATAAAGCGGCTAATACTAAATAGATCTTATAAGCAAAAATTCTATCGGAAGTTTTCATACAATAATGCTAAAATAACAAATAATTGTTACTAACAATTTTTCTATTTTTGCAGTAAATCTAACCAATACAATAAAAGCTATGCATGCATATATTTTCCCTGGTCAGGGCGCACAATTTTCAGGAATGGGTCTTGATATCTATGAAAAATCTTCAATTGCACAAGATTATTTTGAACAGGCAAATGACATTCTAGGATTTTCAATTACGGATGTTATGTTTGAAGGTTCTAATGAAGACCTTAAAGAAACGAAGGTCACGCAACCAGCCATATTTTTACATTCGGTTGCTCTTGCAAAAACTTTAGGAGACGATTTTAATCCTGACATGGTTGCTGGGCATTCACTAGGAGAGTTTTCTGCATTGGTAGCTAATGGTGTACTAGATTTTGAATCTGCTTTGCAGTTGGTCTCACAAAGGGCTTTAGCTATGCAAAAAGCATGTGAATTGCAGCCTTCTACAATGGCTGCAGTTATAGGGTTAGATGATGATGTTGTAGAAAAAATTTGTGCTATCACTGAAGGGATAGTTGTTGCTGCTAACTATAATTGTCCTGGTCAGCTAGTAATTTCTGGTGAAATTGATGCTATTAATAAAGCTTGTGAAACCCTAACCGAAGAAGGTGCTCGTAGAGCAATAGTATTACCTGTAGGTGGTGCTTTTCACTCCCCGTTAATGGAACCTGCTCGCGAAGAATTAGCCAATGCTATTGAAAATACTAGTTTTAATGAGCCCATTTGTCCAATTTATCAAAATGTTACT
Organism: Maritimimonas sp. 2405UD52-3; assembly: GCF_056591715.1. Classification (NCBI taxonomy): domain Bacteria; kingdom Pseudomonadati; phylum Bacteroidota; class Flavobacteriia; order Flavobacteriales; family Flavobacteriaceae; genus Maritimimonas; species Maritimimonas sp. 2405UD52-3. Next base: position 766,622 of record NZ_JBWQOL010000002.1, read on the forward strand.
GCCAATGCTGTAACAAGCGCCGCTGAAATCAAAAATAACTTGATTGCTCAATTAACAGCTCCTGTAAGGTGGACGCAATCAATACAACAAATGATTGCTGATGGTGCAAATCACTTTACGGAAGTAGGTCCTGGAAAAGTTTTGCAGGGTTTATTACGTAAAATTGACAGAAGCGTTACCTCTGAAAATGCCATATTACCAGAAAATTCGTAACAAGTAGCAACTGAAAAAAGATATTGAAATACCTAAAGTTGAAGGTGTATTTATGGCTATAACACATGAGTACAATAAAACCTTCAAAACAAATGATTGGTACGCATATCTTATTAATGAAAAGGATGAACCATTAGAAATGATCTTAATTGTTTCTAAAGGTTTTGATGGCAACACTCAAACTTCAACAATGCGCCATAAACTTGAGAAGCTCCCCACTAAATCAGTAGCTAAAATAGAGTTGATGCAAGATGAGGTTTTAACACTGAACAACGAATTTAAGCTTACTTTCTTTTTAAATAATACCCTTTACGAAAAGACCTTTTTATTCAAAAAAGGTAGCATCAAAGAGAGTTCATTGCGCGAAATCAAACTATTGAATAAAAGAGGTATCCTTCTTAAGTAAGTTTCATATCCATTAAGATAGAAAAAGTCTGATTAATATCTATGTCTTTTACTACAATGGTCATTTCGTGTGTTGTAGAGATTACCTCCTGAACCGGAATATCAGCCCAAGCCAATTGTTTTAGAATAAAATAGTAAATACCGGATTGTTCCATATTAGATTTTGGAAGCTTGATGGTAACGGAAGCCAGGTCATCTAAAAAATACAGGCGCATTTCATTTTTAAATATGGTATTTATCTGATCTTTTAAACTAGAACTGGCGACAATATTTGTTTCAAAAACACCTTGAGAAATGGTAAAGAATGTATCATCTTTATTGCCTATTTCTTTTAATAATTCAGTAATTCTTTGCAATAAAGTACTGGTGTTTTTAAAGGTGTAATCACAAAGATCAGAACGTACAATAAAATCGCCCGATGAAAGTGCTATTTTGCGTACATTCTTTCTCACTTTTAAAACACTAGATGGTGAAATTCTATTGATAGCCATCATAATGGCACCTTGCTTCACTTCTTTTTTAAGCACTTTCTCAACTTCCGAATGGATCATTCTTGCAAGTGAAGAAACATTAATTAATTTGTCATACAAAGCTTCTTCAATAAAAGGTGTTTTATTGATGATAGTTGTTACTGCCTCTTGAATAGTCTTCATGTTAAATTTTAAACTATTTGTTATAATTCGTAAAAATAAAAGAAAAAATTGGCTGACAATACTATGCTTAAGACTTTTGAAAAAAATTTGATCATGAACGTATTAAAATTTGGAGGCACCTCAGTTGGTAGTGCAGAGAATATGAAGAAGGTAGCGAATATTATTATGCAACAGAGTGAGTCTTTAGTTGTAGTACTTTCTGCAGTAGCAGGTACAACCAATTGCTTGGTTGAAATTCATAAAACATTGCAGAAAGATGCGCTCAAGGCCTTGCAGCTAGTTGAAGTTTTAGAACAAAAATATATCCCATTAATTGACGAGCTATACACATCAGAGTATTATCAAAGAAAAGCTTTGACTTTTATAAGAAATTCATTTACACATTTAAAGACCCTTAAAGCTAAGGATGAAAGGGAAATCCTTGCTCAAGGTGAATTGATAAGTACACAACTCTTTCAATTCTATTTAGAGGAATTACAAACCGACTCTCAATTGATTTCAGCATTAAACTTTATGGTATTGGGCACTGATGGTGAACCTGATACTGCAACTATCAGGAATAGACTTACTTCGGTTTTAAATGAAACAAATGCTGATATTATTATCACACAAGGTTTTATCTGTAGAGATTATACAAGTGCCATTGATAATCTCAAAAGAGGTGGTAGTGACTATTCAGCATCTCTCATTGGAGCAGCAATCAACGCTGAAGAAATTCAAATATGGACGGACATTGACGGTATGCATAATAACGATCCTAGATATGTAGAAAATACATTTTCTATTCATGAAATATCTTTTGATGAAGCTGCTGAGCTGGCTTATTTCGGTGCGAAAATATTGCATCCGCAAAGCGTCATTCCCGCCAAAGAAAATAACATTCCTGTACTTCTGAAGAATACCTTCAGTCCAGATAGCAAGGGAACAATCATCAAAAATTGTCAGCCTAGTGCTGGTGTTAGAGCTATTGCGGCTAAAGATGGCATCATCGCTATGAAAATCAAATCATATAGAATGTTAATGGCTTATGGCTTTTTGAAAAAAGTATTTGAAGTTTTTGAAAAACATCAAACACCAATTGATATGATCACTACTTCTGAGATAGCAGTATCACTTACCATTGATAACAGTATATTTCTCGATGAAATAGTAGAGGAAATTAACTCCTTTGCAAAAGTTGAAGTAGATACTGATATGGCTATAATCTGCCTTGCCGGGGATTTTTCTCAAAAAACAAAAGGTGTAAGTGCCGGTGTTTTAAATTGTCTTCAAGAAATTCCTCTTAGGATGATTTCCTATGGCGGCAGTAATTATAATATGTCTCTTTTAATTGAATCAAAACACAAAAAACAAGCACTCAATCTGTTAAATGAAGGGTTATTTGAAAAACAAAAAATACTTCAAGAGGCTTAATGATTTAAAAATCAGCTGAAAGTGGTTTTCGTTATGTTAATTTTTTAACTTTGGAGTTACAAATTGAAACTAATAAAAACTAAAACATGTCAGAAGAAAATAATAATTTAAAAGAAGAATTGAACGAAGGTATAGAAAATACAAAAGAGGCTGCAAAAGAAGCCGCTGATGTAGTAAGTGAAAAAGTAGAAAATCTTGCTGAAGATGCCAAAGAAATGGCAACTAATGCAGGTGAAACAGTTAGCGAAAAGGCTGGTGATCTTGCTGAAGGTGCCAAAGCGGTTGCTGGAAATGTAGCCGAAACCGTAAGTGAGAAGGCAGCGGACTTACGCGAAGGTGCTGCTGACACACTAGAAAATGCCAAAGAAGTGGCTTCTAATGTAGGTGAAACAATTAGTGAAAAGGCGGGTGATCTGGCTGAAGGCGCCAAGGCGATAGCTGGTAATGTGGCTGAAACGGTAAGTGAAAAGACAGCTGACTTGCGCGAAGGTGCTGCTGAAACTTTTGAAAATGCTAAGGAAGTAGCTGGAAACGTCGCCGACCAGGTAGGTGAAAAAGCTGCGGAATTGACTCAAGACGCTAAGGAATTTGCAAGTAAAGCAGGAGAAGTGATCAGTGAAAAAACTGCTGATCTAAAAGAAAATACTCAAGAAATTCTTGCAGATGTAAAAGAAGAAACGAAAGAATTTGTTGAAGATGCTAAAGAGGTATTGGGCAAGGCTAGTGAAAAGGCTAGTGAATTAGCAGGCGAAGCTGGAGAAAAATTGGCTGATCTAGCCGAAGATGCTAAAGAAGAAATTCAGGAAGTTAAAGTAAAAAGTAAAAATTTCTTCCAACGTTTATTTGGAAAATAAACCAAAATCTAAATAATTAAAGGTCATTTCAGTGGTAAAGAAGAAGACTCTATTATCAGTTGAAATGACCTTTATTTTTCTGATAATTTCCGCTCTAATTCAGCTTGAAACTCTTCCATAACTGGTTTAACTGTACTTTCAGGTAAGTCAGCAATTCTAATGTACATCAAGCCATCAACAGCATTATTGAATTTAGGGTCTACATTAAAAGCTACCAATCTGGCATTTTGTTTAACGTATTTCTTTAATAATACTGGCATACGCAAACTACCCGGTTCAATTTCATCTATGATTTTATCAAACTTCACCATATCAGCCTTACTTTCATCAAACACAAAATCCTTATCAGCATCATTCAATTTGACCTTATATTCCTTTTTAGGATGAATATACTGCGCTAAATAAGGGTCATAGTAATGTGATTTCATAAACTCAATCATCAACGATTTTGAAAAATTCGAAAACTGATTACTAATACTTACTCCGCCCATTAAATATTTATGTTCAGGGTAGCGAAGCGTTACATGCACAATACCTTTCCAAAGTAAGAATAAAGGCATTGGTTTTTGCTGATATTCTTTTACGATAAATGCGCGCCCCATTTCAATGGTTTTTTCCATCATAGGATATAATTCTGGCTCTACTCGAAATAATGTATTAATATAAAAGCCATCAATACCATATTTTTTGAAAATATCTTTACCCAAGCCCATTCTATAAGCGCCAGCAACAATTTTTTGATCATTATCCCATAAGAACATATGGTGGTAAAAATTGTCATAATCGTCTAAGTCTATACTGTTATTTGTGCCTTCTCCTACTTCCCTAAAGGTTATCTCTCGAAGCCTTCCAATTTCACGAAGAATACTTGGCATATCCTTACTATCGGCCAAGAAAACTTCATAGTTTTTACTTTCTAACAATCGTGTATCTTTCTTTCTTAAAGTTTCTATTTCAGCTACCATCATTTCAGTAGAAACTGGAGTTATAATTTGCTTGGGGTATTTTGGCAATTTCAAATTTGGTGTTTTGATCAAACGGCCTTCAGGCTGATATGGGTTGGCCAGCATATAGGTCTTTTTGCGTATAAATGCATGAAAATCATCTATATTTTCATACTCTTCCTGATCCTTTACAGGGATAACTTTACCTATTCTAACTTTAATTATCCTACTTTTTTGAGTGAGTAGTTCAGAAGGTAACTTTGCAGTTCTTAGCGTTCCGTTGATTTTTGAGAGCAGGTAAAACAGTCTACTGTTTTTCGCATGAAAATAAATAGGAACAATAGGTGCTTTGGCCCTGTGAATTAACTTGATAGCGCTCTCTTCCCAAGGTTTATCAACAATTAATTTACCATCTTTATATGTAGATACTTCACCAGCCGGAAAAATACCTAGAGGTGCACCTTCTCTTAAATGCAATAAAGCATTTTTAATACCTGTAACACTTGATTGTGCGTCCTTTCTGTCCTCAAAAGGATTAACGGGCATTACATAAGGCTTCAGAGGTTCAATTCTGTGCAGCAAAAAATTAGCAATGATTTTAAAATCTGGTCTCTTTTCAGCTAGGAGTTTTAATAACAAAATACCATCAATACCACCAAGTGGGTGATTAGAAATAGTTATAAAGGCGCCTTCTTTTGGAATGCGTTTCAAATCTTCTTCAGGTATTTCAAATTGAATTTGAACCTCATTCAAGATAGCATTCAAAAATTGGATATCTTTTTTATCCTTATGCTTATTGTAGATGCGATTTAATCTGGATATTCTGAGAATTTTCAGCATAAGCCAGCCAAAAAAAGTTCCAAAAACACCATACTTTTCAAAATGGATAACTTTGGCTATTTCTTTGGCAGATACTAAACTCATCAGGTTTTTTTGGGGCTATCAAATATAGATATTTCTAGGCAATTACTACCTGAACAGTGTCTTGGGTTAACTGTTTCAATAACAAATCATTACCCTCTTCAATTTGTTTAATAGCATCTTGTGTAAAATGCCTTATAGTATACAATGAAACATTCTTATGAAAGTCAATTTTGAATTTATTCTTTAATTCATTTACCAACGTATCAAATAAATGATATTTATCTTCTAAGCACACTGAAAAGCTAATCGCCGAATTTTGTAATAGGTTTACTTTCATTTTATGCTCGTGCAGCAATGCAAAAATATCACTGATATTGCGTTCAACAATAAATGAAAAATCAAGCGATGAAATTGACAGTAGCACCTGATTTTTCTTTACAATAAAACAAGGCTGTTCAGGGTGAATAGGCTCTCCTCTACTTACTGTTGTCCCATCATTTTCAGGGTATACAAATGATTTTACATATAAAGGAATTTCCTTTTTTTGTAACGGCTGTAAGGTTTTTGGGTGTATAACTGAAGCCCCATAAAATGCCAATTCAATAGCTTCAGTATATGATATTTTTTGTAGTAATGAAGCTTCTTTAAAATATCTTGGGTCTGCATTCAATACTCCATCCACATCTTTCCAAATGGTAACACTATCGGCATTCAAGCAGTAGGCAAAAATGCCCGCAGTGTAATCAGATCCTTCTCTACCAAGAGTGGTAGTATGCATATTATCGGCTCGTCCTAAAAATCCTTGAGTGATATATAAAGTACCATTTTTTAAAATTGAACTCTTAATATTCTCCTCAGTTTGTTGCCAATTTACCTTGGCATCGCGATAATCGTCATTGGTATTGATATAACTTCTGACGTCAATCCACGTATTAGGAATATTAACGCTATCTAAATATTTACTTACTATGGTAGTTGAGATCAATTCTGCCTGACTCACCACCTGATCATAGATATAATCATAATCATCAGAGGTGTTTTCAGCAAAAAAAGAAGAAAGCTGAGCAAAATAAATTTTTATTTTGTCTTTGATGCGTGTGCTTTTATCTTCAAATAAGTCATTAATAATGACTTCATGGTATGTTCTAATCTCTTCTAATATAGCATCAACCTCATTCGTTTTTTCGAAATAAGCTTGGGTCAATTTTTCAAAAGCATTGGTCATTTTACCCATGGCGGAGACCACCAAAAAAACATCCTCATACCCTACTTGTTGCAATACTTTCGCAACATTCTTAATACCATCAGCATCTTTTATGGATGCGCCGCCAAACTTAAATACTCTCATTTTTTTCTAAAAAAACTTTCAGATTCATTCTATTCATTTGGCAAAGATTCCAGTTTTCAATCATTGATGCTCCTGTACTTAAATAAAAACTAATCGCTGGTTTATTCCAGTCAATAACCTCCCACTCTACTCTATTAACCTCCTGTTCATAAGCCGTTTTCATAACTTTTGTATATAGAGCTTTGCCAATACCTTTTCCTCTAAATGCTTCATTAACAATTAAATCTTCAAGATGTAATGATTTACCTTCCCAAGTAGAATAGCGCTTATAATATAGGGACATCCCCACTATTTTATCTTCTACTTCAGCAACAAAGAATTCGAATTCAGGCTGTTCCTTAAAACCATCATTTAATAAATCCTTAACTGTAATCTTTACCGCATCAGGTTCATTTTCATAGTTAGCCAATTCATTGATAAGACTATAAATAGCAGGCACATCTTCTTCTACACCCTTTCTTATTTTGAAGTTCATACTGATTGAATTTTAAAGGCTAGCTAATGTAAAAAACTTTTTAAAAGTATCACGAAAACGTTATAGTTTTAGAGGGAGAAAAACGATATTTGTACTACCAAAATCAATACATACTATGCAAAAACACAGTACCCTTGGTGAATTTATTATTAGTAATCAAAAACAGTTTAAGTACACTTCAGGAGAACTTTCTAGACTTATAAACTCTATTAGACTTGCTGCGAAAGTTGTGAATCATGAAGTAAATAAGGCTGGTTTAGTTGATATATTAGGTGATGCCGGTGATACGAATGTACAAGGAGAAGATCAACAAAAACTAGACTTGTACGCAAACGATGTTTTCATGAAGCGCCTTATTAATAGGCAAATTGTTTGTGGTATAGCCAGTGAGGAAGAAGATGATTTTGTAAGAATTTCAGGAAGTGATAAAGCCAATAGTAGTAAGTACGTAGTATTGATCGATCCACTTGACGGGTCATCAAATATTGATGTAAACGTCTCTGTAGGTACTATTTTCTCAATTTATCGCAGAGTAACTGAGCCCGGTACTCCAGTTCAAATTGAGGACTTTTTACAAGAAGGCAATAAACAAGTAGCTGCTGGTTATATAGTATATGGTACTTCAACCATGTTAGTATATACTACAGGACATGGCGTGAATGGTTTTACTTTGAACCCAGCAATAGGCACCTTCTATTTATCGCACCCTAACATGCAATTCCCAGAAGACGGTACTATCTATTCAATTAATGAAGGGTATTACGTACATTTTCCTCAAGGTGTAAAAGATTATTTAAAATACTGTCAGATGGAAGAAGATGACCGACCTTATAAAGCACGTTATATAGGTTCTCTGGTCTCTGATTTTCATCGGAATATGATCAAAGGAGGTATCTATATTTATCCAAGTAGTTCAGTAGGACCACAAGGGAAATTACGATTACTTTATGAATGTAACCCTATGGCATTTTTAGCTGAACAAGCTAACGGTAAATGTACTGATGGTTATCGTCGTATCATGGATATCAAGCCCACTGAGCTACATCAGCGTGTTCCTTTTTTCTGTGGAAGTAAAAATATGGTAGAAAAAGTTGAAGAATTTATGACGAAATATCCTGAAGATGCAAATTACTAGGTTAAAACAGCCAATTCTTTTTCTGTAAAATACTGCTTATAGTCTTCAGGCCTAGTTGCCTCAGATAATAAACATCCTACTTCCATTTCTGGATACATTTCATCATACTTTACAATCTTGCTAATTCCCATTCGTTTGTTAATATGCTTTCGTTGTATTTCATCAACGCCATTTAGACCTGATGCCGCTACCATTTCTAAAAAACTACGAATTGTCTCTTCATGAAAATTAGCAGCCCTAGGTGCCTTGTCTTCAACTACTAAGCCTTTCATTAATGATTTATCTTGCGTTGCAATCCCAACAGGACAGGTATTTTTATTACATAATAATGCTTGTATACAACCAATAGAAAGCATCATTGCTCTGGCACTATAACAAACGTCTGCACCTAAAGCTATGGCTCTTGCCATATGAAAACCGGTAATAATTTTACCAGCAGCAATGATTTTGATCTCTTTTTTTAGGTCAAATCCAACCAATGTATCATGCACAAATACCAATCCTTCACGTAGTGGCATTCCAATAGAATTTGAGAACTCTACCGGAGCTGCACCTGTTCCTCCTTCACCACCATCTACCGCAATAAAATCGGGAGTAATTCCTGAAGAAAGCATTGCTTTGCAGATATCTATAAACTCTTGTTTTTTACCAACACAAAGTTTGAAACCTACTGGCTTGCCACCAGAAAGATCTCGTAGTCTTTTTATAAACTGCATCAACTCTACAGGATTAGAAAAAGCAGTATGAGAAGGAGGAGAGTGCACTGCCACTCCCGGTTCTACATGCCTTATTTTTGCGATTTCTTCAGTATTTTTCTTAGCTGGTAAAATTCCTCCATGTCCTGGTTTTGCTCCTTGTGAAATTTTCAACTCTATCATTTTCACTTCAGACTTGATAGCGTTTTCTCTATATCCTTCCTCACTAAAATTTCCATATTCATCTCTGCAGCCAAAATATCCAGTTCCTACTTGCCAAATAAGATCTCCACCATGTTTTAAATGATAGGGGCTCACACCGCCTTCACCTGTGTTATGTGCAAATTTTCCAATTTTAGCACCCTTATTAAGAGCCATCACAGCGTTCTTACTTAAGGAACCAAAACTCATAGCTGAGATATTCAATAAACTTGAAGAATAGGGTTGCTTGCAATCCTTTCCGCCAATCAAAACACGCGGAAATTCTCCTATTTCTTTAGGGCTATTTTTGGCATACATTGAATGATCCATCCATTCATAACCTGAACGATATACATTCATCTGAGTACCAAAAGGTGCTGTGTCATTAACTTTTTTTGAGCGTTGATAAATTAAAGACCTAAATATTCTATTTAAAGGTCGTCCTTCAGTATCTGTCTCAACAAAGTATTGCATGATCTCAGGGCGGATAGATTCTAATGCATAACGAAACCTTCCTAGTAATGGAAAATTGCGTCGTATCGTATGCTTTGTTTGCAGTACATCATACCAACCCATAAAAAAAAGTGGTACAACTAAAATTAAGCTCCATAACATTGGTTTCCAGAAAAAAGAGACAACTGCAATTGAAATAATTGTTACGAGTGATATTAGTATGAATTGTTCGCGAGCTTTCATAAATAGAAGATTTGAGGTTAAATTTAAGAAAATGATTTGATTGAATTTGGTTTTATTTAGAATCCTATCTTTGCCAAAATTCTTACCACATGGGACTCATAGAAGTTAAAAATATCCGATTATACGCTTATCACGGTTGTTTGGATGAAGAAGGTAAAATAGGTTCAGAATATCGTGTTGATTTAGCTGTTAAAGCCAATTTATCAGAATCTGCTAAAACAGATAAATTAAGTGACACCGTGGATTATGTTCACCTAAACAAAATTGTGAAAGAAGAAATGTCAATACGGACAAAATTACTTGAAACCGTAGCCGACAAAATTCTTGAGAGAATATTGAATGAGATTCTTATGGTAAAAAAAGCAACTGTAGCAGTTTCTAAATTAAACCCGCCTATTGGTGGTAATGTGGCCATGGTAACAATTAAGATGACTAAGAAGCGATAATATTTAGCATTTTTATTGCCTAAATTGTTAATTTAGTTAAATTTGTAGCCCTTTAGAAATGGCGTCGTGGCCGAGTGGCTAGGCAGAGCTCTGCAAAAGCTTGTACAGCGGTTCGAATCCGCTCGACGCCTCAAAAAACCTTACCAAATTGGTGAGGTTTTTTTGTATTATTTAATGATTATTCAGCTTATTTTCAGCATATTTGTGAACTTTTTTGCCCAATTATGAATATTTACCCAATTGAGACCGGTAATTTTAAATTAGATGGCGGTGCCATGTTTGGTGTGGTACCAAAGTCTTTATGGCAAAAAACCAATCCTGCAGATGTCAATAATATGATTGAAATGAGCATGCGTAGCTTGCTTATTGAAGATGGAAATCGTTTGATTCTTATTGATACAGGAATGGGTAATAAACAATCAGATAAATTCTTTGGTTATTATTATCTGTGGGGAGATTTTTCACTTGAAAAGTCTTTGGCTGATCATGGATTTCACCGAGATGATATTACGGATGTTTTTCTCACACATTTACATTTTGATCACTGCGGTGGAAGTGTACAATGGAACAAAGATAAAACAGGCTATGAACCTGCCTTTAAAAATGCTAAATACTGGAGTAATCAAGAGCATTGGCAATGGGCTATCCAACCTAATGCACGAGAAAAAGCATCTTTTTTGACTGAAAACATCATCCCAATAGAAAAGAGTGGGCAATTAAACTTTGTTGAACTACCTAATGAAGATTATCTAACTACATCTGAATTAGGGTTTGGCATTTTGTTTGTTGATGGTCATACGGAAAAACAAATGTTACCACAAATTAATTACAAAGGAAAAACCATTGTTTTTATGGCTGATCTATTACCAACTGTAGGTCACATTCCTTTACCATATGTTATGGGATATGACACACGCCCTTTATTGACTTTGAACGAGAAAAAACGATTTTTAGATAACGCTGCTAGCAACGAGTACTACCTTTTTTTAGAACACGATGCTTACAATGAATTATGCACTGTTCAACATACTGAAAAGGGTGTCAGATTAAAAGAAACTTTTACATTTAATGAACTATTTAACTAAATATTTATGAAGATTTTAAAATCAATTTCTATAGCAATGACTGCTATAGTATTCTTTGTAAGTTGTGCTACTTCAAAAACCACAACTTCTAATACTACAACGGAACAAAATGTAGTAGAGAAAATAACTTTTACTACAAAGACTGATAGTCTTGTTGCCAAAAAAACGGAGTTAAGTGAAGCAGAAATAAACGCATGGCCACATGCTGATATTTTTAAGGATTCTATTCCTGGCATGAGCTTAAAAGAGGCTTATCACTTCTTAGAAGGCAAACAAGGTAAAACTGTGATTGTTGGAGTTATTGACTCTGGCGTTGATATAGAACATGAAGATCTAGATGATGTAACTTGGGTAAATGAAGATGAGATAGCAGGCAATGGAAATGATGATGATAATAATGGATATGTTGATGATATTCATGGTTGGAACTTTTTAGGTGGTGAAAAAGGACAAGCTAATCCTGAGCAATTAGAATTGACACGAATTGTACAAAAATGGATGCCTCGTTTTGATGGAAAGGATTCTACCGCGATTGCTGAAACCGATATAGAAGACTTCAAGTTGTATTCAAAACTTAAAGGGATTGTTGACAAAAAAAGCGCAAATGCTTCAGATCAAATGCAGCAATACATGGCCATTAAAGATTTTGTTGTTAAAGCTAATGATACTCTTCAAAAGGTTTTAGGAAAAGAGACCTATGATATGAATGAAGTTAATGGTGTCTCTTTGGCTGAGCCTGCTTTAATGCAAGGTAAGATGATCATCATGAATATTATGAATGCCGGTGAAACTGTTAAGAGCGCATTACCTCAATTAGATGAAGCCGTAAATCACTATAAGAATCAGTTGGAAGCACAGTACAAGGTTGATTTCAATGGTCGTTTGGCAGGTGATGATCCATATGATATTAATGATAAAGTATATGGAAACGGATACGTTATAGGTTCAAAAGACAAAGAAAGTCATGGAACGCACGTTGCAGGAATTATAGCAGCAGAAAGAGGAAATGGTATTGGAATGGATGGTGTAGCAAAAAATGTAAAGATCATGGCACTTAGGGCGGTACCAGATGGCGATGAATATGATAAAGACATAGCCTTAGCCATTCGTTACGCCGTTGACAATGGTGCTAAAGTTGTAAATATGAGCTTTGGCAAAAGCTACTCACCTAATGCAGAATGGGTGTTTGATGCCATTAAATATGCGGCTGAAAAAGATGTATTATTAGTACATGCAGCAGGAAATAGCAATGAAAATATGGATACTGATGATAATTTTCCGAACGATGCAAAAGATAAAGTAAATGAGATTGCTGATAATGTGATTACTGTAGGTGCCATGTCTCGTTTCTTTAACGAAAAATTGCCGGCAGGATTCTCAAATTACGGTAAGAAGAATGTAGATATTTTTGCTCCGGGTATGGAGATTTATTCTACATTGCCTAAAGACACTTATGGTCAAAATCAAGGAACCTCAATGGCAGCTCCAGAAGTAGCTGGTGTAGCTGCGTTAGTCCGTTCATATTATCCTAACTTAACGGCTAGTCAGGTAAAACATATTATCATGGATTCTGGTATTGAATTTAATAGAGAAGTTATTAAACCAGGCACAAAAGATGAGAAAATAAATTTTGTTGATCTTTCTGTTTCTGGACGTATTCTAAATGCTTACAATGCATTAGTACTGGCTCACAAAATGTCAAAATAAGATAATTTACTATATAATTGGAAAGCACTTTCAAAAATTTGAAAGTGCTTTTTTTTGGTATCAATATTGATATTGGTATCTTGCTTAACAAACATTACTAACATGAAGAACATCTACTTTTTAGTGCTTTTGGCGCTTCCTTTTATAGCACCATCTCAAAGTGCAGACTATTGGCAACAGCATGTTGATTATACCATGGAAATTGATATGAATGTTGACAATTTCCAATATGATGGAAAACAAAAACTAGTCTATACCAATAATTCTCCAGATACACTTGATAAAGTCTTTTATCATCTATTTTTTAATGCTTTCCAACCTGGTAGTGAAATGGATATAAGGTTGCAGAACATTCAGGATCCTGATGGTAGAATGACTACCAATGTAGGTACTAAAGAAAATCCTATTAAAGAAAGTAGAATATCAAAATTACAACCTCATGAGATTGGTTTTATAAAAGTAAATTCTTTAAAGCAAAATGGTCAAGATATAGAATTCGAAACCATTGGCACCATTTTAAAGGTAAACTTGAATACGCCTATTAAACCAGGAGAAAAAGTCACTTTTGATATGGACTTCTTAGGACAGGTACCAGTACAAATCCGTCGTTCAGGAAGAAATAGCAAAGAAGGTGTGGCCTTATCTATGGCTCAATGGTATCCTAAAATGGTAGAATACGATTTTGAAGGTTGGCATGCTAACTCTTATATAGGGAGAGAATTTCATGGTGTATGGGGGGATTTTGATGTAAAAATTACCATTGATAAAAATTATACAATAGGTGGAAGTGGGTATCTACAGAACCCTAATGAAATTGGTCATGGCTATTCTGATAAAGAAGTAAAGCATAAAAAGAAAACTAAAAAACTTACTTGGCACTTTAAAGCTCCTAAGGTTCATGACTTTACTTGGGCTGCAGATCCGGAGTATATTCATGATAAAATAAAAGGTGAAAATGGTGTTGACCTTCATTTTTTCTATAAAAAGACACTCGATGAGAAATATTTAGAGAATTGGAAAAACTTACAACCAAAAACTGCTGAGATTTTGACTTTCTTTAATGAAAACATCGGTCAATATCCTTATAAACAATATTCAGTCATTCAAGGTGGTGACGGTGGTATGGAATATGCTATGTGCACTTTAATTACTGGTGAGCGTAAATTTGGTAGCCTGGTAGGTGTTACGGCACATGAATTGGCACATACGTGGTTTCAGTTTTTATTGGCTACCAATGAACAAAAACATGAGTGGATGGACGAAGGATTTACTTCTTATGTTTCTAGTTTGGCAATGAATACCGTAATGGATCAGAAAAAGGAAAATCCCCATGAAGGTGCTTATAGAAACTATACCTATTTGGCCCGTTCAGGAGTTGAAGAGCCTCAAACATTGCACGCTGACAGATTTGGATTGAACATGGCTTATGGCATATCGGCATATAGTAAAGGGCAACTATTTCTAACACAACTAGGGTATATTATTGGAGAGGAAAATCTGCAGAAAACTATTAAAAAATATTTTGAAGATTTTAAATTCAAACATCCAACACCTAATGACGTTAAACGAGTTGCAGAAAAAGTTTCAGGAATTCAATTAGACTGGTTTTTAAACTATTGGACTCAGACAACAAATACTATAGATTATGCGGTAGAAAGTATTTCAAATAATGAAGTAACTTTAAAAAATAACAGCAAATTGCCCATGCCTTTAGATGTAAAAGTTGAATATACTGATGGCACTTCTGAAGATTTTTACATTCCGTTACGTATGATGTATGGTAGTAAACCAACAGATGCAAAGAGATTAGATGACTGGTCTTGGGTGCAACCCTCTTATTCTTTTAAAACACCAAAACCTATAAAATCTGTTGAAATAGACCCATCCCAACGCTTAGCGGATATAGACAGATCAAACAATACCAAAGCTGTAGAAGCTAAAGAGATTAAACAATAAAATAAGCCACTCAAATGAGTGGCTTTAGTTTTTTTGCTGTTGGCAGCCAATAGACAAGCTAATTAAATAGCTTCTAAAATATCGTCTATACTAGCTCTTTTATGATAATCAGGGTCAAAATGTGCATATATAATTTCACCTTCTGTATTGATTACATACGTAGCTGGTACTGGTAATTGTGCGTTAGCTGCTCCATTATTTTCTGAAATAGAAACCTTTAGCTTTTCGTTTACCTTGTTTACATAATCATCTGTAACGCCATAGTCTACATCAAAAGCTTTTTGAATAGTACCATCAACATCTGAAACAATTGTGAAATCAGCTTTAGTATTCTCTTTTGTCTTTGCTACACCTTCTTGTGTTTCAGGAGTTATTGCAATTAATTTTACACCTTTGTCTTCTAACTCTTTTGCTCTGGTTGCAAATTCAGAAAGGTGTTTGTTGCACGCGGGGCACCAATAACCTCTATAAAAAATAACTGCAACATTTTGATCTTTATAAAGATCGGTTAACGCTATTTCTTTACCATCAATGGTTAAGTTTACTTCCGGTGCTTTGGTTCCTTTTTCTAGACCTTTAGGGGCATCTTCGCTTTTCATACCATAACTAGCATAATCAATTTCAGGAGTAGCTTCTGCCACTTGTTCTACTTCTTCTTTTTTAGGTTCTTCAGGCTTCTCTTCCTTTTTTTTACATGCAATAACACTTATAAGTGCCACTAGCATTAGAAATTTTCTCATTTTTTGTGAATTAAATTAAGTTAACAGTTAGTTGGGTAAGTCGTTGAGTAGTTAAGAAACTTTCATACCCTTGACCAATTTATTTCAAAAAACTGCTAACAGCACCTAGTAGCTTTTCAGGGTAAAACCAAAAGTTAAAAATTGATCTTCTTGTTGTTGATCTTCTACTACAACGCTTTCAAATGTATGTAAGTAGTTTACTTTAAAGTTCAAAAACTTCCAAATGGGTAGCTCTAAGCCTAGGTCTGCCTGCCAACGGTAGTTATTGCTTCTGCTTAATGAAGGTTGAAAATAACTCTCATGGTTTAGAATCAGTCTATTTTTAAACAGGTGATATTTACCATTTACCCAAATAGTGCCTCTTAGTGTATTGATAGAATCATCACCATTATACTCAGAACGATTGAAAGTTGTATTGTCAAAATCAGTCTCTTCATATTCGCATGTAAGCGAAAATTTAAGCCAATCTTTTTTCTTTTTAAAGACCTGATACGTAGCTCCTGCTCCAATTAAATAACGCAAATCAATCTCTCTCCTAAAATTGGTACTTACAAACCCTAATACCAATGGATATAGCTTTCGTTCAGGATTGAAATATAAAAAGTTGAGACTCAAAATATCTTCATCCGCCTTTTCTTTTCCAAATTCTTGATATACGTAAGAATTTTGGGTTTTAAAAACCCATTTTTTCCATGGTTTAACGCTCAAATCTGACTTTGCTCTAAAAATCAGTGTTTCCACATTTCCGCCCTGCCAGAAACCCGTTAAGGAAAGTTGAGCTTTTATATTAAGTGTGTCGCTTTCGTTGATTTGAGCTTGAAGAAAGATCGGAAAAAATAAGAAATAATACAGCGCCTTTTTCATTGCTAATTCGTTGTAAAGTTGCTTTTTTTATGCGGCAAATATACTTATTTATGCATTTCTGACTGAGGATTGATAAATAGCCATACTATAAATGAAATAAGCCCAAACAATTGTTTGGGCTTAGTTGCTTCTTTGAAAAATCTATTATTTTAATGTCTTCTTAACGGCTACTTCCTGGTAAGCTTCAATAATATCTAATTCTTTAATATCATTATAATTCTTGATTTGTATACCACAATCATAACCCTTAGCCACTTCTTTTACATCGTCTTTAAAACGTTTTAACGAAGCCAGTTCTCCTGTAAATACAACAACACCCTCTCTAATAATGCGTACTCTAGAGTTTCTAAAAATCTTACCATCAGTAACCATACATCCTGCAATTGTACCTATTTTAGAAATCTTATACGTTTCTCTAATTTCTGCATTACCAGTAATCTCCTCCTTCATTTCAGGGGATAACATACCTTCCATTGCATCTTTCACATCATTGATAGCATCATAAATGATAGAGTAATTTCTGATATCAATTTCTTCCTTTTCAGCTAATTCGCGCGCATTACCCATTGGGCGTACGTTAAACCCTACAATAATGGCATCTGAAGCCGAAGCCAACAATACATCAGATTCAGTAATAGCACCAACACCCTTATGGATAATATTTACTTGAATTTCTTCAGTAGATAATTTTTGTAGTGAATCTGTTAATGCCTCAACTGAACCATCAACATCACCTTTTAAGATAATATTCAATTCTTTAAAGTCGCCCAATGCTATACGACGTCCAATTTCATCTAAGGTAATATGACGTTGTGTTCTTACCGATTGCTCACGCGACAACTGAGAACGCTTAGCAGCAATTTGTTTTGCTTCACGCTCATCATCCATAACATTGAACTTATCGCCTGCTTGTGGAGCTCCATCTAGACCCAATATTGAAACCGGAGTAGATGGACCAGCTTCATCTAAGGAATTACCACGCTCGTTATGCATAGCTTTTACCTTACCACTATTTTTACCTGCTAATAAATAGTCACCTATTTTTAAAGTACCTGCTTCAACCAGTATAGTAGTTACGTACCCTTTCCCTTTATCTAATAACGCTTCAACAACGGTACCAGTAGCATTCTTATTAGGGTTTGCTTTCAACTCTAACAATTCAGCTTCAAGTAATACTTTCTCTAACAATTCATCAACACCTTGTCCTGTTTTTGCAGAAACATCATGTGATTGCACTTTACCTCCCCAATCTTCAACTAACAAGTTCATACCTGCCAATTCTTCTTTTACTTTCTCAGGATTGGCATCTGGCTTATCAACCTTGTTAATTGCAAACACAATAGGCACATTAGCGGCTTGAGCATGGCTAATTGCTTCTTTAGTTTGCGGCATTATAGAGTCATCTGCTGCGATTACAATAATCACTAAATCAGTTACCTGAGCACCACGAGCACGCATAGCTGTAAAGGCCTCGTGACCTGGCGTATCTAGAAATGTTATTTTTTGTCCGTCTTTTAGTTCAACTGCATAAGCACCAATATGCTGGGTAATACCACCTGATTCACCTGCTATAACATTAGCATTACGTATGTAGTCTAATAAAGATGTTTTACCATGATCTACGTGACCCATAACCGTAACAATTGGTGCACGGGGTTTTAAGTCTTCTTCAGTATCCTCTACTTCTTCAATGGCTTCTTCAACTTCAGCATCAACAAATTCAACCTGATAACCAAATTCTTCTGCAACAATGGATAAGGTTTCAGCATCTAAACGCTGGTTCATTGTTACCATCATTCCTAATGACATACATGCTGAAATAATCTGAGTAACAGACACATCCATCATTGTAGCTACTTCATTTGCGGTAACAAATTCAGTAACTTTTAATATCTTACTCTCTTCAGCAGCTTGTTGCTGTTCCGCTTCTGTTTGTTGACGGTGTAAATCTCTTTTCTCTCTCCTATATTTAGCACCTTTACCTTTAGACTTTTTACCTTGTAATTTCTCAAGAGTTTCACGTACTTGTTTTTGCACATCTTCTTCAGACGGCTCCTCCCTCACAACTGATTTTCTTCCTTTACCTCTGTTATCAAATTTATCTCTACCTCTTGAATTATCTTTATTAAACCTATTTCCAGAACTAACGGGTTTGCTTATACGTTTCCTTTTTCTTCTGGCTGATGTATCTTTTGATTCTTCCTTAGGCTTATCATCAGTTTTCTTCTTAGGCTTTTCAAACTTTTTCAAGTCTATCTTTTCGCCTACTTGCTTTGGCCCGCTAAGTTTCTGATACTTTGTCTGAATTTTTTCAGGTTCATCTGATTTTTCTTCAACCTTAGGAGTTTCTTTTTTAACTTCAACAGGTTTTTCTTCAACCTCTTCTGCTTTTGCTTCCTTTTTTGGTTCAATATCTATCTTACCTACAGTTTTTATCCCAGCTAACTTCTCAGTTTCCGGCTTAAAAACTTCCTCTTTTGCTTCTTCTCTTAACCTCTTTTCTTCAAGTTCTTTTTCTTGAGCTATACGAAGCGCTTCCTTTTCTTTACGCTTTTCTTCGCCAACCTCTCTAGAAGCAACTTTTTTACTTTTATCGGTTTGAAATTCATCTAAAAGAACATTATATACCTCATCAGAAATTTTAGTAGTTGGACGTGCTTCAATCTCATAACCCTTCTTGGTCAAATGCTCAACCGCTCTATCTAAAGATATATTTAACTCTCTTAAAATTTTATTTAGCCTTAATGTAGCCATACAATTATTTAATCTTTTCTATTCTTATTTTTTGTCGAATAACAAACCTTTTATTGCTCAATTAATCCTCAAATTCTTCTTTAAGAATTCTCTGAACATCAAGAATCGTTTCTTCTTCAAGATCTGTTCTTTTCAATAAATCATTTACGTCTAGTTCTAAAACACTTCTTGCTGTATCTAGACCAACATTACGCAATTCATCAATTACCCAAGATTCTATTTCATCGGTAAACTCAGTTAATTCAACATCTTCATCTTCTATACCTTCACGCTGTACATCTAACTCATAGCCTGTTAACTGACTTGCTAAACGGATATTCACACCATTTTTACCAATTGCTTTAGACACTTCCTCTGGCTTTAGATATACATCTACTCTTGACTTCTCGCCTTCAGCTGCTTCTTTAATTTCCATTGAAACTACTTTTGCAGGGCTTAAAGCTCTAGCGATAAATATCTTATCGTTTTTAGTGAAATTAATCACATCAATATTTTCATTCCCCAATTCTCGAACAATACCATGAATACGAGATCCTTTCATACCTACACAAGCTCCTACAGGGTCAATTCTGTCATCATATGAATCTACAGCCACTTTTGCTTTTTCACCTGGTATACGTGCTACTCTTTCTATGGTAATCAATCCATCAAATACCTCAGGAATCTCTTGTTCAAATAATTTAGTCAAGAAATCTGGTGATGTACGAGATAGAATAATAGCTGGCTTATTACCTCTTAACTCAACCGACTTTATAATACCTCTTACAGACTCTCCTTTACGAAAATAATCAGAACGTATTTGTTCACTCTTAGGCAAAATAATCTCATTACCTTCGTCGTCAAGTAAAATCACAGCATTATGACGGATATGGTGCACTTCTGCACTATAGATTTCTCCTTCTAGGTCTTTAAATTGCTTGAAAATATTTGTATTATCATGCTCATGAATCTTAGAAATTAAATTCTGACGTAAGGCCAAAATAGCTCTTCTTCCTAAGTCTGTTAACTTTACTTCTTCTGACACATCTTCCCCTACTTCAAAATCAGGTTCTATTTTACGCGCGTCTGATAACGAAATTTCTTCATTAGGTTCTTCTACTTCACCATCTTCTACGACTATCCTGTTTCTCCATATTTCTAAATCTCCTTTATCAGGGTTAATAATAATGTCAAAATTATCATCAGACCCATATTTTCTTTTCAGCGCGGCTCTAAACACGTCTTCAAGTATCGCCATTAGCGTTACTCTATCAATACTTTTATCGTCTTTGAATTCAGAAAAAGATTCAATTAACGCGATGTTTTCCATTTCACTATCAAATTAAAAAATTATCTTCACTTTTGCTTCTTTTATACTATCATATTTCAAC
Source organism: Maritimimonas sp. 2405UD52-3 (assembly GCF_056591715.1). NCBI lineage: Bacteria > Pseudomonadati > Bacteroidota > Flavobacteriia > Flavobacteriales > Flavobacteriaceae > Maritimimonas > Maritimimonas sp. 2405UD52-3. The sequence goes on from NZ_JBWQOL010000002.1 coordinate 787,440, forward strand.
GTTGCTTGCTTCGCAACGGTAATTTTGCCTTTCCCAATTGGTTTTGGCTCTCGAGATTTCCATTCTAAAGTAATTGCTTCTTCATTTACTGAAACTAATTTACCTTCAAAATTTTCCTCTTCTGCCCTAACCTTGATCACCCTTCCTATATTTTTTTTATACTGCCTTTTATTTACAAAAGGAGAGGTGGCTCCGGGTGTGGTTACTTCTAATGAAAAATCTTCATTCTCTCTATCAAGATTATGCTCTACATGACGACTTATTCGTACACATTCTTTTAAAGGCACTCCGTCATCACCATCAACAATTACCGTTATCTTATTATCAGTAGAAATAATAAGGTCTATCAAAAACAATCGACTGTTTTCTGATATAGCTTCATCCACTAATTTTTGTACGGTTTCTCTGTTCATTTTTTGTATAAAAAGAGGGGACTTTAGTCCCCTCCATTTTGTATAACCTCGTTATTTTCGGTGCAAATATACAAACTTCTCTTATAATGGCAAAAATGATTGAATTATATGGTTAATATTTATATATTTATGGGAATCAAAAAAGCAAAACCATGAATAAAATTCTTGTTCCGATTGATTTTTCTAAAGAAGCTCAATATGCCAGTAAAGTGGCTGCCAGTATTGCCAGAAAAACCAATAGCGAAATTGTATTATTACATATGTTTGACATACCACCAGACACTATTGACCCTGCCAGTAGTGGCAGTATGCAAGGTGGAGCTCAGAATATTTATTATATGAAAGGGATACACAGGGAGTTTGAAAAATTTATGGCATTACCTTTTTTTGAAGGCCTTACCGTAATTGAAGCTGTACGATTTCACAAAGCCTTTGAAGGCGTTATTGAGGAGAGTAAAGAACGAAATGCTGATTTGATTGTGATGGGTTCTCAAGGTGCTACCGGGCTTAAAGAAATGCTTGTTGGCTCAAACACTGAAAAAGTAGTTAGACACTCCCACATTCCTGTATTAGTTGTAAAGCAGGATCTTGATGATTTTGAGGCAAAGAATATTGTATTTGCTTCTGATTTTAGTGATGAAAGTAAGAGCACTTTTCCAAGTGTTATAGAGTATGCTAATTTATTTGGTGCCAAATTACATTTACTCTTTATAAATACCATTTATAACTTTCAGCCTACGCGAAAAATTAATGAGCGTATAAAATCTTTTGTGAATGGTTTTGATATTGACAATTATTCTTTGAATATTTACAGTGACAAAACCATTGAAGAGGGCATTTTAAATTTTGCCAGTGAAATAGATGCTGATATCATTGCCATTAACACACACAGACGCAGTGGTTTATATCAACTATTTAGTGATAATATAGGAAAAGACCTGGCAAATCATGCACTTCGCCCGGTAATGACTTTTAAAATTGAATAAACTACGTGAATCATAAAGTAACATTAAAACAGCTTGCCAATGAATTAAATGTATCAATTTCTACAGTTTCTAAAGCTTTAAAGAATAGCTATGAAATCAATGAAAAAACGATACAAAAAGTACAAGCGCTAGCAAAAAAATACAACTACAAACCCAATAAGGTTGCTTTAAATTTAAAGAACCAACAGACAAGAACCATAGGAGTGATTATTCCTAATATTCTTAACTATTTCTTTGCCAAGGTGCTTTTAGGCATCGAAGAAGAGGCAAATACTAAAGGTTATCAAATCATTATTTGTTTATCAAATAATCACTATCAAAAAGAGGTAGATTCTATTAATTTGCTGTGTGATGGAAGTGTAGATGGTTTAATTCTTTCAGTAGCAAAAGAAACCCAAAAGCTAAAAAATAGTTCGCATTTTAAAGATGCAATAGATGATGGCTACCCGATTGTTATGTTTGACAGGGTTTCAAAAGATATATCAAACTGTGATAAGGTAATCATTGATGATCAAAATGCGGCTTATAAGGCTGCGCAACATTTATTACGTATTGGTTGCCATAAGATTGCTCTAGTAAGTGCTATAGATGATATAGAAATTGGAAGACTACGATCTAAAGGTTATGAAAAAGCATTGTCTGAACAATCAGGTTATAAAAATAAACCGCTGCTAGCAAGTGTTCATCACAAAAAAGAATATGAAGAAGTTATTTCTAAGCTCTTTGAAGAAAATAAAGATCTTGACGGCATATTAGCTACAGATAATACCGCAGCTGCTTCAGCAATTCGTGTAGCCCATAAAAAAGGATTAACCATTCCAAAAGATGTTGCTATTGTAGGATTTACAGACAATAAAATAGCAAGGCTGTCTTCACCTTCATTAACTACGGTTAGTCAACACCCGTTAGACCTTGGCAAAAATGCTGTTAATTCACTTATTGAGCGAATAGAAAGTCAAGAAGAAATAAGCTATGAAACTACAGTTATTGACACAGAACTCATAATAAGAGAATCTACCAGAAAATAGGTAGTTAGTTTATTCAATATACTCATCTACATTTTGCCATGGGCCTCCGTTAATAACATCAATACCATGGTCTGCTAGAAATTCTTCTGCTCTTCCACTTCTAGCACCACTTCTACAACAGGTAATTACTGGTTTATTCCATGACTTTACTTCATCTAAATGATCAGGCAAATAGTCTAGTATTATATGTTTAGATCCTTCCACATGTCCTTCTTCGTACTCAGCATCTGTTCTTACATCAAGAACCACTGCACCCTTTTGCAAATATGCTTCTACATCTCCAAATTCAGGTTTACTAAAAAATCCCATTTTTATTTCTTATTATTTAAATAATCTAATGTTAAATTTATAAATGTTTTAACGCCTAGTTTCATACCACTTTCGTCAATAAAAAAATCAGGGGTATGATGTGAGGCTGCATCTTCAGGTTTTACATCAACGGGCTTTCCGCCAAGAAAAAAATACAAACCCGGCACTTCTTTCTGAAAATATGAAAAATCCTCAGCGCCCGTAATAGCATTTATTAAATGTACATTTTCTTTACCGGCAGACTTTTGAAGTGATGGAAGCATAGCATTAGTCAATGCTATATCATTATAGGTAATTGGGTAGCCCTTATCTATTTCTATAGTAGCATCACCACCAAAGGCTTTGGCAATTGCAGGCACCCGCTTTTTCATTTCGTCATTTAGCTTTTTCTGCATATCATAGTCAAGTGTTCTAATAGTTCCTATCATCTCAACTTCCTCTGGAATAATATTGTTACGAACACCTCCACGAATCAATCCCACAGAAATTACTGCCGCTTCTTTTGTTAATTCAGTATCACGGCTTACAATTGTTTGTAAACCATTGATAATTTGAGCTGATATTACCACGGGATCAATACCACCCCATGGACGTGAACCATGCGTTTGTTTACCTTTTACTTTAATAACAAATCTTTGTGATGCCGCCATAATACCAGCGGGCCTATAAGAAATGTTACCAACTGTCATACCAGCACTGATGTGCAAGCCAAAAATTGCATCAACATCTGGGCTTTTTAAAACTCCTTCCTCTACCATCATTTTAGCCCCTCCATTTTCACCTGGAGGCACTCCTTCTTCTGCAGGCTGAAAAATAAACTTAACCGTGCCTCTTATATCCTTTTTCATTTTACTAAGTACTTCCGCTGTTCCCATTAAAATGGCAATATGTGTATCATGGCCGCAAGCATGCATAACCCCAGTTTCAATACCATTATAAACACTTTTAACTTTTGAAGCAAAAGGAATAGGCGTGCGCTCAGTTACAGGAAGCGCATCTATATCGGCTCTTAATGCTACCACAGGGCCGGGCTTAGCACCTTTTAATATACCAACAACACCTGTATGAGCAATGCCTGTTTGTACTTCTAAGCCCAAACTGTTTAAATGCTTGGCAATCTTTTCGGCAGTTTTAAATTCTCTGTTTGACAGTTCAGGATTCTGGTGAAAATCCCTGCGCCACTCTATAACTTTGCTTTCTATGTCATCAATCATTTTATTAGTCTTGGCATTTTGTGCCACTATTATTGATGAGCAAAAGTATAATGTAATTAAAAAAAGTTTTTTCATCATAAATATTTTAAGGATGCTAAAGATAGAAAAATCCCATCTCAATAAAACAAATGAAATGGGATTTATAAATCTTTTGACTAATGAAAAATTATCTTGTAAATAACATTTCTCTGTACTTTGTTAGTGGCCATAACTCATCATCTACCATCATTTCTAATTTATCACAATGGTAGCGTATCTCATTAAAATAAGGTTTTACTTTATTGCAATAGGCTTCAGCTGCTTTTTGACTATTGAATGTATTGGCTTTCTTACGCTCACTGATCATTAGATTAATTTTTGAATTAATCTCCGCAATATGATTTGAGATATTCTCTATCAAATCTATTTGCTCAGCCGCTAATTTTTTAAAGTCTTTGTCAAATACTTCTTTAAGTCCTTTTACATTTTCAATTAGGGTATTCTGATAACGAACAGCTGTAGGTATAATATGATTTCTAGCCACATCTCCTAGGGTTCTGCTTTCAATTTGAATACGCAGTGTATATGCTTCCAGTTCTATTTCATATCGTGCTTTTAATTCAACTTCATTCATAACGCCCATTTCTTTAAATAAAGAAATCGCTTGATCAGAAATTTGAGCTTTAAGAGCTTCAGGTGTTGTTCTATGATTACTTAACCCCCTTTTCTTAGCTTCTTTTTCCCACTCTTTTCCATAACCATCTCCTTCAAATCTGATTCTTTTAGAAGCTTTGATATATTCGCGTAAGACGTTGAAAACGGCTTCATCCTTTTTAAGATTCTTTTTATCAATCAATACATCAACTTCCTTTTTAAATTCTTTTAACTGCTTTGCAACTAAAGTATTTATTACTGTCATAGGTCCTGCACAATTAGACGATGCTCCTACCGCACGCAGCTCAAATTTATTCCCAGTAAAGGCAAAAGGAGATGTTCTGTTTCTATCGGTATTATCCAATAAAATTTCTGGTATCTTTCCAATAATGTTTAATTTAAGCTCTGTTTTTTCTTGTGGCGATAATTTTCCTTTGGTTACATGTTCTAACTCATCTAATACTGAAGATAATTGCGAACCTATAAACACAGAAATAATGGCAGGTGGTGCCTCATTAGCTCCCAAGCGATGGTCATTACTTGCACTAGCAATAGAAGCCCTTACTAACTCTTCATAATCATGTACAGCTTTAATGGTATTCACAAAAAATGTTAAAAACTGTAAATTCTTCATAGGTGTACTCCCAGGGCTTAACAAATTTATCCCTGTATCTGTAGACAGTGACCAATTGTTATGTTTTCCTGATCCGTTAATACCTGCAAAAGGTTTTTCATGAAAGAGTACTTTAAAAGAGTGACGTCTAGACACTTTACCCATAATATCCATTAACAATGAATTATGATCAACCGCTAGATTCGCCTCTTCAAAAATAGGAGCCACTTCAAACTGATTTGGAGCTACTTCATTATGTCTTGTCTTTACGGGGATACCTAATAGCATACATTCATTTTCAAGATCACGCATAAAACTCATCACTCTATTAGGTATAGAACCAAAGTAATGATCATCTAATTGCTGCCCTTTGGCAGGTGAGTGACCAATTAAGGTTCTACCCGTTAATGTAATATCTGGTCTAGAAGCTGCTAAGGCATCATCAATTAAAAAATACTCTTGTTCCCAACCTAAAGTAGCATTTACTTTGGTGACATTTTTATCAAAATACTTTGCAATAGCTGTGGCAGCGTGATCAACAGCCTGCAATGCTCTTAACAATGGTGCTTTATTGTCTAATGCTTCGCCTGTATACGAAACAAAAATTGTAGGAATACATAAAGTAGTGCCGTAGATAAATGCCGGAGAAGTAGGATCCCATGCTGTATAACCTCTTGCTTCAAAAGTATTACGAATACCACCATGTGGAAAACTGGATGCATCTGGTTCTTGCTGAACCAGTTGGTTTCCACCAAATTTTTCTAGAGCACGGCCATTTGTTGTTGTTTCAAAAAAAGCATCATGTTTTTCCGCTGTCGCACCAGTTAGAGGTTGAAACCAGTGTGTATAATGTGTTGCTCCTTTACTCAATGCCCAAGCTTTCATGGATGAGGCTACTTGATCAGCAATCTTTCTATCAATTTTACTTCCTTTAAAAATAGCATTCTGCACATTATTGTATGCATCGCTTGTCATATATTGACGCATGGCATGCTCGTTAAAAACATTCGCTCCAAAAAATTCCGATCGTTTTCCTAATTCATTAATTTCTAATGGCTTTCTGTTTAAAGCCTCCTGAAGTGCATTAAATCTTATCTTCGACATACCTAAGCTTATTAACCTTTTAACAAATGACAAAAATAGCTAATGATTTTGCGAAAAATTATTTTTTACCCCTCTTTTTTTAGGGTGTTGATAAAATTTTATTATTAACCAATATTTTAACCCCTGAAATAAGGATGGTTTATTCAAAAAAATTATTTTTGTGCTTGATTTCTAAAATAAGTTAACAATGAGCAAAGCAAAACTTGAGTACATTTGGTTAGATGGACACGAGCCAACTCAAAACATGAGAAGTAAAACGAAAATTGAAGATGACTTTAGCGGTAAATTAGAAGATTGCCCTATTTGGTCTTTTGATGGTTCTTCAACAGAACAGGCTGAAGGTGGTTCTTCTGACTGTTTATTAAAACCTGTAGCAATTTTTCCAGATCCTTATAGAAAAGATGGATATTTGGTAATGTCTGAGGTTTTAAATGCTGATGGCACGCCACATACTTCAAATGCAAGAGCAAAAATTGACGATGATGACAATGATTTCTGGTTTGGATTTGAACAAGAGTATTTCTTAATGGATACTAAAACAGACTTACCTTTAGGTTTCCCAAGAGGTGGTTTCCCAGGCCCTCAGGGTAAATACTACTGCTCTGTTGGTGGACGCTATACTTGGGGTAGAGATTTTGTTGAAGAACATTCAGATCTATGTATAGCAGCTGGTCTTAACTTTGAAGGAATTAATCAAGAAGTTGCGCCAGGACAATGGGAATTTCAAATTTTTGCAAAAGGTGCGAAAAAAGCTGGAGATGAAATTTGGGTAGCACGCTATTTATTAGATAGGTTAACTGAGAAATATGGATATTATATTGAATACCATCCTAAACCAGTTAAAGGAGACTGGAATGGTTCTGGTATGCACGCCAATTTTTCTAATACTTTACTTAGAACTTGTGGTAGTAAAGAAATTTATGAAAAAGTTTGCGAAGCCTTTAGACCAGTAACTGATGAACACATAGAGGTATATGGTGAATTTAATGATGAACGATTAACAGGACTTCATGAAACTGCTCACGTTTCTGATTTTAGTTATGGTGTTTCAGATCGAGGTGCATCAATCAGAATTCCTATTATTACAGTAGAAAAAGGATGGAAAGGCTGGTTAGAAGACAGAAGACCTGCTTCTAATGCAGATCCTTATAAAGTAGCTGGGAGAATTGTTGAAACTGTAAAAAGTGCTAAGGTAGAAGTACCTGCATAAGTATTAAAATACTATAAAATCAAAAACCGCTAAAGAATTTCTTTAGCGGTTTTTTTCATCTTTTAAATAAAAAATAAAACTTTTCGGGAATTTTAATCTTAGGGTTGTTTTATTAATAGTAGAGTAAATTTTTATTATTTGAATTAGTTAAACAAACCAAGATTAACCAAATCTAAATGAATAAACCAAGCTAGGGGTAAGCTTGGTTTTTTCTTTTTATATACCTTGCATTTTGCTTACTACAATAAAACAAAAAAGCTGCCTTAAAAAGACAGCTTAAGTTGGCCCACTAGGACTAGAATTCATTATTTTACTTAACTTCATTTAATTTTTTATATATCATAAACACTTTATTTACAGATAATTATTTATTCAAATAAAAAATATTGTAAATTTGAATAAAGTATATTAAAGCAAATTTTCGGGAATATGTCGGGGATTTTTAGGTTCTAGTCCTAAATTATTTGATGATATGGCAAATATAAAGTTTAACATAATTAGTAAATCAAACCCTTCAAATATTAATGTAAGATTTTACCATGGCAAACAGATAGATTGTAATGCTCGATCCAATATATTAATTAATCCGAATTACTGGAGCAATAAGATGCAGAATCTAAAACCATCGGTCAATATGCAAATAAAAAATCATTACAGAGATAAGATAGATAATCTAAAAAATGAAATTATCTTTAGATTTAACGATGATTTTTCAAAGGGTCAAAAGATCGATTCAAAATGGTTAACAAAGGTAATTAGTGAATTTTACAAAAGACCTAATAGTGATGATGATAGCAGTATATATTTTTTAGCCTTTATAAAAGAATATATAGAAGAATCCAGATCAAGGGTTAATCATAAAACCGGAAAACCTATCTCTAATGGAACCCTAAAGAAATATCAAAATACTCTAAATCATATTTCAAATTTTGAAAATGTAAATGGTGTTAGTCTAAAGTTAAATGAAATCGACTTAAATTTCCATAAAGAATTTACTAACTACTTGAAAATAACTTGCAATTACTCAAACACTTTTATTCATAGAAATATTAGCCAAATAAAGACATTCCTCAGAGAGGCAAGACTTAAAGGTTATGATATCAGCAATGAGTTTGAAAATAGTAGGTTCACCTTTTCAAGAGATGAAGCTATCGACACATACTTAAATGAAAAAGAGATTGAAAAGTTATTTAATCTAGATTTGGCTAAGAATAAAAAACTCCAAAATGTCAGAGATCTTTTTATCATAGGTTTATGGACGGGACTAAGAATTAGTGATCTAAAAAGAATATCAGAGTTTCAATTTTCGAAGAAAACTATTGTAATAGACAGCATCGAAAAAACAGGATCAAATGTTGAAATACCCATCCATCCTCAGATACAACAAATACTAAGAGCTAGGAACAACCAAGTACCTAAAAGTATAAGCGATCAGAAGTTTAATAAATATGTAAAGGAGCTTTGCTTTAAAGCAGGGTTTACAGAAAAAATTCTAGGAAACCTTAAAAATTCAGAAACAAACAGAAAAGAAAAGGGTTATTACCCGAAATACAAATTAATTAGCTCTCACACTTGCAGAAGAAGCTTTGCCACCAATCATTATGGAAAAATAGATGATAAAACTATTATGGCGATAACTTCTCATAAAAGTCACAGCCAATTCCTTTCATATGTTAAAACTACTCAAAAAGAGCATATTTCCAAGATGGCTGAATATTGGAAGAGTAATCTTTAACTAATCATTTACTATCTAGAATATCTCATACTTTGACCATTATTTTTTTCAGTTGTATTTTTCATTTTATTTTCTTGCTGATTTTTGCCTGGTTGCTCACGATCAAACCTTGACGTTCTTTGATTTCTTCTAGCTGCTTCATAAGATCTTCTTGCTTCCATTGCATCCTTATGAATTGATTCTTGTTCTGCTTTTGAAAATTCTGTAATTCCTGCATTAACTTTATGAATAATTGTACTGTCTCTATTTTGCTCATAACTGATATAATTTTTTATAGAATTCCAGGAAAACTTCTTTCCTAGTTTACTTCCTTTAAAAATGATGTTGTCCATCATAAAACTTACTCCTGAAATTCTATTTGTTGTTTTACTAATATTAAATTGTGGATGTATTCTTTCTTGAAGCAATTTGAAAACAAATTCACTAAAAGTGTTTGAATACAGCATATGTTTGTAAACTATTTGCTGCATTTTAGTTCGAATAGGTACTTCACCTGTTCTCAACGTTTTTTCTATTTCAGCTTTTGTTAAAACTGATTTTTCCTTTTTTCTACTCTTTTGAAGCCTACTAAGATTAAATTCAATTTCTAATATTCTTACTATTTTCTCACTGCGTTTATAATCTTGACTGTCATCAACTACTCCGCCATCGTATTTTACTCTGTTTGCAACTATATGCAGATGTGGATGTTCACTTTCAAAATGCCTGTAAATAATGTATTGGTTATTGTCAAAGCCCATTTCTTTTAAATACTTTTTAGCTATGCGCTTAAATTTAGCATCGTCCACTGTTTCATACTTAGGTAGATTTAGAGATACATGATATACCGCCCTTTTTAAATTAGGCCTTAACTGATTGATTATTTTAAACTCTCTACTAATATCCTTGACTGTTTTTCCAGAAAGATTGGACCCAAGAACAATGGCTTCTTTTCTTTCCACCTATTGTTCATTATATGCAATTACCCCTCTAAAATTTGTTCCTTTAATTTGTTTAGCTATCATTTTTAATTAAGTTCAATTTAACCTCTGTAAGCAACCTTATCACCGCTTGAATTTCAAACATAAGATTGTCGTTCTTGTATTCCATATAACCAGGGCATTCTATTATCTCCTCCAGATTGTTATAATACTTACTTAAGAGCACTAACAATTCCCTATTAATTGGATGAATTAAGGGTCTCTTAATTCTTTTGTCTAATGAACTTTTTCTAATGAAATCCGTAATCGTTAAACCGGTAATAGCCGCTAATTCACATACCTTTTCATAGTCAAGAAGATTAAACCTTATGTTGACTTGAATGATTTTTTTATCCTCTATATTCTTTCTTGGTCTTGCCATAATCTTTAGGGGTTTGGGGAGTATCCCCAACAAGCCATCGAACAAAGTGAGATAGTTTTTGCTAGCAAAAACATGGCTTGCTCTTCGTCTTAAATTGTAAATGCTCCTTGAACAGTTATTAGTCAATGGACTTAAAAGAGTTTTTTAATATCCGATATTTTAACATCTTGAGATGAAGCTTGGCGCTTTCTCTCAAGTAACTCATTTATATCTTTAGCGTCAAAATAAACTCGTCCTCCCATACGAATAGGAAACAAAAGATCTTGGTCAATCCACGAATAGATTGTTGGCCTAGTAGTTTTAAAAAGTTTCGTTACATCTGTAATAGTAAGTAGATCAATTTTAGTGGTTGAAACTTTCTTATTGGTCAGTTGATCAAACTCTTTTTTGAAAAGTGAAATAAAACTATTTGAATTCTCTTCTGAAGTGTTTGAAGGAACAAATTCCTTTATTCCTTCTTTGTCTAAAATAACTATTTTCATGTCATATATTTTTGAATTACATGACAAACTTAGAAGCTATCTTACACTATTTTGCTTGTTTTGGTACCTCAAGATTTAGTGCCAAAATTTCATTTAACATTGTTTTACTTCATTATATATTACTTCTAATGATAATACTGCTTCTTCAACTTCAATAAGCATACTCGCATTTGCAAGTATTCTTTCTAAGGCTCTTCTGTACTGGCCTTTTCGTCTTGGATAATCTTCATAAGTGAGGCAAGGGTTCGCCGGATGTGCTTGATTTAAGGTAGGAAACCTCTTTTTGTCTTTTTGAGTTACTTTGAATCTATGATTAACCCTAGTACATATAAAATCGTATTTGTAATCGCCTCGTTTTCCTTTTTGCAAATACTCCTCATAAACGACGATAATTCCAACTCTTAAAGAAACTTTAGGCTTTTGTACTGCTAACCCCGCCTGTTTATAAACATTTATCAATTTTGTAACATCTTCAAATGTAAAATACTTCTTATTATTTATATATACTGAAGGGAGTCCTAATAATGAATTTTCAAACTCAATAATTTTATGCATTTCTATCTTGTCCATCCCGAATTGATATCTAAATCAGTGCCCCTATCTCTTCCCATTATAATATCTATGACCTGATCTACTTTTTGAAAAAGCTCTTGTTTAATTTTTAAAAAAAGAATGGGGTTATTAATAACATCCATCGCTAAATCATATGAACGAAATTCATTTAATTTCCCATTTAAAAGGCGTTGGACCGCATATATAGTTGTTCTGATTTCAGAGGTATTAAGTTGGAACCTGAGCGACTCTAAACCTTTTATAACCTTTATAGAAGTTTCAAATTCATTTTTTGAAAATTTATTCAGTTTTAGCCCCAATAACTTTGAAGAATCCATTTTTTCTTTAATATCATTTACAAATTTTCGAATCATGAAGTTTCCAAAATCTGTAGTTCTTATAAAACGAATTGGTTCTATAATAACTTCCATGGTAAAATCATTAAGGCTTGCCTCTTGAATCAGATTACCCTTCTTATAATATTTTGAAAGCAATTCATTAAACCAGTCTTTTTCAAACTCATTCATATTATTCAGAATCCTTAGAGTATAGTTCCTAATATCATTAAACAAACTGCTTTTATCAGATAACATTATTTCTATGGGTAAATTGAAATTTCCAGTCTTTTCAACATAATCTTCACAAAGTATATAAACACTTACCAGTGAAATAAAATTCTTTAGCTCTTCTTCATTAAAACTTAAAACTTCTTTCTCTTTAAGTAAGTCATCAAATTCTTGACCGTAGTAGATTTTAGGGTCATAAAGACCTCCTAATTTTCTGAACATTATTTGTAGTTATTTTATAATATATGACATACTTAAAAATAAGCACAAATAATTGTTTTACAAAAACTTGCAATATTGATTCAGACTATATATTGAATAAAAAAAGTGCGTCCTAAAGACTCAAACGATATCAGAGTTTTTTGGGCGATTTAAAAAAATCTTGAAACGTCAATTTTTCAGAAAGAAGGCATCAAGAATTGATCAAAAAAATTGAGACATATTCTAATAATTGAACTAAATATTAACACCTATTTTAATCTTTCAATCTAGCCGTTTTTAATTTTCTATTTGCTCTTGGAGTAGAAATTAAAATGTCAATTAAATACTAGGCAAAAATTCCATGGTCAATCCTATGCAGTGCCTCCTCCAATATATTAATACCCGTATATGTACTTAAAAGAGTTTTTGGAGATTTGTGGTTAAATGAAACGTTCTCAGTTTCAAGCCATTTTTTAAACTTATCTAAATTCCCAAAGGTTTCTGCTCCCTTTTTATAAAGATTATATATTAGTAAGATTTTCTCTGACTTTATCGGATTGAAAGTTCTATTATTTCTGATATACTTTGAAAGTGTACTGGTAGATATTCCCAACATAAAAGACCAATCTTTATTAGATATCTTAAACTCCTCATTGAATTCAACCAGCTCTTTTACGGTTACACCCTTATTCACTTTATCAAGCAATTCTAATATATTCATAATAAGCTATTGTGAAATTCTGTTTTAAAATTAAATTATTTAGAAGACATTGGAACTAAAGAAAAAAGGAGTTTCTATATCATCTGATCTATTATATGCTAAACTAGAGATATCGTTAATTAATCTTTGCCTTTTAATTTTATTCATTAATCTAATTTCTTCTGGTGAAAACAATTTCTTTGGAAGCTCCTTAAAAATTATATCCCCATCCTCAAAAAATTTAGAATTTAAAATGCAGTCTTCACATTTTTTAACCTCACTATTAATTTCTTTCACAAATTCTTCCCTAGAAAAAACTTTTCGGGTGAATGGAAGACGACAAAAACTGCATTGATCAAACTTCAAATTCGCATAAGAATACTCACAGGTCAATGCCATCTTTAAATCCCTTTCAAATTCTTCTCCAAGAAATGTCTCTAAACCAATAAATTGTTCATGCTCAATTTTCCAATACTTCAACAATAATTCTGATATATAGGAGTCAATATTATTACTAATTACAATTTCAAAATCAAACATGTATATATTATTTTAATGACATATTTGTCATTACAAAAATGTAATTTTATTTGGACTTTTCCAATTGCATGGGAAAGCATCTGAAAAACAAAAAATTACTGAAAACTATTTCTTCAAAATTAAAGGAATTGAGAGAAGTAAAAAATTTAACTCAAGAAGATGTATATAATGACACAGGCATCCACATTTCAAGAATAGAAACTAGCAAAGGAAATATTACCGTTAGCACTTTAAAAGCTCTATGTGACTATTTTAAGATTACTTTATCTGAATTTTTAAAAGAGGTTGAATAAAGTTTATCATTAGTACAATTAAGAAATTTTAGTTTTACTTGAATAAGATATACCGTCGCATCTATTAAATGTATCCTAATTTTATCGTTTATTTAAACTTTAACTCAGTTCTTTGTTGTAGCACATTATTTTTTCTTTGTATATAATTCAATTGCTTTTAAATATTGCATACCGACAGATTGAGTTTGGCCATTTAGAAATCCATTTAATTCAGGATGATTTTCGTCAATCCAGTTTAGGAGCTTGGTTCTGTTTTCTACCCAAGTTTTATCATTGAATGTCACGTTTGTTCTTTCAATGCTTAATATTTTATCAGAATCGAATTTGATGATCGCACTCCAGACTGTTGGTTTTTCGTGAAGAAGATAGATTCTTTTATCCATTTTTGAAATCTTCGCTTTAACAATATCGTTTTCTTGTTTAATTTCTAGGATTTTGTATGTTGGATTAAATACAGAATCCCATTTCAACCATCCTTCAGTATATTCTTTCTTTGAAAATGTTTGTCTGTAGTCATAATCAGTTTCTTTAGTTATAAGGCTATCGGTCAATAAAATTTTCATTGCGGCGCTATCAGAATTATCAAGAGCCTTGTAATATTGCTTTGCAATTTCCAGTTTATCAAATTCCTTTTCAGCAGTTTTACAGGAACTAATTGCGATTACAAATAACAACAGAAAAGTAATAGTTTTATTCATTGATTTTTGGATTTTAATAATGTGCTACAACGGTTTGTGTATGGTTAGTTACGGAAAATCCTAACGGATTTTCCGACGTACTACGAAGTTAATTAATTCAAGTGAATTCCTGCGAAGGAATTCCGCAGTAATTAAT